>NZ_SCWA01000020.1 GCF_004359615.1 Macrococcus brunensis
ACATCAAAAATTATAATGAAAATAGAATTCAACAAAAATTAGGCTACTTATCTCCGGTTCAATACCGAATACAAGCAGCCTTATAAAAAGTGTTTTTTATTCCGTCCCATTTTCAGGGTTCAGTACCATTACGCCTAAGATTTTTTTTACAGATGATCTAAAATAATAGATGTAATGACGCCTGCTGCAGTGAAAAGACCTACTAATGCGCCGCCATCTTCATAGGCTTCCGGCATCATAGTGGCACCAATCATGGTGATGATACCGCCGGCAGCAAAGCTTGAAATAATAGAGATAACAGCTGGGTCAGCATGATCAAGGAAGATATAGCCGAATAAGGCACTGAGACCTGCTACAACGGTAACAGCAACGAATAGGCCGACGACTTTACCTTTAGACTGACCACTTTTTAGCATACCTGATGTACTAGATAAACCTTCAGGAATATTACTGATAAAAATAGCAAGTAAGAGTAACATACTGACACCTTTACCACCGATTAACGTTGTTCCGAGCATAATAGACTCAGGAATCGCATCCATTACAGTTCCGATAAAGATACCAAGGCCGCCACCAGAATCGTTACTATCTTTCGCATCATCTTGTTTAAGCTCATGAGCATTAGAACGTTTACGGTGTTTTCCACCGTGGCGAGATAAAATGCCTTCTATTGCAGTGAAAACAAAAGAACCAGCAATAAAACCGATCAATGTATTTTGCAGTTCGCTTTTATCAAGTGATTCCTGCAAAAGTTCAAACGTCGCTGCGCCAATAAGTACACCTACACCAAAAGCCATAATAAAACCAAGTATTTTACGGGGAATATGAATAATCATACTGATGATAGCGCCGAGCAGGACGGCTCCACCTGATACTGCACCCCAGAAAAAAGCTGCTCCCATAAAGAATTCCTCCAAAAAACCCCGAAGGAATGCCTTCGGGGGTAAGTCATTTATGTTGAGTATTAACGACGGTCTAATAAGTCGTTATCGCGATCAAGTTCGTTACCTACATGACGACCATTTGTGTCATCGATATCAACTTGCTCTTTACGTACAGTTTCAGATACGTGAGCTGTGTCTTGTACACGGTTTTTCTTGATTACTAATTCTTCAGCTACAACGTTTTCTTTTTCAACATTGATGCGTTCTTCAGTTAAAGGTACACGGATAGTATCGTTGTCTAAACGGTCAAAATCAACATCTCCGTCTACTCTTTCGTCTACACGACGACGCTCGATAGTAACTTCGTCACGGCTTACAGGTACATCGAATTCTTGACGCTCTTCAACTACGTCTTTGTCGATACGTACTTCACCAGTTTGAACATTATCTTTACCTACGCGAAGGCGTTCTTCGTGTAAACGGATTTTTTCATCATCTGATAAATCTGTACGGTTAGCGATATCTTCGTCGAATGCGTATTCCTCACGACGTCCTTCTAATACTTCATTGTTGTCTACGCGGTCAAATTCGTTACGGTTTAAGTCATTGTTAAATTCGTTTTTCATGTCTACATGTTCCTCTCTAGTTTGTAAGTTATTTGTACGATGTTTCTCAGAATACTCGGCATCTGTGTCAGATTGTACACTTTGTCTTCCAGTCAGACCAGTTGTTCCGTCATCAGGATTAGAGTACGCTCCTTCATGTAATGTCTCGTTACGATCACGGTTTACTGCATCAGGGTTAGCAAAACCGCCAACTACACCATTTGTGTAAGTGTCGTTGTGGTGAGCCTGACCTTCAACGTAATTGTGATCTCTTTCTGTTGTAGAAGTATTGTAAGTTGCATCATTATCTACATAAAGTAAGATGTTGCCACTTTCAACTTCTCTTTCATATTGATTGCGTTCAGCATCTGATAAGTTTAATTTATCAAATACACGTGCCTGAGGATCTTCCCCAGTGAAGAGTGAAGCTACTTTATCGCCAAATGATCCATCAGCATTCTTGAAGTTAACATCTGTATAGTTCAATGCAGAACCTTCAAGTTTGTTTTTAGAAATGACGTGTAAGTCGCGTTCAGCTACTCCTTGAGACTTCAAGTTATCAATTCTACCTAATAATGCTTGTTCACTAGAAAATGATTCAATGTTTCCCATTGTAATTCTACCTCCCAATCACTAATGTGTTGTAAATCTCTAAGGTGTCGTTTTGATTTTCTTGTGATGTTAGAAATATACCCGACGGCTCCCACCCTAAACACTTAAAAATTAAAATAATTAAAAAAATATTAGAAATTAATCTGTTTACATTAACCAAAATAAGGGTGAAACCTTGATTCTATGCGGATTTGTCCTTGATATTCGACTCTAAATTTGTTATCATCAATTAAATAAAAAATTAAATAAAACACTCATATAATTAAAGAATATGGCTTTGAAGTATCTACCACGCACCTTAAATGACGTGACTATGAGTAAAAAGTGAATCCATTCTCAGCAGAGTCTGGACATTCTTTTTTTACTCGCCTATTCCAAAAGGTGAGTTTTTTTATTTTAAGGAGGACAATCGTGAAAGAGTTACAGCAGAAAGTGAAAGATGAAGGCGTAGTGATTGCAGGTTCGGTTCTTAAAGTAGATGCTTTTTTGAATCATCAGATTGATGCAGCGCTGATGAAGAAGGTAGCAGACCATTTTTATGATTACTATAAGAATAAAGATGTTACGAAAATACTGACGATTGAAGCAAGTGGTATTGCGCCTTCTATTATGGCGGCGCTCGCATTCGACGTGCCTTGTCTATTTGCAAAAAAGGCGATTCCTTCAACACTGACTGAAGAAGTATACGCGACAGATATTCATTCTTATACGAAGAACAAAACAAGCTATGTAGTCGTTTCACAGAAATTCCTCTCAGCTGATGATAAGGTCCTGATTATCGATGACTTCCTGGCAAACGGCGAAGCAGCACTCGGCCTTTACGATTTAGTCAAACAAGCTGGGGCTGAATGTGTCGGTGTCGGTATTGTTATCGAAAAGAGCTTCCAGCAAGGTGCAGACCGTCTGAAGAATGAAGGACTAGATGTCCTCAGTCTCTGTCGTATTGCTTCATTAGAAGGCGATAAAGTGACTTTAGTAGGAGAAGAATAATGAAAAACCTCCTATTAAGTATCCAGCACCTTCTGGCGATGTATGCAGGTGCTATTATCGTTCCGATTATCGTCGGTAAAGCGCTTGGCTTCTCTGGTGAAGAAATCGCGTATCTTGTCTCTATTGATATCTTTATGTGCGGAGTAGCGACTTTCCTGCAAGTCTACAAAGGAATTGGTATCGGCCTGCCAGTCGTTCTTGGCTGTACATTTACCGCTGTCACGCCGATGATTATGATTGGCTCGAAGCATGGTATAGACGTCTTGTATGGCTCGCTTTTTGCGTCGGGTATCATTATCGTCCTGATTGCCCCGTTCTTCTCTTATTTAGTCAAGATCTTCCCGCCGATCGTCACGGGCAGTGTTGTGACGATTATCGGAATCACACTTATGCCGGTTGCAATGAATAACCTGGCAGGCGGCCAAGGTTCGAAGTCTTACGGCGATCCGCTGAATATTATACTCGGGCTGATGACCTTGATTATTATTTTAGTGATTCACCGTCTTTCATCAGGTTTTATTCGTTCTATAGCAATCTTACTGGGACTGGTTGTCGGTACTATCGTAGCTTCATTTTTCGGATTAGTAGATGTCAGTGCCGTTTATAACTCAAACTTGTTTGAACTTCCTAAACCATTCCGTTTCGGCGGCTTTAAATTCGAAATCGGCTCTATATTACTCTTCGTTATTGTCGGTATCGTCAGTCTGATTGAATCGACAGGTGTTTATCACGCTCTGAGTGAAATCACGAAGACACCGATTGAGCGTAAAGATATCTCTAAAGGTTACCGCGCTGAAGGGATTGCGATTGTACTCGGTTCTATTTTTAATGCCTTTCCTTATACAGCTTATTCTCAGAACGTCGGACTTGTCTCTTTATCAGGCGTCAAATCAAAAAACGTCATGTACGGTATGGTGGCACTTCTTATCTTAGCCGGGTCGATGCCGAAGTTTGGTGCCCTTGCAACGATTATTCCGACCCCTATTCTCGGTGGAGCCATGATTGCGATGTTCGGCATGGTAATGGCCTATGGTGTTAAGATGCTGGGTGCGATCGACTTCACGAAGCAGGATAACCTGCTGATTATCGCTGTGTCAGTCGGTGTCGGTCTCGGTATTACGACTGTCCCAGGTGCATTTGCCAAGTTTGGTGAAGACTATGCATGGCTGACACAAAACGGGATTGTGCTCGGTACACTGACAGCGATTTTACTGAATTTATTTTTTAATGGTATAAACAATCAACAAATTGAAGAAACTATGAAATAATAGGTTATCAAATAAAATGGAGGTATCAATCATGTGGGAAACTAAGTTCCAAAAAGAAGGCTTAACATTCGATGATGTATTACTGATTCCAGGGAAATCTGACGTACTGCCTAACCAAGTTGATCTGAAAGTGGAATTATCAGACCGTCTTAAATTGAACGTACCGATTTTATCAGCAGGTATGGATACAGTGACAGAAGCAAAAATGGCGATTGCGATGGCACGTCAAGGTGGACTCGGTGTGATTCATAAAAATATGTCTATTGAAGAACAGGCAGATGAAATCCTGAAAGTTAAACGTTCAGAGAACGGCGTTATTACAAATCCTTTCTTCCTGACACCTGACGAGCAGGTTTTTGCAGCGGAACATTTAATGAGTAAATACCGTATTTCTGGTGTACCGATCGTCAACAGCGAAACAGACATGAAATTAGTCGGTATTTTAACGAACCGCGATCTACGTTTCATTGAAGATTATTCTATTAAAATCTCTGACGTCATGACTAAAGATGACTTAGTGACTGCACCGGTCGATACAACGCTTGAACAGGCAGAAAAGTTACTGCAGCAGTACAAAATCGAAAAATTACCGCTTGTCGATGATGCGGGTGTCTTAAAAGGACTTATCACAATCAAAGATATCGAGAAAGTCATTGAGTTCCCAAATGCAGCGAAAGATAGCCATGGACGCTTACTTGTTGCCGGTGCTGTAGGTATTGCCAAAGATACACTTACTCGTGCTAAACATTTAGTTGATGCTGGAACAGACGCTCTTGTCATTGATACAGCTCATGGCCATTCTAAAGGTGTACTGGATATGGTTCATGATTTAAAAGAAAACTTTCCTGAGGTAACGCTGATTGCAGGTAACGTTGCAACAGCAGAAGGCACAAGAGCGCTGTTTGAAGCAGGTGCAGATGTCGTTAAAGTCGGTATTGGACCAGGTTCTATCTGTACGACTCGTGTTGTTGCAGGTGTAGGGGTCCCACAGATTACGGCGATTTATGATGCAGCAGGTGTTGCACGTGAACTCGGCAAAACCATTATCGCAGACGGCGGTATTAAGTACTCAGGCGATATCGTTAAAGCCCTTGCATCAGGCGGACATGCTGTTATGCTTGGCTCATTACTCGGTGGTACAGAAGAAAGCCCTGGGGCTACTGAAATCTACCAGGGACGTCAGTACAAAGTTTACCGCGGTATGGGTTCACTTGGCGCGATGGAAAAAGGATCTAAAGACCGTTACTTCCAGGATGACAAAGAAGCGAAAAAATTCGTACCAGAAGGTATTGAAGGACGTATCGCTTATAAAGGTGCGCTTCAGGATACGATCTATCAGTTAGTCGGCGGTATCAGAAGCGGTATGGGTTATACAGGTTCAAAAGACTTACAGGCCTTACGCGAAGAAGCACAGTTCATCAAGATGACAGGTGCCGGACTGAAAGAAAGCCATCCGCATGATGTTCATATCACAAAAGAAGCGCCTAACTATTCTATTTAACTAAGGAGACTAACCAATGGAAATGGCATTTGAACAGGAATTAATCCTGGTACTCGATTTCGGTAGTCAGTACAACCAGCTCATCACAAGACGTATCCGTGAGATGGGTGTCTATAGTGAGTTACATGATCACGAAATCTCAATCGAAGAAATCAAGAAAATGAATCCGAAAGGCATCATCCTGTCAGGTGGACCTAACTCGGTCTACGAGGAAGGATCATTCACGATAGACCCGGAAATTTTCAACCTCGGTGTGCCGGTACTGGGTATTTGCTACGGCATGCAGCTGATGACGAAATTACTTGGCGGCTCTGTTGAACGTGCAAACGAACGTGAATACGGTAAAGCAGTCATTACGGCTGAAACACACTCACTCTTCCACATGCTGCCTGAAGAGCAGACCGTCTGGATGAGCCATAGCGATAAAGTCATCAATATCCCGCAAGGCTTCCGCATGATTGCGAACTCACCAAGCTGTAAATATGCAGCAGTAGAAAATGCAGAACGTCAGTTATATGGCGTACAGTTCCACCCGGAAGTGCGTCATTCTGAATATGGCAATGACTTACTGCGTAACTTCATCCGTAAAATCTGTAACTGTACAGGCGAATGGACAATGGAGAACTTCATCGACATTGAAGTAGAGAAAATCCGTGAACAAGTCGGCGATAAGAAAGTCTTATGTGCCATGAGCGGCGGCGTGGATTCATCTGTTGTAGCTGTTCTCCTGCATAAAGCAATCGGCGACCAGCTGACTTGTATCTTCGTTGACCACGGCTTACTCCGTAAAGGCGAAGGTGACATGGTCATGAAGCACTTTGCAGAAGGCTTCAACATCAATATCATCCGTGTTGATGCGAAAGACCGTTTCATGAGTAAACTTGCCGGCGTATCAGACCCAGAGAAGAAACGTAAAATTATCGGTAACGAGTTCATCTATGTCTTCGACGATGAAGCCTCTAAATTACAGGGCGTGGAATTCCTGGCACAAGGCACGCTGTATACTGATATCATTGAATCAGGTACGAAAACTGCACAGACCATCAAATCTCACCATAACGTCGGTGGATTACCGGAAGACATGCAGTTCAAACTGATTGAACCGATCAATACGCTCTTCAAAGACGAAGTCCGTGCCCTCGGTATCGAACTCGGTATCCCGGAACACCTCGTATGGCGTCAGCCATTCCCAGGACCAGGCCTTGGTATCCGTGTACTCGGCGAAATTACAGAAGACAAGCTCGAAATCGTCCGTGAATCAGATGCGATTTTAAGAGAAGTGATTGCGCAAGAAGGTCTCGAACGTGACATCTGGCAATACTTCACAGTACTTCCTGACATCCGCTCAGTCGGCGTCATGGGTGACTACAGAACATACGATTACACAGTCGGCGTCCGTGCCGTGACAAGTATCGACGGAATGACAAGTGACTTCGCGAGAATCGACTGGGAAGTCCTGCAGAAAGTTTCAAGCCGCATCGTTAACGAAGTGAACCATGTTAATCGCGTGGTGTATGATATTACATCTAAGCCACCTAGTACGATAGAGTGGGAATAGAACCAAAAATCCTCTAACCATGATGGTTAGAGGATTTTTCATTGTTATTCTGCATCTTCTTTAGACGGCAGTGGATAAAATCCTGCTTTAAACTGCTGCCATAAGGGTTCTGGGAGTTCATGTTTATTCGGGTCTTCTGAATCGAAGTAGGAAATGATCTCGTCTTCTTTGCCTTCTTTGATTTTACCCACAAAGGCATGGTCAAGAAGCAGTTCTCTGCCGACTGCGACGAGTTCAACACCTGTGTTAAGGGCATTAATTGCATCATCCGCTGTGAAAATGGAGCCGATGCCGATTAAAGGCATACGACCATTGACCCATTTGTGTAAGAGTTCGATACGGTTCTGTCCCGCATATTCACCCTCATGTACGTCGCCGTGGATATGCATGAGTGATGCATGCAGGTAATGGAGCGGCTTCTCAATCAGGCGTTTAATCAGCTGTTCAGTCAGTTCCATTTTAATTCCCGGGTTATATGCTTCTTCCGGTGAGAAGCGGTAGCCGATAATGAAATCATCATTGCCATATTCATTCACTGTATTCACCACTTCGTCTACTACTTCCGTTGCGAACAGGAACGGGGCTTTCCATTTGTCAGAACGCTTGTTGAAATGTGGGGAGACGAACTGGTGAATGATATAGCCGTTTGCGCCGTGTATTTCAACGCCGTCAAAGCCTGCTTCAATGGAACGGCGGGTCGCTGCACCGAATGCTTTGATTGTCTGCTCAATTTCTTCTTCAGTTATTTCTCTTGCTGTATGGGTATGTTCCTGACGGAAGCTTTTCAGCTCCATGGCACTCGGACCTGCGACATCGCTGTTCGGTGTGTATTCCGGTAGAGCCTGTACGCCGCCATGGTGAATCTGAACGATCGCTTTGGCGCCGTTCTTTTTCATCGCTGCTGCGAGTCGTTTGAGTCCTTCAATATCACTGTCATGTGCAATTGAAGGCTGTCCAGGGAAGGCCTGGCCGAGTTCTGTAACGTATGTTGCCGCTGAAATAGACATACCGACGTCTTTAGAACGGCTTTCCATATAAGGGATCTCTCTATCAGCGATTGTGCCGTCTTCGTTAGATGAGATATGTGTCAGTGGCGCCAGTACGAAGCGATTACGTAGTTCTACTCCGTTAGGTAATGTTAAAGGCTGAAATAAATCTTTATATTTAGGATTCATGGAAATGCTCCTTATCTATTGAGTTTGTTTGATGATAAAAGCATATAATAACTAATAGACTTTACGCAAAAAATCAGCCTTCTTTATCTTGCAAGGTTAGAGAAGGCTGCTGAGTGGTATTGAATGAATATAAGGCAATAATCAGGAGGAGGTCAGTCAATATGCTTAAAATTATGGTGCAAGTAGACGTTCAGCCCCCGGCAACAACAGAAGCTACTGGCGGTGCACGCGAAGTAGAGTCCGTCCCTAAAATCGGTGATTCTATGGAATTACAGGACAGGACTAAAGGCGTTGTTACAGCAGTGGAACCCAATGATGAAGGTAAATTCGATAGCGAAGAGAATATCGAAGCGATTGTTACAGTGCAGGTCAGCGAATAGTACGGATAAACCCTCTAACTAAAAAAGTTAGAGGGTTTATTTAAACACATTGCTGAATAAGAGATAAAAGACCACCATCATAATGCCACTGAATGCTGCAAATTTATAATTGAAAGGTTTCTTGGTTTTAGAGAAATAGTTCAGTAACCGGTCTGTTCCGAAATAGACGAGGAAAAAGGTGCTGAACATAATGAGACAGGTAATGAGTACAGCTGTGAATTGCATAACTATGCCTCCTAATCTTTTAATCCATTATATCATTATCCGTTATCATTAGCAGATTCCTTTCATGTGGCCTCAGGAGATAGTTATTATAGCAATAAGGGAGAGGGATAATATGTATACGTTCAGAAATGTGGAACCGAATGACCTGGAAGAGGTGACGAGACTGGAGAGCCTCGCCTTTATTCCGAAAGTAGCAGATACAAGAGAAGCTTTTGCAGAGCGCATCCAGAAGATAAGTGAGACGTTTATCGTCGCTGAGAAAGACGGAGAAATCAGTGGATATATTAACGGACCTGTTATCAGCGAACCTTATATTACGGACGATTTATTCAAAAAAATCCCTGCCAGTGCTGAAGGTGACTACTTGAGTGTACTCGGTCTTGTTGTGTCTGAAGAACATCAGAGACAGGGACTGGCAGGAAGATTACTTGCGTCTTTCACAGACAAAGCGAAGAACTTAGGTGTTAAAGCGATCACTTTGACGTGCACAGAAGATTTAATGCCATTTTATGAGCGCTATGGATTTGTCAATCACGGCCCATCAGCGTCACAGCATGGCGGGGAGCGGTGGGTCAATATGGTGAAGATGATAGAGTAGAGAGAGCAATGGTGCTCTTTTTTACATACCTAAGTAGCAACCCAATTAATCTTTGTTATAATAGATGCGACTGGAGTTGACTCATATGATTAAACTAAAGAATCCACGTCCTGTTTACTTGAAAGGCAGTAGCCATGCTGTTCTGCTTCTGCATTCTTTCACTGGAACTGTACGCGATGTAAAAGGGCTGGCGCAACGTCTTAATGATGCAGGGTTTACGACATATGTGCCTTCTTATAAGGGGCATGGTCTTCTGCTGGAGGATCTTGTGAGAGCTGATATGGATGACTGGTGGCAGAATGTTCTGGCAGGTTATGAGTTTCTCAAACAGGAAGGCTATGAAACTATCAGTGTCGCTGGTGTCTCATTGGGGGGTCTTTTTACATTGAAATTACTTGAGACATTTCCTGAAATTCACTCCGGAATAGCGATGTCTGTTCCGCGTTTCAAGGATGAAGTCGGCATTTTCTATCGTCTGGAGCAATATAGTATACGTCTCGGTAAGATGCTCGGGCTGAGTGAAGAAGCGCATGCTGAACAGCTCAGTCATATACAGAACTATCAGCTGGGTGCACAGAAATTCTGTAAGGCAATTGACGAAATTATGAATGGTTTATCTGAGATCAGTCAGCCTGTTCTTATGATGTACGGCGGGCGAGATGACGTGACTTATGCTGAAAGTGCACAAAATATATTTGACAAACTGAAAGAACCCAAAGAGATAAGAGCGATTGCAGAAGCCGGACATTTAATGCCTTTAGGACGGGGTCAGATGCAGACAGAAGAAATGATTCTTTCATATTTCTGTCACAAAAATGTCTAATCATCTGAACGTTAATTTTGAGTAGGATAGTGTATGATAAGAATACGATATTTAAAGGAGTGAGATAATGTCTGCGAATATGAAGAAAATGATTGTATTTATTCTCGGTCTTGCTGAAATCATGGCGGGTTTTGCCATTTACGAAACTTCTAAATTTGGTTCATTTACATTTGTAGCGTTAGGTATTCTCTTTATCGCTATCATGTTTCTGATTGATCAGCGTGCGAAAGACCCCTATAACAGTCGATATACATATTAAACTCTGAGTCTTAGGACTCAGAGTTTTTTTCATTCAGTCTGCGCTCAGCGGATATCTGGTACATTTCATCTCTGAGATGAATGATGTCATCGTTAATAAGTGGTTTAAGATGAGGACCTGTTTTTAAAAGCTCGAAGTAAGGCAGGTCTACATCGATTTCCCGAACAAGTGTCAGGCGGCCGATTTCATGGATTTCACCATCGTTCCGTAATACTTCGATTGATTGAGGTGCTGTATAACGTTCGACATATAGAATGATGTCATCTTCATATTTCACATGGAATCGGACGTAATCCTTATCTGTCTGGTAGTAATGCAGATTATGATAGGTCTGATATTGACGTGCAGTAGAAAGAGGAAAATGTGAGATGAATTTACCGAGTCGCTGGCCGAAGTTCTCCAGCTGTCCGATTTTACGCATGAGGTTAAAGCGAATAAACCAATCATCTGCCTGTTTGATAGCATTGACATAAGTCATCAGCATTAAAACGGATTCGCGCTTCACAAACGGAAAGTAAGGAAAATTGACAAAGATGAAATTAGAATCAGTTTCCTTAAAATGAATGGTCAGTCCTTTCAATGAAACAAACTGTTCAGGTGTTCTTTTACTAGGCGGCGCATCTGATAAGCGAATGACTGCTGTCTGTGCATCGCCGAGAAGAGCTTTTCCTTCCGCTGTCAGTTCGACTTCAGCGTCGTAATAATAACCTCTTGCATGCGCTCTTTTTAATCCTTTATCGTGTACACCGAGCATCTCGATGTAATTAATAATTCTTTCCGCTGTTTTAGCCATTGTTTCCACATCCTTTTTTAATCTATACCCCATCCTGCAAAAAAAGAACTGACCATTATCAGTTCTTCAGATACTTATGCATCAGTGCTTCAACTTCATGTTTCCAGAAGAAACGGTCTAATTTATTTTTATGGACAACTTGTATCAAGTCATTTGTCAGCCACATAGACAGCATCTGTGGCGGCACGCCCATATCATAGACTTCACTCGCAGTAACGAAAGCGTCGCGATGAGTTTCCATTTTTTCACCTTCTAATTGATTCTATTTAAATAACCGTCTTTCATTTCATAGACTTTATCGAAATATCTGGTCAGTCGTGTATCATGTGTCACGACAATAGCTGCTTTTTGCATCCCTTGTACTTCATGTCTTATCAGCTCGATGACAGCAAAAGCTTTTTCGCTGTCGAGACTCGCGGTCGGTTCATCAGCGAGGATAACTGAAGGGTTTGTATAGATAGCTTTTAAGATGGCAACACGTTGTCGCTGCCCCCCTGACAATTCACTTGGGTACTGGTTCATTACTTTTTCGAGGCCAAGCGTCTCAATTTTATCAGCCAGCTCATCTTTGGTCAGATGATTGTTATTGACCTTATCCAGCAGCTTCAGCTGATCTTTTACTTTAAGGAAGGGAACCAGATTTGAGGCCTGCAAGATAAAACCGATTTCCTTCAGCCTGATCTGTGCACGTTTTTTCTCTTTATATTCGGTTGTGTTGATATCATTGATAATAATCTGTCCTGATGAGGGTTTCTGCAGAAGTCCAGCAATAGTCAGAAGTGTACTCTTGCCTGAACCCGATGGTCCGATAATAGCGACCATCTCACCTCGTTCCAGATGGAAGTCAGTGGGCTTGAGCGCTTCGACATACGTATTGTCCTTACCAAAATTTTTAGATACACCTTCTAATGTTAAGACCATGGTAATCACCTACCCTATTGTTTTTAGTGGATCGACTTTCTGTACAGATCGAATTGAGAATAGTCCGCCCAGTAATGCAGTGATAATGAGTGTCGCTGCGTATATCGCAATCAGCTGCCATTTAAAAATAATCGGTACGACAGGCGGCAGAAAATATGCAGTTAAGAGTGTCAAGGCGAGTGCGATAATAACAGCAAGCACTGAAAGAATCAGCGTCTGATAAACGACAGACTTGCCGAGAAAACTGTTGCTGATACCCTGTGCTTTCAACAGCCCGTAAATCGGAGCTTTCTGAATCGTGATGACATAGAGGAAGATTCCGATGATAAATGCTGAAATAGCAAACAGGAAATAACTCATAAAGTCGAGCGTCAGCTTCTGCTCTGTATAGCCTGGCAGTTTTTTGATGAAAGATTCTGTATCTATGACCTGCAGATCATCATCGACGTTAACGTCTTTAAAATCGGAATCTTTCACTACAAAGGCATTCACTTTATCTTTCAGACGGCCATTGGTCAGCACGTCGGCTGTGTCATTATTGGCGTAGAGAATAGGGGCCGCGTTATACTTGGCACTTTCTGTGAAACCAGTGATAGTGAGTGACTCATCGGTACCTGCGAGGTTGAGTTCATCACCGATCTTAAATCCTTTCTCCTGAAACGTATCATCAGCTACGACTTCAAAATCATCCTTGAACATTTTACCTTCGCTGACTTCTGGTTCGATAAACGTATCTTTTTCAACGCCGAATAATAGGGCGTTCTGTTTGCGGTCATCTGTTGAGGCGATGACAGCTGTATTCTTGATAGGTGCAACGTTCTTGAAGTCTCCTTCAACAGCATCCTTATCCATGACAGACTGGGCAAGATTCTGATTGGATTCCTCAGTCATCACAATGGCATCGCCGTCCCATGTATCAATGGCTTCACGGTTCATGTTCATCAGACCGTTGGAGAGACCTGAGATAAGAAAGAGAAGATAGCCGATGAGTACAAGAACACCAATGATCAGACTGAATTTTAATTTGTTATAGAGAAGCTCTTTCCAAGCCAGAAACATATCATTTCCCCCTTTTATTTAACTAAAAATGTACGGATGATCATATCCAGTTGAGCATGACTTAAGTGCAGAAGCGGCTGCCCGGACTGAGCGAGTAACTGCTCAGTGTGCTGGTCTTCAAAGACAATGGATTTCCTGAAGTAAGGGTCAAAGACTGAGATATAGGAATTCAGCAGCTGTTCTTCTTCTGTCATATAAGCTTTGTCAGCTTCAGGTGCAACAATCAGCTGTTCAAAATCGAGATGCTTCTTGATGATATCAAGAATCTCTCTATTGGTCGGAGGAAGAGGATTAGTGATATGATAGATTTTTTCATCTTCAGCATGTAAGGCTTCCGTCAGCACTTTCACCACGTAATCTACAGGCACAAGATTAGAAGTGCCTTGATCGTCGGCGTATAGTCTATATCTCTGATTATTTCCGCTCCGAGACATCTTTTTGCGGAATATCTTCAGTGCTTTCATGAAGCCGTAAAGAGTGAATTTGGAATCTGCTTCGCCTGTCTCTGAATCCCCTATAATAATTGCAGGGCGCAGAATGGACTTTTTCATCGGAGCATTGAAGACGACATGTTCGGCCTGTCGTTTACTTTCTTCATATGGATTATTCACTGGGGTGGAAAGAGGATGCAGTTCTTCCTTGGCATATTCATTCTGCCCGACAGTATAAGCAGTTGAAATATAAAGGAAATGCTTCGTCTGAAGAGATGCGGCTAATGCCAGGGCATGTCTCGTACCTTCAAGATTAATCTCAAACAGCTCATGGCGCAGTTCCTCATCGAATTTCACAAGTGCAGCTAAATGATAGAAGTAATCCATTGCAGGAAGGTCGTAGGCATCAAAATCAACCGCGCAGTGTTCTGCTGTGATATCTCCTTTCACAAAATGAAGGGAGGCATCAGGTAATTGAGTAAGCAATTTGTTTTTCTTTATTTCATCTCTATAGAGTATATAGAGATGGTGCTCAGGATTCTGAGCAAGTCGATGAATGAGCTGAGCGCCGACAAAACCAGTAGCGCCTGTTAAAAATATATTCAGGGTATTCACTTCCAATTCTAAAATAAAGCTATTCTCCAGATCTTCTGGAACTAAGTATTATAATTGTACCGTTATTGAACAGAAATTAGCAATTAAACATGACAGAATCAATGATTTTCAAAGATCATTTCGGTTTTCAGTTGATCTTTAGGTTCATATGATCCTAACTCGGTTAAGTGAGTGATTAAAGCCTGCTGCAAGTAAGCGGCCTCTTCAGACGTTTTCACTTTTGAAGAGAGCTCAACCACATGACTTTTGCCGATATCCCATTTCTCAAGTTTGATTTTGTAGTCTTCTAATTTACCAGTATGTCTCTCAAACGCTACTGGGCCGACAAGAGACGTTTCTTCAAGTTCTGACAGGTAAGGAGCGAATACTTCCGGCGCTTGATCAGTAATATGGTCGTGGCGAGCAGGAAGTACATGGTCATCTACTGGAACTTCGATGACGTGTGTGACACTGAGTGTCTGTTTGCTGATGCCATACTCGACTTCATAGTCACCTGTCATACCATCGAGCTCTGCTTGTCTGACAGCCGCTTCTATATCGCCGTTCAGTACCGGATAACGTTTCTTATATTGTATTTCCAGGAACTCGTCGTACTCTGATTTTCTGACTCGTATGGTCACCCGGTTATCATAATTACGTCTAGTGTCATGGTCCACAAATTGCACAAGAAAATCTTCATCTTTACTCTTAGCGCCGAAAGCATCTAGAAACGTATGGGTTAGATGCCCTTTTTTATCGAGAACTTTGGTACTATCTACATAGACTTTTACTTCATATTTCATTGATTAGTCCCTCACTTTCATTCGTTATTATTTACCCATAATCATCAATTATAAAAAAATCTTACTGATTGTTGACAAAAAAATCTCAATGTTATAAGATTGATATTGTCTTATTTGGAGGAATACCCAAGTCCGGCTGAAGGGATCGGTCTTGAAAACCGACAGGGGCTTAACGGCTCGCGGGGGTTCGAATCCCTCTTCCTCCGCCATTTATAGATTATAATAGACTTTATATAGATAAAGATGTTCTGAGAAATCAGGGCATCTTTTTTTGTTTATATAAATCATTTTAGTGAATAAATTAACTTTGAAACCCTTTTCAATTTATGTTTACAAAGCTTGTATAGACACGTTACAATGAGGTTAATTTAACAAAGGGAGATGGAGAGATGGCAGTAAATAGAGATGATGTCAGACGCATTATTAGTGCAATTGGCGGTAAAGAGAACGTTAATGCAGCAACACACTGTGTGACGCGACTGCGTTTAGCACTTGATGATGAATCGAAAGTCAATAAAGAGGAATTAGATAAGATTGAGTTAGTTAAAGGGTCTTTCGCAGCGAATAATCAGTTTCAGATCGTTATCGGCCCCGGTACTGTAGATGAAGCATATAAAGTTTTCACTGAAGAAACAGGAATGAGCGAAAGCACAAAAGATGAAGTCAAAGCAGCTGCAGCAGATAAAATGAATCCATTGCAGCGTGCGATTAAAACATTGGGTGATGTCTTTATCCCATTACTGCCTGCAATCGTGACAGCGGGTCTTTTGTTAGGACTTAACAATGTCCTGACTGCTGGAGGTTTATTTGGTAAACAGTCACTTGTTGAAATGTATCCGCAATTAAGAGATTTAGCTGAAATAATTAATTTCATCGCAGGTGCTCCGTTTATTTTCTTGCCCGCTTTAATTGGTTGGTCAGCTATGCGTGTATTTGGAGGCAGTCCGATACTAGGTATGGTTCTCGGTTTAATTATGTGTCATCCAGGTCTTGCATCTCAATATAGTCTGGGTAATGCTGATACAGGAGAACTGACTAAAATCCCTCAATGGGATGTGTTTGGTCTTCAGATTAACAAATTAAATTATCAGGGACAGGTCTTACCTGTACTCATTGCAGCATGGTTCCTCGCAAAAGTAGAGCGTTTCTTAAATAAACGTGTGCATGATTCAATCAAGATGCTGGTTGTAGGACCTGTATCATTATTATTAATTGGTTTCCTGTCATTCTTAATCATCGGTCCAGTAGCATTATGGCTAGGTACACAGATTACAGATGTCATTCAATTTATCTTCACAAAAGCAGGCTGGCTAGGCGGTTTAATCTACGGGCTTGTTTATGCACCGCTCGTTGTAACAGGTCTTCATCATATGTTCCTGGCTGTTGACTTCCAGTTACAGAACTCGCAGCTTGGCGGAACTTATTTATGGCCGATTTTAGCGATTTCTAACATCTCACAAGGTTCTGCAGCATTCGCAGCATGGTTCCTGTACAAACGGCGCAAAATGGTTAAAGAAGAGGGGCTTGCACTGACATCCGGTATTTCAGGCTGGTTAGGTGTTACTGAACCTGCTATGTTCGGTGTTAACATCCCTCTTAAATATCCATTTATTGCAGCAGTGGTAACGACAGGGATTGTGGGAGCGATATTTGGGTCACAGCAGTTATTAGGACGTGTGGGTGTGGGAGGCTTACCTGGGATTATTTCGATTAACGAAGGCTTCCGTCTCACTTTCTTCATCGGTATGATTATCGCTATCGTACTACCTGTTATTCTGACTTTAATCTTTTCGAATTTTGCAAAGAAAAAAGGCGAAGAAGTCGTTGTAGAACGTGTGAAGGATACAAAATAAGAACTGAAGGAGTTTTAACATGGCGGTAACGGATTGGAAAAAATCAGTGGTCTATCAGATTTATCCAAAGTCATTCAATGATACGACAGGCAATGGTCAGGGCGATTTGAACGGTATCATTGAGAAGCTTGATTACTTGAAGAAGCTGGGTATCGATTATATCTGGTTGACGCCTGTCTATCGTTCACCCATGAATGATAATGGCTATGATATCAATGATTATTATGAGATTAATCCTGACTTCGGTACGAAAGATGATTTTAAGCGATTACTCGATGAAACACATGACCGAGGTATCAAGATTATGTCTGATATCGTGATCAATCATACATCCACGCATCATCACTGGTTTGTAGAAGCCCGTAAATCTAAAGATAATCCTTATCGTGATTATTATATCTGGAAAGACGGTACGAATGGTCCGCCGACGAACTGGGAATCAAAGTTTGGCGGTAATGCATGGCAGTATGATGAAGCGACAGATCAGTATTATCTTCGTCTTTTTGATGTGACTCAGGCAGACCTCAACTGGGAGAATGAAAGTTTACGCCGTGAAATCTACGATATGATCAATTACTGGATTGATTTTGGGATGGACGGATTCCGTTTTGACGTCATCAATCTGATCTCAAAAGGGACTTATGAAGACTCTCCGAAAGAAGGCAAAGAGTTCTATACAGATGGGCCGAAAGTTCACGATTATCTGCACGAACTGAACCGTGAGACATTCGGTGACAAAGAAGGTTTCATGACAGTCGGAGAAATGAGTTCAACGACCCTTGAACACTGTATTAAATATACGAATCCAGAACGCCAGGAACTCAGCAGTGTATTCAACTTCTATCATTTAAAGGTCGATTATCAGAATGGTGAAAAATGGTCTGAAAAATCTTATGATTTTATCGAGCTGAAAGAGATTCTCTTTAAATGGCAGACAGGTATTGCTGCGGGCGGAGGCTGGAATGCTATCTTCTGGTGCAACCACGACCAGCCACGTGTTGTGTCACGCTTCGGAGACGATTCTACTGAGGAAAATCGTGTTTACAGCGCTAAGATGCTGGCGATTACCCTTCACTTCCTGCAAGGGACTCCTTATATTTATCAAGGTGAGGAAATCGGAATGACCAATCTTTATCTCAAGGACATCAGTCAATATCGTGATGTAGAATCTCTCAATGCTTATCCGTTGATGCTTGAAAGAGGCATCAGCAAAGAACAGGCTATCCGTATCCTGCAGCAGAAGTCGCGCGATAATTCACGTTCGCCTGTTCAATGGTCTAAAGAACAGAATGCCGGATTTACGACGGGTACGCCTTGGCTGGATGTAGCGTCTAACTATAGAACAATTAATGTTGAAGATGCGCTAAGCGACTCTGATTCCATTTTTTATACGTATCAGCAGTTGATACAGCTCAGACACGATCTGGATATTATGACATATGGTGAAGTCGTGCCAGAACTGGTTGATCATCCTCAACTCTTTGCTTATCGAAGAGTGCTTGATGACCAGACCATGACTGTAGTCGCTAATTTCAGCGGCCAGGAAGTAGACGTGCCCGCTGCCCTATCCCTGGACGGTGAAGTACTGATTAATAATTATCATCAAGTTGAACGAAGATTAAAGCCGTATCAGGCAGTTGCCGTCTTAAGGGAACCGACTTATACTGAGAGAGCGTAGAAAGAAGACTCGGGATAAGAGGGATCAGGATGAATAGAAATAAATACCAGACAATTTACCAGGATATCAGTGGACAGATAATAAAAGGAGAATATCATTTTCATGATCAGCTCCCATCAGAAAGTCTGCTGGTCAAAAAATACAATGTATCACGTGAAACCGTTCGTAAAGCACTGAGTCTGCTGCAGGTCAATGGCTACATTCAGAAGCTGAAGGGTAAGGGCTCGGTCGTCATTTACCAGGAAGGGACGAATCTGCCGATATCTCAGCTTGTCAGCTTCCAGGAAATCAATGCCACACTTGGCATCGACTATCAGACACATGTAGAATCATTTAAGTTAGTGCGTGCAGCAGACCATCCATTGGCAAAAGCGGCACTGAACATCGAGGATGATACGTTGCTCTATGAAGTCGTGCGCATACGTACTAAAAATCAACGCGTGAATATCATTGATACTGATTACTTTATTGCTGAACTGATTCCGGACCTGACTAAAGACATCGCTGCACAATCCATTTATGCGTATATCGAAAAAGAGCTGGAACTTAAAATCAGCTTTTCCAACAAAGCCATCACGTTTGAACCGATGACAGATTTAGAGCTCCGGTTATTCGCAGAAGCGGTGCCGCCTTATGCAGCTACTGTACGTTCAGTGGTTCATTTAGCGAATGCAGTGCCTTTTCAATACAATATTTCGAAACACCGGGCAAGCGAGTTCAGATTTGTAGATTTCTCACGTCGGATGACTGAAGTCGACAAATAACTTGCAATTACTGAAAGAGGTATAGTATTATATATACTACCGTGCTAAGTGGGGAGGTAGCGGTTCCCTATACTTGCAATCCGCTTAGGCAAGACCTAACTCCTTTGCTGCGGGAAGCAATTTGTGAGGTCTGACTTTGACACGTAGTGTTGAGAAGTCGGTCCTGGTCAATATAAGCCCATGAACCATGTCAGGTCCGGAAGGAAGCAGCATTAAGTGGTAACTTGTATGTGGCCGGGGTAGCCGACTTTGAGCTGGCGATCGAGGTTCCGCTCATGTAGGCTTAACAAAGCAGAGGTGCACGGCTTTTTTTGATATTAATGAATCTATATATAATGCAAGAGGCATATCAGTGGATATGCCTTTTTAATTTTGTTCGATTATGGCATACTTTTAAAGGTAAATGGAGAGGAGCAAGACAATGAAATTCTGTGAACTGACGATTGATGAATTCGATTCGTTCGTTAAAGACGAATTCAGTCATTACACGCAATCACGCGCACATTATACAGGCCGCGAGGCGATGAACATGGATGTTCATTTAGTGGGCGTCAAAGAAGGAGAACGCATACTTGCCGCTTGTCTCTTAACAGGCGCTGCAAGCCTTAAATTTTTTAAATACTATTATACGCATAAAGGACCGGTGATGGATCACCATAATAAAGAACTCGTCCAGTTCTTCTATACTCACCTGACTCAATATCTGAAAGCACGTAAAGGTTTATTTGTCCTGGTGGATCCATATATGACTCGCAACTATCTGGATGGTGACGGTAATGTCACTGAAGAACAGCCGGTTGATGATGTGATTCAGACAATGGAATCTCTTGGGTATGTGCATAGAGGTTATCCAGTCGGCTATTCGATGGATTCACAGGCCCGTTATTTTTCTGTGCTTGATCTGACAGCTAAGACAGATGATGAGCTCTTAAAAGAGATGGAATATAAGACGCGTCGCAACATCAATAAGACGATTGAAATGGGTGTTCAGCTGCGCGATTTAGCTGATGATGAGATGGATAAATTCTTCAGTCTGTACCGCATGGCAGAAGATAAGCATGATTTTTCTCTTTTCGGTCTTGAGACATTCAAACGTATGAAGAAGATGTACGGTGATAACGCACGTGTTGTTATGGCCTATATTGATTTAAATGACTATCTGTCTCGACTGCAGGAGCAGCTATCAGCGAAACGGACAGAATTTGAAGCATCAAATGAAGAACTGAAACAAAACCCGGACTTCAGAAAACTGAAGAATAAGACAGCGGAACTCGAGAAGGCTGTTCATCAGATTGAAAAGAAAATAGCTGAAACAGAAGAACTGAAACAATCAGACGGCGACATTCTCGAACTTGCAAGTGCCATCTATATCTTCAATAACCATGAACTCTACTATCTGTCCAGTGGTTCCAACCCTAAATACAATAAATTTATGGGCGCCTACCATATGCAGTGGGAAATGATCAAGTTTGCCAATCAGCTCGGCCTGAAGCGTTATAACTTTTACGGGGTCAGCGGTGACTTCAATGAAGAGACATCACCTGATATGGGTGTCATTAAGTTTAAAAAAGGATTCAACGCTTATATTGATGAACAGATCGGTGACTTCATCAAACCGCTTAATGGTCCGGCTTATAAGATTTATCAGCTGATGAAACGTAAGTAACTTTTTGAATAGGAGCACTTCTGTGTTCCTATTTTTTTATATCTGAAATGGTATAATGGAACCATTACTACTGATGGAGGGGACGTCTTGAGTTATCAAGCTTTATATCGCGTGTTCCGGTCGCAGTCATTTGAAGAAGTAGTCGGCCAGAAACACGTTACAACGACACTGAAGAACGCTATTGCGAGAAACAAGATTTCTCACGCCTATCTGTTTAACGGACCTCGGGGAACAGGGAAGACAAGTATCGCAAAGATATTTGCAAAAGCAATCAACTGTACAGAACGTCACGACGGTGAGCCGTGTAATGAATGTGCAAGCTGTATATCCATTACAAACGGCACTAATTCTGACGTCATCGAAATCGATGCAGCGAGTAATAATGGAGTCGATGAGATTCGTAATATTCGTGATAAAGTAAAATATGCCCCAGGTGAATCCCGTTACAAAGTTTACATCATTGACGAGGTTCATATGCTGACGACAGGCGCTTTCAATGCACTTCTGAAAACGCTGGAAGAACCACCGGCTCATGCTATCTTTATTCTGGCCACAACAGAGCCGCATAAAATCCCGCCGACCATCATTTCGAGATGTCAGCGATTTGACTTCAAAGCCATCAGTACACCGGACATCGTCGACCATCTGGCATATGTCTGTGACAAAGAAGGCATCGACTATGAACAGGAAGCACTTGCCTTTATTGCACAGTCTGCTGAAGGCGGCATGCGGGATGCGCTTAGTATTCTGGATCAGGCGATTGCTTTCGGAGAAGAATCTCTGACGCTGACACACGTTCTGAATGTGACCGGCAGTGTCGGCAAAGAAGAACTGAGACAGCTGACGGACCTCATCATCAAGCATGATGTAAGAGGGGCGTTCGATCTCTACCACCAGCTGCTCAGCGACGGCAAAGAAGTCAATCGACTGGTTAATGACTTTATTTATTATCTCCGCGATGTTATCGTCGACTTCGCGACAGGCGAAAAACAGGACGGTCTGGTTTATGAAGTAGAACTGTCAACGATTTATGAGATGATTGATAAAATCAATGACACGCTTGTCTCCATGCGCTTTGCGGTTAATATGAATCTGCATTTTGAAGTGCTGATTGTCAAACTATCTGAACTGGTGAAGTTAAAAGAGAAAGTAAATGGACCTGCTGAAAGCATCGATCACTCTTATATCGATGAACGCTTCAAGGAATTTGAGGACAAACTGGCAGCCGTGCAGTTGAATCCGGTGGCGGCAGCTCCTTCAAAACCAGTACGCAAGGAAACAAAGACTAAAAATCATTTTTCAATGGCTCAGATTGAAACGGTGCTGGATAATGCTAACCGCGAAGATCTGACCTATCTGAAAGAAAACTGGCAGTCATTGATTGATCATGTGAAGCAGAATGATCAGCGGGCTTTAGTCAGTCTTATGCAGAACACAGAGCCAGTAGCGGCAAGTAGCACACATATTCTGATTAAGTTCGATGATGATATTCATTCAGATATCGTCAATAAAGACGAAGAAAAACGTCAGCAGATTGAGTCGATTGTGTACACAATCATCAATAAAAAAGTTAAAATGGTAGGTGTACCGGACTCGCAGTGGCTGCAGGTCAGACATGACTATATCCAGAATCGTAAAGCTCAACCAGCTGAAACGCCAAAGAAACAGGATATCGTCAAGACAGCAGAAGAGTTATTTGGTAAAGACACGATTAATATGATTGATTAACAAGGAGGAAATAATTATGCGCGGTGGCGGAAATATGCAACAAATGATGAAACAGATGCAGAAAATGCAGAAGAAAATGGCTGAAGAGCAGGAAAAACTGAAAGAAGAACGTATCGAAGGAACAGCAGGCGGCGGTATGGTGACAGTCGTAGTATCAGGACATAAAGAAGTGATCGACGTCATCATTAAAGAAGAAGTCGTAGATCCTGAAGATATCGAAATGTTACAGGATTTAGTGTTAGCAGCGACAAACGAAGCATTAGCTAAAGCAGATGATGTAACTGCACAACGTTTAGGTCAGCACACTAAAGGATTAAACATTCCGGGAATGATGTAATGCATTATCCTGCACCTATATCCAGACTGATTGACAGCTTTATGAAACTGCCCGGGATTGGCCCGAAGACAGCGGCGCGTCTTGCTTTTCACGTTCTTGATATGAAAGAAGAGGACGTTATGAATTTTGCGAAAGCGCTCGTCGATGTAAAACGTGAGCTCACTTACTGTTCGGTATGCGGACATATCACGGATACAGATACCTGCTATATCTGTCAGGACAAGACACGTGACCGTTCGATAATCTGTGTCGTTGAAGAATCTAAAGACGTGATTGCGATGGAGAAAATGCGTGAGTATAAAGGGCTTTATCATGTGCTGCAAGGTGCGATTTCGCCAATGGAGGGCATTGGTCCTGAAGATATCAATATCCCAAGTCTACTGACTCGTCTGAAAGATGAGGAAGTACAGGAACTGATTCTGGCCACTAACCCTAACATCGAAGGCGAGTCAACGGCGATGTATATCTCAAGATTGATCAAACCAATTGGTATTAAGACCACTCGACTGGCACACGGTCTGCCGGTCGGTGGTGACCTTGAGTATGCAGACGAAGTCACTCTGTCAAAAGCCATCTCCGGACGGACAGAAATATAAAAAGAAGCTTCTCTTATTGAAGAGAAGCTTCTTTTTATGTTAAACAAGACGTTTCCGGATGGCACCCGATATAGTATCGACGATGACAACCATGATGATGATACCAATTAATATAATACCGACTCTATCCCATGTCCGGCCTTGAAGAGCGAAAATCAGCGGTGTACCGATACCCCCTGCGCCGATTAAACCAAGAATAGAAGCGCTTCTTAAGTTGATTTCGAAGCGGTAGAGAACAAATGAGATAAAGGCAGGCAGAATCTGAGGGACGACTGCAAACATTAATGTCTTGATTTTATTTGCGCCTGTCGCAGTCAGCGCTTCAGAAGGGCCGAGGTCCAGGTTCTCAATGTCTTCGGCAAATAACTTACCTAACATACCAATTGAGTGTATCCCGACAGCGAGTACCCCTGCAAATGCACCCGGTCCGACTGCTTTGATGAAAAGGAGAGCCATAATGATTTCCGGGAAGACACGAATCAGACTGAGAAAGAATTTGCTGACTTCTGATAAGAAACGATTAGAGATATTTCTTGCTGCAAGAAAGGCAAAAGGAATACAGAGTACAGCAGAGATCGCTGTACCAAGAAAGGCAATGGCGAATGTTTCAAGCAGGCCACGCAGTAAGTCTTCTCCTTCAGGCATGTAAACATAGCCCCAGTCCGGATGGATGATACCGTCAAGAATATTAGATAAAATCTCCCATGACTTTTCTTTGATCTCAATTTTGGGCATGCCGCTGAACGCCCAGATATAAATCGCAAGCAATAACACGACTAAAATGATATTACGGATAATAGCAGGTGTAGAGGACTTTGGTTTTAAATGATCGTAGTTCTTCATAGTAAACGCTCCCTTACTTTCGTGCTCGTGAAATCAATCAACATGACGATTAATAACGTAAAGATAATAATCGTTGTCACTTTTGGATATTCGAAATAGCCGAGTGTTTTGTCATAAAAGAGACCGATACCACCGGCTCCAACCAGCCCGAGAACAGCTGCTGCTCGAATATTAATCTCAAAAGTGAAGAGCACAAATGATAGATAAGGGGCGATTGCTTGCGGCAGGACGCCAAACGTTATCCATTTAGTTTTATTGGCACCTACTGCTGTCATGGCTTCAAGAGGACCATTGTCGATATTTTCGAGCGATTCATAGAATAATTTTGCGACAATACCGAATGACAGGACAGTCAGTGCGAAGATTCCTGGTAAGGCACCGATACCAAACACTGCGACGAATATAGAAGCAAGCAGCAGATCAGGTATCGTCCGGATAATATTTAAGATAAAGCGCACTGGCACTGTAATCCAGCGTGAGCGGAACACATTGTTCGCTGACAGGAGTGCAACCGGCACCGCAAGAAGTGAGCCGAATGTTGTACCGAGGACCGCCATACGAATCGTGTCCAGCATCGGTTCTATAATCTCACTGAAATACGACCAGTCTGGTGGCAGCATCTCTTTAATCAGCTTCATCATCTCAGGGAAACCGATTGCGAGACTCTGGAAACTGAACTGAGTCTGGTAACCGCTCCAGATAAGAAGTGCTAGTAAAAGTAAGACGGTAAAGATAGTTTTGTAACGTTTAGTGTTGTTGACAGGCTGCATTATTTAACCCCCATCATCTCGTCGTCTTTAATTTCACGGCCGTAAATGTGAGAGAATGCAGCATCTGTCGCCTGTTCTACTGGACCATCGAAAACGACTTTTCCGGCGCGCAGACCAATAATACGTGTCGCATACTCACGGGCCAGGTCGACAAAGTGCAGATTGACAATAACAGTGATGCCAAGGTCCTGATTGATCCGTTTTAAATCATCCATGACCTGCTTTGTTGTCAAAGGATCAAGAGAGGCAACCGGTTCATCTGCCAGAATAATCTTCGGCTCCTGTGCTAAAGCACGTGCGATAGAGACACGCTGCTGCTGGCCGCCTGATAATTCATCTGCGCGGTTGTAGGCTTTTTCTACAATATTGACGCGGTCTAATGCTTCAAGCGCGATCTGTTTATCCTGCTTCGGGAAAAGACCGAGTACCATTTTCCATGTTGGATGGTAGCCGACACGGCCGCTTAACACATTACGGATGACAGAAGAACGTTTGACTAAGTTGAAGCTCTGGAAGATCATTCCGATATTACGGCGCATCATCAATAACTTATTACCTTTAGCACGTGTAATAGACTCGCCGTCTATAGAGATATCGCCTGATGAGATTTCATGCAGACGGTTGATAGAACGAAGTAAAGTGGATTTTCCCGCTCCAGAAAGACCGACAATCACGATAAACTCACCTTGCTTGATCTCAAGATTAACGTTATCGAGACCCACGTGGCCATTCGGATAAACTTTATTAACATCTGTAAAAACGATTTGACTCATATGTACACTCCTTAATATAAAAAGCTAAACCCACTGAGTGAGTCTAGCTTTTCTGTTCAGTACTGGTAATGACCTGTCTTATTCTTTAACTTTTTTATCGTACTCACGGATGATATCGAATTTAGAATCATCAGATTTAACATAACCTTCATGTGAGTAAACTTCGCGGATGACTTTCTGTCCTTCTTTATCTTTACCGATTTTGATGAATGCATCTGTTAATTTCTTTTTCCATTCATCTGTCATATCAGAACGAGCAGCGATTGTGTCGTTAGGGATTTTTTCAGTCAGTTTAACGATTTTTGTATCTTTAAAGACGTTTGGCTGATCCTTTTTAACGATATTACGTGCATCCTGGAATGTAACAGCGACATCTACATCATCATTTAATAATGAGATAACAGCTTGGTCGTGACCTTTAACTGTTGTGACTTCCATGTCTTTCAGTGGATCGATACCTTCTTCTTTAAGTGCAACAGCTGGGAATACGTAACCTGCAGTAGAAGTAACGTCCTGCATCGCGATTTTCTTGCCTTTCATATCTTTCAGGTCTTTGATGCCTGAATCTTTCTTAACGATGAATTGTGATTTGTAGTAATCAACTAATTCTTTTGTTGGTGAACCATCTTCGTTAACACCGTAGCGCTGAGCTTGTAACAGAACATCAGCTGCTTTTTGATCGTGAGCGAGAACATATGCTGTTGGAGGTAAGAAACCGACGTCTACTTTTTTAGATTTCATTGCTTCAACGATTGTGTTGTAGTTAGTTGATACAGAAACTTCGACCGGAATATCAAGTTCGTCTTTTAGTAACTTCTCAAGCGGTTTTGCTTTCGCTTCAAGTGTTTCTGCATTTTGAGAAGGAACAAATTGTACAGTCAGTTTCTCTGGTGCATAACCTTTTTCAGTTGATGCTGATTTAGTATCTTCTTTAGAGTCAGTCTTCTTTGTTGCAGAATCATCATTGCCACAGGCTGCAAGCATAGTGACAGCAAGCACTGCTGGTACAGACGTTTTTACAATCTTTTTGAACATAGTTAAGCTCCTTTATTTCCATTTAATTGTTAATGCCTTAACAAGCATACCAAATAGAATGAGAGTTTAGTGTAAATTAAGTGTAAATTTTTATGGAAAATCTTTACGATTAATTAACTTTTAGTTAATGTAAAGTGCTTATAATAAAGAAGTAAATAGAGAGAGACGAGGAAGCTGACATGCTGAAGAATGTTGTAATAGGGTGTATCGCGTCATTACTTTTAATCAGTCCTGAAGTTCAGGCAGAAAGCTTTAAGGATAAAGCACCTGAAATCATACCTGCTATAGCGAATGGTAAGAAGGTGTTAGTCGACAACACTCATGGACAGACAGCAGGAGCAGCTGACTGGGTCATTGATGGTGCGTTCTCTGATTTTGGTCAAGGACTGGCTGCTAAAGGTTATCAAGTCAGAGAACTGCGTAAAGGTACGCCTATCGTGCTATCAGACCTTCAGAATTATGATACGTTTGTTATCCCGGAAGCAAATATCCCGTTTAAAGCAACCGAGCAGGCAGCGATACTGTCATATGTTAAAGCCGGCGGAAGTGTTTTCTTTATTTCTGACCATTACAATGCAGATAGAAATTTAAATAGATATGATTCTTCTGAAGTCTTTAATGGCTATAGAAGAGGGGCTTATTCCGATCCGACAAAAGGAATGTCGGCAGAAGAAAAAACATCAACTCGTATGACAGGTGTTACGAGCTCAGACTGGTTAAATGATAATTTCGGTGTCAGATTCAGATATAATGCGCTGAACAACATTATAACGACAAAGGTGGTACCAGAAACAGAATCATTCGGAATTACTAAAAATATTCAAAGTATTGCCATGCACGCAGGTTCAACAATCGCTATTACTAAACCGGATATCGCAAAAGGGCTGGTTTATCTGCCGGATGGATTGACCACTAATGATAAGTGGGGACCATCTGTCGATCAAGGTGTTTATTTTGGGGGTGGCGAAGCAGAAGGCCCTTATGTTGCTATCAGTAAAGTAGGCTTAGGAAAAGCTGCATTTGTCGGCGACTCATCGATGGTTGAAGATAGTACACCCAAGTATAAGAGAGAAGATAACGGACAATCAAAAACAACTTATGATGGTTATAAAGAAGTGGACGATGACCAGTTGTTGAATAACTTAGTGGACTGGCTGACAGTAGATGAAAGCTATAGTACTTTTAAAGAAAAAGGATTACCGCTGGATACACCATCACCTCAGCTTGCTATTGAAAATCCTGCAACTTCTACAGAACCAGCGAACGAACCGTGGTCAACACCGCTTGCAGGATACAAGTGGTTCGACGAAAGTACATTTAAAGCAGGAAGTTACGGTTATACAACAGTTCAGCAACCTGGAGCGAGTAGCTATGATTTTACTTATCCGGCTATTACAAATGGAACAGAGTTTGTACTGACATTGAAACTAACAGGTCTTGCGGCTAATACAACCTATTCTAATCTTAAAACAGGCATTTATAACTCAAGTGGCACACAACTCGGTTCCTTCTATATGAACGGGACCTGGAGTCCAGTGGGATACAGCCCTGCTTTCTCAGTTAAAACAGATGCTTATGGTAATGCATCATTCTCTATCAGAACGAAAACAACAAAAGGACAGACGGGCGCAGCGAGTATCAGATTAAAAAAAGATACGACAACCTTATATACAGAAACGACAACGATCAAATAGACACTGAATTAAAATAATACTAAACATTATCAGACTAGAAATCTAGTCTGATATTTTTATATACAATATGGTATTTGCTATAATATGGAATACTAGAGTTGAGGTGATCGTGATGGACAAGAAAGGATTAGTGCTGGAAGGTGGAGGCATGCGCGGTATTTACACTGCGGGTGTACTTGATTGTTTTATGGATTATGATATCAGTTTTGATTATGTGATCGGTGTATCAGCTGGCGGTAATATGGCTGCGTCATATTTGTCTAAGCAAAAAGGACGCAATAAAAGAGTGACGCTTGATTATTTGAATGATAAGCGCTACTTATCCTTGAATAACTACATTAAGAATAAAGAAATGTTCGGAATGGATTTTATATTTGATGAGATTCCTAATGTTCTGGAACCTTATCATATGAAAGACTTTCTTCTATATGAAGGAGAGTATGTTATTGCCTGCACTAATTGTGAAACGGGCGAAACAGAATACTATAACAAGGAACAACTGCAAGAAGACATGCTGACGATATTAAGAGCATCGAGCTCACTGCCGTTAATGGCTCCTGTTGTGGAGTATGAAGGTAAGAAGCTTCTGGATGGCGGTGTGACTGATCCTATCCCTTTACGGAAAGCACAGCGCGATGGCATCAAGAAGAATGTGGTTGTCCTGACTAGACCTAAAAGTTATTTCAAGAAATCTAGTCGGATTGCCAAATACTTTAAAGTCAAAGGTTATCCTGCAGTTGACGCGGCGATGCGCCGAAGACCAGGGCGTTATAATGAAACACTGCATTATATAGAAAAAGAAGAAGCGGCGGGACATATTCTAGTGATTAGACCAAGCCTCAATCTGAAAGTAGATAGAATGGAAAAAGACCGTGATAAACTGAATCAGCTGTATGAACTTGGCTACCGGGACGCAGAGCAGAAGATAGCAGCGATTAGAGACTTTTAATAAAAATAGAGATAGTGTAATTTTGATGCTTGTTGCAATGAGGGAAACCCTGTATAGTTATATCTTGTCCGACAGAGATAATAACAAGCACTGAAAAAGAAATTTTAAAAAGTGTTGACTTCTTTCAAAGAAGCGCGTATAATTAAATCTTGTCCGGTAAAGATATAACTTAATAGCAACTGAAAGAAATTAAAAAAGATTTTAAAAAGTTGTTGACTTTCTTAACGAAAGAGAGTATAGTTAAATCTTGTGAGACGAAAAATGAACATTGAAAACTGAATGACAATATGTCAACGTTAATTCCAATAATTTGAGTACTAACAGTACTTCCAAGAGTGATTGGCTCAACCAATCAAAGAGCTTTATCAAACACTTTTATGGAGAGTTTGATCCTGGCTCAGGATGAACGCTGGCGGCGTGCCTAATACATGCAAGTCGAGCGGATAGACGAGGTGCT
>NZ_SCWA01000021.1 GCF_004359615.1 Macrococcus brunensis
GGCTCTGCAGGTGTCGGTTTGTAGAAGCCTGAGTCGATTGTCAGGTCATCCCCGTTATTCACGACCACTGTCACCTTCTGGCCGTCTGAATCCAGTCGGTCATCGCCTACGTTTGTCGCTGTCGGCGTGTAGCCCTCAGGTGTTCCGAATTCAACCGTGTACTCACCGTTCGGCAGATTTGTGAACTCGTAGTTGCCGTTCGCATCTGTCGTCGTTGTCACTGTCGTACCGTCCGGTTTTGTCAGTGTCACTGGGACATTCGGGATGCCAGGCTCATTTGAGTTCTGGATGCCATCCTTGTTGGTGTCCTCGAACACTTTGTCACCGATCGTGTATGTCGCCGGTACCGGTGTCGGTTCCGGCACCACTGGTGCCACCACGCCGAGGTCAACTGTGTAGTTGTCCGCATTGTTGATCGTCACGGTCGATGTCAGGCCGTTCGAGTCGAGGGCCGGGTCGCCGATGTTTGTCGCTGTCGCTGTGTAGCCTTCAGGCAATGTGAACGTCACGGTGTAGTCGCCGTTCGGCAGGTCCGTGAACACGTACTTGCCTGTCGCGTCTGTCGTTGTCGTCGCTGTCGTGCCGTCCGGTCTCGTCAGCGTCACTGTCACACCCGCTACAGGTGTCTCGTCTGAGTTCTGGATGCCGTCTTTAGTTGAGTCGATCCAGACATAGTCCCCCAGCTCGTATGTCGCCGGTACCGGTGTCGGTTCCGGCACCACTGGTGCCACCACGCCGAGGTCAACTGTGTAGTTGTCCGCATTGTTGATCGTCACGGTCGATGTCAGGCCGTTCGAGTCGAGGGCCGGGTCGCCGATGTTTGTCGCTGTCGCTGTGTAGCCTTCAGGCAATGTGAACGTCACGGTGTAGTCGCCGTTCGGCAGGTCCGTGAACACGTACTTGCCTGTCGCGTCTGTCGTTGTCGTCGCTGTCGTGCCGTCCGGTCTCGTCAGCGTCACTGTCACACCCGCTACAGGTGTCTCGTCTGAGTTCTGGATGCCGTCTTTAGTTGAGTCGATCCAGACATAATCTCCCAACTCGTATGTCGCTGGAACTGGCTGAGGAGTTTCTGGAATAAGTGTATACCCTGCATCAATAGTTAAATTATCCGCATCATTAATAACTGCTGTTACTCGATTAGAAGCAGAAGTAATATCTGAATCAGTAGTATCATCACCATCACTAGTATTAGCTACTGTAGGTATAAATAATGTACTATCGGGATTAATAAATTCAACCTGATATGTTCCATTATTCAACCCTGTAAACAGATACGCTCCCGTAGCATCTGTAGTAGTTGAAGCAATAAATACACCATTTTGATCATATAAATTTACTACTACATCTTCATAAGGAATGTCATCAGCAGAACTATTTTGGATACCATCATTGTCTCCATCCAACTAAGCATAGTTACCAAGACTATAAGTCGGAGGTACAACAGTAGAAGGGACTATACCTGCATCAATATTCAGATTATCCGCACCATTGATTCTGGCATTTGCAATATAACTAGTACCACTTAATATGATATCTGAATCTATATTACTATCACCTTGATCTCTATAAGTATTGCCTGTCACATTTGCCGTAGTTGCTTCATAACCTGTAGGCAATATAAATTCAACTTTATAATAATCACTTAATAAATTAGTAAATTCATAATAACCATTAGCATCGGTAGTTGTCGTCGCTAATTTTATACCTGTATCATCTAATAAATTAACAGTTATACCAGCAACATCTGGATTTCCTGCTTCATCAGCATCTTGAATGCCATCTTTATCTGTATCAACCCAAACATAATCTCCTAGTTTCCAAATCTCTCCTGCTGCTGTAGAAGTCAACCGTTGTGTATAGAAATTAATAATGTGTTTATCATCCGCAGTATAAGTAGTACCACCTGAAATATAACTTACTGGAGATATATCAGCCATAATGTAAGGGGTATTAGGTGAATTTACATTTGGATTATTAATGGGTTCAGCAGTATCTCTAGTTGCAGTAGCCTGTATAATATAACTTCCTTGATTTTGAAGAACTGTAGTATCCTTAAAAGTTACAGTTACAGTACCATCACCATTTGCCTGAATAGTATATTTACTAGGATCAACTACAGTTACAGTACTATCAATTAATGGAGTGAAGTTATCTACTAAATCAGTAGTTCTGTTTTGAGAAGTTGTAGAATATATTTTAAATGCATTAACATCATTATAATCAAAACCACCACCACTAAATACAACAGAAACTGTACTGGAAGTAATATCATAACCGCCGTGGTTAACATAAGTCGTTGAAGTGACAGTGTTATTGCTAGTATTGATAGTATTTAAGCCACTGATTATAGTATCATAAGTAGTTAAAGTTACTTCTGGTTTAGAAGTATATGGATTAATTTCATCTGTAGACTTATTTCCATAGTCAAAGATTTCGTTCTCTGAATATGATTCTCCAGCTACATTTACGGTTACAGGAGTAACTACATTATCCTGAATATATGCAGATTCACGTGGAAAAGTTTCCAAAGAAAATGAACCTGTAATATTTTCACTCAAATCAACTACTTCAGTAAATGTAAACTTTGCAATATTAGTAGTTGCATCATACGTTCCAATAGCAATAGTACGTCCACTAGCATCCTTTAAATTCGGAACATCATAAGGTGTATTGTAGGTTCCCGGTCTTATATTATCACCGAAATCAATAGTGAAATAATCTCCAGAATTCACGGAATTATCAATAGCATAATCTGCTGAAAGAACAAGGTATCCATTATAAGTAGTCCAAACTTCAGGATTAGTAGCTAATTGATCGGTCCCATCCGGATTTTTAACCCTAGTCCCATCAGCATTATGCGCATAAATCCCTTCACCGACCGGTGTTAACTGAATGTTAGTCGCTGTTACGTAGTTATTGACATTTGCATTTGTCACTGTACCTGTACTAGTTGTCAATGTATTCACTGTATTTACAGAACCTAATGTAATAGATTCCATCATTGCTGTATTTGATGTCGTTGAAACCGGCGTTGCTTCTACTGTATTTGCTTCTTGTTCTGCTGCAATTGCTTGTAGCATTACTGCCATTAATTCTTCTGATGTTAAATTTGTATAATCTAAGTTTAAATTTTGTACAGCAAGATTCGCTTCTTCTGCTGATACGCCTGTATTAGCTGCGTAATATTCAGATAGAGATGCTTGTTTCTCTTCTTGCGTTGTTAAATTATTAAGAGCTTCTGTCTGTGCTGTAACTGATTCCGTCGTCGGTGCTTCCGTCGTTGCGCCTTCCGTCGTCGGTGCTTCTGTCGTTGCGCCTTCCGTCGTCGGTGCTTCTGTCGTTGCGCCTTCCGTCGTCGGTGCTTCTGTCGTTGCGCCTTCCGTCGTCGGTGCTTCTGTCGTTGCGCCTTCCGTCGTCGGTGCTTCTGTCGTTGCGCCTTCCGTCGTCGGTGCTTCTGTCGTTGCGCCTTCCGTCGTCGGTGCTTCCGTCGTTGCGCCTTCCGTCGTCGGTGCTTCCGTCGTTGCGCCTTCCGTCGTCGGTGCTTCCGTCGTTGCGCCTTCCGTCGTCGGTGCTTCCGTCGTTGCGCCTTCCGTCGTCGGTGCTTCTGTCGTCGGTGCTTCCGTCGTCGGTGCTTCTGTCGTCGGTGCTTCTGTCGTCGGTGCTTCTGTCGTCGGTGCTTCTGTCGTCGGTGCTTCCGTCGTCGGTGCTTCTGTCGTTGCGCCTTCCGTCGTTGATGCTTCCGTAGTTAAGATTGTTGTATCAGATTCTGCTGCTTGAACTTGATTATCTAATCCAAGAAAAACGAATGAACCAATTAAGATTGATGCAGTTCCTACCGTGAATTTTCGAATTGAATATTTATTCATAGTATTAGGCATAAAGTCAAAGCGTCTGCTATTAGGTTTCTTTTTCAATTTTTTCCTCCGTTGTGTGAGATGTATTTTGTAATACTGAACATATTTTATTATAGATTAATTGCGTTATATTAAAAATGGACATTTTTTAAATAAATGTCTACTTTAATTTTTGTTAATTATTATATAACTTATTAGTATATAAAAATTCTTTTTATTTACAATGTTTAAATTTCGCCGATTGTAAAATTAAGCTAGACAACTAAAAAAAGCCTTCTGTGCTAAACTCAATATGTATTTCCGACCAAAGAAAACATAAGGAGTTAGCACAAATGGCCTATACACATCTTACCACGGATGAACTTGCGTTCATAGAATCATATTACCATCAGAATCTTCCAGTCAATGAGATCTGTCGGAGAATTAAGCGTTCAAGACAGACCGTCTATAATGTGATCAATGCATTCAAAGCAGGTATCTCTACACTGGAGTTCTATCAGAACTATAAGAAAAGAAAATCTCTCTGCGGTAGACGTAGAATCGTCCTTCCTAAGCGTCAGATCAGCTATATTCGCGAAAAGATAGCCGACGGCTGGACACCTGACACCATCATAGGCAGAAATGAGGAATCTATCAGCTGTTCTGTTAAAACGCTATACAGATTGTTCAAGGAAGGTATTCTTCCTGTTCATTCACTGCCGATGAAAGGCAAGAGAAAACCTAACGGCTATTATGAGAAAAGAGGCCGCCAGGCTTTCAGACGTCATATCTCAGAAAGAACGGTTGAATTTCCTGACTTTGATACAGAGTTCGGTCATCTTGAAGGAGATACGATTGTCGGGTGTCATCATGGCAGCGCAGTCATCACCCTTGTCGAACGTGTTTTTAAGATGATCATCACCCTGCGGCCGGAAGGTCGTAAGGCATCTGACATTGAAAAAGCGCTGAAAAGTATGTTTTCGGCTTTACCTCATCATCTCTCTAAATCCCTTACATTTGACTGCGGTAAAGAGTTTTCCAACTGGAAGTCAATCAGTAATCAGCACGATATATCTATCTTTTTTGCTGATCCAGGCACACCTTCGCAGCGTGGTCTTAATGAGCATTCAAATGGAATGCTCAGAAGAAGTGGTCTGGACAAAGAGATGGATTTCAACTCAGTTACAGATGACTATATTATTCAAGTTGCACATTCCCTCAATAATCGACCAAGAAAATCTCTTGGTTACAGGACACCTTTGGAAGTATTTATGAGTTTCATCGAAGATGAGAAATTGTCTAGCTTATTTTGACAAACGAAATTTATAAAACATTTCCACTAAAGGTGTTCATCATAAGTCTTTTTTCAGCCTAGTGTAGAAACATAAGACTTCTTGAATTTAGGATATTAATAGTTCTGAACCATAAAAAAGACGATAAAAATTTGAAAAACATTTTCATCGTCTTTTTTGATTTTGATTCAATCAATAGCCCCCTCCTTCTAATGTCGCTGAGAGCGGCTTTAATCCGTCTTCTAGAGTAGACAGACTGCGCACATGAATAAAGAATAATATTAAGCATCATTTCAGGTTGATATGAAGAAGTTTCACGGAAACCGTCAAATCTTGCAGATTCACTTTCAGGAAGCAACTCGACAAGATCATGCACGATGACACACATCCGTTGTTGTAGTAAATACATAATAAAAGAGAGCTTTTTTGCATTCAAAAACGGAAACTCCATAAGGAATCTCCGTTTTTTCGAACTTGATCAATAAATTGTAGATTTAAACACTTATATTTTCGGACTCATTTTAAGTTAGAAACTTCTGATGCTATTTCTCATCTTTACCCGGGTCGTCTTCTCCTGAACGCGTTTATCCGATTTCATGATGGTCGTCCCCCCTTTAGATGGCAGCTGCTATGTCTTTAATTCATACTTCAGAGAATTTTAAACACTTTATACTTATAAGTAACAGCTACTGTACAATATACCTCAATAGTAAAAGATTAAACCCTGCTTAATTCCAGAAAAAGCAAAGACCAGTACAAGCTGTACCGGTCACACTGACAGTTAAATATTTTTTGCATAAATGACTGTACGGACTCTCCATTTACCTTCATTATTCTTTTCATAAGTAACTTTAAACAGATCTTTGTAGTAATGCTCAATCTCGTGACTGTTGAGGCGGGAACTTGAAGTCGGTTTTCCATACACTTTCTGAATGGCTGTCGGTGAATATTTGTTCTCATAATAGAACTGATAGCTGTTAACCTTTGCATTATTGAAGTTCTCTACATATTTAGCTGTAGCGCCCTTCAGAACGACAATCGGCTGAGGTCCATAACCTGCTTCAAACGAAGAATTGCCTAGGAGGCTGTAGGTGGACAGATAGCTCGGACGCCCCCACTGATATTTCGCTGTTTTGAAAGTATCACCGATTTTAACAGCTTTACCATCCACTCTTTTATAGACGAACGTATCATTTTTCAGCTGTTTAGCGACAGTTGTATTCAGTAGGTCAGGTGCTTTATACGACGGAGCAGCAGCGGCATCAGCCTGGTGATCAGCAAACGGTGTAACGAAAAGGGCAGAAGCAAAAACGACAGTTGCAAGCTTTTTCATTTCAATTACCTCCCAATCCTGTATTTGATTTCAACAATATTATACACTCTCAGATAGACCCTGTATGCACCTTTAAAGACAATTTACACAATAAACTTAATATTTTTATGAAATTTACAATATACGACGAAAGTTCAACAAGTGCTCCGGTAAGAATATCCTTAACTTTATAATCAATGCTCCTTGATGAGTCATTTTCCGGTTCATTCAACATAGCTGAAACATAGCCATCATATTTATAGAATCATAAATGATACTTATGAGCCTATAAAAAAAGCAGACATCCAAGATGTCTGCTTTAAATCGTTATGCTTTCTGAACAGTGATTGTCCATGAGGCATCATCTAACTGTTCATAACTCGTCACAGGGTAGTTCTGCTGTGCTGCCCAGTTCGGAATCGCCTCTGTCGCCTGCGTGCAGTCGAAATCAATTTTCAGCTCATCCCCTGGATTCAGCTCTTCCATTTTCTTCTGTGCTTCAATTAACGGGAATGGACAGACCATTCCTACTGTACCTAATTCGTATAACATCTCATCTCTCCTTATGCAGTCTGTGGTTTGACTGCTACTTTTTTAGCCTGTCGCATCGGTCTTATAAACACAAAGTAACTCATAAACCATGTCCCTAGAATCATGAAGATCAGAGATAGCCAGCCCTGGGCACTCATGGTTGCAGTGGCTACTAAACCGTTACCGATTGAACAGCCCCCTGCAAGTGAAGCACCGACACCCATTAAGGCACCCCCGATGGCACTGTTTCTGATTGTGATTTTATCAGGCAGACGCCATTTGAATTCCCGTGACCCGCGAGCAGCGATATAAGCACCGCTAAAGATACCGAGTATCAGGAAGACACCCCAGTTCAGTAGCTTGCCGTCCCCTGTCAACAAGAACTGCACTAAATGAGCAGACGGTGTCGTGATCCCGAGACCGCCTTCACGTCCTGTCGAGATACTGGCAGGCCAGGCAATAAGTGCGATTAAACCGATTACTACAGCCGCCATAAATGGATGATACCTTTTCTCGAATAACATATGACGGACACCGGTAAATTTCGGTTTTAACGTCGGCACCGCAAATTTCGGTTTCGGTTTAGACAACTCTTTTCTGACGACAAAGAGTGTCACTAAAGTGAGCACTAACAGTAGTAACCAGTAAGGCAGACCTGTTAATTGAGTCATATCGGCCTCAGCGACGGTCATTGAATTCATTTTATCAAGAAGCGGCTTGAAGACACCGAACTTAGTCATGGCAGCGAAAAAGGCATACATGAAAAGAGCAATCCAGCTGCCGATCAGCCCTTCACCCGCACGGTACCACGTCCCCGTCGCGCAACCACCGGCAAGGATAATCCCGATGCCGAAGACAAATGATCCAATCATTGTGCCGACAACAGAGAACGAGTCATAACTTAAATGCAGGTAGCCAATCGCAGACAGCACCCATAAGCCGATACCTTGAATGGTGATGGCGATCAGTAACGCATAAAACATCTTGTTGCTTTTCTGAACATACATATCTCTAAAGCCGCCAGTCAGACAGAAACGCGTGCGTTGCATCGCAAAGCCGAGCATCCCGCCGACAAGCAGACCACTTATAATGGTCCATAACATATCATACGACCTCCTATTATTCCGATAAATATACTAGGAATAATAGCACATGAAGATTCAGCTGTAAATAGAATGATTGATAAGTTGCAGAATATCTTCTTATATTTCGTTATCTGATGATAGAATAGCCGATTAGTGAACCCCTCCTTTTTTGATCGTGCAGCTCTACAGACGAAAATCTGCTTGATTCAGTTTAAGCTGTGACCCAGGGTGGTAGTCACCAACTTCCATGTTAAGTCGTTGCTGCTTCCTGACTATGATAAGCGTAAGAACTGTAAACTAGCATTTATTTTTAAATATCTATCAATTCATCCTTGACACTTTCTAACTAGAAGCGTAAAGTTAATTCGTAATTATTACGTTTTAAAAAGGAGTTATTATGTCAAATGCTTATCGACAGCAGACTTCACGTAATGGCTGGATGATCTTCGTTCTTGCTTTTATGGTGGTCTGTTTCTTAATAATCGATATCACAATCGGAGCTTATGACGTCTCTCTTACGCAGCTGCTCTTCCATTTCAAGGACAGCGTGATTGATAACCTGGTTATCTTCAATCTCAGGCTGCCGCGTGCACTGACCTGTATAATCGTCGGCGCATGTCTTGGTGTCGCAGGACTCTATATGCAGATCATCCTGAGAAACCCGATTGCCAGTCCTTTTACGCTCGGTATCTCATCGGCTGCGAGCTGCGGGGCTGCTGTCAGTATTGTCACCGGCTTCCCTTTCATCCATCCAGTCGTCAATATTCAGCTGTCAGCCATCCTATTCTCCCTCTTCTGCAGCGGGCTGATGGTAATGACAGCGTTCAGACGGCAGATGGATCCGAAGCTGATGATTCTCTTCGGTGTGTCGCTGAATTTCTTCTTTCTTGCCTTTCAGTCGCTCACGCAGTATATGGCAGATGAACGTGAAGTGCAGAAAATCGTCAACTGGGTCTTCGGCTCCGTGACAAAAGCAAACTGGACCGGCGTCACTGTGACGACGCTTACGTTTATCGTCTTCTTCACGCTCAGCTACCGTAAGGCGTGGCACCTGAATCTGATGACGATGTCGGACGACCGCGCCAGAAGTATGGGGCTCAATACACATCGCTTCAGAATCTTTATCTTCATCTGCAGCTCTATTATCACGGCAGTCGCTGTCTCTTACGTCGGCACAATCGGTTTCATCGGTCTTCTTGCCCCCCATTTCGCCAAGTTTCTTGTTGGTTATGATGTCCGTTTCACTGCACCCTTATCCGCTGTTATCGGAGCCGCCATCCTGCTTGCTGCTTCTATTCTGTCTAAATCTATCATCCCGGGCACACTTATTCCGATCGGTATTCTGACCCATATCATCGGGGTCCCGTTCATGTGTATGATTGCGCTGAGAGGTCGGTCATGAAGTTAACCGTCAATAATCTGTCACTTAAGAAAGGTAGAAATGACATTGTTCAGCACGTCACGACAGCTTTTGACGCCGGTCAGCTGTCCTGTATCATCGGCGTCAACGGCTCAGGCAAGAGTATGCTGCTGAAGACGCTGCTCGGACTGGAGAAAGGGTCCGGCACGGTGCTGCTTGATCAGGCGCCCCTCAGCTTCAGCGACCTGTCATATATCCCGCAGGGCAGTGAGGACTTACACCTGACCGTCTTTGAAGTGATTCTGCTCGGTCTTCACGCTGAACTCAACTGGCGCGTCTCTTCTGAGCAGTTGACGCAGGTCGAACATCTGCTGTCAGACATGAGACTCAGCCATCTCGCCGACCGGGATTTCTCGACATTATCAGGCGGTCAGAAGCAGATGATCCTGCTCGCTCAGGCGCTGATCAAGAAACCGAAAGTCATCATTGCTGATGAGCCGACATCAGCACTTGACCTCGCTAATCAGCTGCATTATATCGAAACACTGAAACACTACATCAAGTCGCAGCAGGCAATCGGCATCATCGTCCTGCATGACCTGACACTGACCAGTCGCTACGCTGACCGGCTCTATGTGATGCAGCAAGGTCAGCTGACAGCAGAAGGGACAGTCACTGACCTCATGACACGAGAGAGACTGGAAACCCTCTATGATGTCAAACTTGAAATCAGCCGCACCCCTGCAGGCTTTATCTCTATTATCCCCATCCAACCGAAGGAGACATTACTATGAAAAAATTAATCATTTTACTTGTACTGCTGCTCTGTCTGTCAGCCTGCAGTGAACAGAAAGTGCAAAAAGATACCACAACAATCACAGATGTCAGAGGACGCGAAGTTGCTGTCCCGAAAAAAATCAGTAAAGTCTATTATCCGTATTACTATGAGAACCTGCTGACGATCGCCGGACCTGATGCCTTCAAAAAAGTCATCGCTTCCTCCACTTATGACACTGAGAATTACTCAAAAACGTTCTATCAGCTATTACGTGACCAGTCACCCGGCTTCAAAGAGATGAAAGATATCGGCTCTACCTTGAAAGATAACTTCGATATCGAGCAGCTCATTGCACTGAAACCGGACGTAGCGATATTCGCTAACTACCAGTACGATGCAATCGGTGAAGATAACATCAATTTGCTTGAGCAGTCAGGCATACCGGTTGTCTTCATCGATTACACTGACCTGACACCGGAAGCCCATACGAAGTCCACGACCATCATCGGTCAGTTATTCAGCTCAGAGCAACGTGCCCAGGAACTGAATGACAACTACACGGCGCACGTTAAGAAAGTGAAGGAAGCAGTCGCAAAAATACCCGACCATAAACTGAAGAGCGCTTACTTCGAACTCCGTTATAACGGCCCTACTTTCAAGGAATACGGCAAAACATACGGCCGTCATATGCTAGGTCTGCTCGCTGCTGAAGCAGGCGCGAAGAATATCTACGAAGACAAAGTGAAGGAACTCGGCGACGTCGACCCTGAGTACCTCTTTCAGCAGGACCCGGAAGCCATCTTCCTGGACGGCGGCAACTATGCTGATAAGAACATGAAGACCATCAGAACCGGCTACACAATCAGCAAGCGGGAGACGAATCAGTCCATCTCACAACTCGTCAAAGCGCGACCTGGCTTCGAAGAACTGACAGCTGTGAAGAACAGACATGTCTATGCACTTGATAACGATCTGATGCGGACGATGAAAGACTACGTGCTGATGGAATACATCGGCAAGATGCTTTATCCGGACTACTTCAAGGATTTTGAACCGATCAAGGAGCTGACAGCCTTCAACAAGAAATATTTACCGCAGCTGCCGGCAGACAGCAGCTTCATGACGAAATGGGAGGATTAATATGATCAGAGACCACTGGAACAAAAGCGCAGCAGACTACAGCGAGATCGTCAGACAGGAGCTTACTTCTGATATCAGCAGCAGATGGCAACATTATGTCCAGAACGCTATTCACCATGAAGGCACGATTGAACTGCTCGATGTCGGCACAGGCCCCGGTATATTCCCGGTGCTGTTAGCAGATGAACATCTCCATGTCACAGGCATCGACCTCAGTGAAGACATGATTGAACAGGCGAAGAACAACATCAAGACAGCAGGCATAGAAGCAGACGTCTTTGTCAGAGATGCTGCTGATACACAGTTCCCTGCTGCATCGTTTGACTTCATCATCTGCCGCAACCTCGTCTGGACACTTGAAAGACCTGTCGCAGCTTATCAGGAATGGCACCGACTGCTGAAGCCCGGCGGTCAGCTGCTGATCTTCGACGGTGAATGGTACGGCCATCACTATCACGCTGACCGTCAGGAACGATTTCAGACACTCGCACGTTACGTGAAAGACACCTATCAGGTCAATGTCTATAACTACGGCGGCGAAGAGCATCCAGATGACCACGAGATGATGCACCACCTCTACTTAAGTGATAAGAAGCGGCCTGACTGGGATATCAGCACACTTGAGACAATCGGCTTCACCATTGAGGACGTTCACCATGATTACCTGGATGACATCACGGGCAAAGAAGAACGACTGAAGCAAGGCGATATCACGCCTGTCTTTTTTATCAGTGCCATTAAACCATAACAGAAGAAGCATTCTGACTTTACCATCAGAATGCTTCTTTTCTTTTTATTCATTTATCAGCACCACTTTGCCGCCATTGATTCTCACCTTGCTGCCTTTCTGGATTTTCTGATACATATCAGGAGGCACCGCATACACCTTATCCTCGCCTTTATGTTCAACTGTAATCGTATAGACGGCATCGTCAGATAACTTATTCAGTGCAGCGCGCTGCTTGGCCGCAGTCAGATGATGGGCATTAATGACCATCCAGTACATCAACCAGTTATTCTGGTAACCTGCACTTGCAGCAAAGTAGTGATTGCGCCCGGACTTACCGGAGAAATCCCGCACATGCGGTCTCGCTAAAGATTTCGCAGTCTGAGAACGCTGGACATTCGCACGACTTATCCGACTGGTACTGTTCATACGTGAGACAGCATTCAGACGAGACGCACTGACCGCACTACGCGTAGCCGCTGCACTCGAACGAGCAGAACTGCTCGAACCAGCAGAACTACTCGAACTGGAACTGCTCCCTCCACCCTTAGCGACCGCCTCAGATGACTGACTGAAACTCAACATAACAACTATCAAGCAGATGAATAACTTCTTCATACCCTCACCTACTTCACAACAGATTTATCTTTAACGTCTGCTTCAAAAGACTCATCCTGACCGTAAACCATGTATGGCTGCCGATAAACGAAAACCTCTTTCTCTTTATCAGGCTTACGTACCATATAAGGCTTTGCCTCCGGGTCCTTCAGAATACGCTCGTGATAATGGTCCCCGTCTTTAACCAGATACTTGATCTTGCCACCATCTTTATAAGCAATCTGATAAGTTGCCGTATCTTTATCACCATCCGCAATCAGTTCAGCAAACACCAGATCATACTTCTTCGTCGCTTTTGACAGCTCCTGTTCTTCCTTCTCGAATTTCTCATTTGATTTCTCTTCAGAGCAGCCTGCAAGAAGAACACCTGCAGCGAGTGAAGCAAGCAGTAACTTTTTCATTTCCATCCCTCCACCAGTTATTTGCCTCTAGTCTATCATAGAGGTAACCAGAAAATGGCTTAAGGATAGAAAGTTTAAGGAAACTTTAAGGTAGAGATGAGCATCATTTAAACTTTCTAAAAGTTCATCAAAAAAGCTTACACTTTCACAGTGCAAGCTAATTCCCTATAACGTCCATGGCATAGGATTTTTATTGCGATTGAGTTGTTTTACATTGCTCTTTGGAAGGTTTTCGCGTTTAACGATTTTCGGTGTCATGCCTGAATTGATTCTTTTGTATAACTTTGAATCCATTTGATTCGTTCTAAAGCTTTTATAGATTCGCTTGGTCACTTCACTGCATTCAGGGCACGTGTCTTCTTGCAGGTTACTGTTCATTGATTTCCAAGTGTCATACTCTCCGCAACGTTGGCAGACAAATGTATATTCAGGCATTATTCATCAAGTCTTGGAATGATGTTATTCAAGAAAATTTCTTTAGGTAAAGAGACTGTACAACATGCATTTGGAATATCAACGATACCCGCAACGTTACCTTGAACAGGTGCTGATCCGAGTAACATATAAGCTTGTTCACCTGTGTAACCACATGATTTCAGGAATTCAATCGCATTGAGACATGCATTTCTGTACGCAGTATTGGCATCTAGATAGGTCTGGTCACCCGAAAACTCATTCACTGAAATCCCTTCAAATACTAAGTATTCATTATAATGCGGCATAACCGGACCTGGTTGGAATGCCGGATTTCTCTTAATCTTATACTTCTCCATGCCACCTTTAATGACATTCACTTTAAGCTCAATCCAGCCTGGTATTTCAATACCGCCACAGAACGTAATCTCACCGTCACCCTGAGAGAAGTGTAAATCCCCGACAGATAACTTAGCACCATCAACGAATACTGGGAAGTAAATTCTAGAACCTTTCGATAAGTTCTTGATATCACAGTTACCACCGTTCTCACGTGGTGGTACAGTACGTGCACCTTCTTTAGCCACACGGTCAAAATCTGCGCCTTTCAACGTACCAAGGACACAAGAATCCGGATCTGGTAACTCCGCTAATGCCGGCACACGATTCGGATTCGTATCGACCAGTGCTTTCTCACGTCTATTCCACTCATCCAGCATCTCCTGACTCGGCGCAACACCAATTAAACCGGGGTGAATGATACCTGCAAATTTAACGTTAGGGACATGACGGCTCGTCGCATAAATACCTTCAAAATCCCAAATCGATTTCGCTGCATCTGGATAATGATCCACTAAGAAACTACCGCCATTTTCCTTAGCAAAAATACCATTAAAACCCCACTCATGCGCACTAAAAGTACCAATATCCAAAATATCAACCACTAACAAATCACCAGGTTCCACACCGTTGACATGAACCGGACCGCTCAGAACATGGACACGCTTCAAATTAACGTTCTTAATATCTGATGGATCATCATTATTGCTGATCTGACCATCCGTCCAATCTAAACATTCCATCTTAAAAACTTCACCAGGTTCAACAGAAAAAGCAGCCGGAATATCAGGATGCCATCTATTATGTCCTGGATGTTTCTGTTCGTGCATCTTTTTAGTTAAATCGATTTCGAAGATTTTTTTCGCCATTTGAGCCCCTCCTTATAAATTCATATTACACTTTTAGTATAGTTATATTTTCAGAAAATTACAAATACTAATTGAGACAATATAAAAAAGACAAGAAATTAAACTTGTCTCAATTTTTCTATCAATCTATTTTTGATTCTTATAGAATTTTATTGTGATACTTATAGTTATGTCTAAAAATTCCATCAAAAAGGATCTTTTATTGCTCTCAATGTAATAAACTTTTGTTCGAAATGGCAATTAATCAAACTAATCTCATAGTCATTCTTCTAAAGGTATCGGTGAAAATATTTAAGATAATACTCTTTCCAGTATTCTTCTTCACCACTTATATCATGCAACCAATAATACATAATTAGTATTTCTAAATCTTTCTTATGATCGTACATGAAGGGTTTATCTGAAATTTTCAAATACAGATTATTAATAATTTAATTTTAAATTAATCAGAGAGCATTAAAAAGATTGATTTTGTTTTTCTAGGTAATTATTTATTCTATAAAAATATAAAGATGAAGTATCTATTAAGCTATCACTCAATTCAAATTTTTTGATATTATTTTTTAACATAAATTCAGAGAATGAACTGAAGGGTAGTAATTTACTTTCATAATTTATTATATTATAGACCGGAACTTTTATCGTAACCCTTTCCTTTATAACTTTTCTTTTAAAATGAATAATGAAATCAAAAGAGGCTGAATTCTCGGAAAAAACTTTAATTTTCAATTTTTCACTACTGTCTTTTTCAATTTTAAGCGGTTCGTAATTATAGTTTTTCTCATTTTTATTAATTACTAAATCTATTATGTTACCAGAAGTAACTCCTGAACCTGCACCTAATTGAGGGCTAGAATATACAAATTTTCCATTTGAAAACTTAATTCTTATTTCTTCTGTAATATCTTTATATGTAATTTTAAGTATTAAATTTTTATATTCACATTCATTAAAGTTATCAATTAAACTATGATCATTTAAGCTTACTTGGATTGCTTCTTGTATTTCTCCTCTACTTAATAAGATTTCTTTTGTTTTATTGAATAATAGTTTTTCGTCTCCAAATACTGAAATTAAAAGATTTTCAGATTTGCTTTGAGATGTACCATTATTAATAATATATAAATAAAATCTATCAATTTTTTCATTTCTTCCTATAAATGATCCATTTTCGAACTTTATAGTATAGTCAAAAATAATATTATCAAATTCGATTAGTTCATAATTTACAGTTTCAAATTCTAATTCTTTAATTTTTATTATTTTATTATTTTTAGATTTATTAATAAAATTAATGTTAAATTGTACTTGACCGTAACTCCACTTCATATTGTCTTCAATAAGAGAATGATTTAAATTTAATGACTTTGTCAAACTATATTTCTTATCTAATTTTACTCGAGAGAATCGATTATATATATAAATAAACAATGGAATCAAAATAGAAACTAAAACTATTTCTATAATTAATAATTTAAAATCATCCATTAGTAAAGCTCCTTTTATTATTATTTCAAAATGCTATTCATTTTAAATTAAAGGTTTGTTTACTCTTAAACTATTTATAACTCTAATTCACTTTTTAGTTTATAACAGCATGTTTTGTAAAAAATAATCCTTAAGTGCTTTTCTAAGTTTAATTTTATCGTTTACAAGCGTAACTTTATCGTCTATTGTTTTTAAAAAATTAGAAATTTTATCTTGTTCTTCTCTCTGAGGAAGTTTTAATAAAATACTATTTAAACTTTCATTATTTAAAGTTATACCTTTAGCAGCTCTTGAACCATATGATTTTACATCAATAGTTTTTAAATAATAATAAACATATTCATTATTAATATTATTGTGTATCCAATTAAAGTGACATATGGCTTCATTTGTATACATATCTTTTTTCAATATTGCAACATTTCCAATTGTCAGTTTGAAACTCATTATTAAAGTTCCAGCTTTGACTGCTTCTTTTTTTCTTATTGCTTCCTTAGATATCGTTTTGTTGGCTTGTTTTATATATTTTGAATTCATACCAGCTATTGATATCCATGGAATGCTGCCAGTCCATAGTAATTCATCTTTTGTGCTTGGAGTGAATCCGATTGATAGATTGCATATTTCATCCACTCTAAATTTCTCCCACTCCGGATAATCCTCACCATGCTCATCCTTGAACCGCAATTCCTGCGAGAAAATCTTCTGCATATACCCCTTCTTCTGCTCTTCCAACAACGCCAGCTTCTTCTCCTCCAACTCAATCTGTCGATCAAGCTTACTAAAAAACTCACCAATTTTTTGTTGTTCCTTTAAAGTAGGTACAAAATATGGTATCTTTTTAAAATCTACTGTTGTAAAACTAGCTTGATTAACTGCTGGCTTCGTAATGATTCTTATCCATTTTTTATAATTTAGGGTTTGAGTATACGAATAATGAAAATAGGAATCGTTAAATTCATTAACTTGGTATCTTAATATATTTGTAGTATAAATCATTTTTCTTGGAAGTTCTTTTTTTATAATACAAGATGTTCCCATCTTCGCTTCACTATTAATAAAGTTAACTAAAATATCATTTTTTTCTAATAAATAATTCTCTGTGTTTGCTCCTTGTGGATCTTTAACATACCAGTACTTTATATCTTGTAACTTTAATCTATAGTTTTGAATGTTATTTGCTCGGATAACTGGATAACCAATATCTTCTGAGCTCAGTTCTCTTGATAATCCACTTTTCAAGAGGGTCATTGAATCACCTAAGATTTTTTCTTCCCACTCCCCACTGAACTCAGGAAATCTTAGTTTTGGTACTCGTTTTTCATTAGTCATGTTATAAGACTCCTAATTCTTTTAAATATCCATTTATTTCTTCTTCTAGTACTGCAATCTCTTTATCGATATCTTTCAGTTCTTGCTGTACGTTTTCTAAATCAACTGGTTCTTCTTCAACAAATGTATCAACATATCTCGGAATATTTAAGTTATAGTCATTTTCTTTTATTTCATCTAACGTCGCTGCATAGCTGTAACGATCAATTGTTTCTCTTGTTTGGAATGTTTCAACTATCTTATCAACATGCACGCTTGTCAGATTATTTTGGTTCTTCCCTTTTTCAAATTCTTCTGATGCATCAATAAACAGGACATTATCATCTATCTGACGACACTTCTTGAATACTAAGATACATGTTGGAATGCTTGTACCATAGAAGATATTAGCTGGTAACCCAATGACTGCATCCAGATAGTTTTTCTCTTCGATCAGATACTTACGAATCACACCTTCAGCTGCACCACGAAACAACACACCATGTGGTAAAACAACTGCCATTGTGCCATTATCATCTAAGTGATAGATCATATGCTGAACAAATGCGAAGTCTGCTTTTGATTTAGGTGCTAGCTTGCCGTAGTCAGAGAAACGCTCATCGTCTAAGAATTTATTATCAGCTGACCATTTCGCACTGTATGGTGGATTCGCTACAACCGCTTCAAATTTCTCTTCAATAACAGCTGGTTCTTCCAATGTGTCTCCATTTTCTATTGTGAAAGCATTGAAGTTTACATCATGAAGTAACATGTTCATACGGGCTAAGTTATAAGTTGTACTGTTATATTCCTGGCCATAGTAATGACGTACTTTTGCTTCTTTACCAACACGAAGAAGAAGTGATCCTGATCCACAAGTAGGATCATAGACGTTTTTAAGATCTGTCTTTCCCATTGTGACAATTTTAGCGAGAATTTTAGAGATCTGCTGTGGTGTATAGAATTCTCCTGCCTTCTTACCTGCTGTCGCCGCAAACTGCCCAATCATATACTCGTACGCATCACCTAGCATATCGATTTCTAGTTCAGAATGTACGAATGGTAACTCAGATAAATTCATCATGACTTTAGAAATTAACTTTGTACGCGCTGATACGTTATTACCGAGACGTGATGAATTTAAGTCCATATCAGAAAAGAGGTTGATGAAATCATCCTGACTGTCATGACCTAATGTTGACTCTTCTACTTTGCTTACTGCTTTAGAGAGATCTTCAATACTGAATTGGTTAGCAATGATGTCTGCAATCATCTTGCTGAATAAATACTGAGGTTCAATAACGAAACCAATACGTTTTGTCAATTCATCAGTGATGGCTTCTTTATATTCAGCATCTTCCCATGCATTTTCATAACTGATATCATCGTCTTTCAATAACTCATTAATCTGTTCTTCTGTTTTTTCTGAAAGAAAGCGATAGAAGATTAAACCTAAGATATAATTTCTGAACTCACTCGCATCCATATTACCTCGTAGATCATTTGCAATACTCCATAGTTTCTTATGCAATTCTGCTTGCTGCTGTTTCTGTGCTTCTGTAACTGACATCATTAATATTTCCTCCAATTTTTTCATCTTTATTATTAAACACCATGGTTAAAAAACTTTATTTTTTATTAGAATTGATAAAAGATAATGTCTTTTATCCTGCAAATACTTCAGCTTCATTCGAGATTGATTCAGCAATGCAATTTCTTCCTGTTTTTCACTTGATGGCAATGTGATAGAGAACTCTTTAATCTGTTGGACTGATAACTTTTTAATTAATGTAGCACCTTGGTGTATCAGCTTTAATTGAGAGGCTGCCTCTATAGATGAATTCAACCAATAATGAAAGTACCCTGGCTCGATATTTCTAAAGTTATTTAACTTGCAATAGTTATAAGGGAGTATATAACCTTCATGCTTTTTACTTACCAATGAACTTTCCGAACTTGCCAAGTTAACTACAATATCATTTTGATGAATCATCTGAACTTTTGATACGTCATTCAATTTAATTGTCTTATGACTTACTTTCTCTGTCATAAAGACACCATTATCCTCAGCAAATGAAGATTGATCATATAGATAATAAGTTTTGCCACTAGAATCACTTTGTAATCGGGATACTAAAGTTCCGGATTCAATAGACATTAATTCATCTAACTTCATATTCCCTCCATGTAATTTATTAATATTACATAAATAATATAAACCTCAGATAAATAAATAGCGAGTAATTTAAAAAAATTACTCGCTATTTGATATATTAATTCTCATTACTATAGATTTTTGACGTCTCTTTAATAAATGTCTGTATCTCATCTATCTTCTTACGCTTCGTAATTAAACCACCTGATAATGGCTTTCCAACTTCTGATCGGTCTAATTGACCACTGAACTCAAATTCTGATACTAATCGATTCAGTTGCTGCTGCGGATATTCGAACTTTTTAGAGAATAACTCAATCGCTTTTTGTTTCTCTTCCTCTTCAAAGTCCATAAATGCATCATCAATACTGGACCCAGGCAGTAAGTTAGGGACTACTTTATCCAGGAATGCTCTGATTAAATCACGCTTCAGACGTAGATTTTCATCATCTGCTTTATCAAGTAACTTGTGAATCTGCTCTCTCGTCTTATCACGTTCTTTTGTATCTTCTAGATTGATGTCTCGTAATAGATTAAGGATGTAACTGACATTGATCATATCGTTGCGCATGATTTCAATTTCAAAGTCTATATCTTCTAATATTGATGCTTTATCACTGTCATTACGTCTCTTTGTCATTTCGTACAGATACAGATATTTACCCTTAAAGTCCTCATATGTCTGCTGGTCAATCTCGAGTACCGCTTCATTGAATTCAAACTCATCAAATGTTTTCATCATCAGCAAGGTCTTAGATAATTGCTTGAAGGTCTCAACAAATTCTTTCTGTTTTTCTTCATCTTCTATCGCATCGACTTGTGAGGGCTCCGGTGCCATTTTATAGAGCTCGCTAAGAGTTTTTAGGAACTTAGCCAGATAGAAATTATATGACTGACTTAAGACTACTTCTGTATCATTTGTCTCTGAGAAGAGTTTGATGGCATCATCTGTCGCTTTCTTCAGATTGCGGTATGCAACAATGTTCCCATAAGGCTTTGTTTCTTTTTCAATACGGTTAGTACGCGAGTAGGCCTGTATCAGATCATGATGTTTCAGATTTTTATCCACGTATAGTGTATTCAGTACTTTGGAGTCAAAGCCTGTCAGGAACATATTGACGACAATGAGTATGTCTATCTTCTGATCTTTGATGCCTTTCTTCACACGTTTCGAGATATCTGCGAAGTAACTGTCATAAGTATCAGTCGAGAAATTTGTGCCGAAAGTCTGGTTATAGTCTTTGATTACACTTTCCAACTCATCTTTCGCGTGTTCCGTCACTTCACCATCACGCATATCCTGATTGGGCTGATAAGTGAAGATGGTTGCGATTTTAAGTCCATTTTCTCCCTCTCGTTCTGATAAAGCTTTAAGTGCCCGATAATATTTCATTGCCATCGGTATCTTCTGAGTCGCAAAGATTGCTGAATACTGCTGATTACGCGTCTTCTTATGATGATTACGATAGATATGTCCAGCTACCATCTGAATACGCTCATCAGCCATCCAGACTTCATCCGTATTGATAGACTCTACAAACTCTTCATTCGTCGTATCGACTTCGTTTTTGAATGTGTTGATGTACTCAACAGAGAAGCCCAGTACATTGCCATCACGAATGGCATCTTTGATTAAGTAGTTATGTAATGATTTCTCAAAGATATCTGCGGTACTTCGTCCATCCTGACTTTTATTTTCGAGGAATCGCGGTGTACCCGTGAATCCGAAGTACTGCGTATTCTTGAACTGCTGTTTAATCAACCGGTGCATTTCACCGAACTGCGTACGATGACACTCATCAATAATAAAGACGACTTTCTCGGTCTCGTATTGCTTCATCACAGGATGATTTCTCTTGATCGCATTAGCCATCTTCTGAATGGTAGTGACAATCAGCGTTTTTGAACGGTCACCTAGCTGGTTAAGCAGTGTATAGGTATTATTAGTCATATCCACTGCGCCTTTTTCGAACTTGTTAAATTCAGCTAGAGTCTGACTGTCAAGATCTCGTCTATCGACTAGGAAGATGACTTTACTGATACCCGGTTCTTTCGCAAGCAGCTGACTTGCCTTGAAGGAGGTCAATGTCTTACCGCTTCCTGTCGTATGCCAGACGTAACCATTATTGTTGGTCTCAAGTGCACGATTGATAATCGCTTCAACTGCATACACCTGATAAGGACGCATCGCCATCAGAATGCGGTCTGTCTCATTCACTACCATGTAACGTGCAATCATCTTAGCGAGATGACAAGGTTCGAGGAACGATTCTACAAAATCCTTTAAATTGTTGATCCGATTATTCTTCTCATCGCTCCAGTAGAACATATGAGATTTATTTATCTCCTTGTCACTATTCGCATAGTAACGTGTTTCAACACTGTTACTAATAACAAAAAGCTGAACATAGCGGAATAGACCCGTAAAATTATGCCTGCGATAACGCTCTACCTGATTAAAAGCTTCAGAAAACGCAACACCGCTTCTCTTCAGCTCAATCTGAGTAACAGGCAGCCCATTAATTAAGAGCGTAATATCATAACGACCTTTGTAGGTATCATTAACAGTTACCTGATTCGTAACCTGAAATCTATTCTGGCACCATTTTTCAGTATTGAAGAACTCCAGATAGACTTCTGACTCATCATCACGCTTTAAAACGAATTTATCGCGCAGAATCATGGCACTATCAAAAACAGATTTACCATTAATCTGCGTCATCAAGCGGTCGAACTCAGTATCTGAGAGCGGCTCATGATTCAGTTTATCCATGTGTCGTTCGTTTAAGATTTGCCGGAAGTTATTAATTAAAGCCTGATCATCTTTCAATCTGATACGTTCATAGCCTTTAGAGACAAGCTGGCTGATAGTCAGCTCTTCAAGTGCAAGCTCGGATTGGTAGGACATAGGGTCACCTTCTTATCGGTATTTATACATTTATTTACTCTTAATACCAATTATACATTAACTATTGAATACCATATATGGTGTAATAAAAAAAGTCCGCATTTATTGCAGACTTAGAATTGATTACAGCACTTTATGTAAGTTATTTTGATTTGAAAACTCTAATTTTCTAAGAAATAGTTATTGATTTTCTTTGTTAAGAAATTGTGTTATTCGACAATCATCGTTTATCTTCATTATTATGTAGATATACAATTGCAGAATTGTAATGAAATCTTCATATACTTCTTTTCCCGTATATTCATCCAACGTTTCTGGATGTGCATATTTATTTCTTACGGCAACCGCATTTTCATATAGTTCATTATTAAGTAAAAAGCTGACTATATTACTTTCTTCAGTTGTAAATAATCCATTTTCCCACTCCACATACCCTAACTCAATTAGTTTATTTATTTCATTTTGAACTGAACCATTTAAATAATAGAAGTTCATATAATGCTTATTGTATAAATGATACAAAACTGAAATAATATTAAAATCGATAAACTTTAAGGTATCGTTTTCTTCTTTTAAAATGTTTTGTTCTAGTAAGAACATTACAAGTTCATTATCTTTTAACTTATCATTAATTTCCAATGAATTATTTTCAAACTGTAGGTAGAAACAACCTTTTGTCTGGAGTTCCGTAACTGAATAAATATATAGTGGAGATTGATCATTATACAAAAGTTGACAAATTTTATTGATATTAAAATCATTTTTGATTTTAATATACATCTTGCTTTGGCTTTTTAAATCCTTAATCTTTGGTAAAGAATATCCCATTTTAATTTCATCAGTATTTACATATCCATACTCAACATAATATTGATAATACTTCAACAAAGTTTCAATCTTCAAACTTAAATCTCTGTTTATTTCATTCTGATCTTCACTTTTAGGTAATGTAAACTTGATGTTTTCGATTTTATAGTCCTTGACTAATATATCATTTATAAAATGTTGAATTAAATCTAAGACTGTTTTATTGTTATGCTCTAGAAACTCATTCATTACATACAAAAATGATTGATCATACATAAAGTAGCTTCTTTGGACAGTATCCATTTCGTAAAATTTGTCATAGTCCATAGAAAATAATGAGGCTAATGCTCCGTTTTCTTTGTTAGTAATATTTAATACTCCATAACCATTAAAGATGAAAGTATTATAATAAAAATAATTTAGTAACTCGTCATTATCAGTCGCCCAAATACTTGAATTGATATTCATTACGAGATAATGACCATCCTGGGAATAAGTAATCGGAAGTATTTGTTCTTTATTTTGCTTTATTTTTACACCAAATTCTAAACCTGCCGGAGAGTGTTTATTTAATAATTTTTTAGTTAATTCATCATATTTTTTCTTCGCTTTAAGTTTTAGAGCAGGTGATATTTGAAATAATGCTCCTTTGCTATCACTTAATATATTTAAGTCTGAGTCTATGATATTAAGTTCATCAATATATTTCTCAATTATTTGAGAAAATGTTTCATCATCAACTTCTAGTTTTTTTACATTCTCAGTATTCTTATTTTTATAATTTGCTTTTATTAAAATATTTGCAGCTTGTTTACTATTTATCAATTCGTGTTTTATAATTTCTTTATGCTCATCAACGAACCAATTGGTTTTTAAAATATCATAAAGATGAACTTTTCTAGCATCTAATATTTGATTAAAAGTTTCTTGGTTAATCAAGTTTGTTTTTTTATAATCTTTGATTAAATCTAGAAAAAGTTTGAAGTCATATATTGAATCACTGTTTAAGAACACTTGTATATCGGCCAACTTTATAGTATTTAGGTATATATTAATTCTTTTTTGTAAGATTTTTTCACCTTCGTCTAGGAGTTCTTTTGTTAAGCCGGATTCATTTAACATTTTTTCACTTACTTCTTTATTGGTTGAAAGCCACTTAATATATTTTAAAATTTGTTGGATATATATACAATCATCAATATTTTCCAAAGTTTCTTCTGTATTATTAATCGCTTCTACAATTCTTATTAATAGTCCTGGATAGACTAATCCTTCGCGAAAAAGTATATACCTTTCAATGTTCACTTATTTCTCCTTTTAAAAAATTATATATTAATAATTAATTCTTATTTCTAAATTAATGTTCCATATTTTGATTTGTAATTTTATTTATGTATTCCTAGTAGGATATATCATTAAAGAAATCTTACTTCTAATATACATTGGTTATTTATATGTATAAACTTATCCTGCTCTCATCTTCATCAACGCCGATTTCTGTATCGCCTGCTTCAGGTTCGTCTTATTGATGCCGAGTTCCTTATTTTCTTTCCGCAAGACATGCAATTTCGGATAGATGACTTCAGATCCCTCTTCCAGTTTCAACAGCCCGCTGCTCATGTCACCCATGCCTTTCATAGAATGAGGCACTGTGCCGATGAAGATGTCTGAGTAGGCGGTTGTATATTCGAGCTTCTTCAGGTTGAAGTTCTTGGCTTCATCGTAGCTGATAATCTCAAACTGCTCGGGAATACTCGCTGCTTTGAAGATGCCCTGAATGTCTTTTGCTTTAATGGAAGCCGTGTTCACACCTATGATGAGGATTTTGGATTTTTCATTGAAGCTGTAGGCCGCTTCTTGCGTTTCTCCCAGGTCGTACTTCACTTTGAAGGTCTCGATATTACCTGTTCTGTTCTCCATAATCGCTTCAAGCTTGATTCTCTCAAATAGTTCCTCCAGCATCTCCATTAACCTATCAGCAGCAAGTTGCATTTAGTATTCCTCCTTTTTGAATTGGGTGTAGATTGTCGGTAACTTATCGTTGAACTTCTTGATATCTCTCAGCAGGCGTTTATAATTCGCGAGTTCGAGCTTCATTTCATCTGAGATTGTATCCATCTCTTCCTCTGTTAACATCGGCACCTGATATTCTGCCAGCTTCTTGTTAGTAAATGTGAATATCACACTGCCTGTATTCATGCGATTGATCATATACATACCGAGTTCGCTGTTCATATAGGCAAGCAGATAGTACGGATTTATCTTCGTCACATCTGGTCTGATAATCGTGATATTAGAACTCACGATGACTTTCTTATCCGCTGTTGCTTGATCGATAATGGCAACGCGTAGTTTAGACCCGCGGCTTGTGATAATGAGGTCGTTCTCTTTCACACGCATCTTGCTGTTTGCTTCCAGCAACTCCTCGCTGATAGACTGCCCTAGTTCGTCGATAAAGATAGTCTCAATATCACTGAGGTTCAGCAGGTAGCCTGCCTGCGTCTTATCCTTATCAGCATCCAGTGTCTTCTTGTCGATGTCTCGGCCTCGAATCAGTTCTGCGATAGAGCTCAGCTTGACCGGATTAACAAGGCTCAGTTCTGAGTTCATCATATGAACCTGTGGATGCAGGTTATAGTCAACTTCCGCAATTTCCTGATGTGTGACGTATTTCGAGATTTTCGTTTCGTTGAAGAGTGCGTGCAGGATGGTTTCTATATTGTCATCACTGAAGGCATTATGGTTTCTAATGCTGCCTTTGACGCATTCTTCGCTCGCATCCATGATCATAATCCGGTCGTTGTCCTGCTTATCGAGGATAATCATAAAAGTAGGAACTGCTGTATAATCCATCAGTGCGGCCGGCAGCTGGATAATTGCTTTAATACATTTCTCTTCAATAAACCAACGACGGACTTCCTTGTCACGGATCGCATTAAGAGCAGCTCCTCTGACAATTCCTATACCGATTCCATTGTCTTTCAGCGACTCATAAATTCGCAGCATAAATACCCAGTCTGAAATACCGATTTTAGCAACTGCAAGCGGCGGTTTATTCATCAACTTCGGCAGTTCATTACGCACTTCCTGCGGTATTCTGCCGAGGAAAGGCATATTGCTGTAGACCATGTCGTACTGCTTATCATTCCAGTTTGTCAGTGAATCCGTCGTTTTAACATCAAATCGTCTGATGTCGCTTAATTTAGAAAGAGTTTCAGCGATTTCTGCCGCATTTTTGTTGATCTCCTCACCCTCATAGGCAGAACCTATCCCCGCATGATGCATCTCGCGCAGGAAGTGACCGGAACCTGACCCGATATCGAGTACCGTACCGTCTGTCGCAGCCAGCCTTTCAAAAATCTGAATTGCCAGTTTCTCCCCCTCTTCAAAGACGAAGAGGTCATTTGAGCGTTCCATACTGTTGATTATGTAGAATAAATTGTTCTTCTCTTCATTGCTAAGTCCTATAAGCAGTTTTTTAAATTCATTTTTCTGTTCATCAGTCATAAAAGAAAGCTGATCGAGATTAAACTCACCCGTCTGCAGCCAGTCTTTATAAATCTGAATCAACGTCAGTGAGTCAATCTTGCCAAAACTACGGATTGAATCAAGGAAGCGCCATATTTTTTGTTTGTTATCCAATTATGTTCTCCTTTTGGTTATAATTAACCATTTATTTGATAAATTAAATATAGCACAGTGTATTTAGAATGTAAATAAATTTGGTTAATAAAAACCAAATAAAATATTATAATTAAAATCTTTGCTTAAATCTCTGAATTAAAAAATAAAAAAAACGCTGAAATTTCAGCGTTTTTTCAGTCTTCCTTCTATAACACAGTATTAGCCTTCCTCGTCGATTGAGCTATCAGTCGTTATCAGGATTCAGACGTAATCATGTTCAGTCGGCCCATTGCCATAAAGTATCTTGCTATATAAATTGATTGCTTTATCCAATGACAGAGGCCCTAACCAGTATATATTCTTTTAGTTGTCGTGCTAATCTGCTGTAATACTCATGTGTTTCAGGTAGTGAAGACTCATTTCTAAAACCAACAGTGAACGTATCGCTTACTTTATTATCCGCTTTTTCATTTTTCTTACTGGGATTTTCGATAAATTTCAGCATATTTTCTTTTTCATTATTAATACGACCAAGGATTGCCAGTCTTTCTTCAGAAATCATGACTCTCCTTCTAATTGAGTTATAAATTTATTGAATTATCTTCCAATTATCAGTGTTTCCTTATATACTATTATTAACAAATAAAGGAATACGGTGATCATAATGTCTAAACAATTGTGGCGAACCCTTATTACTACACTGCTGATTATCAATGTAGGTGCTATCCTTCTTCTAACCGAATCCTATTTCAACTGGCAGGAAATCAATCAATTAGTCAGGGGCGCAGATGCTCGTGGGCTGGATTACGAGTTGGTGATTACGAATGAGTGGACGAACGATTATCAGTTTCATATTAAATAAATGAAAGTCCTGGAATTTCCATTTGTTCTGGGACTTTTTCATATTTTTATGATATATCGCCACCGTCTCTATACTGAATGTCCTTATTCGCATCATACTTTACATCATCAAGTCTGCGTTCAATATCCTTATCCGATAAGCTATTTGAATGTTTTGGTGGCCAGTCATTCTTCTTGTCGTTGTCCTTTTTAGAAAATAACTTTTTCAGTATTTTAAGCATGGCTGTCTCCCCTCTTCATTTAAGGTATCTGTTTTTCTGTAAGCATTTTAATTATAGTATTTATTTTCACTAGTGTTGCATAAAAATATTTCAACCTACGGTTTTAAATGGAATATTCTAAAAATTTATTTTCTGTACAAAAAAAGTCCTTTATAATGGTTGGAGGTAGTAATACACATCCAAATCCAATACAAAGGATCTCAACATGAATAAGTTTACTAGAAAATCATCATTTGAACAATGGATTTCACCGATAGATTTCAAGAAAATTTCTCAACAGGTGAAAATCCTGAACTTAGACTACTATACAAAGAAGCTAGATACCTGTGCTTTCATTAAACTCCTGTTATATTCACAGTTATTTGAGACCGAAAGTCTGTCAGTGACAGTGTTTTTTC
>NZ_SCWA01000022.1 GCF_004359615.1 Macrococcus brunensis
TTATTACGTAATTACATCAGTAAAAAAATGGATGATCGCTACCTCTGTTTAGGTGTTTTCAATTTTTAAATTTTCGTAGAAAATAAAAGTTCAGAAAATTCTGTATTTATTTATGCAACACTAGTGAATAATTTTAAGTATTATTTAAATAAATAGACACAAAAAAACCACCACGAATGTGATGGTTTAATAACGGAGATGGAGAGATTTGAACTCTCGCGCCGGTTACCCGACCTACACCCTTAGCAGGGGCGCCTCTTCAGCCACTTGAGTACATCTCCATGGCTCCACAGGTAGGACTCGAACCTACGACCGATCGGTTAACAGCCGATAGCTCTACCACTGAGCTACTGTGGATTAATTTTTAAGACAAATATTATTATAACAATTACAGTATTATTTACAAGGCTTTTAGTAAATTTTTTTATGGAAGATTTACACCTACTTATCCAGTAATGCATACATCGCTAGTACTTCGTAGATATTCATATTCGCCTTTTTATAGTCGATTTCGCTTTTTAGCTTGTCGTTTTTCAGTGATTTAGTACGTAGGCAGTATTCCAGTTTCAGTGTATGCAGGTACTGCGTGTTGATGATGTGATGACTGACTGGAAAGGTGATTTCGCTGTCATCATCAAAGATAATCCGTGTATCATTGAATTTTCCCTTGCCGTAAGATTTGATCAGCAGCAAGTTGAACCAGTACCCCTCTGCTACACGGTCACTATGGCTCGGGAAAAAATAAGTAGAAGTCTCCGGCTTGATGACAATCGGTGGTTTATGACAGATATCTGCGATGATGCGTGTCGTCTCTTTTCTAGCGACATAAGTCGTATTATAGAAATGGCAGGATTGTTCAATAATGGTCAGAGGTTTCTGGTCAATAATAATGGGGTTTTTCCCATATTCCTTAACCTCTGACTTCAGTTTATGTCCTTCAATAATGGGTTTGATGTACATTGTTGTTTCTCTAATGATATATCGAAAAGTCGCCATTTAATCCCCCACCCGTTTTTAATCAATTATACTCATTTTCATTATAAATTGGTTTAAAATATGGTTAATTTACAATTTTTACTTTATTTTCAAAATTGATATACTAAAAGATTTAATTTTCAGAATATTCTTGTTACAAGTTTATTTATCAGTTATAATGGGAACAATTATCCAAAAGGAGGCGTTCACTATGCAACAGTTAAATCAAAATGGTCTTGAGATGTTTATTGGTAATTTAAATAATCTATATATCGAACTTCTGATTGAGGATGCGATTCGCGAAAATCAGAAAAAAGAATATCAGCAGTTGATTGAGGAATCACTCATTAAACGCAACGAACAGGACTTCCTGTTATATACGACAGCGCTCAAAGAGCTGGAGGCTATGTAGATGTCTGTCTATTATGAATGAAAATAAGAGATTAACCACTATGTGATTAACCTCTTATTTTTTATGCCATTAAACTCAGGAACTCTTCTCGCTCTACCCGGCCGAAGTAATGAGCAAAATCAATATCTTCTATCGCTTCCGCCACAGCCTGTGTCTGATGTGGCACACCGATTAATCTATCTTCTATTTCCTTGATTTCCCCTACACCAAAGAAATCGCCGAATATTCTAGCTTCAGTGATCAATCCTTTTTTCACGTTTAATTTCAGGTCGACTAATCCACCCGGGAATTTCTGTTTTGATGCATAGTTGTAAGCTGGATTCTGTCCGTAGTTCCATTCAAACGTCTGATATTTCTCACGGCTCAACTCCTGTATCGCCTGCCAGTCATCTTCTGATAAGACATACTCTTCAACATTACCTTCAAAGATATGGTTTAAAAGCTTCTTCTTGAACTCTTCCATGGAAATCGGTTCATCCAGAAACTCACTGATATTCGCTACTCTTGAGCGGATGGAACGAATACCTTTTGTGATCAGCTTCTCTTCACTGACTGACAGACTTCTGACGACTTCATCAATATTGCTGTCTAGCATCAAGGTTCCGTGTGAGAACATACGGTCTTTGGCCTGGAACATCGCATTACCGGAGATTTTACGGCTGCCGACCTGCAGATCATTACGGCCGGACAGTTCTGCTTTCACGCCCATGTCATTGAGTGCTTCAACAATCGGCATCGTGAATTTTTTAAAGTTATGGAAGCTATCCGCATCAGCATGTGTCACAAAGCTGAAGTTCAGGTTACCGAGGTCATGGTAGACAGCGCCGCCCCCTGAAATACGTCTGACGATATGAATGTGATGTTCATCGACATATTTCTGGTTGACTTCAGCATACGTATTCTGGTTTTTGCCGATGATGATAGATGGTTCATTGACATAGAAAAGAAAATAAGAATCATCCGTCAGATTGTTCAGTATATACTCCTCCATCGCCAGGTTGATGCGTGAGTCTGTTATATTGTTGTTGCTGATAAATTTCATAAGATAGCCTCCTTTTTTCTGACAGTACCAAAATAAAGACAATTACGCAATGTAATTGTCTTTATTGATTTCTTCTGCTGCTTTTTTTGCCTGTGCGATGCAGTCAGGAAGTCCGACTGCTTCAAATGAGGCCCCGGTCAGTATGAGACCCGGGTACGTCTCTCTCATATACTGCTGAATCGCATGAATGCGGTCAATATGCCCCACTTCATAAAGCGGCATACTGTTCATCAAACGCGTCACAATGGTGAATTCCGGCTCACCGTTAATATCCATCATCTTGTCCAGATCATGGCGTGCCAGTTTCACGAGTCCTGCATCGTCATGATCTTTGACGACTGTATCACCCGGGCGGCCGACATACGCACGCAACAGAACCTTGCCTTCCGGTGTTGAGTGCGTCCATTTTTTACTTGTCCATGTACAGGCAGTGATCACGGTATCAGAATTACGTGCGATGACAAAACCTGTGCCGTTCTCTTCATTCTTCACCTGTGACTCATCAAAAGCCATGACGATAGTCGCCACACTGGTTGTCTCCATATGCTTGAAGTAGCGGAGCGGCGCATCTTCGAACCACTTGCTGAAAGCTGTATGCGGAACGGTGACAATCACTTTATCATAATATTCTTCCTGACCGTTTATAGTGATCAGATAGCCCTCTTCTGACTGCTGGATTGCCGTCACATCACTGTTATAACGGATTTTCGCGCCTTTGTCAGTCACTGTCTCTGCCAACCGGTCGATAAAACTCTGGAGGCCGTTTTTAAACTGACGGAACTGACCGACGGGTTTAGCGCCCGGTACTTTTTTAGGTGCATTCTTCTTCTGGTCACGCATCCCTTTAATGAGGCTGCCGTGCGTTTCTTCCTGCTCCTTGAAGTTAGGAAACGTTGATTTCAGACTGAGTTTATCAATATCTGCACCGTAAATACCGGACAGTAACGGCTCGATCAGATTCTCAAGCGCTTCGTTACCTAGACGCTTTCTAAAGAAAGCACCGACAGAGATATCTGTCGTCATTTTGTCCGGTTTAATGAAGTAATCCAGACCTGCACGAGCCTTGCCAAGCGGCGACAGTAGGCTTGTCGCAAGAAATGGCCTGATCTCTGTCGGGATCCCCATGATAGAGCCGCCCGGCATCGGATGCAGCTGATTCTTTGCGTAAATATATGACTGACCTGTCTGGTTCGCCACGATGTCGTCACCGAGACCGATTGCAGTAGCGAGTTCCGTCATTATTGATTTGCGTGCGAGATAGGATTCAGGTCCCAGTTCAATCGTGTAGCCGTCTCGCTGATAAGTCTTGATCTTACCACCTGGGCGGTCAGACTGCTCTAAAATATCGATTTCTGCGTTTTCTAAATAGTACGCTGCTGAAAGTCCTGTAATACCTGCTCCAATGATTGCGACTTTCTTCATTGCTATCCACTTCTTTTCTTATGAATTTAATACTGATTTAATTTCGTCAACCATCGCACCGATGAAAAGTGGGTGTGTGCCCGGCATCTCCGGACGGTAGTAATTAACGCCTAATTCATCACAGATCACTTTACATTCAACGTCATTATCATAAAGAACTTCTAAATGTTCACAGACGAAGCCCACTGGTGTATAGATAAAGTTTTTATAGCCATGCTGGTCGTACAGAGCACGTGTTAAGTCCTGCACATCAGGACCAAGCCATGGGTCCGGCGTGTTACCTTCGGACTGCCAGCCACGTGCTACATGGATGATGTTAGAATGTTCTGCGATGAGTTTCGCTGTATCAGCCATCTGGTCCGGATACGGGTCTCCTGCTGCTTTGATTTTTTCCGGCAGGCTGTGCGCGCTGACGATCAGTACTGTATCCTGCCAGTCTGGTTCAGTAATGCGTTCAAGTGTCGTATTGACTTGGTCAGTCCAGTATCGAATAAATTTATCCTGGCGATAGAAATCCGTCACGTGTTTCAGTTTGATACCGTATTTGTCGGCTTCTTCAGCAGCCCGCTTGTTGTATGAACCGACTGAGAAGTTTGAATAATGAGGTGCTAAAACAATCGTTACCGCTTCAGTGATACCATCTTCAGCCATCTGTTTAACCGCATCTTCAATAAATGGTGCAATATGCTTCAGTCCGATATACAGTGTGTAATCATCACCCGTCTCTTTGTTCAGCGCATCACGCAGCTCTTCTGCCTGACGATCTGTCATCCCCGCAAGAGGTGAGATACCACCGATAGCCTGATAGCGGTCTTTTAAATCCTGTAATGCTTCCTCAGATGGTTTACGCCCATGTCTGATGTGCGTGTAATATGGTTCAATATCTTCTTCTTTGTACGGCGTACCATATGCCATAACCAGTAACCCTTTTTTCCCCATTGTCAAGCTCCTTTATTTTTTATATTGTGTTGAGTAATCGTGAACAAATTCAGAGACGCGGCGCAGTGTATCCGGCTGTACTTCCGGGAAGACACCGTGTCCTAAGTTAAAGATATAGCTGTCTGACTGTAAGCCTTGATCTAAAATACGTTTTAAATGAGATTCGATGACCGGCCATGGTGCTAAGAGGATGGCCGGATCTAAGTTACCTTGTAAGGTTTTAGTAATCCCTTTGGCACGTGCTTCTTCTATCTGAAGACGCCAGTCAAGACCTAGCACATCGACCGGCAGTGCGTTCCATTCTTCAATCAGGTGACTTGCACCGACACCAAACGTCGTGACCGGTACATTCTTTTCTTTGATACCCGCAAAAATACGACGCATATGCGGTGCAATAAATTCATGATAATCTGCTTTATTCAGTGCACCGACCCATGAATCAAAGACTTGAATCATCTTACAGCCCGCGTCAATCTGTGCATGCGTGTATGTGATACACATGTCACTCAGCTTCTCCATCAGCAGATGCCATGCTTCAGGCTGTTCATACATCATTGCTTTCGTCTTATTGTAATTTTTAGAAGGACCGCCTTCTATCATATAGCTAGCCAGCGTAAAAGGTGCACCCGTGAAACCAATCAATGGAACATTGAGCTGTTCAGTCGTCAGCAATTTGATCGTATCCAGAATATAAGGCACATCTTGTTCCGGCTGAATCTGACCTAAACGCTCAACATCTTGAATAGAGCGAATCGGATTACCGATCACAGGACCGATGCCTGACTTGATTTCGACATCTACCCCGATGGCGCCAAGAGGTGACATGATATCTTTATAAAGAATCGCCGCATCTGTGTTGTACTGATCTACAGGCAGCTTCGTCACGTATGCACAAAGCTCCGGATCATGTGTGATTTCAAACAGAGAATGCGTCTCTTTGATCTTTCTGTATTCCGGCTGACTTCTTCCAGCCTGGCGCATGAACCATACCGGTGTATGAGTTGTTTTTTCACCGTATGCCGCCTTTAAAATTGTATCGTTGAATGGCATTTAACCAGTCCTCCTGTGTCTTATGAATACTCACTATTTTACCATAATCGGACGTAGACCGTATTCAATTAAGATTTTGTCATAAATATGACATAATAAGCGTCAAAAGTGGTAAATAGAAAGAAAAAGATATAGAGGTGTATGATGATGAACGTTTATTTTACGCACGGCTCTGACTACTATATGGAGCGCTTAATAGAAAAATATCCGAACCGTAATATCATTAAATATGCGGGACCAGAGGATATCGTTCTGTACGAATCGACTGAAGACAAATCAGTCTTCAGTTCAGGCGAGTCTTATGAAGTGGTCGAACAGCAGGGAGAAGTGACCGGGACGGGTGTCCTTCTTCTTAAATACTTCCAGGTCAGCGAAGAAAAACAAAAAGTCGCTGAGATGACCTTAACTGGTCACAGCGACTTCAGTGAATATAACGGTTACGAGGCTTATCAGCTGCTGAGACCTCACAGAGGACAAACTTATATTGCGCTTTTTCAGTTCCGTACAGCTGACTTAGCTGAGGATTTCAAGAAAAGTTCAGTCTATCGTAATCACTATGATGAATCACTCAAGCAGTATCAGTCTGCTGACTTTATCTCGAATGTTCAGTTCACTAAACTGCTACGTCCCTACGATGCAGCAGAGAGAATAGAAGAAGAATAAAAAAACCGGCAGCAGCCGGTTTTTTGATTGTGGTATAGAAGCTGAGTTACCGGCGATATTTCACGTTTATCGCTGGTAACTCGACCGCAACGACCTAATCCTTCAGCAGCACCATGCGTTTTTTCAGCTTAGACATGACTTGCTGATTTGTCCACCACATGATTGCGAAGAAAAACAGCGCATAATAGAACGTGCCTGGATACAGCACAATATATATAACAGCAACAACAATGGTCACCACGAGCGAGAGCTGCCTTAAGAATTTCTGGAAACCCTCTACTACTTTACTTTCAGCGACCGGCCAGACTTGCGGCCATAATTGATAGGCCTGCTGTTTATAGAACTGCGATGATTGCAGGACAACGATATAAATCATAAAGACGCCGATGATTGCTGCGATGATAGGCTGATGAACAAGCCAGATAATCAGCCCACCTATCACAACGAGTCTGATAATAATCCAGAAGGCATCTTTACTGCGCACAAAGTTACGTTTAAATAAAAACAGAAACATCCCTTCATGATTATATGCACGGTCTTTCAGCAGAAAATCGAAAAAAGCCCGGCGCCTTACATTGTCTTTCAATCCTTTAACATCCGTGAATATGTTGATCAGTTTATATTGCTGCTGCGTCAGATCTTTTTCATATTCAATCAAAGTCTCCCACGGATAGACACGATGCTCAGCTATATTGCGTACGAGGAGCAGGAGTCCGAGCAGCATGATAAGTGCGGCAAGTCCTGAAAACCAGCTGCCGTCAAGCGACATATAGATACCGGATATCAGCACGATAAAGAGCAGTATGTTGACGCTCATATTTGAGACGCCTATTTTAAGAAAATAAAAACGCAGCAGAAGGCCGATTCCTATGCCGATGACACCGGTTAAGTAAGCCGTGATTGCACCGTGAATCGAAAAGTATTCTCCTGCATGATAAAGCGGCAGCAGAATGACAAATAAGACGGTAAAAAGAATGCCACGCCGTAAAGCTGAGCCTACTATACTGTTTCTGATATAGTCATCCAGCTGTTCTTCATACGGCAGCAAAAAGACCTGATCCGCTTCCCTGAAATAAGTGCGCAGCGGTGCGAGTGTCGTCAGTGCCAGGATAAAAGCAATGATCAGATGGTAGTCTATGCCATCCGGCAATGCTTTTAGGAGCTGGCTGTATTGCAGCGTCAGCGCACCGAATGCGATGGACAGAAAGATGATGAAGTGCCCATTAAAGATAAAACGGCTGTAGCGTGCGACTTCCTTGGAGTTCGCACCTGCACGTTTCTGATAAAGCGACTTTGCATTATACATGTTGATCACCTTGCGTCAGTTTGATATAGATCGCATCCAGTGATTCACCAGGCATATTGAGCTCTGTCTGCAGGTCATGAATAGTGCCTTTAGCGACTAGATGACCCTGATGCATGATAAGGAAGTAATCACAGTATTTCTCTGCTGTCGCAAGGATATGGGTACTCATCAGAACAGTACGTCCTGCCTGTCGTGCCTGCACCATTAAATCAAGCATCGACTGGATACCGAGCGGATCGAGCCCAAGAAAGGGTTCATCGATGATATGGAGTTCAGGCTGACTGATAAACGCACAGATGATCATCACTTTCTGCTTCATCCCTTTAGAGAAATTCTGCGGAAACTGCTTCAGCTTATCTTCCAACCTGAAGATCTTCAGCATCGGTTCGCTGCGCGTCATCGCTTCCTCTTTTGTCAGGCCGTATGCCATAGCTGTCATATCGATATGCTCTTCAAGTGTCAGCTCATCATACAGGACAGGAGACTCGGGGATATAACTGATTTTCTGGCGATAATCATACGGGGCTTCACTCAGCGTGATGCCATCAATCGCGATATCCCCTTTCATCGGCTGTAAAAGCCCAAGCATATTTTTGATTGTCGTACTCTTACCGGCACCGTTCAGACCAATCAGACCAACGATTTCGCCCGCTTTTAATGTAAAGTCTATATCATGAATGACAGGCTGATTGCCGTACCCGCCTGTCAGATGTCTTACTTCTACTGTCAAACTCGTGCACCTCCTAAGGATTATTTCATATTGTATCAAATATCCTTTGTATTCACCTATTGATATGGCTAAAATAAAAATATATCGAATTTGAAGGAGGACTTCCTATGACAGACTGTATTTTCTGCAAGATCACGAGCGGTGATATCCCGTCCTACAAAATTTATGAAGACGACTATACTTATGCTTTTCTTGATATCTCACAGGTCGCTAAAGGGCACACACTTGTCGTCCCTAAAAAACATAGTCAGGACCTGCTTGAAACAGAACCTGAAGTGCTCGCACATGTCATCAAATCAGTCCAGAAAGTCGCACAGATGGTCGACAAAGCACTCAAACCGGATGGCATCAATATCGTTCAGAACAACCGTACATTTGCCGATCAGAGTGTCTTTCATCTCCACTTTCATATCATGCCGCGTTACCAGAATGATATCGATGGCTTCGGCTATAAATGGCAGACACATAGCGATGCATTCGATGCTGATGCCATGACTGCACTTGCAGATCAAATAAAGCATGCTTGATAGTCTGAATTAGGGGTATAACAAAGGAAAACCAATTGGAGGAATCATCTTATGAAAATCACACATATTGCTGCCGGCTTTACAGTCGGACTTGTTGTAGGAGCAGCGACAGCACTGATGAATGCAGCGAAACCTGGTTCTGAAGTACAGCGTAATTTCATGGCTAATTCTACTGATGTTAAAGCACAGGTCAATCAGCTGAAGACAGAAGTCAGCGACCTGAAAAGCTATGCGATGCAGACAAAAGAAGAAAGCCAGAAACTGATCAAAGAAATGGGTACTGAAGTCAAAGAAATGATCGCTAACTATAAGAGCGATATCGACCCGAATATCAAACATCTTAAAACAAACGTCGAAAACGTTAAAAATCGTGCAGATGAAGTCAAAGAAACATTCTCTAAAAAATAGCCTTGTGTTAAAATGAATCAAATGCACGTACGAAAGCATGATGTCCTCGCATCATGCTTTCTCTATGACCTATAAAGGAGGAAGTTGTTTTGAAGCGCGACCGCGAAATCATCGAACAAATGTTATTTACTCACCATGTCTCTCAACTGAGTAAAGCTTTATGGAAGACAGTTGAAAAAGACTGGCAGAACTGGATTAAACCTTATGACCTGAATATCAACGAGCACCATATCCTCGTTATTATCCGCAACCTGGAAAAGGCTACGATTTCACAAGTGTCTCAGTATGGTGTCATGCATGTCTCAACAGTCTTCAACTTTGCCAAAAATCTGGAGAAGCGCGGCTACTTACGCATGCCGAAAAGTGAATCAGACAAACGAAATACATATCTAGAACTGACTGATAAAGGTAAAGAGCTGTTATATGAAACATATAAAAACTACGAGAATACAGATGACCGTATTCACGATGCTGCTCTGGAATATCAGAAAGTCATGCTGGCGATGCCTGCTTTCAGTGACCTGAAATATATCGTTTCTCAGATTTATGGTCGGGACTTTATAGAACAGCTTGATAAAAGCCATCAGGACCTCCTTGAAATACTGCTTGACGAAAATGAGGACAGTAAGGCATAATGCATAAGATAATATGACTGATAAGGAGCATTATTCATGTATTCATGTACAAAGAAACTCAATCTGAAACACACTTATGGTCGTCAGCGATTGATTTTCACTTCATTTCTCATCACTGTCATCACATTTCTTGTTTCTTTTGAGATTTTCAGTTCATTTGTCAGCGATCACTTCAGCGACAAATATTTTCTATTGTTCGCTCTTGCCTGCCTGGCTATGTACCCGCTACACAAATTCTGTCACATCATGATGTTCATGAATGACTTAGGCTCTATCATCGTCCAGAAAGTCACAGCGATGGGATTTCTGCCTATTTTGAATATCAGGCTCAACCATCCCATCAGTAAAGGACGCTTTCTCATCACATTGATGATGCCATTTATCATCATTTCAGCACTGACACTGACTGCTGCACTCTGGTATCCATTATATGCACATTATTTTCTGTTCTTATTCTCTATGAATGTCGGTCTGTCTTTCGTTGATTTCATTTATTTTAAGTATCTGCTGACTTCACGCAACTGCTCTTTCGTCGAGGAACGGAAGCACGGCCTGGAGTTACTCACGAAGTTCGACATGTAATTTCATGATATTTTCATAATTGAATGCTATGCTAGAATGAGCAAAGAAAAGGAGAATTACAATGAAGAATCTTAAAAAAGCGGTAGTACCTGCCCTTCTGTCTGTTTCAGTACTTGGACTGACAGCTTGTGGCAATGGAGACGAAGGTAAGACGTTAATCACTTCTAAAGCTGGAGACGTAACGACTACAAACGTTATGGATCAAATTGGCAAAGAAGAAATCGCGCAGAATGCGTTCCAGATTCTGCTGAAAGACATTCTGAAAGATAAGTACGGCAAAAAAGTAGACGAAAAGAAAATCCAGGAAGACGTCGATGCTGAAATCAAAAAATATGGTGGCAAAGAGCAGTTTGAAGCATTACTTCAACAGCAGTCACCGGGTATGACAGCAGACAAATATAAAGAGTCCCGCTTAACAGAGGCTTATCAGAAACAGCTGATGAACGACACTGTTAAAGTTTCTGATGAAGATGTCAAGGACAGCGTGAAAAAAGCTTCACATATCCTCATTAAAGTGAAGTCATCATCTGACCCATCCGGCTTATCAGATGAAAAAGCAAAAGCAAAAGCACAGGATATTCTTGCGCAGCTGAAAAAAGATCCAAGTAAATTCGCGAGTCTTGCTAAAAAAGAATCAGGTGACACTGGTACAAAAGAAAAAGGCGGAGAACTTGGCTATGTTGCTAAAGGCGATACAGTCCCTGAATTTGAGAAAGCTCTCTTTAAACTGAAAGAAGGCGCAATGTCCGGTCTCGTTAAAACGGATTACGGCTACCACATCATCAAAGCAGAAAAACAAGATGATTTCGCTAAACAGAAAGACGCTCTGAAAGAGAAAATCCGTCAGACAAAAGTACAGGAAAAACCTGAACTGATGATGGATGCCTACAAAAAATTATTAAAAGATTATAACGTAGAATATAAAGATGAAGACCTGAAGAAAATCATTGATGAAAAAATCCTCAATGCAGCCGCTTCACAACAGCAACAATAAGAAGAAAAGCTCTGATCATAACGATCAGAGCTTTTTTTAATCCAGTGTTTCGGGTTTATAGAACTGACGCCCTTCAAGCGCAAATATACGCTCAGAGAACTGGCCTTTCTCTACTTTCTTCAGATGTTTATCAAACATCTGCATCCGGGCATCGATATTATCGATGAAGTGCAGAATCTCCGCTTCTTTGACCATCGGCAGTTTAGGTGAGCCATATTCCAGTTTACCGTGGTGAGCGAGAATCAGATGTCTCAGCAGCATAATTTCTTCGCCTTCAATCCCATGTTCACGTGCGGTTTCTGCTACTTCGTCGCTCATAATGGAAATATGACCGAGCAGATTTCCCTCTACAGTATAACTCGTTGCGACCGGTCCAGACAGTTCCTTCACTTTTCCCATATCATGCAGAATGATGCCGGCATAGAGCAGACTTTTATTCAGCGACGGATAAATCGCGCAAAGCGCTTCCGCCTGCTTCAGCATTGTCATGACATGATACAGCAGACCGGACACAAAGTTATGATGATTAGAACTCGCTGCCGGGAAAACAAGAAATTCCTGCTGGTATTTCTTAAGTAAAAGTCGGGTGATACGCTGCAGGTTGGCATTCTCGATATCCATGACATAAGTCATCAGCTGATCAGACATTTCCTGTGCAGATACAGGTGCCGCTTCCAGGAAATGTTCGAGCTTGATGCCGTCTTCTTCTGTCGCTAAACGGAACTGATTGACTTTCATCTGCTTACGGCCCCGATAATCAATGACATCACCTTTGACTTTAACGAGTTTTTCCGGTTGCAGCATTTTGATATCCTGTTCTGTCACCGTCCAGACTTTCGCTTCAATATCCCCGCTCTTATCTTTAAGATATAAAGTCAGATAAGGTTTCCCCTGGTTCGTCACACCTTGGACAGCTCTGTGAATCAGAAAAAATGCTTCGACCGATTCGCCGGGTTTTAATGTTTCAATTGTTCTCATTTTTTTAACTCCTTCTCGTGGCGCTCAAGTACGATTGTATTCTTGGCTGGTATATTCGCCGAGCGATTGCAGGTGAAGTACAAATACTGATTAGCCTGCTGCTGCATCAAGTACTCCAGAATCATATCCTTACGATGTTTATCAAAATGGACAAATGCATCGTCAATAATAACCGGAAATGGATAAAGATATCTGAGATGATCGACCAGACTTAGTCTCATCGTAATATAAAGCAGCTCTTTCGTCGACTGAGACAGCTCAGTCGGATGATAGATCTGACCATTCTTATGCTTAACGAGTAAGGCATCATGATAAATAACATCTATATAACGTCCTTCTGTCAGCAGCGTGAATATCTCTGAAGCTTTACGGATGATGTTCGGGATACGCTCTCCTTTAATTCTTTGACGGTGCGCATCAATCAGTACTTCAATATAATGCAGTGCACTGTAATCAAGTGCGAGTTCGTTGACGATATTACGCTCAATCGCGTAACGATGATTAAGTTCTGACAGCGTAGTGTCTTCTTCCATCGTTTTCATCATCTGCTCGATTTGATAGAGTTCATGTTCCTGCTCTTTTAGTTCGCCTGCGTATTCCTTCAGCTGATCTGTAATACGACCTTCCATAATGCGCAGATCTTCAGATGTCTGTTCAGACAGTTTAGTGCTCATCTCATACGTAAAGTTTTCTTCCTCAAGCTGCTGACTTAACTGATGATGTCGATTCAGATTCTGATGGTACTCAGTAAATGCTTCAAACTGTCTGTAATAATCAGACTCCTCTTTAACGCCTGCTTCCTTGAACAGCTGCTTCAGTTCTGCATCCATCTCTTTAAAACCGTCCTGTAAAGTTGACAGTTCTTTTTCTGACAGCTGCAATTGCTCTGTGACTCGCTGCTGTTCATTTCGATTACGTACTTCTGTTTTTACGAGACCGCCTAGTTCTGTGAAGACAACAGACGGCGGCACATCATTAGACACTAAGCTGAAAGCATTGACCTTACTGCTGAAGCTGTCCAGCTGCTGCTGTTCTGAGGCCATCGATGTTTTTAGCTGCATCAGCTGCTGATAGGTCTGCTGCAGACGATAGATAGTGCGAAAAGCATCTGGCAGCAATGAATCTTCGTAGCTCATTTTAAGCTTCAGCATGTTCTTGGTTCTGTTCAGTGTATCATTCACTTTTTTGAGTGCTGTTTCTTCTTCAGTCAGCAGCTGCTGCAGTTGTTCTTTTTTACGGCTGAGAGCCGCTTTCTCATCCAGTATACGCAGCTGCTTATCACGAAGATTTCGCTGACGCTCTAAATCAAACTGATCATCAAGTAGTGACTGCATATTCTGGATAGAGCTCTCCAGATGACTGATTTCATCCTGCATAATATGGTTCTGATTGTTCTCTACCGGCTTATTCTGCACGAATAAGACAATCATAATAATTGGTATCAGGAGCAGGATAGAGGCCGGAATATAGAACTGCAGGTAGAAGAGATATGCAGCAGTAGCAAGACCAACAACGCCACCTAACAGATAAATCAGATTCAGTTTTCTTCGCTTCTGTTCTTCTATCTCTGCTGCTCGCTGCTGTTCAGACTCCAGTTTGTGATAGAGTTCCGTCTTCTGACTGAGTTCCAGTCTCTGTTCGGACAGCTGGATACCCGTTCTGAACAAGTCATCTGTAACGATGTGAGGCGTAATATCTGCCAGTTTACTCGCATTCAGCTCTTCTTCACGAGACAGCTGACTGATTTCACGCTGCAGTTGAGCAGTCTTTAAGTTCAGCTGCTCTTTATCTGACAGCGCATAAATCAGATGGTCTTTCAGCGCTTCATCTATCTTGATATCATGATATTCCTGCCAGCCGATATCATGCTGTAATCGTTCCAGTGTCGCTTCTTTATCAGCGATATCCCGCTCCAGCGCATCACGGTTTTTCTGATGCACTTTGATCTGCGGTTCCTCCTGCAGCAGTTTCTCTGCTTGTTCAAAGTCAGATCCATCAAGTAGTTCGATTGCTGAATTCTCACGTTTAAGCTGTTCGATTTTTTCTTCACGAAGCGCAATATCACGTTTTGCAGCCTGCAGCTGTTTTTTCAGCCCTTCATACCGTTCAATCCCGTGATCCGGAAAGACGAGCGGCTCTATATTCAGCTGCAGTTCAAGTTGTTTCCATTCCTTTGCATTAGCATGAAAACTCATTTCTTTCTGCTTCATCTGCTGTAGTTTTGTCAGCTGACTGATATGCATCTTGATATCATCCATCTTCTGCTTCAGTTCAAACTGTTCTGCTGACAGCTGCTCATAGCGTTCAAGCTTGACTTCTTCATCTCTGATCTGCAGCTGAAGATTTAAGATCTCTGTAATATGATCACTCAGTTCTCCTTCAGAATGATCAGGTGCCAGAAGACGCAGTTTTTCTTTAATTAGATTGGTCTCCAGACTGGAGAATTCAGTGGAACCGAAAACCCCTGCCTGCATCAGATAATCCTGCAGTTTATCTTCTGTCAGCTGATGAACCTGCTGCAGGCCTAAGACATCAAACGAAAAGATTTTGTCGTAAGCGGCATCCGTCATAAAGTTAAACTTCTGATGAAGCCATTCTATGTCCTTAGGGCTGTTATTATAGAGAATGGTGACCTGCTCCGCACCATCGCGGTAAATCCGTTCAATATAGAGTTCAGAACCCTCATCATCAATCACCATATGACCGCCGTACTGGTTCGTGAAACGAGGTACATAAAGCGGTTTATCTGTCCGTGCAAAACCGAAAAGTAGAGAATGGATGAACGTCTGCATCGTCGACTTACCGGTTTCGTTTTCTCCATAGATCTGTGTGAAACTTCTATTTAGATTGAACTGCTGTCCTTCAAGCCGGCCATAACCGTATATTTCAAGCCCTTTAATTTTCATCGCTCTTCAGCCTTTCTTTCAGCTTTCTTTCCCCCTGATGAATCAGTGCCACCCGGTCAATCTTTGTGTAATCATCGAGAAAACGACTCATTTCGAGATCATGATAAAGAGGCTGCATCGCCTGATCGAACATGGCATCATCTTCTATCATCGCCGCATCAAATTCACGGTGCAAAGTCGTTGTATCGACCTGATCTACAGTCAGTTTATCGATCCAGACAAAAAGATTATCATGGCGTTCCTGCTGCTGTGCGAGTCGTGTGACAGCTGCAAGTTTCCCTGGTGTAATCAGCTGCTCGTGCTGATTGATAAATTCAATCTGGTAGATGCCTTTACCGTCTGGCCGATGCTGCACTTTGAACTCTTCCATTAATTTCAGGAGGCCATTCTTCGATAAATCCTCCACCTGAACCTCGTACTGCCCGAAAATAATATGCTGCACGGGCACAAACAATACTTTCATGTCGATATGGTCACCTTCAACCATCAGGTAGCCTTTGCGACCTGTTTCTTCTGGTAAATAGCTTTGAATGTTACCGGGATAGTGAATATGGGGAATCTCACTGACCAGCTGCCTTTTATGACGGCCGCCGAGTGCCCAGTAATGATACAGTTTCTGATTCAGTGCTTCTTGATCGAAATCACGGCCCAGTTCGCCGTAAAGCATACCGATGTGGATACTTTTGTCCACCTGATTTGTCGGGAAATAGCTGATATCATGTCCGCTGCTTGTCCCGTGAACATAGACAGTATCACCTGACTTGGTAATAAACTGATAACTTTCTACTTGGTCATTAAAGATGATGACGTTATCCGGCCAGCTTATTTGTCGTAAAGGCAGTCCTGTCTCGCCCAGAATAATGTAGACATAAATTCCTGCATCTTTCAGGCGCTGAAATTGTTTCTTCAGGAAAATAGTCGTTCTGAGTGTCTGGTTATCAGCAGCCAGAACATCCCCTGAAATCAGAACAAAGTCGACCTCCTGCTGAATGGCATCTTTAATAAGGGTGCTGAAGCTTTCAAAACTAGCGCGGTGAATATCTGACATAATAGCCTCTGATACATAACCACTTAACTGAAATGGCGCATCTAAATGTAAATCTGCACAGTGAATAAATTTAATCATTGATCTACCTCGTTTAGTGACTTCACCTTATTTTACAATAAAAAAGACGGCGAAACATAAAAAAGCCGAAGATTAGTCTTCGGCTTTATAGATATGATTCAATTTTTTGATTTTTTCAGTCGTATAATGTGCGTACGACTTGTTATAACTCTTTGGATCTTTAGGATTGAGATAGTTTTCGATCTTACCTGTCTCAGGATGAATGAACTTAGAAGAAGCCCCGCAGCCGATGCCGAGAATCGTCTGAACTTCTTCCATGATAAGAATATTATAAAGAGAATATTCCTGATCAATAGAGTAGCCGATATTTTCAAGATTGCCGAGAATATTTTTCTGCCGGTAGAGATAATACGGCTTGTAACCTTCATCAGATGCAAACTGACGGGTCATATCCATCATGTGCATGATCTCCGTACGAGGTGCCACGGGATATTTCTCTTTGTTACGGGTCATCTCACTTGCCCGCTTGAAGCTGAGCGTATGAACTGTGAGTGACTCCGGTCGCAGCTTCTTCGTTTCAGCAAGGGAATGTGCGACGTGGTCTCTATCTTCATTCGGCAGACCGATAATCAGGTCCATATTGATATTATTCATATGATATTCTCTAGCAAGGTTGAACTTATCAACTGTTTCTTCAACAGAATGATGACGACCGATCGCCTTCAGTGTTTCATCTGTGAAGCTCTGCGGATTGATGCTGATACGGTCGATATTAAAGTCATTCAGTACTTTCAGTGTTTCGGCATCGATGGTATCCGGACGCCCCGCTTCAACTGTCACTTCTCTGACAGTCGACATATCAAAGGATGCATAGCACTGATCCAGCAGCATCTTTAAATCTTTCGGCGTAATCGATGTCGGTGTACCGCCGCCGAAGTAAATAGTGGTCACATGAATACCGTTTTCTTTCAGCCACTTTCCTGTTTCAGCGATTTCATGTAATAAACCGACCAGAAATTCAGGTACATCATTTTTGTGAACCAAGATACTATAGGCAGGGAATGTGCAGTAGGCGCACTTTGTCGGACAGAACGGGATGCCGATATAGACACTCACTTCCCGCTTCAGATTATATAAATCAGGTATCGCTTCGTTCTGTGTATGAACAATTTCCTTCATCAGGTCGAGCTTCTCCTGGCTGATCAGATAATCTTTAGCGAGCCTGTCACTGATTGCCTCGTGCGACCGCCCTTGACGATAAAGACGATGATACAGCTTGGTCGGCCTGATACCGGTCAGCGTGCCCCAGCTCTGCGTGACGCCAGTGTGCGCAGTCAGCATAGTCACCAGCGTTTCTGCGACAGCCTGTTTCACTGTCTTCTTATCATGACCAGTTCTTTCAGCAGTCGCTGTATAAGTTTCTCCGTCAATCGTCATTTGCCCTGTCACGGCGACCGCTTCTTCTTTTGAAATAGTGAATGCGAGCTCATTAGCGCCTTCTCCTATGAGTAGAAAAGAATCTTCAAAATAAAGATTAATAATATTCTGCAGGTATAGGAGGTCATTCTCCATTTCCTGATTCTTTAAATATAGTTTCATGTTTTATCCTCTTTAAAAAAAATAAACGAACACAAGGTTTCGTTTATTTTCTATCTATTATTGATTGTCCTGACCGTATAAATCTTGCAGTGGTTTTAAGATGATGCGGTTTAAATCTTCAATGACTTGGCCCATACGTTGTTCTGCCTGCATAAGTTTTGAGATGTTTTCATCATGCTCGATTTTACCTGCAAGTTCATTCGCTTTTGCGATATCTTCTTCTGTAATCTCTTCGCCGCTCATCTGTTTTTCCTGTAAAGTCATCTGGATGTTGCGGAAATCTGCAAAGATTGATTTAGATTCTTCATTGTTATTAACGGCTTCTAATTGCGCTTTAACCGCCTGATACTCTTCGCTCTGGCGCAGTGCGCTTTCTAATCTGTTTGCTTCATCATAAATATTAACTGACATATGAATTCTCCTTTAACTAACTGTTTTCTCTAATTTAACATACTTAAAGAAGATAATCACTTGATTAGAATTAAATAAAGAGAGCGAGAACCCCTTGCAGGAGCCCGATGATACCGCCCAGTAAGAAGCCAAGCAGTGTGATGAGTTTCAGTTCTTTACTTGCAATCTCAATAATCAGCTGTTCAATGAAGGAAAGTTCAAAACGATCAATCTGATCTTTAATTAGTTCTGCGATATGGAGACGTTCGAGAATAGCCGGCATACTATCAGCCACTCGGGCGAGTCCTTTATCAAGCAGACGGTCCATTCCTTCATTTTCAGCATAATGAAACGCTTCAGGAAACAGTTCAGAGAGCGGTGTACGTGTATAGGCGCTGATATTAATTCTATCTATAATCGTCTGAGCTGACTGATCGATCACTTCGTGAACTTTTTCTTCAGCCATATAATCAGCGGGTGTTGTCTGCATCAAACGGCTGTATTCTTTATCAACTTCACTTTGAATAATTGACTTAATTTTGTTGTCTTCTGTCAGCTTGAGCATCTCTCGCTGCACACGGTCTGCGATAGCAGCGGGTGTCATCAGCATCTGCAGCAGGCTGATCAGCTTCCCTTTTTGTGTAAAGAAATTCTCTACCATATTCAGGATATCATCGTAGCCTTTATCTGAAGCAATATAAACCTGAAACTTCTCAAGTAATAATCCAGAGGCACCGTTCACTTTCAGTGTGAGGTCCTGCCGGGTCTGCTCAGGTAAAAGACGCGTGAATGGCATTTTGTAATACTTGTCTGTGATTGATGTCATTTCACTTTTGATTTTTTCTTCAAGTAAAACATTCAATTGAGCTTCTATATCCAGATTCATTTTTTCTGCCAGATAGCGGATCGTATAACGCTGATTTTTTAAATTCATCAGTTGATCTTTAAGAAATGTTTCAAAGAACCGGCGTGTGTCGGCTGTCAGTATCTTTTCCTTGAAGACTTCAGGCGTCAGTAGATGTCTTGTGACCATCTCACCTATTTTCTGTGAAAGTTCATGACGGCGTTTCGGAATAAGACCCGGCGTGAAAGGCAGCTGTCTGCCAAACAAATAAACAGGCTTATAAGGTCTGAATAACATCTTGATAGCGATATAATTTGTAAAGCCCCCGATGACAGCACCGATCAGACCCATGAAGAGCACGAGTAATAAAGACTGCATAAAGTTCCTCCTTTATAAGAAAAAGCAAACGTCATGACGTTTGCTTAAACATTTACTAGCTGCTCAGCTGTCTTCTTAGAGAAGAACATTTCAGCCTCGCGTTCTTTATTAGAACCGTATAACGGCTGGTTAGAGCGGTCAAGAATACGGTAGAGATTTGAAATCTTGTTGAACTGTAACGTGAAACCTCCTTCTTCACGCTTTGTTTCCCACCAGAGCTCATCTAAGTTATCGTTCTGCGGATAAGCACACGCACCGCGTGAAATCACTTGAACCACTTCAAGCGGATCGCCGCCCAGTGTCGTCTGAAGCACTTCTGAATCACGGAATAAAGCACATAATGAAACGCATGTAGTCCAGTTAGGAAGTACACGTTCTTTCTCAATTTGTACTAACGTTTTCTTTGAAAGACCGATCGTCTGAGCCATTGTATCTTGTGTATAGCCAGCTTCAATTCTGACCATTTTAAATTTTGTCTGCAGTAAATCTGTAAAAGTTTGTTTATCCATTCTATTCGACCTTTCATTTATCAATTTACTCATCATTAAATGTAGTTAACATTAAATTGAAATAATACACATCTAAATAAGTCACTTTAACATCTTAATATAATTTACAAAAAATTAAAAGAAAAAAATACTCATTTTGCGCTCTTTTGCAGATATGTGTCTATTCTCTGTAAATTGACAGATTAGTCACGCAATTTAAATGCAGATTTTATGTTATTTTAGCTATTTTTAACCCTTCTAACTCTTCTATTTTGTAGAAATGAACTCGTTTTTCCGTCATAATAATGAAGTATTCTATATAAAGGCGGGATCGTATGCATATCAAAGATAAACTGGAACAGGCGAAAAAAGGCGCACGCGTCAGTATCATGATGTATATTTTACTGACTATCCTCAAAGTAGCTTTCGGTTATCTCAATCAATCTCATGCCCTGGTGGCTGATGGTCTTAACAACGCAACAGATGTCATCTCATCTATTGCTCTCCTGATTGGTCTTTCAATCTCAATGCGGCCAGCGGACTCGAATCATAACTACGGTCATTACCGTTCAGAGTTTATTGCTTCACTGATTGCTTCATTCATCATGTTCGCTGTGTCAGTTCAAGTTATCGTGCAGGGTATCACTCACTTTATTAAAGGGGAGTACTCAGCACCTACTTTCGAAGCAGGTATCGTCGCCTTTGTGTCCGGCCTTCTGATGCTTGTTGTCTATTTCTATAATCGCAATCTCGCTAAAAAAGTCGGTTCCAGTGCACTCAAGGCTGCAGCCTATGATAATTTATCCGATGCGCTTGTCAGCTTCGGTACTCTTGGCGGAATTCTAGGTGTCATGTTCGGTTTCCATACGCTTGATACGATTGCGGCGATTGTTGTCGGTCTTATCATCATGAAGACTTCTATTGATATTTTCAAGGATACTGCCATCACTTTGACAGATGGATTTGACGTCGAGACCTTGACTGATATGAAACACCTGGTCACGACCATTCCAGGTGTGATTCGAGTGATTGACTTAAAAGGTCGTAACCATGGCGTCATCACATTTGCCGATGTCACTGTGACCGTCAATTCACTGCTCACTGTTAAAGAGAGTCATGATATCGCTGAAGCCATTGAGTTCAAGATGAAAGAACAGTTCGGTTCTATTGAAACTATCGTCCATATCGAGCCAGAAGGAGGAGACACAGATGTTCAAAGATAAAGTCGTTGTCATCACAGGTGGCGCAGCAGGAATCGGTCGTGCTGCTGCAGAACGCTTTAGACAGGAAGGTGCTCATGTCGCTGTCATCGATATACAGGGCAATGATTACTTTATAGGTGATATCAGCCGCCCTGAAGTTCTCGATCAGTTTCACGATAAAGTGAAGAAGGATTTTGGTTCAATTGATATCCTGATTAATAATGCCCTGCCGTTAAGGAAAGGGATTGACGAGTGCAGTTATGAAGAGTTTCTTTACGCACAGCAGGTCGGTGTTGCTGCACCATTTTACCTCAGTAAACTCTTTAAAGATGATTTTACTGAGCAAGGTTCGATTATCAATATCACTTCTACACGTGCAGACATGAGTCAGTCCCAGACAGAAAGTTATGCGGCAGCTAAAGGCGGCTTAACCAGCCTGACACATGCACTGGCCGTCAGTCTTGATATTAGAGTCAACGCCATCGCTCCAGGGTGGATTGATACGACCCACACTGATTTTTCAGGTGCGAACAACTCACAGCATCCGGCTGGACGCGTCGGTAAACCAGAAGATATCGTTGAGATGATGCTGTTTCTCGCTTCTAATAAAGCGGGCTTCATTACAGGTCAGGTCTTTACAGTGGATGGCGGCATGACGAAGCAGATGATCTATCACAATGATCAGGGCTGGCAATATAATAGATAAAACAAAGAGAAGATGACAAGTCATCTTCTCTTTTTATTTATTGATTAAGTTATAAGTCATCGCATAGATAGCAGCTTGCGTACGGTCTGTCACTTCAAGTTTAGTGAAAATATGACTGACATGCGTCTTGACCGTTTTTTCTGATACGAATAGAATATCTGCTATTTCTTTATTCGTATGCCCTTTTGTCATCTCTTCCAGCACTTCAAGTTCTCGTTTAGACAGTTTATTCTTTAGATGCGGTAATGAAACGGCTGTCTCTGCTGCTGTCATGACAGCAGGATGGAAATATTTTTCTCCTGCCACTACTTTATTGATGGTTTCTATCAGCTGACCGGGTTCAGAATCTTTCACTTCATAACCGTCTGCCCCTGCTTCCATCACGCCGATAACATGTTCCTCGTCGATATAGCTGGATAAAACCAGAATCTTGATATCAGGATAATGCTGTTTGATGTATTTCGTTGTTTCAATACCGTCCATATGTGGCATCACAAGATCCATCAGGATACAGTCTGGATGCACGCCTTCTGCCAGGTAGCCAATGACTTCCCGACCATCGCTGAAATCTGCGACGACTTCATAATCTGTCATCGAATCAACTAGAAACTTCAGACCTTGTCTGACAATATGATGGTCATCAACAAGTAAAAGTGTCGTCATCTTCTCATCCTTTCAGCTGCAGTGTAATCGTTGTCCCCGCTTTGCTGCTGTCAATCGATAACTGTCCGCCTATCGACTCTGCACGCTGCTGCATGTTGCCGAGCCCATGGGTCGGCAACTGGTCTGCTGAGCTGGCAGTAAAGCCTTTTCCGTTATCTTCTATTTTAACAGAGTCTGCACTGATTGTGATGACTGCTTCTTGTGTTTCAGCATGCTTTCTGATGTTGTTAAGTGCTTCCTGAACCATTCTGAAGATGGTAATCTCTTCTTTATTATCAAACTGGACTAAACCATCTACATGAATCGTCGTCTCCAGATTCAGCACCTGAGCATACTGACGGATCGCATGGGTCAGCCCTTCTTCCAGACCGATTGGTTTCAGCTGCCAGATAAGTGCACGCATCTCATTGACCGCATTCTGACTCGTTTCCTCGATGATAGAAAACGCCATCTTAGAACGATTATCTACTGTCTGAGCACCCGCTGCATGCGCTGTCAGCTTCAGTGAGAATAACATCTGATTAACGGAATCATGCAGGTCACGCGCTAAACGGTTCCGTTCATTTGTCAGTGCAATCTCCCGTTCTTTCTCAGTCAGCGCAATACGCTTGATGGCACTGCCGATCTGAAATGCGACGGATTCCAGTAGCTCCAGCTCTTCAGCACTATACGTTTCTTTATGAGGCGTAGCCACATTTAACAGACCGAACTTTTCCTGTCCAGACTGCAGTGGCACTGTCGCATGATGTGTAATACCGCCTGTTTCAGTCGGAAACTTTCGGTTCGCCTTAACAATCCGGGAACAGGTGATGATGTTCGATGCCTTCGTCAGCTTACCTTGATGATAACGTGATACGCACCAGCATGGCCCTTCTGTCATATAGTGACAATCATTCCGCTCTAATGCTTGCGGCAGTTCATAATCAGATACCAGCTGATGATGGCCTTCATTGTCGATGAAAAAAATCCAGCCGGTCGAAAACTCACTGCCTTCAACCAGCCGTTTTAGCGCACCAAACAGCATTGACTGAACTTCTGTCTCTTCATTCAGAAATTCTGCTATTTCTTTTAACAGTGCTGTCTTTGATTTCATGCGCTCACCTTATTTCTTGTATTGAATATGATAAAGGTCATGTCTGCGGTCACGGAGTTGACGCACCGTACCATCTTCACGCCCACGACGTAATCCTTCAAGATCGACATCGCCGATCATCACCATCTCTACGTTCTCACCTGTCTCACCGATGATACCGTCACGTGCGAAGCCGAAATCGCTCGGCGTGTAGATGCCTGACGCTGAATACTGGATGTCCATGTTTTCAGTCTGAGGCAAGTTACCGCAAGTACCACTTGTTACAGTATAGATCTGGTTCTCAATGGCACGAGCCATAGAACAGTATTTCACACGTAAGTAGCTTTGACGGTCTTCTGTTGAGAACGGCGTAAAAATAATTTTCGCTCCTTTTTCAGTCGCAATACGTGCCATTTCAGGAAACTCACTGTCATAACAGATCTGGATAGCGATTTTACCGCAGTCTGTGTCAAAGACTTCTACTCTGTTACCTGGTGAAATTCCCCACCAGCGGCGCTCGTTAGGTGTCACATGAATCTTGTACTGTTTCTCAATTGAGCCGTCACGACGGAATAAGTATGAGATATTGTAGATTTCATCATCTTCCTCAACGAAGTGAGAACCACCGATAATATTGATGTTATAACGCATCGCAAAGCTATTGAACATTTCAATATACTGTTCTGTATATTTGGTCAGATGACGGATTGATTCAGCTGGGTTGCGGCGTTCATCAAAGCTCATCAGCTGTGTCGTCAGTAACTCCGGGAAAACGACAAAGTCACTGCCCGCATCATAGGCAACATCAACGAAATATTCAATCTGGTTCGCAAATTCTTCAAAAGAATCTATTTTACGCATCATATAGTTGACGGTACAGATGCGTACAGGGTAGCTTGTCTTGAAATGCAGATTAGTCTTCGCTACGAAATCTGGATTATTCCATTCCATAAGTGTCGCGTATTTATTACTTTTCACGTCGTCAGGCAGATAACCTGGATTAATACGCATTAAAGTGAAGCCGTTCATAAACTGGAATGTCAGTACCGGGTCCTTGATTTTCCGTTTCATGACGTCATTAACATATTCGCGTGGCGATAACTCATCTTTGTAAAGATGATAGTTCGGAATACGGCCACCGATGATAATACTCTTTAAGTTCAGTTCATAGGCAATCTCACGACGTGCTTCATACAGACGCTGTCCGACACGCATCCCGCGGAAATCCGGATGCACCATTACTTCTATGCCGTAAAGGTTATGACCGTTTTCGTTATGGTTCGTGATATAACCTTTATCCGTAATATCATCCCACGTATGGCGATCATCATATTCATCAAAGTTGATGATTAAGCTTGAAGAAGAACCGATTAATGTTCCTTCATATTCAATAACGACCTGTCCGCGCGGAAAAAGGTTTAAATGGGATTCAAGCTGTTCTTTTTTCCAGGGTTCCATGCCAGGAAAACAGACTTCCTGCAATCTGATGACTTCCTCTATATCATCAAAAGTCATCAGACGGGATTCAATTGATTTATTAAAATTCTCTAAGTTAAGTTCTTCAGTCATGTTCATACTCCTTCGTTTACTCTATAATAAATATTATACACGACTCAAGGAGTCGCTAAACATTAGATGGAGGCTACAATGAATATTACAATCAATCAGTCATTTGACGGCATGACAGTAGAAGAACTGCTGAAACACTGGATGCTGCCTAAGAAAATGATTCACGAACTTCGCATGTCAAAAGAACTGACTATCAATAATGAACCGGCAACGTTTCACTCTATACTTCATACAGATGATCAGTTGATGCTACCAGTCATGGAAGAAAAAAGTCAGTACAAATCGTCGTTCAGACTTTGTGAAGTCGCTTATGAAGACGAATACCTCGCTATACTCGTTAAACCAAAAGGCGTCAAGACTCATCCTAACGATATGATGGAGACGAATACTCTCCTTAACCATGCAATCTATACGCTGAAAGCAGCTTATGTTGAACCCATACATCGACTCGACCAGGAGACAGTCGGCCTTGTTCTTGTAGCAAAGAACCCATTAGTCAAAAAGATATTAGACCGTATGCTGGAACAGCGTGACATCACCAGAACCTATAAAGCGAAAGTACGTAGTTTATTACCAATCAAACAGCAGACTATTGAACTGCCGATCGGTAAAGATAAATTTCACCCAAATAAACGTCGTGTATCAGATAGTGGTCAGCAGGCAGTCACACATATCATTGATTCAAAAGTGCTGGGCGATGGTGTCACGGAAGTTGAACTTAAACTGGATACAGGCCGCACCCATCAAATCCGTGTCCATCTTGCTGCAATCGGCTATCCAGTACTTGGTGACCCATTATACAGTGATTCTAAATTACGTCAGCTTCAGTTAACAGGCTATAAACTGACTTTTATCCATCCGATTACAAATGAATATGTAGAAGCAGAGCTCAAACAGTAAAATTGCAATTTGACCTTCTTTCACTTAATATATAAGTGCTAATTAAAAGGAGGATTATCATGTCAGAATTAAACATTTTCACTGATAGAAAAGCGGTCAAAGAATATGACCCCAATTTTAAACTGTCTAAAGAAGAGATAGTCGATCTCTTAGAGAAAGCGAACCGTGCACCTTCCGCATGGAATCTGCAGCACTGGAAATATATCGTCATTCATAGTGACGCCGCAAAAGAGAAACTTCTTCCTCTCGCTTTTAACCAGCGTCAAATTACTGATGCCAGTGCTACACTTATCGTCCTTGCTGATAAAGAAGCAGAGAAAAATATTGATGCTGTCTTTAATCCAGACATAGAAGCGGGACGCATGACCCCTGACTTAAAAGAAAGACTTGCCGGACAGGTCAATGGTGCACATTCACGACCTGAATATGCTTTTGAGGCAGGCGTCCTGAATGCGTCACTTGCAGCCATGCAGTTCATGAATGCGGCGACACTCGCAGGATTATCAACCTGTCCTATCGGCGGCTTTAATCGTACCGCTCTGATTGAAGCCTTTGATATTGAAGACCGCTATTTACCGATTATGCTGATACCTGTCGGTAAACAGGCTAAAGAACCCCGTGCGACAAGTCGTCTTGACGTTTCAGACGTCGCAACATTCTTATAAAAAAAGTGCAGCGAAATTCGGAGGCCACTGAAAATCTCACGATTTTCTATAAGCTCACTAATTCCAACAACTCAATAGTGTAAAAGAACCCGTCGATTTCCTCAACATTAGGAAATGACGGGTTCTTTTATCCTATTTTTCATCCGTAAGTTTTATGATTCTTTTGATATTCACTACGAATATTGTCGCAGCAGTCTGCATTTCCATATTTAATAGACCCGC
>NZ_SCWA01000023.1 GCF_004359615.1 Macrococcus brunensis
ACATCAAAAATTATAATGAAAATAGAATTCAACAAAAATTAGGCTACTTATCTCCGGTTCAATACCGAATACAAGCAGCCTTATAAAAAGTGTTTTTTATTCCGTCCCATTTTCAGGGTTCAGTACCAAAAATCCCATGGGTTTTTTAGTTTAGAGACGAGTGATCGTCATATTCAGACGTTCTGTTACTTTCTGGCGACTATTTGTACGCTCTGCTATGCGGTGGTCATCCTGATCGATGATATGAAGCATAGTATCAATGTGACCCAGACGGCGGAACTCTTCAGCGATAGACTGTGCAATGGAGTGATGTTCCGGGTTTACATGTGCATTTATATCATTGAAATAATTCTGAACATCCGTAAAATTAAGTGTCTGTTCATTGTCTTTATAGTTTTCAAGTGACGAAGTAAAACCATTTGTACTGTTTAATGACGGCTGATAGAGATTAGCAATCGCCAGTAGAGATTTTTTAATGCTGCCTTCTCCAAAACCGAAGTTGAACGCGAATTCTGAATCGCTTAAGTTTTTAACTTTATCCAATACTTGCTGACGTTCTGTTTTTACCCAGTTATAGTCGATAGTCATAATCATTCTCCTTTTTGTGTGTTTAGTTTGTTCATACCCGTAATTTCATGAAATATGTTCGTTTATCAAGATTCATTACGGGGTATTCAAAATCTAGAAAAGAGGAATGGGAATGAATCAAGACAAAACTGAAACTAAAGACATATTAGAGCAAGTTAAAGAAATACTTGGACGTAAATAGGTCACGCTATAAATAGCGTGACCTATTTTTAAAACTCACGGAAAAGTCCGACGACTTTGCCTAGCACTGTCACTTTGTTTAAATAAATGGGTTCCATTGTCGCATTCTCTGGTTGTAATCGGTAACGATTGCTTTCTTTATAGAAGCGCTTAACAGTTGCTTCATCTTCTTCTGTCATCGCTACGATAATATCACCGTTCTCTGCAATGGACTGACGACGGACGATGACTTTATCCCCGTCAAGAATACCCGCTTCAATCATACTTTCTCCAATAACTTCAAGAATAAAGACATCACTATTGTGACTTGAAGTGAAATGTGACGGAAGAGGAAAGTACTGCTCAACGTTCTCTACAGCAGTGATAGGCAAGCCCGCTGTTACTTTACCGACGACCGGCACCATAATCGTCTCTTCTAACAGAGCAGATGCAGGTGTTGTACTCACAATTTCAATGGCACGTGGCTTAGTAGGATCGCGCTTGATATAACCTTTTTCTTCTAATCGTGAAAGATGACCGTGAACAGTGGAACTTGAAGCCAGACCGACCGCTTCACCAATCTCTCTGACACTTGGTGGATAACCTTTAGTTGAAACAATATGTTGTAAATATTCATAAATTTCTTGTTGTCGTTTAGTTAGTTCTTTCATGAGAACACTCCTTAGTGTACTTTCTATCTGTATTATAGCATACTTGTTCGGGTGTCACAAACGTTTGTTCGTATTTATATTGACAACGAACAAGTGTTCTGTTATCCTATGAATACAAACAAATGTTCTGGAGGAAAATCACATGACAATTAGAATTTCTAAGGACTTTTTAGCATATTTCTTTTTCTTTTTAATGATGGCAACGTTCGGAATCATATATATGGCACAATCTAATGTTCTTTATGAAAAACCTCTTACTCATGAAGTAGGGCAAACTCAAGTACAATCGACTGCGAACACACATTCCGCCACCATGAACGGAGAAGTCCTGGGTATTGTTCGGTAATATGAACGTCTGACTTTAGTCAGACGTTTTTTTGTGCTTAAACAAGCACTCCTGATAGCTTTGAGCTATAAATTTTGATATCTTAATTAGTGAAAGGATGAGGTTTATGTTAGAAGAACACAAAATGAAAAGACTGAATGAACTCTCACAGAAAAAGAAAGAATCAGGTTTAACTGAAGAGGAAGGAAAAGAACAGACAGGCTTGAGAGCTGAATACCTGTCCAACTTCCGTAACAGTTTCAAAAAAACGATTGAAAACACAAAAATTATTGATCCGGAAGGCAATGATGTGACACCGGATAAAGTTAAAGAAATTCAGCGTCAGAATAATATCAGAGAAGAATAGGAGAGAAACAATGACAAACGATCAGTTAGCAATTGATACACTACGTGCGTTAAGTATTGACCAGATTGAAAAAGCAAAATCAGGACACCCTGGTTTACCAATGGGTGCAGCACCGATGGCTTATACATTGTGGACAAAGCACTTGAGATTTAACCCAAGTTCTAAGTATTTCTTTGACCGTGACCGTTTTGTTTTATCAGCAGGCCATGGTTCAGCACTTCTCTATTCACTGCTGCATGTGTCAGGGGCGCTTGAACTGGAAGAGCTTAAAAACTTCCGTCAATGGGAATCTAAAACACCGGGACACCCTGAGTTCAACCATACTGATGGTGTAGACATTACAACAGGTCCACTCGGACAAGGTTTTGCGATGAGTGTCGGGATGGCGATGGCTGAGAAGCACCTGGCAGCGAAATACAATAAAGAAGGTCATGACATTATTGACCACTTTACTTATGTGCTTGTTTCAGACGGGGACCTGATGGAAGGGATTTCTCATGAAGCGGCATCTCTTGCAGGTCATTTAAAATTAAACAAACTGATTGCTTTATATGATTCAAATGATATCTCGCTGGATGGTGACTTGGATAAAGCATTTTCTGAGCAGGTTAAAGGACGCTTTGAAGCATATGGCTGGCAGCATATTTTAGTTGAAGACGGCAATGATATCAATGCCATTGATGCAGCAATCACTCAAGCTAAAAACGCTGACCGTCCGACGATGATTGAAGTGAAAACAGTCATCGGCTACGGCGCTCCTAATAAACAAGGGACAAATGGTGTGCACGGTTCACCACTTGGAGCTGATGAACGTAAACTTGCTTTTGAAAACTACGGACTTGATCCAGAAGAGACATTCAATGTGCCTGATGAAATCTATGAAATCTTCCAGAACACTATGCTGAAACGTGCCAATGACAAGGAAGCTGCCTGGCATGAAGCATTTAAAGCTTATAAAGAAAACTTCCCTGAACTCGGGGAGCAGCTTGATGCAGCAATTGACAATCGCCTCGTAGAAGATTATGCCAATGCTTTACCGAAGTTTGAAGTAGGGACATCAGATGCGACGCGTAGTACTTCAGGACAGGTTCTTCAGGCTTTATCACAGTCCGTACCGCAGTTATTTGGCGGCTCTGCCGATTTAGCATCTTCGAATAAATCTAATATTAAAGAAGAAGCTGATTTCTCAGCAGAAACACCAGAAGGCCGCAATATCTGGTTTGGTGTCCGAGAATTCGCGATGGCTGCTATGATTAACGGTATGGCCGCGCATGGTGGGGTTAAACCATATGGCGCGACATTCTTTGTCTTCAGTGACTATTTAAAACCAGCGCTCCGTTTAGCTGCTTTAATGGGTGTACCGTCAACTTATGTCTTTACGCATGATTCTATCGCAGTCGGAGAAGATGGACCGACGCATGAACCGATTGAACAGCTGGCAGGACTTCGTGCGATGCCATATTTAAATCTGTTCCGTCCGGCCGACGGTAACGAAACTCGTGTCGCATGGCAGGTCGCAATGGAATCTAAGAAGGATCCAACTGCTTTAGTACTGACACGTCAGAACCTGCCTGTTCTTGATGTAGAGCAGTCAGTTCTCGAAGAAGGTGTACGACGCGGTGCTTATATCGTCTATCAATCTGAAACACCTGAATACTTAATCGTTGCGACGGGTTCAGAAGTTTCACTTGCTTTAGAAGCAGGTCAGCTGCTTGAATCTCAAGGTAAAGGTGTACAGATTGTCTCTATGCCGAACTTGAATATGTTTGATCAACAGGATGCAGACTACAAATCACAGGTTCTGCCTCGCAGCTTAACGAAACGTGTAGCAATTGAAATGGGTGCGACAGATGGCTGGTACAAATATGTCGGTCTAGATGGACTTGTTATCGGTATTGACCGCTTCGGTGCAAGTGCACCTGGCGACATCGTTATGGAGAAATACGGCTTTACGAAAGAAAATGTGGTTAAAGAAATTTTAAGCCATTTCTAGTAAGACTACCGGGTGACCGGTAGTTTTTTTATGGTTGAAATATAGACTGTATTTTAGTAAAATTTGATAGGAATGAGAAAGTGGGTGAATGAATGGCAACTTGGATCTGGATTTTATTAATTATTCTTGCAGCAGCTGCAGGAGCAGCCGCTGGTTTTTATTTCGCACGTCAATATATGATGGATTATCTTAAAAAGAACCCGCCTATTAATGAAGAAATGTTACGCATGATGATGATGCAGATGGGTCAGAAACCATCACAGAAGAAAATCAATCAGATGATGTCTATGATGAACAAAAACATGAATCAGAATCTGAAGTAATGAACAGCTCCTGTCCTGGTTGGATGGGGGTATTTTTTTGTCATCAACTGTTCAAAATATAGATGTTCATCCTATATAACTGTTTGCTAATATAAAAAGGAATGGGGTGATTAAATGGGCGATGTAACAATGGCTCTCGCGTTTGGGGCAGGTATTCTAAGTTTTATTTCACCATGTGTACTGCCGATTTATCCAGCGTTTCTATCATATATAACTGGGGTATCGTTTAATGATTTGCAGGAAGGTCAGATCAACCGTAAAGCTATCATGCATACGTTATTATTCCTGCTAGGGTTTTCAATTGTTTATATTTCGTTTGGTATAGGTATTGGTTTTGTCAGTACTATACTGCAGACGTATGATGATACGATTCGAATGGTTGGCGGACTGCTGATGATTGTGTTCGGGCTCATGACGCTCGGTATCTTTACACCTGACTTCCTGATGACGGATAAAAAGTTTAACTTCAAAAATCGTCCGTCAGGTTATTTCGGTTCATTCGTCATTGGTATCGCATTCGCGGCCGGATGGACACCGTGTATGGGGCCAATAGTAGGATCCATTATTTCTCTGGCACTTTCTAATCAATCGCTGGCACTGTTTTACATGATTCTCTATGTCCTTGGTTTCTGTATCCCATTTTTCCTGCTGACTTTCTTTATCACAAAACTGAAGTTCATTCGAACATACAGCCAGGTATTGATGAAAATAGGCGGGGTTATTATGATTATTATGGGTATACTGCTTTTCTTCGACCTGTTGGTTGAAATAACTAGACTATTCAGCTGGGGGATTTAATATGTATGTCATCTTGTCGATGATTGTTGCGGTATGTATGGGGCTTATCGTTATCGTAGTCAGAATGAAAGCCCAGAACTATCCGACTAATGTCAAAAAGATTATTTTACCACCATTTTTTATGGCAACCGGTGCTTTAATGTATATTTTTCCGTATTTCAGACTGACACCGATGGAAATATTAGAAGCAGTTATTGTCGGAATGTTTTTCTCATTATTTCTGATCTACACTTCTAACTTTGAAGTGAAAGACAAACAGATTTATATGAAACGCTCTAAACTCTTTCCCGTCATATTAATCACGCTGCTTGTCATTCGGTCCGTCATGAAATATTTCCTCAGCAGTACGATTCATCCCGGTGAACTTGCAGGTATGTTCTTCTTGCTTGCATTCAGTATGATCGTTCCCTGGCGTATTGCCATGTATTTGAAATACAGAAAAATTGAACAGCAAATAAATAAGACAGTCCGCTGACGGACTGTCTTATTTTTTTTGCGCAAGTTCTGAATGGTCAAATATTGAGAATTTTTTCTTCTCGTCATCAGCAAACTCAAAGTATTTCATATAGGGACTATAATCAATGTTCAGTTCTTTCAGCTTTTTCTTCATAAAACCGTGGTCACGTTTTGGTGTCGCAATGATATAGCCGCGCATCATATGATCAAGTTCAATTTTGTCTGCTTTCTCGTCCAGCGCGATTTTAGAAATGCGTCCTGCTATTCTTTCCTTGGCTACATCACGAAAGAGTTCAGGTACAGGAGAGACTAATTCATTCAGTAACGCTCTGCTGTCCTCCTGCCAGAGTGGCAGTGCCTGATTGATGTAATAGTACTGCCAGTCAAGCTCGCTTCTTCCATCTTCTTTAGGCATCCGCTTTAGAAACTTCCTGAACATAAAAAATCCGCCGATTGCCAGTAAGCCAATAAAAATCAGCGTCCATAAGAAGATTAAATACATAAAAGTATCGTTCAAATTATTCACCTCATGCCTCATTATAAAAAATATTTAGGGCTGTGTCTATTTCTCCTTCTTCTGCCGATATATAGGGTGAAAGGAGGTGAACACATGTTAAAAGAACTGACTTTAGTCCTGACATATGTCGCAGCAGTTGATGAAGACGGCAGAGAAGCAAAAAAAGCACGCCGTTTCAGTCAGGTCAGACTCGATCTGACGAATACACAGGCTCTTGAACTGCAAGGATTGATCAGCGAGCTGACTGGTGAAACATATGTGACTGCAGAACTGACTGAACAGAAAGTAGTTAATTAAAAAAAGACTATCACTAAAGAAAGGAGGCAATATCAGTGAAAACACTTCAGATGACATTTATGACGGATTTCGGTAAGAGCTATCAGTTCTCAGTCGTTAATCCTAAAGCAGATTTAAATGCGCAGACAGTCGAAAATGTGATGCAGACGATTATTGACAAGCAGTACTTTGAAACTAAAGCTGGACGTCCAGTCGCTATTAAAAGCGCAAAACTTGTAGACCGCATTGAAAGTATTTTAATCAAGAAAGACTAATTAATCTGACATCTACCTAAGACATGACCCGTAAAGGGCATGTCTTTTTGTGTATAATATGGATGAGGTGAAGTCATGAAAATCATGCATATTGCTGACTTACATATCGGCAGAACATTAAATCAGCATCAGCTACTTGAAGATCAGGTTTTTATGCTGGAACAGCTGATTGACGAGATAGACAAAGAGAAAATAGAGCTTCTGATGATTGCGGGAGATATATATGACCGGGCACTGCCTTCAAAAGAAGCAGTGCAGGTCTTTGAAACATTCATTCAGAAAATCAATATTGATAGAGGGCTGCCTGTTCTGGCAGTAAGCGGTAACCATGATGGTGCCACTAGACTGGGCTATGGCAAAGAGTGGTTTAAGCAGCATCAGTTTCATTTAAGTACTCATATAGCTGACAGCTTTCAGCCGGTGACTTATCAGAATGTTGATTTCTATTTAATTCCTTATGTAGAGCCTGCTGAAGCGCGTCTATACTTCGAGGATGACATTGAGTCACATCGTGACAGCTACAGTCGAATCATCGACCAGATTAGACCGGCAATGAACAGAGACAGAAAATCGGTAGCAGTCAGTCATCTGTTTATTCAAGGAGGTAAGGAGAGCGATTCGGAACGTGCACTTTCAATCGGGGCTGTGGAATATGTGCCTGAGTCAATTTTTAAAGATTTTGACTATGTCGCGCTTGGTCACCTCCACCATCCATTTGCGATTCAATCGGACAAGGTCTACTACAGTGGCAGTCTGATGAAATACTCATTTTCTGAAGTGCAGCAGCCCAAGGGCTACCGGCTGGTTACTATCGATGAAGAAGTACGGAATATTTTTGTGCCGCTTAAACTATATCGGGATATGCACGTGATTGATAGCAGCTATGACAAAGTGATGAATAACGAATTGAGCTTAAAACAGGATGATTATTACCAGTTTATTTTAAGCGATATGCGTCACATCAAGGATCCGATGACACGTCTTAAAACTGTATATCCCCATGTTTTAGAACTTCGCTACCTGGAAGAAACAGCTATAACGACTGATATTATAGCCGAAGTCGACAAAAGGGAAGACATTGAAATCATTGAACAGTTTATTCAATCGGTGTCAGAAGGCGCTCTGAGCAAAGAGCAGAAGCAGACGCTGGAACGTCTGTTAAAGGAGGTCAATGATGAAACCTATTAAACTTGAGCTCAAAAATTTCGGACCTTTTATTAATGAAACGATTCATTTTGATGAACTGAAAAAAGAGCAGCTTTTTCTGATCAGCGGACGAACAGGGTCAGGTAAAACCATCCTCTTTGATGCGATGACCTATGCCTTATACGGTGAGGCCTCAACGAAAGATAGAGACAAAAACGCGCTACGCAGTCAGTTTGCTGATGAAAATGAAGTATCGAGTGTGACTTTCACTTTTACGATTAATAACGCGACCTATATCGCTGAACGTCAGTTACCCTATAAAAAGCCGGGCAATAAGAATATGACTGATACAAAATTCCAGCTTCATGAGATTACTGATGACAAAAAACTACTGGCAGCGAAGCCCGCTGAAGGTAAACAAGCGGTGCAGAATATTATGAAAGTAGATGCGAATCAGTTCAGGCAGATTTTAATATTGCCACAAGGTGAGTTTAAGCGATTCCTCGTCTCATCTAGTAAAGAAAAACAGCCTGTACTCAGAACACTGTTTGGTACCGACCGTTTCAAATCACTGGAAGATAAATTGATGACAGAAACGAAAGCGCTGGAAGCAAGTGTTCATTCAATGGAAGAGAGACTGTATCTTTTATTAGAGCAGGTGAAAACAGAAAAAAGATTTGATGGGACAATCAGTCAGCAGTTTGCCTCATATATGGACGAAGTTAAGCGGCAGCAACATGCACTTGAAGATGTACAGGTTAGACTGAGTCGAAAGTTAGAAGAACTGTCACTTGAGCGGCAGTCGCTTGAACAGGCGATTCAAGTCAATGACTGGCAAAGGCAAATAAAAGAGGCAGAGGCTAGACAGGCAGAATTAATTGAGAGTGATGCAGCTATTCAGAATGCGAAGGATGAAGTGAGTCAGCTGCTAGTGCTCGATTATTTAAAGGAAAAAAAGGAAGCACTGGATAACTTAAAGGATAAAAGAACAGTATGGCAAAATGACTTCAATACATTAAAAGATAAGCAAAAACACGAAGATCATCAGCTTTCGATTTTAAAAGAGTCCATGACGGCACTTGATCAGGAATATGATTCTATAGAAGAAAAGAAACACTTCAGAGACAATCATCGACATTATATCGTTGAAGAAGAATGGCATCGATTAGAAGAGAAAATAACAGAAAGTATTAATGAACTTCAAGCACACCGGCAAAAATTAGAGCAACTTGAACCAGTTGATACAGGAAAGTTGCTGAATGAGCTTAATGAGATCATGACAGAACGTGAGCAGCTGAGTCAGCAGTTACAAGTAAAACAAATCACGATAACACAGCTGGAAAATGAACGACGTGATAGTGACAAGCAAAATGAACAAGTGAATATCAGAAGCACTTATGAAGAAGAACTGCAGGAACTTAACCAGAAGAAAACTGAACCGTTATTAGATGCTGTTGTAAAGCTTAGGCAACATCTGCATACCGGTGATCACTGTCCAGTGTGCATGCAGCAGATAAGTGTTGTACCAGACATACCTGACCGTGAGACATTAGAAGAACATCAGAAAATAGAACATCGTAAAATTAAACTGGAAAGTCTGATTGAGCAGCTGCAGCACTATCAAATTCGTGACACAACTGAAGTCGTTAAGCAGCTGAAGACTTTAAATGTTGAATTATCTGAACTGACGGCAAAAAAAGAACGATCTGACAGTCACTACGCGTCCTTGTCAGAACGTTATCAAAAAGAACTTAATAATCAGTCCATTTATCAATCACAGCAGCAGCTATACGAGAATCAACAGCGTGACTTACAGATGAGCGAGCAGTTGTATGAGCAGTTTAAGAAACGAACGGGTTATCAAACCTATCAGCAGTTTGAAGAAGCCTGGCAGCAGTGTCATCAGTCTATTCAGGATCATGAGGAAAATGTCAATGACCTTAAAAGTCAGATACTAGATAAAGAGCGACTTTTATCAAAGCTTGAAAGTGAACTCAGTCATTTGACAGTATTACTGTCGGACAGTGAAGCAGAATATGAATCTCTAGCTTTAAAACTGCAGTCTGATTTAACGAAGAACAAGCTGACTGAGGATTCAATTGAACAGAATGTGGATATCAGCCGCCTGGAAACGTTACAGCAGAAAATTGAAGATTATCAGACAGCAGTGCAGGAAGTTCAGTTTAAATTGGATACATTGAATCAGAATATGGCGGGTCGCACGTCCACTGATATCCAGCCGATTGAAGAGTCGATTAAAAATTTGGAGAATGCGGTCAATATGCTCGAGGCAGAAAAGCATACACTGCTGATCAGAGTAGGAGATAATGAGGAACTGCTTAAACAGATTGATGCCTTACTGACAGAATACGAGGCAAAGATAGCGAAGCAGAAAGAGGCACTGGAACTGTCAAGACTCATCAACGGTAAGAATCCCCTCAATCTGACGCTTGAAAACTATGTACTGACATACTATCTCGAACAGACCTTGATCCTATCTAATCTCAGATTAAATGATATGACGCATCATCGCTACCAGTTCAGACGGAAGAAGGAGAAGTCACTGGGCTATAGTGGACTGGATATCGAGATATTTGATCTCTATTCAAATCAGGTGAGAGATATTTCCACTTTATCGGGGGGAGAGACATTTTTAGCATCTCTTGCGCTCGCATTAGGTTTGAGTGATTATGTGACCCAGTTGTCAGGAGGCATCAGTCTTGAATCTGTCTTTATAGACGAAGGCTTCGGCACTCTGGATAATGAGACCCTTGAGACAGCGATTGAATCACTGATTGAGCTCGAACGAAGCGGTAAGATGGTAGGTCTGATTTCGCATGTTGAGATGCTGAAGTCGAGAATTCCAGCTATTTTACACGTTGAAAGTACAGGCTATTTAAGTTCTACACGTTTCAGCATCAAATAATTGTTACAGTTTAGTCAAAATTTCTTAGTAATATCTAAAAAACTCTGTGATATATTATTTATATCAAGGAGGGTACTGGTATGAAGAAATTAGTTTTTTTAATGGGTATTATCTTATTTTTAGCTGCCTGCAGTAACTCTAGGCTCGAGCCTAAGCCGAGTTATGGTAATCAGGTTTCTGAATTCAAAGCAACAGATGAAGACGGTAAAACATTCACCAATAAGGATATGAAAGGCAAGGTCTGGATTGCAGACTTCATCTTTACAAACTGTGAGACGGTATGTCCACCGATGACTTTTAATATGACTAAAGTGGTCGATGAGCTCGAAAAAGAGGGCGTCAAAGATTACGGCATTATCAGTTTCAGTGTAGACCCAAAACGAGATACACCGGCTAAACTGAAATCATATTCAGAACAATATGGCGCAAAAACAGATAACTGGAAGTTGATGACGGGCTATGATGAGAAATTTATTCGTCAGTTCGGTGAGGAAAACTTCAAAACAATCGCAATCCCACCTACAGCAGGAAATGATCAGGCTACACACGGGACATCTTTTTATCTGATTGATCAAAATGGCACAGTCATTAAAGATTATATCGGTAAAGATACGGGAGACCAGAAGTTCCCTAAAGGTGAAATTGTAGAAGATGTGAAGACCTTGATTCAAGAAGGGCCATACAAAAAATAAAACCGCACTGCCAGAAGGCAGCGCGGTTTTTTTGATTAAAGGTTTTTATTGCGAAGTAAATCGCGGATTTCTGTTAAAAGAACTGTGTTCTCTTCAATAGTTTCTTCTTTAGGCTGTGCTCTCGTTAATTTGTTGAACACTTTGACGAATAAGAAGATAGAGAAAGCGACAATCAGGAAGTCGATAATAGATTGAATGAAGACACCGTATTTAATTCCCATGTAAGCCCAGTCTTTAGCGAAGTCAGTTTTACCACCAAAAACTAAAGCGATGATTGGCATGATAACACTTTCAACTAATGCAGTAACAATTTTACCGAATGCAGCACCGATGACAACAGCGACAGCAAGTTCAAGGACGTTACCTTTTATAGCAAACTCTTTGAATTCTTTCATTAATGACATGTATAGTCACCTCCTATTAGAACATTTTACATCATTATCAGGCTAAAGGAAATAGTAATATGAAAGATAATGAAAACGGATAATTTCAACAATCAGCCGTGCAAAGTTGAAAGTTTACTCTAAGTACGTTATGATGTACATTGCTTTTATCATACAGAAAAGGAGATGCAAGATGGAAAAAGCTAAAATTACTAAAGTATTTTATATTTCAATGGTGCTTGTACTGATCACAGTGTTACTCGGTGCAATCTGGCCTGCGCATTTTGAAGAAATTACGGGTAACATTAACGATTTTATCGCGAAGGAATTTGGCTGGTACTATGTCATGATATCAACATTCATGGTTATTTTCTGTGTTTTTCTCATTTTCAGTCCGATTGGAAAACTGAAATTAGGCAAACCGTCAGATAAACCTGAATTTAATTTAATATCATGGTTCGCGATGTTATTTAGTGCAGGAATGGGTATCGGACTTGTCTTTTACGGTGCTTCTGAACCTCTCAGTCACTTTTTGACGCCGCCTACAGCTGAAAGCGGAACGAATCAGGCTTTCAGAGATTCTCTTAGGTCGACATTTTTCCACTGGGGCTTTCATGCCTGGGCAATTTACGGCGTCGTGGCACTTGGACTTGCTTATTTTCAATTCCGTAAAGGAGAACCGGGACTTATCTCTCGAACACTTCGTCCTATTTTCGGAAAACACGTTGAAGGTGTATTAGGTACTATTATTGATGTACTTGCAGTATTTGCGACAGTAGTAGGGGTTGCAGTATCCTTAGGGATGGGTGCTCAGCAGATCAATGGTGGATTACATTATCTTTTCAACGTTCCAAATACATTTTTAGTTAAGGTTATCATCGTCATTATTGTAACGGTACTTTTCCTGATGAGTGCCTGGTCAGGATTATCAAAAGGAATCCAGTATTTAAGTAACTTAAACATCTTTTTTGCAGCATTACTTTTATTCGGTGTTCTCTTTGTAGGACCGACTATATTGATCATGAATATGTTCTCTACTTCAATCGGTAACTTACTGCAGAACTTTATTTACATGAGTTTCGATGCGGCACCGCTTAACGAAACTAAACGGGAATGGATGAGTTCATGGACAATCTACTACTGGGGCTGGTGGATGAGCTGGAGCCCATTCGTCGGTATCTTTATTGCTCGTGTCTCTAAAGGACGTACGATTAGAGAATTTCTGCTTGGCGTTCTGCTTGTTCCTTCAATACTCAGCTTCTTCTGGTTCAGTGTCTTTGGCACAACAGCAATTGAAGTGGTCAAAAAAGTTCCAGCTATCGGTAAGATGACGTTAGAGACTCAGTTATTCGGTATCTTCCATGAGATGCCGCTAGGAATCGGTTTATCGATTCTCGCTTTACTGCTGATCTGTACTTTCTTTATCACATCAGCAGACTCAGCGACATTCGTACTCGGTATGCAGTCGACACATGGCTCACTTAATCCGCCGAACACAGTGAAAGTCATCTGGGGTATTTCACAATCACTTATCGCACTTGTCCTGATTTATGCAGGTGGGTTAAATGCGCTGCAGAGTGCGGCTATTATTGTCGCATTCCCGTTCTCATTTGTCCTCCTCGGTATGATGTATTCATTGTACAAGGATGCGAATAAAGAAAGACTGCACCTTGGTCTAACTTTAAAACCTGATAAACGTTTCAGAAAAAAAGAATAAAATAAAAGACGGATCAGCTGATCCGTCTTTTTTCTATTGATTAATTTCAGTTTTGACAGATAATAGATTAATGAGGAGGGGGCAATCATCAGAAAGAAATCTAATCCCTATACGATTATTCTCTTATCTTTTTTAGTAACACTCTGTATCGGCACTTTATTACTGGCACTACCTATCGCACAGAAACATCCGGTGCCCATAATCGATCATTTCTTTATTGCGACCAGTGCGTTTACAGTGACAGGACTCGCAACAATCGATATCACAGCGGACTATACTTATTTTGGTCTAACAGTCATTATGCTGCTCATACAGGTCGGAGGACTTGGTATTGTGACCCTTGGAATGGTTATCTTTATATTAATCGGTAGAAAGGTCGGCCTGAAAAACCGCTTCCTGATTACTGAGGCGCTTAATCAGACAAGTATTGGCGGTATTATGCGTCTCGTCAAATTTGTCCTCATCATCAGTCTCGGGTTCGAGTTTGCAGGTACGCTGCTTCTCGCTCTTGAATGGATTCCCGAGTACGGTTTTTGGAACGGTTTATACCGAAGCCTGTTTACCTCTATCAGTGCGTTTAATAACGCAGGCTTCGCGCTACATAGTGATAATATGATGTCACATCGTACGAACCCAGTCATCAACTTTATTGTGACATCGCTCATTATTATGGGTGGGCTGGGTTTCACAGTCTATATCGATTTGATCAAGAAGAAATCATTCCATGCACTGCGTGTCCATACAAAGATCATGCTGATTGGTACGATATGCGTCAACTTTTTTGCGACTGCCCTGATTTTCCTCCTGGAAATGCATAATCAAAAGACAATAGGAGGCTATCACTGGTTTGACCAGCTCCAGATGTCTTATTTTCAGGCTGTGACAACGAGGACAGCAGGCTTCAATTCTATTGATATCGGTGCGATGAATACAGATTCTCTGCTAATTATGATGCTGCTGATGTTTATCGGTGGCGGATCTACTTCTGTAGCCGGTGGTATTAAGCTGACGACAGCAGCCATGGTTATCTTTGGTACAATCAGCTATATTCGAGGTCAGGAAGAAATCAATATATTTGAACGTGCTATCGAAATGAAGTTTCTGCTCAGAAGTTTTGCGATTGTCGTTCTCAGTTCTACGCTCATTTTTATCATTACTTTCCTGCTTGTTCAGGTCGAGCATGACCTGCCGTTTCTGCCGCTGTTTTTTGAAGTAGTGTCAGCTTTTGGTACGGTCGGACTGACAATGGGCGTTACCGCGAAACTCTCCGTTGCCGGTAAATTACTCATTATCTTGATGATGATGATCGGTAAGATTGGTGTATTAACCATTGTCTTCACATTCTCTAAACCGAAAAAACAACTTTATCATTACCCAAAACAAGATATACTCACAGGTTAAAAGATGCCAGAAAGGCATCTTTTTTTATAAGCAAAACTTATGATTTGTTATTTGATATTCAAAATATGAGCGTGTTTACTTATTTTTTGCAATTGATTAAAATAAGATTGAAAGGGCATTTAACTCAATAGGGGGAACTTATATGAATTCAAATCTTCAGCAGTCATCAAAGCAGACATTTGAACTGAACGGAAAGACTTATACATTCTACAGCTTAAAATCACTGGAAGAACTCGGTCTCGGTGAGATCAGCAAATTACCATATTCTATCCGTGTGTTACTGGAATCGGTCCTGCGACAATTTGACGGACGAGTCATTACAGAAGACCACATTAAACATTTAGTCAAATGGAGTAAGAAAAATGATCCAAATGCAGAAGTGCCATTTAAACCATCACGTGTCATTCTGCAGGATTTTACAGGGGTACCTGCAGTAGTAGACTTAGCTTCACTACGTAAGGCGATGGATGATGTTGGGGGAGACGTCACTAAAATTAACCCGGAAGTACCGGTGGACCTTGTCATTGACCACTCTGTACAGGTTGATCAGTATGGTAATGAGTCAGCTCTTAAGCGCAATGTGGAGCTTGAGTTTGCTCGTAACAAGGAACGTTATCAGTTCTTAAACTGGGCGACTAAAGCATTTGATAATTACCGTGCAGTGCCACCTGCAACAGGTATCGTCCACCAGGTGAACTTAGAGTATTTAGCGAATGTTGTTCATGTGAGAGAAATCAACGGTGAGCAAGTTGCGTTCCCGGATACACTGGTCGGTACTGACTCACATACAACTATGATCAATGGTATCGGTGTTCTTGGATGGGGTGTCGGTGGTATTGAAGCAGAAGCGGGTATGCTCGGACAACCTTCATACTTCCCGATCCCAGAAGTCGTCGGGGTTAAACTGACAGGAGAACTGCCTGAAGGTACAACTGCAACAGACTTAGCACTGCGTGTGACGCAGGAACTCCGTAAAAAAGGGGTAGTCGGAAAATTTGTTGAATTCTTCGGACCAGGCGTTGAAAAATTACCACTTGCTGACCGTGCGACGATTGCGAATATGGCACCTGAGTATGGTGCGACTTGCGGCTTCTTCCCAGTAGACGAGGAATCGCTTGCCTATTTACGTTTGACAGGTCGTGACGACCAGCATATTCAAGTCGTTAAAGAATATTTAGTGCGTAATAATATGTTCTTTACAGTGGATAAGCCGGAACCGACTTATACAGATATTGTTAAACTTGACTTATCGACAGTAGAAGCTTCTTTATCAGGTCCTAAACGACCTCAGGATTTAATTAAGTTAAGCGACATGAAGAAGGAATTCATTAAATCTGTTATTGCGCCAGCCGGTAACCAGGGACACGGTTTTGATGAATCTGAATTTGATAAAAAAGCGCATATCAACTTTGCAGATGGGCATCAAGGTGAAATCAAGACAGGCGATATCGCGATTGCGGCGATTACTTCTTGTACGAACACTTCAAATCCTTATGTGATGCTCGGAGCGGGACTCGTAGCTAAAAAAGCGATTGAAAAAGGCCTGCAGGTACCTGAATACGTGAAGACTTCTCTTGCACCAGGTTCTAAAGTTGTAACAGGTTATCTGGAAGCAAGTGGTCTTCAGGACTACCTGGACCAGTTAGGATTCAATACAGTCGGCTATGGTTGTACAACTTGTATCGGTAATTCAGGTCCTTTATTACCTGAAATCGAAGAAGCGATTTCTCGTGAAGATTTACTGGTGACATCTGTCTTATCAGGTAACCGTAACTTTGAGGGACGTATTCATCCACTTGTTAAAGCGAACTATTTAGCATCTCCGCAGCTCGTTGTTGCTTATGCACTTGCGGGTACAGTGGATATTGATCTGCAGAACGATCCACTCGGCAAAAGTGCTGATGGACAGGATGTTTATTTAAAAGATATATGGCCTTCTATTGAGGAAGTAAAAGATGCGGTTCATTCAGTTGTAACACCGGAATTATTCCGCAAAGAATATGAATCTGTCTTTGAGTCAAATAGTCTCTGGAATGCGATTGAATCGACAGATCAGCCGTTATATGATTTTGATCCTAATTCTACTTATATTCAGAATCCGACTTTCTTCCAGAACTTATCGAAAGAACCGGGTATGATCCAGCCGCTTAAAGATTTACGCGTAATGGGTAAATTCGGTGACTCAGTGACAACTGACCATATTTCACCAGCAGGTGCTATCGGTAAAGACACACCAGCGGGACTTTATCTGAAAAACCATGGTGTTGATATCCGTGACTTCAACTCTTATGGTTCTCGTCGTGGTAACCATGAAGTCATGATGCGTGGTACGTTTGCAAACATCCGTATCAAGAACCAGATTGCACCAGGGACTGAAGGTGGCTTCACGACTTACTGGCCAACAGGTGAAGTGATGCCGATTTTTGATGCGGCAATGAAATATCAGGCAGACGGCACAGGACTTGCGGTACTTGCCGGGTATGACTACGGTATGGGTTCATCACGTGACTGGGCAGCGAAAGGAACGAATCTGTTAGGTGTCAAAACCGTTATCGCGCAGAGTTACGAGCGAATTCACCGTTCAAACCTTGTCATGATGGGTGTGCTGCCACTTCAGTTTATGAAAAGAGATTCAGCTGAATCTCTTGGTTTAACTGGACGTGAAGCGATCTCAGTCGATATCCATGAAGGTATTCGTCCTCGTGATATCGTTAAAGTGACAGCTGTCAAAGAAGACGGCTCAAAAGTAGAATTTGAAGCACTTGCTCGATTTGATTCAGAAGTAGAAATTGATTACTATCGTCATGGTGGTATCCTGCAGATGGTTCTTCGTAACAAATTAGCATAATGTTTAACCGGCTTAACAGCCGGTTTTTTTGTTATAATGTAGCGGAGGAGTGAGGATATGTTTATTACGGAAACAGAGATAGCGGTCAGATATGCCGAAACAGATAAGATGGGTGTTGTCTATCATGCTAATTATCTGATCTGGTGTGAAGTGGCACGGACTGACTTCATTGAGAAAGCAGGATTTAAATATGCAGATATGGAAGCTGAAGGGATTATCTCACCGGTTATCAATATCAATTTAAACTATAAACAATCTGTGACTTATCCGGAGAAGGTTATCGTCAGGAGCTGGATTGAGTCGTACAGTAAATTAAGAACGGTCTATGGCTATGAAATCTTAAACGCATCAGGTGCCGTTGTGGCAGACGGTACTTCAACGCATGTTCTGCTGAAAAAGGGCTCAGACAGACCCATCAGACTGGACCGGCACTTCCCAGAATGGCATGAGAAATATATGGAACTTTACGAGCAATAAAAAATACCACGTCCAGGGGACGTGGTATTACTTTGTATAAATAACTTCGTCGTTTTGCACGGTTACGTTTAATGTATTATCTTCAAAGTACCAGATATCTTTCGCATCAACAAAGTAAGTGATGCCATTAATCGTTTCGTTATAGCTGTCAGCGGGTAATGGCTCAACAGTAAAGCCAATTCCAAAACCTTGCTTCAGCTGAAAGTCTCCACCATATCTTGGATAGAATTTAACAGCCATATCCTCTGTTAGTTGAAGTTCTTCTTTAAACCAGTTCTGGGCATTTTCGTCTAAAATGATTTTCATTTTATCACATCCATTTAATTTTTGGTTCTTCGTGGTTCATTATACGACTGATGTTAGCACGATGTCTAACAATAACAATTACCATGATGATGAAGGAAATGCCTGTTATGATCCAGTCACCAAATGGAACTGCTGCGATAAAATTAATGGTGCTGGCAAGAATGCTCGCCAGTGAGACGTACTTAAATGCGTAGAGAACACTGAAAAAGGCGATAGCCGTTAAAATGAACAGCACAGGATTGACAGCAAGTACAACTCCTGCTGATGTCGCGACAGCCTTACCACCTTTAAATTTCAGGAAAATGGAGAAGACATGTCCTAAGACGGCGAAGAGTCCGACAATGATTCCGTGGACATCACTATGAAATAGCAGGGGTAGAAGTGCACCGATGACGCCTTTTGCCATATCCAGCAGTGTCACCACTATACCGGCATTTCGTCCGAGGACGCGGAATGTATTGGTGGCGCCCAGGTTGCCACTGCCATAGTTTCTGATATCTTTATGATAAAAATATTTGCCGATCAGTAGGCCGGGCGATACGCTGCCGACGAGATAAGCAATTAAACACATCCATACAATAGTCATTCAAGCACTCCTTTTAATAGCAGGTACTAATAGTTTACCATATAGGTGTATGGACGATAAGTAGTTATCATTATTTTTATAATTAAAATATAACTTTATTATGTAAACTAATATATAACTTGATTTTTTAACCAAAATGTAGAAGAATAATGATTGTATGAAAAAATAACGAACATATGTTTGCAGGAGGGTCCGATTTGGTACAAAACAATCAATATAATGATGAATCTATTCAGGTGCTTGAAGGCCTTGAGGCAGTAAGAAAAAGACCTGGTATGTATATCGGTTCTACAGATGGCCGCGGATTACATCATCTTGTTTATGAAATATTAGATAACTCTATAGATGAAGCACTGAATGGACATGGATCAGCGATTGACGTCACGCTTAATAAAGATGGCAGTGTGACTGTCGCAGATAATGGCCGTGGTATGCCGACTGGGCTGCATAAGACGGGCAAACCGACACCTGAAGTCATTTTTACTGTGCTTCATGCAGGCGGTAAGTTTGGCCAGGGTGGCTATAAAACGAGTGGGGGTCTGCACGGTGTAGGGGCTTCTGTCGTCAATGCACTGAGTTCATGGCTGAAAGTAACGATATATAATAACGGCAAGATTCATGAGCAGCGATTTGAAGACGGTGGACAACCTATGACGACTCTTGAAGAAGTAGGCACGACTAAACGGACTGGAACGACCGTTACCTTTATGCCGGACCCTAAAATATTCAAACAGACCGTGCATTTTAACTATGATACACTGGCAGAACGTCTTAGAGAATCAGCATTCCTCTTACAGGATTTAAAGATTACGCTGACTGACAAACGCGGTAAGGAAGAGAAACAGGATATCTTTCATTTTGAAGAAGGGCTGAAAGCATTTGTGGTCTTTGTCAATGAAGGGAAAGAGACGCTGCATAATGTCGTGATGTTTAAAGGAGAGTCAGCAGGCATAGAAGTAGAAGCTGCCTTTCAATATAACGACCAGTACAGTGAGACGATTCTGTCCTTCGTCAATAATGTCCGTACAAAAGATGGGGGGACACATGAAGTCGGAATGAAGACGGCGATTACCCGTGTGTTCAACGAATATGCCCGCAAAATTGGAGAACTGAAGCAGAAGGATAAGAATCTGGACGGTAATGATATCCGTGAAGGGATGACAGCTGTCATCTCTGTCAAGATCCCTGAGGAACTGCTGCAGTTTGAAGGACAGACGAAATCTAAGCTGGGTACAAGTGAAGCACGAAGCGCAGTCGACAATGTCATTGCTGATCAGCTGCCCTACTTCCTTGAAGAAAACGGTAAACTCTCACAGAGTCTGGTCAAAAAAGCGGTCAAAGCCTCTCAGGCACGTGAAGCAGCACGTAAAGCGCGTGAAGAGGCGCGTAATGGCAAGAAAAAGCGTAAGGAAACACTTCTGTCAGGTAAGCTGACGCCCGCTCAGAGCAAGAATACAGAAAAGAATGAGCTCTATCTTGTTGAGGGCGATTCTGCCGGCGGTTCTGCTAAGCAGGGACGTGACCGTAAGTTTCAGGCGATTCTGCCGTTAAGAGGGAAAGTCATCAATACAGAGAAAGCAAAACTTGAAGATATCTTCAAAAATGAAGAAATCAATACCATTATCCATACAATCGGTGCAGGCGTCGGTACTGACTTTACATTAAAAGACAGTAACTACAATAAAGTTATTATTATGACCGATGCCGATACAGACGGTGCACATATTCAGGTGCTGCTCTTGACGTTCTTCTTTAACTATATGCGCCCGATGCTTGAAGCAGGTCGTGTCTATATCGCTCTGCCACCTCTTTATAAAGTCTCAAAAGGGAAAGGGAAGAACGAAGTCATAGAGTATGCCTGGACAGATGAAGAACTGATGGATGTCCAGAAAAAAGTCGGTAAGGGATTCACTTTGCAGCGTTACAAAGGTCTTGGTGAAATGAATCCGGATCAGCTATGGGAGACGACGATGAATCCAGAGACGCGTACGCTTATCCGTGTGCAGATTAATGACGAAGTAAGAAGTGCAAAACGTCTGACGACACTGATGGGCGATAAAGTCGAGCCACGACGTGACTGGATTGAAAGACATGTTGAATTCGGCATGCAGGAAGATGTCGGTATCCTTGAGAATGATGAAGTACAGCTCATGAAAGAAGAAGAGGATATCAACGTGATAGAAGATGTAGAGTTAGGAGATGAAGCGTAATGGCTGAACAGATACAGATTCTGCCGCTTGAAGATGTCATTGGTGACCGCTTTGCGCGGTACAGTAAGTATATTATTCAGGACCGCGCGATTCCCGATGTTCGTGACGGCCTGAAGCCGGTGCAGCGCCGAATTCTGTTTGCGATGCATCAGGAAGGCAATACATTCGATAAGAATTTCAGAAAAAGTGCCAAGACAGTCGGTAATGTGATCGGTAACTATCATCCGCATGGTGATACTTCCGTATATGAAGCGATGGTCCGTATGAGTCAGGACTGGAAACTTCGCCATGTCCTGGTTGAGATGCACGGTAACAACGGTAGTATCGATAACGATCCACCTGCAGCCATGCGTTATACTGAGGCCAAGTTATCTAAACTGGCAGAACTTCTGCTGAAAGATATTCAGTATGAGACAGTGGACTATGTCCAGAACTTTGATGATACAGCGATGGAACCGGTTGTCCTGCCTGCTAAATATCCGAACCTTTTAGTCAATGGTTCAACAGGGATTTCAGCAGGTTATGCGACAGATATCCCGACACATAACCTGAAGGAAGTCATCGATGCGACACTGCTCGTCATGGATAATACGAATGTCAATCTGGACCGTATCATGGAAGTGATGCCCGGCCCTGATTTTGCGACGGGGGGAATCATCCAGGGTAAGGCAGGCATCAGACAGGCGTACGAAACAGGTAAAGGCAAAATCGTTGTCCGCGGTAAAGTAGATATAGAAGAACTGCGCGGCGGCCGTAGTCAGATTATTGTGACTGAGATTCCATATGAGGTCAATAAAGGGGTGCTCGTCAAGCGTATTGATGAACTCCGTGCTGATAAGAAAGTCGATGGCATTCTGGAAGTTCGCGACGAAACAGACCGCGAAGGGCTGAGAATTGCTATCGAGCTTAAAAAAGATGCCAATGCTGAAGGCATTCTGAATTACTTGTATAAGAATACAGAACTGCAGATCAACTACAATTTCAATATGGTAGCCATCAGTGACAGACGACCTAAACAGCTCGGTGTCCGTGAGATGCTGGACAGTTATATCCGTCATCAGTATGAAGTGGTCACAAGACGGAGTGATTATCAGCTGCAGCAGGCTCAGCGCCGCATGCATATTGTTGAAGGTTTGATTAAAACAATTTCTATTCTGGACGATGTCATTGCTGTTATCAGAAAATCGAGTAACAAGCAGGATGCAAAACAGAACCTTGTCGATTCATTTGAATTTACGATGGAACAGGCTGAAGCGATAGTCAGTCTTCAGCTATATCGTCTGACGAATACGGATATAGTGGCGCTTGAGAAAGAACATGATCAGTTAAAAACACAGATCAAAGAACTGGCTGAAATTCTCGCAAATCCTAAGAAACTGAAGCAGGTCATTAAGAAAGAACTTAAACAAGTTCAAAAAGAATACGGTGAACCTCGACTCAGTCAGATAGAAGAGAAAGTAGCTGAACTGAAGATATCTAAAGACATTACTGTTCCGAATGAAGAAGTGATGGTCAGCCTGACAAGAGATGGTTACATTAAACGAACTTCTTTAAGAAGCTATGGTGCAAGTGAAGTGAATGAAGTCGGCGTTAAAGAGGGCGATACACTGCTTACTCATACTCAGGCTAATCTGCAGCACACGCTCATTGTCTTTACTTCACAAGGACACTATCTCTATATTCCTGTCGTTAACTTGCCTGATGTGAAGTGGAAAGATCTCGGTACACATGTTTCACAGATTGTACCGCTGAAAGAACAGGATCGTGTACTCAACATGGTTGCTGTAGAATCATTTGATACGCGTTTTGTAGTCACGGCGACACGTAACGGTATGATCAAAAAGACGGCGCTTAAAGATTATCAGACCACGCGTTTTACCCGTCCGATTGTCGGCATTAAACTGAAACCAGATGATGAAGTCATCTACAGTGATATTGTTAATGAAGGCACAGTTATGGTCGTTACACAAAACGGTTATGCACTGAGCTATCAGACAGATGAGATCAGTGAACAGGGCTTAAAAGCAGCCGGTGTAAAGTCAATCAATCTTAAAGATGATAGAGTCGCTGCGACCCTGATTCAAAAAGACGGTGATTTACTGATTGCGACGCAGCGCGGAGCAGTGAAACGGATGAAGTTGAACATGGAAGTTTCGAAAAGAGCTAATAGAGGCCTCTTACTTCTGAAGGAACTGAAATCCAATCCACATCGCATCGTTGCAGCTGCCATCGTACAGTCGGAAGAGCAGTTCCATTTACTTTCAGATAAAGGACAGACTTTCAGTCAGACGGTGAAATCAATCCGTGTGACAGAACGCTATACAAACGGCAGTTTTGTTGTAGATGAAGGTGACTTTGGGAAAGTCTCTGACATGTTTATTACTGAATAATATATCTTTGGACAATCCTTTTGTGATAATATACGTGATATACGTATTTTTTTACAGGAGGATTGTTCTTTGAATTTTAATGACATTAATTTTGATGCTATGATTCCTGAATGGTTCAAGACCATTGTGTCGACAGGTAATGATTTAATCTGGACACAATTTTTAATTGGTCTGCTGCTGATGGCAGGACTATTCTTTAGTTTAAGCTCGCGTTTTGTTCAACTTAGATGGCTGCGTGAGATGTTCCGTGTAATCGGTGAAAAACCGGAAACACTGGATGATGGTCAGAAAGGGATTTCCTCATTTCAGGCATTTGCAATCAGTGCGGCAAGCCGTGTAGGAACAGGTAATATTGCCGGCGTTGCAACTGCGATTGTGCTTGGTGGTCCAGGTGCAGTCTTCTGGATGTGGGTCATCGCGTTCTTCGGTGCGGCGTCCGCATTCTTCGAGGCGACTTTAGCGCAAGTCTATAAAGTACCGGATAAAGAAGGCGGCTTCCGCGGTGGTCCGGCATACTATATGGAACGTGGACTCGGTCAGAAATGGCTGGGTGTGACATTTGCGATTCTGATTACTGTGACATTTGCGTTTGTCTTCAACACAGTACAGTCGAACACGATTGCAGAGAGTTTTAATACGCAGTACAGTATTGCACCGTGGATAACAGGTCTCATTCTTGCTGTTATTACAGCAGTCGTCATCTTCGGCGGAGTTCGTTCTATCGCTAAGATTTCATCAACGATTGTCCCTGTTATGGCGATTCTTTATATCTTACTGGTACTGTTTATTTTAGTGACACATGCTAATATGATTATTCCGATGCTTGCTTCTATCGTTAAAGGTGCCTTCGGTATGGAACAGGCATTTGGTGGGGCGCTCGGCTTTACTATTATGCAGGGGATTAAACGAGGACTCTTCTCAAATGAAGCGGGGATGGGGTCAGCACCGAATGCTGCCGCAACAGCTGCTGTCTCTCACCCGGTCAAACAAGGGTTGATTCAGTCGCTTGGTGTCTTCTTTGATACAATGATCGTCTGTACAGCGACAGCAATCATGATTCTTCTTTATTCTGGACTTGAATTCGGTGAAAAAGCGCCTCAAGGTGTTGCCGTGACACAGGCAGCTCTTAATAGTCACGTCGGCTCGTTCGGTGGTATGTTCTTAACAGTCGCTGTCTTCTTGTTCGCTTATTCATCTGTTATTGGTAACTATTACTACGGTCAGTCAAACATTGAGTATTTAACAACGAATAAGACAGTAATGTTTATCTTCCGTCTACTCGTTGTATTCATGGTCTTCTTCGGCGCAGTTGTTAAAGTCGAGACAGTGTGGGCAACAGCTGACTTATTTATGGGTCTGATGGCTATCTTAAACATTACAGCGATAATCGGCTTGGCACACGTCGTATTTGAAGTGGCTCGTGACTATGCAGATCAGCGTAAAAAAGGCCTTAATCCAGTCTTCAGAACAAAAAATGTTAAAGCAGATTTATCTTCAGTTGATACATGGGGCGACAATTCTTATCACTATGAAGACAAATAAAAAAGACTATGCATGTGCAGAGGCCACTGAAAATCCCCTTTAATAATCTACGATTATTCTGATGATTAAAGGAGAATCGCAATTGAATAAAAATCTTTTAGAGAACATGAATTTTGAAATTCATGTTCTTTATTTTGTTCTCATCATTTAAACTTAAGGAAACAGGGGGAGTCGTTCGATGATCAGACCGGATTCACAGAAGATGAACAGTAATTATTCAGACCTTTATGACATAGTTGTACCTAAAAATAACAAACTGAGAAGAATGAAAGACATTATCGATTTTTCATTCATCTACGATGAAGTAATAGAAAATTATTCGATAACGAAAGGAAGAAGTGCCGTAAGTCCTGTCAGAATGTTCAAATATCTGCTTCTGAAAGTTATTTTTGATTTATCAGACGTTGATGTGGTGGAACGCTCATGTTATGATATGTCTTTTAAGTTTTTTCTGGATATGGCGCCTGAAGAAGAAGTGATTCACTCCAGTT
>NZ_SCWA01000024.1 GCF_004359615.1 Macrococcus brunensis
ACGGATGAAAAATAGGATAAAAGAACCCGTCATTTCCTAATGTTGAGGAAATTGACGGGTTCTTTTACACTATTGAGTTGTTGGAATTAGTGAGCTTATAGAAAATCGTGAGATTTTCAGTGGCCTCGCCCTGGCTGCTCTTATTTTTTTACAGTTTCGATATGTACTTCATAGTGCGTATCACCAGACTTGGAGGAAGCTTTTTTAAGAAATTTCTTTAAGTCTTTTTTGAGTTGGGGCAGTTCTTTTTCGTCTATCTGGACCTTCAGCTCCTTGCCAGATTTTTCTGTGTCCTGCTTAGCAGAAGCTTCATCAGTATGGAACTGCAGCAGGTGTTCAGCTGGTATAAATGCTTTGGCCGTAGGTGCATAGAACTTCTGAATGATACTGATTTTCTGTTCGGTTTTGACGATTTCAATGAAACCGTACTTCTCCATCTCTCTTAAATGGTAATGAATCTTGGCACGTGGAATCTCCAGTTCATCAGCAAGCTGCTGGCCGGTCTTAGAAGTGTCATAGAGACATTCCAGTAACTTGATGCGGAATGGATCACTGATACATTTAAGCTGTGCTAGGTTGTCAATCAGTAAAAAATCCTGCATGAGATACTCCTTTATATACATTGATATTTTAATTATTAACTTGAATTAGCGTGATGTCAACTTTCTACACGAATAGATATATTTATCCCTAGAATCGTTAACTCAAAATTAGCAAAAATAATATTAATAAGTATATATTTTTTTTTGTTAATTATTGTATAATAAATCTTAAAAGGAGGTTTCATCATGGTTGGACAACGTGTAAAAGAATTAAGAAATGCAGCTAATATGACCCAGCAGGAACTGGCAGAAGGAATTATTTCAAGAACTTATTTAAGTTTGATTGAAAAGAACACTGTCCATCCCTCCACCAATGTGCTGAAGAAATTAAGTGTTAAACTAAACTGTACGCTGGATGACTTCACCACAACAGCTTCAGAAAGAAACTTAAGTCTTCTGGATATTAAGAAAGAAATAAAGTGGGCTGAGAATAATGTTAAGACAGAAGACTATTCACGTTTAGATGAGTTTATTGCTAAAGACTATCATACTCTGGAAAGTATCACTGAATACGAGCGTGGTGCCACTTACTGGATCAGAGCGAGTTATTTCTTCAGTAAAGAAGAATTTGTATCCGCAAGAGAAGAAGTGAATAAAGCGGTCAAGATTGTAGAAGGCATGAAAGAGGTCAATCTCTATTTACGTTGTCTGATACTACTCGCTCGTATCGAGTTTGAGGAATATCATACGGATGAAGCGATTAAGCAGCTGACTAAAGCAAACAACGTCACTATTTATGAGAATATCACTAATACGACTCGTGTCACTATACTGTCGCTGCTAGGCGAATACTATCGTCTGATGGGAGAAAACCTCGTCTCAATTAACTTTAACAAAGATGCTCTCGCTCTGAATAAGAAACTGAATACACATCATAAAGGCTGCAGTATCGAGAATTCGTTGTTCAAAGCGAAATATGGTATCAGAAATTATGATTTAGCAGAAGAACATATTCGACGTGCAATCAAATATGCGGAACTTGATAATGATGCCATGCAAATAGCCGGTGTAACCACAAATCTTGCTATATTGATGATTAAAACTAAAAAATATAAAGAAGCTTATGATGAACTTAAAAAGGTACTTAAAATTATTGAAGATCATAACATTGATCATCCTTTTGTACTGACCATTAATCTGCGCTACGCACAGGCTATGTCTCATCTGGGTCAGCTGGAAGAAGCGAAAAAACTTGTACAAGGTGCCATTGCTGAAGATTCAGCTGGATTTGCCTTTGAAATCATGGGTGATATTTGTGTGATGGAGGGCTATATGGATGCGGCAATCGATTACCTGCTTAAGTCTGTAGAAGCTAAGGAAGAACCCTTATTCAAAACAAGACTCTATCCTAAACTTGCTGACTTATATCGCAAAGTCGGAAAAATCGATAAATCATTAGAATATTACGAGAAAAGCGTGCACTTCTATGATGAACTCGTTACTGACATGATATAATAATGAAGAGTCACAGCATGGAGGAGATGCAATGTACTTTTTGGATGCATTAGGCAATTTAAGTGCCGCTAAAGTCATCATCAGCATCCTCGATCTGTTAATTGTTTGGTATGTTCTATACTTAATCATCAATGCGATTAAAGGCACGAAAGCAATACAGTTACTAAAAGGAATACTCTTCATTCTAATCGGTAAATATGTCAGTCAGTTACTTGGTTTAACGACAACCACTCGATTATTTGATTTCGTACTTGAATGGGGTTTTCTCGCTGTTATTGTCATATTCCAGCCGGAACTGAGAAGAGCACTGGAACAATTAGGACGAGGAAGTCTGTTTAAAAGAAGTTCAACCCAGAATATCAATCAAAAAAAATTAACAGAAGATATGGTGAAATCAGTTCAATATATGGCTAAAAGACGGATCGGTGCTTTAATTGTCATCGAGAAGACAACGGGTCTGCAGGACTATATTGAAACAGGGATACCGATATATGCCAATATTTCATCAGAGCTTCTTATCAATATTTTCATACCGAATACCCCTTTACACGATGGTGCAATGATTATTCAAGGTGATAAGATAGCTGTAGCAGCAAGTTACCTGCCGCTATCTGATTCCGCTAAAATTCAGAAGAGTCTTGGGACGAGGCACCGTGCAGCGGTAGGGATATCTGAAGTATCGGATGCATTTACTATCGTTGTATCAGAAGAAACAGGTGCTATTTCAGTCACCTATAATGGCAGGTTACGTAAAGAAGTCTCTCTTGAAGTATTTGAGGCGCTGTTGACTGAACACTGGTTCAGCGCACAGATGGATAAGAAGGACGGTGAAGATAATGTTAGAGACTAAATGGGGACTCAGAATCATCTCATTTATACTTGCGTTAGTCCTTTACTTATCAGTCAATGATATTTTCAATGTCTTTGTCACGCAGGAGCAGTTAAGTGGCGATGACACAGTCGTAATTAACGATGTACCGGTCGAGACAATCTATGATAAGAAAAATCTTTATCTATCAGGGGCACCGCAGAGTGTCAATGTTAAGGTGACGGGTCCACAGGCCATCGTCAGAAAAACTGAAAGTATGATGGATTTCAGTGTTAAACTGGACTTATCTAAAGATCTCGTAGGTGATCATAAGAAAAAGTTTCAGGTAGAAGGTCTGTCTGATAAACTGACTTATGAAGTACAACCGAAGACAACCAATATCACTTTAGCTGAAAAAGTCAGCACTACACATGCAGTAGAAGCAGAGATTAATCCGAGTCGCATGGCAACAGGCTATGAACTAGTTGAAAAACAAGTAGATCCTACTCAGGTTTCTATTACAGGCAGCAGTGATGAAATCGTTAAAATAGCCTATGTCAAGGCGACACTCAGCAATAAAACCAAAGTCTCAGAAACAACAACTGAAGAAGCTGAAGTGGGTGTCTTCGATAGTAATCTCAATAAACTGGATGTTACAGTGAAACCCGCCAAAGTCAAAGTGACGATGAAAGTACAGCCGATTTCAAAAGTGGTTAAGATTGTGCCGGTTACAAAAGGGTCACTGCCTGATGGGCTGACCCTGAAAGGCATTACACTTTCAGAAGATGAAGTAGAACTGCAGGGCAAACGCTCGACGCTGGATGGTATCGGTGATATAGAGGTGGAAGTCAACCTTGATACGATTAATGCTGACACTTCTTTCAACGAGAAAATTCCGCTGCCAAGCGATGTCTCAAAAGTAACACCAAAGCAAGTGACTGTTAAAGTAGACGTTACAAAAAACGGATCATAAAGGAGTATTAATTCATGGGTAAATATTTTGGAACAGACGGCGTAAGAGGAGTCGCAAACAGCGAACTGACACCTGAATTTGCATTTAAATTAGGACGATTCGGAGGCTATGTACTTGCACATGGTGGTCATGACAATCCAACTGTATTAGTGGGCCGTGATACACGTGTATCAGGAGAGATGCTTGAATCAGCTCTTGTCGCAGGATTATTATCTACTGGTGCTGAAGTCATGCGTCTCGGTGTCATCTCTACACCTGGCGTATCATATTTAACGCGTGAACTGGAAGCTCAGGCAGGCGTCATGATCTCAGCAAGCCATAACCCTGTACAGGACAACGGGATTAAATTCTTTGGTGCGGATGGTTTTAAACTTTCTGATGACCAGGAAGCAGAGATTGAAGCGCTGATTGATGCAGAAGAAGATACAGTACCACGTCCAACAGGTGTGAACCTCGGTCGTACATCTGACTATTTTGAAGGTGGACAGCGTTACTTAAGTTTCTTGAAATCAACGATTGAGGGCGACCTGGAAGGCTTGAAAATCGCGCTTGACGGTGCACATGGTTCCACTTATTCACTCGCCCCTTATCTTTTCGGTGACTTAGAAGCGGATACAGTGACGATGGGCTGTAATCCGGATGGTAATAACATCAATGCCGGTGTAGGGTCTACACACCCAGAAGCGCTGGCAGAACTGGTTGTGGAAAGTGGCAGTGACTTTGGTCTTGCGTTCGATGGCGACGGCGACCGTTTGATTGCAGTTGACGAAAAAGGTCAGATCGTTGATGGGGATCAGATTATGTTTATTTTAGCCCAGTCAATGAGTAAACGTGGTGAGTTGAATGATAACATGGTTGTTTCTACAGTCATGAGTAATCTTGGTTTCTACAAAGCGCTGGAAGATTACAACATTCAAAGTGATAAAACAAAAGTCGGCGACCGCTATGTAGTGGAAGAAATGCGTCGAGGCAATTATAATCTGGGTGGTGAGCAGTCAGGTCATATCGTCATGATGGATTACAATACGACAGGCGATGGCTTACTGACAGGCGTCCATTTAGCTTCTATCATCAAGCAGTCGGGACAGACATTAAGTGAACTGGCTGGCCAGATGACAAAATATCCGCAGCGTCTAGTCAATATCCGTGTGACTGATAAACATGCTGTAGAAGAGAATGCAGATGTTGCAGCAGCGATCAAAGCAGTAGAAGATGAGATGAACGGTGAAGGCCGTGTCCTTGTTCGTCCATCAGGTACAGAGCCGCTTGTCCGTGTGATGGTTGAAGCGAAGACAGATGAAGATGCAGAACGCTTTGTTCATAGTATCGCTGACGTAGTAAAAGAAAAAATGGGATTATAAAAAAATCGCCTTGCTGATGCAAGGCGATTTTTTGGGGATTAAGGTGTTTACTTTATAATGTCCGATATTTATTTTCGATTTCCTGTGCGAGGCTTTCGTCAATCTTAGCATATTGCATTAAGAACTGCGCTGGACCGTGTTCTTTGATGTAGTTGTCTTTATCGACAGCTTCTGGATCACGCTCGTCTGTGTAACGCATTAAATATGCTGCCATATTAATTAAACCTTCATGGGGTTTGTTTTCAGCTACTAAGTATGACAGAGGTTTAATGATGCGGTCTTCAGGACTGATTTTGCGCAGTGGTGAACGACCGACACGATTTAAATCATCTGACAAGTACGGATTCTGGAAGCGGCCGATGATTTTTTCAACGTATGCAGCCTGTTCTTCTTCAGTAAAATCATATTTGCTCGTTAAGTAGTCGCTTGTTTCACCTAAGACTTGGCGTAACTGTTCAACAACTTCTGGATCTTTCATTGCTTCGTCTACTGTTGCATAGCCTTTATATTTACCGAAGTATGCGATGAAAGCATGACCTGTGTTAACAGTAAGAAGTTTACGCTCGATGAATGGGTGAAGGTCTTGAACATATTTAACACCTTCAAGTTGCTTGCCATACCATTTATCTTCTTCAATGACCCATTCAAAGAACGGTTCAACCATTACATCAAGTGGGTTCTGTTGTTTTTGGATTGGAACGATACGGTCAACTGCTGAGTTAGGGAAGTGGATATGCTCACCAAGTTCACCGACTTCATCAACAATCGCTTTTTTCACCTGGTCTGTCGCCATAATAGCATTCTCACATGCTACGACATTGACTGGACGAGACACATCACGTTTAGCAAGCGCTGACGCAATTGATTTACCGATGATCGGCAGAATGTTGACACCGACAGCTGTTGTAATTAAATCGGCTTCCATTAATGCCTGCTCTAATTTATCTAATTCTTCTACGCTATGAATGCCTTTAACGTCTTCTACGTGCTGACGAGTCTTACTTTCTTCAGCGATGATGACATCATAAGCCTGTTCTTTGTTAATTAGGTAGATGATCTGTGAGCTCACATCAGCGAACGTGATTTCGTATTTATTATCGTATAGGACTTTACCGATGAAGCCACGGCCGATATTTCCGGCACCGAAATGGACAGCTTTCATTATAGTTCGACCTCCCCGAAGATAGCATTGATTTCGTCAGCTGACTGCGCATTGATAACACGGTCAACATTTTCTTCTTCAGAGAAGACAATGGCAATCTGAGATAATAAATCTAAATGTTCGCCGTCTTTACCTGCGATACCGACAACCACTTTCACGATGTTGCCGTCCCAGTCGATGCCTTCTGGAGCTTGCAGTAAAGTGATACCTGATTTGATGACTTCAGCTTTTGCTTCATCTGTACCATGAGGAATCGCTAGGAAGTTACCCATATAAGTAGAAACGATTGCTTCACGTTCTTTCATGGCCTGAATATAACCAGGATTAACAGCACCTGCATCTACTAATTTTTGTCCTGCTGCTTCGATTGCTTCTTCTTTAGTTGCGAAATGCTGATTAACGAGAATGTTTTCTGTTGGAATTAAGTTTGACATGTGTGATTCACTCCATTTAATAGATTTTTTGGCTGATTTGTTTAATCAGTGTATCTTGCATATGTTGAACGACAAGTTCTGAATTGCTAAAAAACTCGTCAGGTGATTCCAGATGCGCCATGAGAAGTATGCTTAACTCACTGACAAAAGGTCTGGCTGCTGTTTCTTCCGGCAGAAGCATGACGAGCAAGTACCTGACCTGTTGCATGACACCGTCCATATTCTTCATCTGAACCGGAGAAGTTAATGTCACGAGTTCGATGAGGGGCTTAGATACGTCTGAATGTGCGATGTGGGGAAGAGCGACAGGATAACCTGTAATAGCGAATCCCTGTATATCTTCTCTTTTACTGAGTTCGTCCGCTGCCGGTAGCTGATTTTTATAATCTGCCCAGCTGGAAATTGATATCGTCTTGAACACAATCCCTTTTAAAATAGCATCTGACTCCACAACGAATGGTATGACATCATTATACACGCTCTGTTTAGTTGATTGCACACGAGACGATGCTCGCGTCGTGAAAACCTGCTGGAGAAGCGCTTTATCACTATCCGGCAGCAGGGGATTGACGACTGTATAAGGCTGGCTGATATCCAGTCCGACTGTTGAAACGATATAGTTATAGCTGTCTAATTGCAGAGATTTCAAATCGCTGACAGAAGCAAGCTTTGTTACTTGAACGGCAGGGAAATGCTCTTCTATCTGATTGGCGAGAATTCTACTTGTACCAAGACCACTTGTACAGACGACAAGGACACTGGCCCTTATATTCTTCATGGCGCCTCCGAAATGAAGCACGATAAATGCAACTTCATTATCCGGAAAATGCACATCAGGAAATACAGTTGTCAGCGCAATGCTGATTGATTTGAACAAGTTCTGATAATCCTGCTTAATCATGGCTGTTAAAGGATTATATGTCTCTATTCCCCCGGTGATACGATTTAATGCAGGAACAAGGTGAAGAAGAAGGCCTTCTCTTAAAGTCTCATTACCGGAAAAGTCATGATGCATCAGTCGAGAGACTTCCTTGATCAGCTCATCCGTTTCTGGGCTGATATCACTTTCAGCTGCACTCTCTGCTGCACGGCGCTTAGCACCGCGTAAGTGCATCGTAATAAAAATGACTTCTTCAAAGTCAAAATCAATGTCATAGGCGGTTGATAATGAGCGGGCAAGATTTTTGGCTACCTGAAACTCAGGTGTTACTTCAAGCGATTTAATAATATCTCCGGAAATCGAGACCTTTTCATTGTTGCGGATTCGTTCAATGGCCAGCACAATATGAATAGTGAGTGTCAGATAAGCCGTTTCAAGAAGAACATAAGGCAGTTCGGCTAATTCATCCATTAACAGACGCTCGACGCTGAAAATCTGATCCATATCGACTAAATCCTTGAGACTTGTATCATTTAAAGTCTGGTAAACAAAGTGGTCCTCAATAACTGAGTAGACACTAGTAGAGTTCAGTTTATCGAGCATGATATCAGCAAGCAGCTGCCTTTTATTGACTTCCTCGCCGAACAGTTGCAGTCCTTCGCCGCGCTTCTTCTGCAAAGTCAGATGATAGCGGGTGAGGTCAGGACTGAGCCCGTCAAGCTCTTTAGACAGTTTATTGATCGAAACACCAATCTCGCTGGCGAGACTGTAAAGTTTGACTGGGTCTTTTGCACGAATAAGCGTATAGAGAATAATGACCTTTCGTTCCTCAACCGATAAGTCTAATACAGTTGAAGCGTCCAGCTGTTCACTAAGTAGAGCGAAATCCGTATCATCGCCCGCAATACGAAGCCCTTTGCCGGTCTGCCGGTCAAGGCTTAAGTTCATACGGCTGAGTGTTTCTTCAACAAACTTCAGTTCACGGTGGACTGTACGGCTCGAGACCCCTAAGTTCTGTGCAATCTGATGAATAGACAGAAAGGAGCGCGGACTTTTCAGCAACGACTCGATGATTTTTTTCTCTCGATGACTGATTTGCATATCCGCACTCCTTTCAAATTAGAAAGTTATTCAATTACTTATACTTAGTTTAAATCGTTGACTGGTAAATGTCTATTTACTGGCCCTGTTTCAAGTTAGCAATCAGCTCTTCGTAACGAGGAGAGTTCAGGAAGTTATCTACTGAAATATGGATAGCACCTGGAACTTGTTTGATTGCACGGTCTGTCAGGACTTTTTGCGTGATAACAAGCTGAGCATCTTTAGGTAACTGGTTGATAGCTGAATTTGTGACTTCAGCATCGATGCCTGCTTTTTTGAATTTATTACGTAACATACCTGCACCCATCGCGCTTGAACCCATACCTGCATCACAGGCAAAGATGACTTTGCTGACGTTAGAGTAGTCATGCGCAGATACATTTTCAGTATCATATTGAGCGAGTAAATCAGGTTCAGTTGTTTCATCTTTATCCACTTCAACGACTTTCACACGGTCAGAAGAAGCAGTTGCAGTTGTTGCAGATGCACCTGTTAAAGTGCCTGCTACTGAAGATTTTTTACCTTTTGTTTCTTCCATTTTTGCTGTTGCTGCTGCTAAATCATCTTCACCTTTGTCTTTAGAGAACTTGAGAATTAAAGAACCGACGATGAATGAAACGAGAGCGGCACCGAGGACACCTAAGAGCATTGTTAAAAAGTCACCTTTAGGCGTAACAGCTGCATAAGCAATAATTGAACCTGGAGCAGCAGGTGATTTTAAACCGAAATCAAGTGCCGAGAAGATAGCAACGCCTGTCATTCCACCGGCAATAGCTGCAAGAATCATAGCAGGTTTCATTAATACATATGGGAAGTAGATTTCATGAATACCACCCACAAAGTGAATCAATGCAGCCCCTGGAGCTGTTGCACGCGCAGAACCTTTACCAAATACCATATATGCAAGTAAGATACCAAGCCCAGGACCAGGGTTAGATTCAAGTGTGTAGAGAATAGATTTACCCATTTCTGCAGCTTGCTCTGTTGCAAGTGGTGTTAATACACCATGATTGATTGCATTGTTTAAGAATAAAACTTTAGCTGGCTCGATTAAAATAGATGTTAAAGGTAAAATGTGCAGATTAACTAAGAATTGAACACCTGCGCCTAAAATCTTCATAATCCAACCAACAATTGGTGCTAATAAATAATAGGATACAGCCATCATACCTAAGGCAAGGAAACCTGCAGAGAAGTTATTGACTAACATTTCAAATCCTGTTCGGATTCTAGGTTGAACTACTTTATCAAATTTTTTCATGAGCCATGCTGCTAAGGGACCTATAATCATTGCACCCAATAACATATGTGTTTTAGGGAATGCCGCAATAATACCCATTGTTGCAGCTGCACCGACTACGCCACCTCGCACATCATGCACGAGTTTACCACCCATAAATGCGATTAAAATAGGAATAAGATAATGTATAGTGGGATCAACGATTGTGGCCAAATCCTTATTTGGCCACCAGCCATCTGGAATAAATAGGGCAGTTAAGAAGCCCCATGCAATAAAAACAGCGATATTCGGCATGACCATACTACTTAAAAAAGAACCGAAAGCTTGAACGCGGCGCTGAATGCCGCTTTTTTGTTCTGCCATAATATTTTCTCCTTTATTTTTTATTTGTTAATTCTATTCTAATAGGAAGTAAATACGAATACTACGGATAGTAAATTTAACTTTGTCATTACGCTTAATGACAAAGCAGAATAAGTAAAGTCCGAACTTGTATCTACAAATCTTTAATTGTATAATGAATTAGGTTTAACTTTTTGGGAGGATAGGGAATTATTAGGGCTACAGCGCCAGTACAGTTTCGACTGTTGACGAGGAGAATGGTTATCGAAAATTCGGCGGATGCCATTCCGGACCTGCTGTTCGACAGCTGTGTGTTAAAACATCCAGGTGACTGGTTGAACAAAGACACTCAGCACAAGCAAATATTAAACCGAGATCAAATATATTAATTACAAATTGACTATCGGAGGAATTTTATTATGTGTGGAATCGTTGGATATATTGGAACACAGGATGCAAAGGAAATCTTATTAAAAGGTCTTGAAAAATTAGAATATCGTGGTTACGATTCAGCAGGTATTGCTGTCCGTAATGGCGAAGATGTTCGTGTTTATAAAGAAAAAGGACGTATTGCTGAATTACGTAAAGTAGTGGATAGTTCTTTTGAAACATCTACTGGTATTGGTCATACACGCTGGGCAACTCACGGTGTGCCTAACCATGATAACTCTCACCCGCATCAATCTGAATCAAAGCGTTTCACTTTAGTGCATAACGGTGTAATCGAGAACTACGAGCAGCTGAAGAGAGAGTTTTTAACAGGTGTGACGTTCACTTCTGATACAGATACTGAAATCATTGTTCAGTTAGTTGAATACTTCTCTAAACAAGGCTTAGACACTGAAAAAGCATTTGTTGAAGTCCTTAAATTACTGCACGGTTCTTATGCGCTTGGTTTACTGGACACAGAAAATCCGGATGTCATCTATGTAGCAAAAAACAAATCGCCATTACTTGTCGGTCTTGGTGAAGGCTTCAATGTTATCGCTTCTGACGCGATGGCAATGCTGCAAGTAACAGATACTTACGTTGAGCTTGTTGACGGTGAAATTGTTCTTGTTGAAAAAGAGAAAGTCACAATCAAAAACTTAGACGGTAAAGAAATCAAACGTAAGCCATACAAAGCTGAAATCGATGCTTCAGATATCGAAAAAGGCACTTATGCACATTACATGTTAAAAGAAATTCACGAGCAGCCAGGCGTTATGCGTAAAATCATCCAGGAATATCAGGATGAAAAAGGCGAACTGAAAATCGATAAAGACATCGTCAAAGCTGTACGTAAAGCAGATCGTATCTACATCGTTGCTTGTGGAACTTCGTACAATGCAGGTCTTGTCGGTAAAGAATACCTGGAGAAATGGGCAGGCGTACCGACTGAAGTACATGTTGCGTCAGAATTCGTCTACAATATGCCGTTACTTTCTAAGAAACCTTTATTTATCTTCATCTCTCAGTCAGGTGAAACAGCAGACAGCCGTGCCGTACTTGTCGCTATTAAAGAACTCGGTCACACTGCTCTGACAATCACAAATGTACCAGGTTCAACCTTATCACGTGAAGCAGATCATACATTAATCCTGCACGCGGGTCCAGAGATCGCTGTTGCTTCTACTAAAGCCTACACAGCACAGATTGCTGTCCTTGCGATTTTAGCGCAGGTAGTTGCTAAAGATGCCGGCATCAAAGTAGACGTCGATCTGTTACCAGAACTTGCAAAAGTGACAGCAGCGATTACAGCAGTGATTGATGACGCCCATACAATCGAAGGTTTCGCGACTGAATTCCTTGAAACGACACGTAATGCGTTCTTTATCGGTCGTACAATGGACTATTATGTTGGAGTGGAAGGCTCTCTTAAACTCAAAGAAATCTCTTACATCCAGGCAGAAGGCTTCGCGGGCGGAGAATTGAAGCACGGTACTATCGCATTGATTGAGGACGGTACACCTGTTATCGCACTTGCGACACAGGAATCAGTCAACTTATCAATCCGCGGTAACGTCAAAGAAGTCGTGGCACGTGGTGCGAAACCATTAATCGTGGCGATGGAAGGCTTAGAGCAGGACGGGGATACTTACGTGATTCCTCAGGTCCATGAAATGCTTGCGCCGCTTGTATCGGTTGTTGTCACGCAGCTCTTAGCTTACTACGCAGCTCTTCATAGAGGCTGTGACGTCGATAAACCACGTAACTTAGCGAAATCAGTGACAGTAGAATAGAAGAAAATCCCGGTCAAATGACCGGGATTTTCTATTTGTTATTCAGCATAACCACTATTTACTTGGTCACCATCACTGTCGTATTCGATTACGTAACCGTCTGGATGGATATCATAAGACTTAACTACTTCACCGTTAGAGTCGAAGATTCCGAAGCCCCAGCCTGTATCATTTACTTCTGGAGAACGAACTTCATTGGAGCCTTCATTAAATGATCCGCCAGCAAAGTCTAATGCTGCTTGCTTAGCTTCAGCAGCAGTTGTGATTTTATTACCTTCTGAAGAATCTTCAGAAGGTTTTTTACTTGTACTTGGTATCCCTGCGCCATTCTTCCATGAATCAGATGAACGTTCATCACGTTGATAGATATATTTAAGGTCATCATCATTATCAAATACGAAGACAAGCGCGAAGCCATTCACATTACTGTCCATGAATGAAGCAGATTCGCCGTATTCATCCTTGCCTTGATGAATAAAATCACCAAACTCATCAATAATTTCTTCTTTAGAAATCGGCCAAGAAGGAACGATAAGAATACGTTCAACTTTTTCTTTACTATCGTAATCAATACCGATATCACCATACTTTCTGATATCTTCTTTTGTGCTATCAATCAGAGATGAATCTTCACCTAGTAGTTCCTCGACCTCATCTTTTGTCATGCCTACTTTAACGTCACGATATCCTTTAAGTGTATTTGTATGAATATAATCTTCATCGAAAGAATCGGGATTGATATCGACACTACGTCTGTCACTTTGTTCTTCTGACTGTTTTAATTTTTTCTCGAAGTTAGCAGAAGAAGCGTCTGATATTTCATCTTCATTAAATGACAGAGTAACCAGCTGTTCTTCGTCGCTGCTCTCAGTAACTACAGTTTTCGTATCAGTTTTAAAAGTTTGGTCATCCATTTTTCCTTCACCCTTAATTTCCAGGGACTGGTCAGATTTGAAAGGTCCGATTTTATAACTACCATAGCCTGATTCTTGTAATTTGGCTTCTTTGCCATTAACTATCACTTTATATAAATCATTATCAAGGTCATAACTATTCTCGAAGGAAACAGTCAGATAAGTAAAGTCAAACTCTTCAGTCACTTGGTCCCCATCACTCATCAGTGCATGCAGTTTACCTTTGAATTCAGTGTCGTCAAGAGTCTTTGTTGCATCAAACTGATAATTTCCGAGAGTAAATGTACCGACTTCAGTAGGTGTATTTGGTTCAGTTTCAACTTTATGATTCTTACCATCAATTTTGTAGTTCACTGTAGAAGCATCATTGCCATAAAGCTGCATTTTCTGTTTGGGAATTGAAAAATCATAATAATTAAATAGGCCGAATTTCTTTCCTTGTTCAATAATTTTCAAAGAATGTGAATCATCGAGATAGACAGAAGTCTCAGGTAATTTCATTTGTTTCACATTCTGTGCCGAAGTCTTTAAATTCGTACTGAAGTTACGTTCGTTATCCACTGTTTTCATATAGCTGATGAAAGCTTTAGCTTCAGTTTCACTTAGGTTCTTTCCATCGCTTGTGAGCAGCTTACTGACTTCTTTGCTATCACCGCTTGTTACTGCTGATGCTACTTTATCCGCATGATTTGTAATAGAGAACTGATTCTCGAGCAGTTTATAAACGGTAAACAGAAGAATAAGAGCTGCCAGACTACTAAGAAGTAAGATTTTAGTATTGCGAGACATCGGTTGTCTAGGGTTGGAACTTGCAGGCGGCTGAACTCTTTGCTGCTGATTAAGCGGTGTACCACATTGTGTGCAGACTTTCTGTTCTTCTTGTACTTCAGCTCCGCATTTTCTACAGTATTTCATATTAATCCTCCTTAATAACTATTAAATGAATTGAACATACCATCCAGTAAATTTCCTGAAGCAGCAGTTATCGCTCGTGTGATAGATGTAACAGTAGATTCGCCGAAAATAATGAAAGCTATACTGATAGCTATAATATAGATAATGATGGCATAGAAACTGGGTATACCCGGCTGAACATATGAAGAATATTTACCAATCAGATATAATGGTGAGAATGCAAAGAGTGTTGCACTGATAAACACAAGACCTGAACCGAAAGTATAAGAATTCAAGATAATCAGCAATAAACCAGTCAGAAAGATGAGGAACGAGAAGCTGTTGATCAGCACATAATCGGAGAGAACTTTTTTAAAAGTCAGATTTGGATTAATCGCAAATTTAGCGAGCAGAAAAGTGGCACTGATAAATATAGCGATGAAGACAAGCAAACTCATAAGAAATTTAAAGATGACACCTGTTTTTGAGATGCCCAGGGTGTTCATTTCGTCTGGCAACATGATGGATAGGAAAAGCGCGGCTATTAATAGCCCGGCACCAATCAGAATAGCAGAAAGAATAGAGCTGAAATGATGAGGTTGAGTGAAAATTTGATCGTGGTTTCTAAAAGCATGGGAAAAAAAGGTTTTTCCTTCGTTAACAAGGACACGAGATTGATTGTTGAGTTGTTCCTTGTTGATCAAAGGAGGTTGTGAGATATCTGGCGTCTCTGATAGTGCTACTTCTGGTGCTGTAAACATCTCTACAGTTTTCTGTTCATCCTTCTGAACCTTTGTCCCGCATTCACCACAAAAACTGTCAGACGGGTTGATAGTATTACCGCAATTTTTACAAATCATTAAAAGTCCTCCAATGTCATGATATAATGTAATTATATATCAAATAATTTAAATTATAACTATAAATTTGTAAATTTAAATTAAAAATATAAAATTATATTTTAAGTTGAAACTATCATTCTTTTAAGTGTTTTAAGGATTTATGTAAGATTTTTGTAATTTATAGATAAATAATCTATAATAATCAAGTAGCAACAAAAATTTTAGGAGTGATAGCAATGAATAAATGGAGCAGATTAGTTGGAGCAGGTATGATTGCTTCAACAATAGTAGCGGGTACAGTAGTGGCCGAACAGCCAGCCCAAGCGAAAACAGACACTGTCCAGAAGCCATATTATAACTACAAAGGGTATACGAAGTACGATGGTCAATTCGTACTCGATAAGTATTTTGTTTCAGCACTTAAAAACGAGAACTTCACGCTTAATGGTTATAAAGTCGCACCGGATGCTAAATTAGGTGGCGAAGGTCAGAAGTCTGAAGTATTTGACACTACTGTTGTTAAAGACAACAAAGGTAAAGTCAGTACAATCGAGTTTAAAGTGAAAGAAGGAACAATCTCTAAAGCAGATTTCCAGAAAGCACACAAAAACAATAAACTAGTGAGAACGACGACGAGCAAAGCAGGCGAAACGTTCCTGAAATATGAAACTAAAAATGGTGGTTATTTTGCAGCATTCGATGCAAAAGGTTATCTGACAGGTCTGTCAATTTACAGTTAATGACTGAATAAAGAACCAGAGTGAAAACTCTGGTTCTTTATTTTGAACAGTTTTATATGGGTGATTGCCATAACTTTCGAGAAGTGGCGGGCAAACGGGAATACGCGCCATAACTTTCGAGAAGTGGCGGGCAAACAGAAATACGCGCCATTTCCGAAAGATATCTCTACAAGCTATTCATCAGCTTTTTATATATAATAGAAAAATGACACATTAAGGGGAGATATGATGGAAATCTGGGATGCATATGATAAGAATCTAAATTGTCTGGGTACCACACTGACGCGAGGAGAACCTATTCCGCAGCATCAATATCACATTGTGGTTGAAGTGACTTTAAGACATCGTGACGGATCGTTTCTTGCCATGCAACGCGACTGGAGCAAACGTGGCGGCCCTGGTCTATTTGAAATAACAGCTGGAGGCAGTCTTCTGCAAGGGGAAGCAATCGAAGCGGGCGCTATTCGAGAACTGCAGGAAGAGACAGGTATCACTGTCCGTGAACTTGAACCACTTTATAAGCTGACAGTAGATGCCAATCAGACGCATTATTTCGGTTATATCGCAGAGACAGACGCACCGAAAGACAGCATTGTTCTTCAGGAGAGCGAAACAATCGACTACAGATGGATAACACCAGATAAACTGGCTGATTTTATCACTTCTGATAAAGTGGTGAACGCCACAAAAGAACGGGTCTGGCCTCAAATAAAAGGTCTGCTATGAAAAAAATCATGATTATCGGTTCAGGTGGTTCAGGAAAATCGACACTCGCCCGTAGACTTGGTCAGCAACTGGGTTTGCCCGTCTTTCATCTTGACGCCTATATGTGGAAACCCGGCTGGATATTATCAACACGAGAAGAACAGAGCGACATTCAGTCACAATTGATGACACACACAGAATGGATTATTGATGGCAACTATTCCGGCACGATGGACGTCCGAATCAAAGAAGCAGACACAATTATCTTTCTCGATATCAGCAGAAGGATCTGTCTTTATCAGGTCATTAAACGCTATCTGACCAATCGTAACACTGTGCGACCTGATATGGCAGAAGGCTGCGAAGAAAAGATAGATAAAGAATTCCTGTCATGGGTCTGGAATTTTCCGAGAAATAAAAGACCAGCACTTATACAAAGACTGAATGAACTAAAAGACTCAAAGCAGGTTATCATTCTTCATTCACCGCAGCAGATAGAAAAATGGCTCCGTCATCTGTAAATTCATATAAAACGGGTATAGCTTATAGAAGACACTTCTAGGGAGGCTTACCATGATGGATGGACGGGCACGCAATATCCGGACGACAAGATTACAAAGCTTGAAGATAGTAGCATTTATTGACGAAGAGCAGCATGTAGTGACAAACAGAGAAAATGATATGGAGGAGATGAACTCATGAACTATGGTAGCGACTATAAATCAATTCCGATGACTTCTATTGCAAGCGGTCATACAACTGAAGTAAAACCAGGTGTCATTCAGCATACATTACAGATGGTTAATATTTTCCTTGTCGAAAACATAGACGGTTCGTTTGTATTGATTGATGCCGGCATGCCGAATAAAGCTCAGGCGATTATTGAACTGGTTGAAGAACAGTACGGGAAAGGTGCTAAACCTCAGGCTATTCTGCTGACACATGGTCACTTTGATCACGTTGGTTCTATTATTGAGCTCATTGAAGAATGGCACGTGCCTGTCTACGCGCACACACTTGAACTGCCTTATTTAACAGGTGCATCCAGCTACCCAGATGCAGACCCGATGGTAGAGGGGAGTTCCGCCGGCCGTCTATCGTTCCTCTTTCCGAAAGAACCGATTGATCTGACGACCCATATCCGGGCACTGCCGCAGGATGGTACCGTGCCTTATCTGGACGACTACAAATGGCTTCATACACCAGGCCACTCACCAGGCCATGTCTCATATTATAATGACAATGCAGGACTGCTGATTGCAGGCGACGCCATCACAACAACTGATCAGGATTCGCTTTATAAAGCGATGAGCCAGAAACATGAACTGAACGGCCCGCCTAGATACTTCACACCTGACTGGCAGGCAGCAAAAGAATCTGTTCGGAAGTTGAATGCACTGCAGCCGAAAATTGCTGTGACAGGTCACGGCATGCCCATGGCGGGAGAGGTGCTTGCAGCTGACTTACAGAAACTTGCAGAGCAATTCGATACACTCGCTAAACCGAAGCACGGCAAATATGTATGATTTCGCATCATCTCATATTAGTGTTAAAATGAAGGCAACAATCATGTAGAGGTGAAAGTATGTCATCAACAAAAGAATCCTATAATTTCAGGGATATCCGTCCTCTTAAACTAGGTGAGGAAGTAGGGAATTCTGTCTCGCATGGTGTACCGGCGCTTTTGATTCTTTTAACACTGCCGTACTTCGCCGTTAAGACTTACTTGATGGGAGGCATGATTCTCTCTCTCGGGATTTCAGTTTTTCTTATCAGTATTTTTCTCATGTTCCTGTCATCCTGTATCTATCATCTGATGCCGAACAAGTCTGTTCATAAATATGTGATGCGTATTGTTGATCATAGTATGATTTATGTCGCGATTGCAGGGACGTATACACCGGTCGCTCTGAGTATTGTCGGTGGCAGGCTGGGGTGGACGATTATGATTATCCAGTGGATCGTCACAATAGGCGGCATTCTCTATAAGGCGACTGCAAAGAATGTTAATCCGAAAGTGAGTCTGACTTTGTATCTGGCGATGGGCTGGCTCGGTATCATCCTCTTTCCGAGCCTTATCAGTAAAGTCAGTATGGGCTTTGTGATTTTGATCGTGGCCGGTGGACTTGCTTATTCCATTGGTACCTGGTTCTATGCGCAGAAGTCACGTCATTACTTTCATATGATCTGGCATTTCTTTATTCTGTTTGGTGCGGGACTTCATTTCCTGGCACTTCTATATTTCATATAAAAAACAACCGCTTAAGTCTTTGAGCGGTTGTCTTTTTTAAAGGAAGCAATAGGGCTGATAGACCGTTATCACAATATCGTCAGCTGATAAGTACTTTCCTAAAAGAGTAAGAATATTACTTTATCCCGTACTGATTCTTCAGTGTTGCTGCCTGCTTATAGGCATTATAGCTTGAATAGAGCAGAAGTCCGCTGAAGATAGCAGAGAACAGAATACCGTACATCAGATTGAGGGCAAGTGTAATCGCGTAGAGCATCATCAGCCCGAGTGACAGATAGAATGAGAAGCGGATAACCTGCGGCAGTGTAAAGCGGCGCATGAAATCTGAACGCAGATTTGATAGCATGAGCTGATTGATGATAAGCCCGATGATACCGACATACATGATAGGCGAGATGAGACCGGCAACGCTGCCCGCCTGAAGCGCCTGATAAGCGGCATAGATTTGATAGAGTGTGAAAGCAGCAACGAGAAAAATAGTGATATAGATTCTTTTATCCATAGCTCCTCCTGAAAAAATATGTAACCCTAGATTATCATGATTAACATCTGATTGAAAGAAATGTATTGGCTATAGAAGATTCATTTGCTATAATAGTGAGACATTCTCTTAATATCTGCACCCTTAGTTCAGCGGGAGAATACTTGCTCGACAAGCAAGGGGTCGGCGGTTCGAATCCGTCAGGGTGCACTACTGACCACTTATCATCAGATAAGTGTTTTTTTATTGATTATATTAATGTAAATTTTATGTAATAATAGGTTATTTATTATATTTTACGATAAAATAGAAATAAGAAAGCTATGGAGGGATGACAATGCATGAAAAGCAAATGGGTGCATGGGAAGCTTACAAACGTTACTGGAAAAATGGCGTGACATTTGAAGGGAGAGCACGCAGAAAAGAATACTGGATGCCGCAGCTCTTTCATCTTCTGTTCAGTCTGATTGCTGCTGCTTTAATGGCTATCATTGCTGCCGTCGTATTCAGTATGAGTTCCAGTCCTGATGAAGTAGGGCCGGGCATCGTGCTGCTGCCACTTATTTATTTTGGGATTATCTTATTTTCACTGGCGACCTATATTCCGACACTCGCTGTCTCTGTCCGTCGCATGCATGATATCGGTAAATCCGGCTGGTGGGTGCTGCTGCCGATAGTCGGACCCTTTGTAATCGGTTCTGCGATGATGATTCTTAATGTTATACTATTAAGTTCCAGCAGCTATCAGGAAATCGCGCCGTCGCCTGTCGTTATGATTTTACCGGCTATCATGGTGCTTATCATGCTTGGCATCAGTATCTGGTTTCTGGTTCTGACTGTGCAGGATTCACAGCCCGGCACTAACAAATGGGGCATGAATCCGAAAGACCCAAAAAGTCCGGACAGACCGATGAATATGCTGACGATGGAGCAAGAACGCCGGATGCATGAGTTTTACAGACAACAGGAGAGAGAAGAAAGATCGCTCTATTAAAAGCATCTTCACTTAACAAAAACGACTAATGGGATACTTCCCGTTAGTCGTTTATCTTAGAAGCTATATTTATAGTAGGAAACTTCGTCTGCATACCATTTAGTACCGATTTTGGTAAATGAAATATCAACTTTATCTTTGTAGTTGATAGAACGGTAGTTGCCATCTGTATAAATATATTGAGGTGAACCGAAAATAGACTTGATTTTGCTGTATTCATATTTATGATAGTCATCAGCGATAGAGATAGATTCCACTATCAGTTTGTCTGTAGAGATTCTAGTATTAGGATAAGAAGCATCGACAGTGACCTGCCAGTCATTACCATAAAAATATAAACCGTCAGTAGAACCATAGCCTCTCGAAACACTTGAACTCGCAGCAGATCCCCACATATTGTACATATAACGTTTGGAATTTCCCAGTTTCACGCCATAATATTTAAACGTTCCGCTTTTCAGCTGAGATGCGACTGTCGTGCTGTAAAGGTTCGGCATTTTTAATGCCTTATTCTTCAGCGTATAAGTGCTGGCCTCTGAAACTGGCGCAAATAAAGTGATGAGTAGAGCAAGAGTCAAGAGAGCTGTCATGAACTTTTTCAATTGTGTATCCCCTTTGTATGTGATACCTCTATTATATCAGAAAAAAATTCAGGTAGATTAAGAGATTGTAAAAAATGCTCACAATAAAAAATAATAAAAAGCTAAACTTTATTTGATAATCCCTTTTGATTTTCTCTGAATCATCATGATCAGTACACCACTCATGACTAGTGTCATCAATGTCGTAAATATACCGCCTTCCAGCCCGAAATGGCCGCCGTTCAGGAAATGATCTCTTGAATTAGAAGTTGTGATCAATAATGACGATGGCAGGTGCATACCGCTGACTTCACTGCCGAGAACAACCCCGAGCATAATATTCCACACACTATGTGTCGCGCCAGTCAGCCAGATATTGTCGCTCCAGTAGAAGAGGAGTGAAAACAGCACACCGGCGAGAAAGATGTTATAAGTTGAAATTGCAGTGACACCTGGATTGAGTAGATGCAGGCCTGCAAAGAACAGGGAATTGATGATGATTCCGGCTGGCAGTCCTAACTGCTTAGCGACTTTATTCATGATGAAACCACGTGCCAGCACTTCCTCAGTCAGCCCTTGAACCATAAAGCAGAGTATCATTGCGACAAAAATCAGGAGACTGAAATTGGGATTAGGGCGGACAGCTACAGCGCCTGTGGCATAATTCAGCAAGAAAACAAGGAGAATCAGCCCGATACCTAGGCAAACGCCCATCAAATATTTTTTCAAAGCCTGTTCTTTAAAGAAGCCCATTGCACGTTCAGAATGCTGATAGACGAAGCGGTTGAAGATCAGCAGTAATAGTAACACGATCGGGAAACTCAGCATATTGACGAAGAAGAGCTGCAGACTCCCTGGGTTCATCTCATCCGCATTCGCAATAGATATGATATAAAGCAGAACGGGTGTTGCCACAACTATGGTAAGAATAGAAGAAATGATATAGATTGCTAACGCAGACATGATCACCGACCACCATTTATATGGTGACTTCATCGACTTTATACTTTCATTTATCTTCACCATAATGCCTCCTTTCCTTTATTCTAGCATTAACAAGCTACTGAACACGTAATCTTCAGTAAATTTAAGGAAATTTTAAGGTAATAGACTATAATGAACCACAAGGGGGAGATAGCATGGAAAAGAATGAGCACTCGTTCAGTGCAATATATCATCAGTTCTGGAAGCGGGCATTTGATTTCAGAGGGCGGTCAAGTCAGGCAGAGTTCTGGCTGCCGTTCGTTGTTCATAGGGGAATAGAAGTTCTGATATATATGCTGATGCTTATAGTCTATATGATGAGATTCGATGAAGATAACGTCTTTGCCCCGTATATCATTCCGACACTTTATTATAGTCTGATTATTTTCTCGTTGATTTTATTGATTCCGGAAATCGCCGTTATAGTCAGAAGACTGCACGACGTGGGTCGGCATGGCTGGTGGGTAGTCGTGATGCTGCTTAACCCGTTACTGATTTATAGTATCAACGGCATCAACTATCTCTTCAGACATCAGTCCGCTTCTAATTTCGCAACATTTTTTAGTTTTCTCATTCTGTTCTGGGTCATCAGTTCCACTATCTGGTTTATCATCCAGCTGAGCAAAGCATCATCAGAATGGACAAACAGATAGGGAGAAACGCAATAATCTTCAAGAAAGAAGGGTTTAAATGACATTAACAAGAAATTTAAGGAGAGCGAATCTCGAACGGTGGTATATGTATCCAGGTTCCGTTTACGACGGAGAGGAATACCAGTATACAATGCTTGAAGTATTCATCTGGGAAGAGAAGGATGAAATATATATCCTGATTATTACGGATTTAAAAGAGGAAGTTCTGTATAAGAATGAAGAGCTGATATCAGATATAGAAGGACTGGCGCATCACTTAGTGATTGAAAAGGGTTCTACACAGCTTTTTGAATTTGTGGAGATAAATAAAGAAGAGTTCCAAGCGGATCCCTTATCTCAAGAAACACTAGCTTGCCAGATTATAGAATACAGAGATAGATGCTGGGCAGAATATGTACAGCGCAACATCTATCCAAAATATCCTTTAATTAGCTATGATGCACATCAGAAAACATTTACTTACTAGCAGCCTGTTGCTCTTCAATGGCGAATGTCGCCCATATGGTCATGATAAAAAAGATACTGAATCCTAGTCCAGATACCCAGATACGCCATGTATCAGGATGATTAAAGACGATATTCGAATAAGAATAGTAACTGAATAAAATTATCCAATAACTCATAAAGAGTGGCGCATATGGAGAGACATTTTTCAAAGTTATCATTCCTTTCGTAATCCAGTATAACACCCATATAAAGGGAAAACCAGGAGGCTGATAATTCGTCTCCTGGTTTTTAGTCATTACCTATATTCACCAGCGCGAATGGATAGACATGAGCTGCGCCTTGGTCCAGTAACAGACTCGCGGCAACAGTCATCGTCCAGCGTGAATCAACCAGGTCATCCATCAGCAGCACGTTCTTCCCTTGAACTGCTTCTGTCTGACTCACTTTAAGTGTCTCCCGCACGTTATTCTCCTGCATCATCGAGTTATGCATCTCTTTCTGCGGCATACCTTGAGCTGTCTTTTCCAGTGCTTCGCTATAAGTTATCCCCAGATTATCTGCAACCTTTCTGCCAAGTTCAGGGATAAGAGTGGGTCTTCTTAAACTCGGCACGCCAGTTATCACTTCGATATCATTTGCAGCAATATGCTCTTTCAGAAAGTGAGTCACAGTCGTCACGGTCTTGTCTGAGAAATGACCTTGCTCTCGCTCCAGCATAAATCGCCTGCCGATAGGAGAGTAGGCATCAACAGTATAAGTCCAGCCGAGTTCGTATACGAGTGCGTCGTCAACCTTCTTATTGTTCGACCAGCGTTTACGCGGTGTGATGACACCGTGCAGCTTGTTTTTAAATTCCTTCGCCTGCTCAAGATAAGGATTGTCGTCCTCCAGTGTAAGGAACTGCCTGTTACGACAATGCGCACAGATGCCGCAGCGTTCCTTTGTATCAGGCGCGTCCAGTTCGTCCGCAATAAACTTCATATAGCAGCCGTCATAATTGATGAATGCTTTCAGGTTATCCAGTTCAGCAAGACGAGTCTCATTCAGCTGCTTTTGAATCCGCGCGTTGCCCGCCGCATCAAAATGGTGCTTCGGATGGACGTAGTACTTACTTTTCTCCGTATAGATATAGTTATGGACATAGAGATACTTCAGTACAGAAGCGAGTTTTGTGACGTTCAGATTGAAATGCTGCAGAATCTCATTCCGTTTCAGTCCATCTGCGCTGTCACCGATCACCTGCAGAATCTGCTGCAGCAGCTCCGGATCCTTGTTCGCGCCTTCAATAAATGACTTGATGATCTCTTCGTCCTCCTCCCCGTGCAGCAGAATCGCGAGTGCAGACGAACCATCGCGTCCGGCACGTCCGATCTGCTGATAGTAGGCGATCAGGTTCTGCGGCAGCTGAAAATGGATGACGAAGCCGATATCCGATTTGTCATAACCCATCCCGAGCTTGACAGTAGAGACAATAACGCGTGTCATGCCAGTATGGAATCCTTCGAGTATGTCTTCAGTCATATCTTCACCAGACACATCCTGCAAACCCGAATAATAAGCAGTAACAGAGATACCTTGTAGCGACAGGAAATAGGCAACAGAGTCACATTCCTTCTTCGTCAGGCAGTAGATGATGCCCTGTTTCTTGCTCAGGAATGGATGTCGCGTCAAAGCATCCGTGATAAAAGCCAGCCGTTCAACCTTACTCTGTGCCGCGTTGACCTGAATGGAAATATTGTCACGAATCAAGTCGCCACGGAAGACCTGTAAGTCATCACCTAACTGATCCTTGATATCCTGAATCACCCGGTCATTCGCAGTCGCTGTCGTCCCGAGAATCGCGATGTGATCAGGGAACGACTGCAGCAGATAGACGATACGCTGATAATCAGGACGGAAATCATGACCCCAGTCAGAGATAGAATGCGCCTCATCGACCACCACCATCTCAATATCACTCACTGCGCTGAGTCTCTCAATAAACTCAGCATTTGATAGCTTCTCAGGCGAGACGATGATCGCATCGACCTCATTAAAAGCATCATAAATAGCCTCCCAGTCGTCACGGTTATTGCTGTTGATCGTCACGACATTCAGACCAAGTCGGCCTGCTGCCTCTATCTGATTATGCATCAAGGCAAGAAGCGGACTGATAATAATCGTCGGCCCCGCACCACGCTCACGCAGAATCTTCGTCGCAATAAAATAGACAATCGACTTCCCCCAGCCGGTCTTCTGAATGACAAGTGTTTTCTGCTTATTCACCACCGCCGTAATCGCCTCGAGCTGACCCTCGCGGAATTCACTCGCCTCACCGTATGTTTCCTTTAAAATCTCTGTTGCACATTCCTGAATTGAGTCCATACTGACCCTCCTTAAGCTATTAAATCCATTGTAACAACAATATAGACATATCAAGTAAAGATATGATAAAAACATTGTAAATAATCTCTATTATTAAAAATAAATCACTAGTGTTGCATAAATAAATACAGAATTTTCTGAACTTTTATTTTCTACGAAAATTTAAAAATTGAAAACACCTAAACAGAGGTAGCGATCATCCATTTTTTTACTGATGTAATTACGTAATAA
>NZ_SCWA01000025.1 GCF_004359615.1 Macrococcus brunensis
AACTGGAGTGAATCACTTCTTCTTCAGGCGCCATATCCAGAAAAAACTTAAAAGACATATCATAACGTGAGCGTTCCACCACATCAACGTCTGATAAATCAAAAATAACTTTCAGAAGCAGATATTTGAACATTCTGACAGGACTTACGGCACTTCTTCCTTTTGTGATCGAATAATTTTCTATTACTTCATCGTAGATGAATGAAAAATCGATAATGTCTTTCATTCTTCTCAGTTTGTTATTTTTAGGTACAACTATGTCATAAAGGTCTAAATAATTACTGTTTATCTTCTGTGAATCCGGTCTAATCATTGAACGACTCCCCCTGTTTCCTTAAGTTTAAATGATGAGAACAAAATAAAGAACATGAATTTCAAAATTCATGTTCTCTAAAAGATTTTTATTCAATTGCGATTCTACTTTAATTATCAGAATAATCGTAGATTATTAAAGGGGATTTTAAGTGGCCTTGAAATTCGCTGCACTTTTTTTAGCTTCTTCTGATACGTGCACGCACACGGTCAAACAAGCGGGCACGCTTAGACATCATCGGTCTTGGCGGCTCGACTTCTTTTTTGACGAGGCTGCGTTTGTACTGTTTTGCTTCCTGCACCAATTTCTCCTGAGAGTTCGTTGGCTCAAGGTCATTTTTCACGTATTCATATACGCCTTCTTTATTCTGTTCACGAGCTTTCAGATTATCATTCAACTGCAGTGCCAGAATATCTTTCAGTCTTGCCACAATCGCTTCATCCAGCACAGGGAAAAGAATTTCTACACGTTTAATCATGTTACGCGTCATCATATCTGCTGAAGAGAGATACATTCTTTCTTCGCCGTTATGATAGAAATAGTAAATACGAGAGTGCTCAAGGAAACGTCCGACAATACTGATGACGCGGATATTCTCACTGACTCCTGGAATGCCCGGCTTCAGACAGCAGATACCACGGATGATCAGATTGACTTTAACGCCTGCCTGACTCGCTTCAAACAATTTCTTGATAACCGCTTTATCAGTTAAAGAGTTCATCTTCGCGATAATGAGACCATTGCCATTTGCTTGATGAGACGCAATCTCCTGATCGATGTGATCCAGAAACTCATCACGAATTTCAAACGGTGCCACATGCAGTTTCTTATACTCAGGCTTCTCAGAGTAACCGCTTAAGTAGTTAAAGAAGTTCATGGCATCCTGGCCTATTTCTTTATTTGTTGTAATAATACCCATATCAGTATAAATTTTAGCGGTTTTGTCGTTGTAGTTACCTGTACCTAGATGGACATAAGGAACAAGTTCCTCGTTTTCACGTTTAATGACAAGCGTGATTTTACTATGTGTCTTTAAATGTGTCATACCATAGATGACATGACAGCCTGCTTCTTCAAGCATCTTTGCCCAGTGCACATTGTTCTCTTCATCAAAACGTGCTTTCAGCTCGACTAAAACAGTCACCTGTTTACCCGATTCCGCCGCATTTTTCAGCGCTTCGATAATCGGTGAGTCGCTGGATACACGGTAAAGTGTCTGTTTGATTGCGAGTGTATTCGGATCTTCTGAAGCTTCCTTGATAAAGTCGACAATCGGCTGGAACGATTCATATGGATGATGGAAGAAAACATCGCGCTCTTTTGCCGCCTTATAAACATTCTGCTCATTTAATGCAAGCGGTGGTGCTGCTTCGAATGGTTTAAATTCAAGCTGCGGATATTTCTTACCGATCATACCTGCCAGCTGGAAGAGCATCGTTAAGTCAAGCGGTCCGTCGAGTTTGTAAATATCGCGTTCTTCGATATCCAGTTCTTTTGTTAAAAATGAGCCATTGATTGTTGGGTCGTGACGCACATCAATTTCAAGACGGACAGCTGCACCACTTTTTCTTTTCTTAAGAAACTTCTCAATTTCAATCAGCAGATCCTCTGCCCCGTCTTCGTGAATCGTTAAATCGGCATTACGCGTGATTCTAAACGTGAATGTGCGCAGGATTTCAAAACCTGCAAATAAGCGGCCGATAAAGTGTGTGATGATGTCTTCCAGCAGAACATATACGCGGCGCTGGTCATCCTTAATTTCGATGATACGGTTAAGAAGCGCCGGAATTTGAACTATCGCAGACTTTTTAGCACCTGTTGTATCTTTGACATCCACAAAGATGTTCAATGATTTATTCGTTAGTTTAGGGAAAGGACGGTACGCATCAATCCCAAGTGGTGTTAACGTCGGTAAAATTTCAAACTCGAACTTCTGCTTAATGAACTCGTAGTTTTCTGGAGACAGTTCATCAGGCGTTTTGAAGAAAACCTGGAAGCTTTCAAGCTCCTTGAGCAGTTTCTGGTACTGTTCATATTGAATACGAACGTTCTCACGGTTTTTCTCGTCAATCGCAATCAGCTGTTCAGTCGGTGTCATCTGCGTTTTATTTTCACGTTCTGTAAAATTCAGTTTGACCTGGTCTTTTAAGCCCGCTACTCGAACCATGAAGAATTCATCTAAATTTGACGATGCGATAGCTAAAAACTTAAGACGTTCAAGTAATGGATTCTTCATATCCATTGACTCTTCGATGACTCGGTAATTGAAAGCGACCCAACTAACTTCTCGGTTGTTATAATATTCCTTGTTATTTAAATCTATCGTTTTGTTCGTTTCCATTTTAGTCACCTCAACTAAGTCTATATACCTCTACTTATACAGTTATAACGGACTAATGTAAATTTTCTGTAAAGATGATGTTAATTTTTGACTTTGTGATTTTTTCCAGATGCTTTTTCTGACGTTCTGCCTGATATTCCTCTGCAATCGGATCACCTGTGTAATTGATGTACAAGTTCAGATGGTCCTTCTCTTCTTCCAGATATAGCTCTGTCACGACACGCGTATTGCTGACATTCAAAGCATGGGCAAACTTCAGGATGCTGCCCAGAACTTGAATTTCACCTTTTTCTTTATCGCTGAACCAGCCGGTTTCATCCATAAAAAACTTCAACAGGGATTTGCTCTTGTAACTAGCAAGAAGCGCTAATTTAACACGTTCACGATGGGCGATACCATTCAGGCTTGAGTTTGAGATAATGTAGTACGTATGCTGACTGGACGCATCAGAATCGATATAGCTGCCAAGATAGAAAAGATAAGCTGCCTGCAACATCAGTTTCTTCTGCTGTTTGTCGCCTTCAATCAAACCCATTTTCTCCAGTTCAAAATAAAGCAGTTCTGCCAGTTTCTGACGCTGAACGGCATCCTCATGGTTGATGCTGTAACTGTAAGCAAGATTGCGCAGGCTCTCTTTAAACACTTCATTTTTATCAAAAGGGTGCTTATAGTCCTCCTCGAGAATAGACATAGTGATTCCTTCCCGTAAGCCTTTACGCGAGAAGATAAATTCAGTTGCGTTAACTTCCTCGTAAAGAGTCGTGAAGACAATGCCTGACGGTACAATGATATCCTGACGGTCCTTACTTAGACCGTCTAGATCATCCAGCTGTTCCATTGTAGAGCTGATTAGTTTTTTGAAGACATACTCAATATCGTTTTTAGACATAGAATAGCCGTGGACACCTGCTATCGGATATTCAGACAGAGACTGGTGGATACGTGCGAAGTTACGTGCAGAACCGCCAATCGCAATAATAGGGACTTTACGCTGGCCAAGCCATTTAAGTGACTGAAGTTGTTCTTTGACAAATTTTCTAGCCGCTTCGATGGCCTCAGAATCGTTATGAGCTTTACCATTAAAGAATAGTTTCTGCAGTGTGACGACACCAAACGGGAAACTATGTGAGGACTTCAGTTCTTTATCCTCGTAATAGGTGACTTCCGTACTGCCGCCACCGATATCGACTGTTACACCATCTTCGTAGTCGAGCGTATTTACGACCGCATAGAAGCCAAAGTAAGCTTCTTCTTTTTCAGAAATAATACGCATCTTGATACCCGTACGTTCTTCAACTTTATCAATGATTTCAGTGATGTTTTTTGATTGACGTACTGCCGCTGTCGCAACAGGATATAATGCTTCGACATTAAACTTGTCGGCTACTTTCTGGAAGCTTTCAAGTGTATCGCATAAAACATTGATTCCGTTTTCAGCCATCACTTTGTCAGCATCCAGATACTGATAAAGACGAGCAGGTGTTTTAATATTCTGCAGTTCAATAAGTCCTGTTTTTTCTGAGTATTCAAAGATGACTAATCTGATTGTATTTGAACCGATATCTACTAAACCTATTCTTTTCATAATAAACCTCTTCCCTGATTGATACTTATTATTTCGGATGAATCATTTCCTCTGGTTTGATCCAGTCGTTGTATTGTTCTTCAGTTAAATAACCACTTTTCAGGGCAGACTCTTTTAACGTCAGCCCTTCTTTATGTGCTGTCTTCGCGATATAAGCTGCTTTCTCATAACCGATGTGCGGGTTAAGCGCTGTGACAAGCATCAATGACTGATTCAGGTAGTTGGTGATATTCTCTTCAACAGGTTCGATACCTACAGCACAGTTATCATTAAATGAATTCATACCGTCAGCCAGTAAATAAATGGATTGCAGCGTGTTGTACATGATAACCGGTTTAAAGACATTGAGTTCAAAGTTACCCTGACTCGCTGCAATACCGATTACTGTATCGTTCCCCATCACCTGTACAGCAACCATTGTCAGCATCTCACTTTGAGTTGGATTGACTTTACCTGGCATGATAGAAGAACCTGGCTCATTTTCAGGAATCGACAGTTCACCGAGACCTGCACGTGGACCAGAGGCGAGCCAGCGTACATCGTTTGCAATCTTCATCAGGTCTGCTGCAAGTGCTTTTAAGGCACCATGAACGAATGTCACTTCATCATGAGCTGTCAGCGCATGGAACTTGTTCGGTGAAGAAACAAAGTCAAAACCGGTCTGCTTCTTGATTTGTGCTGCCACGCGGTCACCGAATTCCGGATGCGCATTGATCCCAGTACCGACAGCAGTGCCGCCTATAGCCAGATTCAGCAGTTCTTTTTTAGATGTATTCAGCAGTTCCTCGCATTTATCGAGCATGTATCGCCATCCGGAAATTTCCTGACCGAGCGTAAGTGGTGTCGCATCCTGTAAGTGTGTACGACCGATTTTGATAATATGATCGAATTTTTCTTCTTTATCTTTTAATGTGTTACGCAGACGGTCAAGCGCCGGCATCAGTTTCACTTCAATCTCATTGTAAAGTGCAACGTGCATGGCAGTCGGATAAGTGTCATTTGAGCTTTGTGATTTATTGACGTCATCATTCGGGTGGATACGTTCTTCTGAACCTGATTCTGTTAAGTGCTGATTCGCAGCGAAAGCCACCACTTCGTTGACGTTCATATTACTCTGCGTACCGCTTCCTGTCTGCCAGACAACAAGCGGGAAATGGTCGTCCAGACGGCCTGCCAGTACATCGTCACACGCTTTGACGATTGCTTCTGCTTTCGCTTCAGATAATTTGCCCAGTTCTTTGTTGACGACTGCCGCTGCACGTTTCAGATGTGCGAAGCCATAGATGACTTCAATCGGCATTTTTTCTTTGCCGACCGGGAAATTCTGTTTGCTTCGCTGCGTCTGAGCGCCCCAATATTTCTCAGCCGGTACTTCGATTTCACCAAATGTATCGTGTTCAATTCTTACAGACATGTTATTCTCCCCTTAACGTTTTGATACTTCTATTCTACATTAAATAATGTGTACATTCATCACAAAAAAACAGCTGAATCATCAGCTGTCTTCACGCTCGTCTTGTTTGCCGTCGAAGTTATGCTCCTCAGCATTTTGTTCTGAAATCTGTTCCATTTCCTTGCCGAGCTCCACAACATCACTGAAATCTTCAACCATTTCGTTCTCTGGGTTATTCATCTGTATGCCTCCTTAAAATTTGTCAGGCCACTCTTTCAGGGATATATTGTAAACGTCAAATACCTCCAGGAGCGCCTCATGATCATCTACCATTCACGTACCCTCATTCATCAGAATTTAAGCTTTGACATGCTGAAAAATCGTTATGCCTTTGACGTTGAGACGATTGAAAGACAGGAAAGAATAATCAAAGGTTTTAAAGGCGAGTGCCTGGTTGATCAGTTGCTTGATGAGTTCTTTAAGTCATCTGATTGCCTCTATCTCTGTGATCTTCGACTGAATATAGACTTCGAACAACTGCAGATTGATAGTCTTCTCATTTTAGACCATACCGTCATTGTGATGGAAATCAAAAATTACAGTATGGATCTTATTTATCAGAACGGCCATTTCTACCGTCAGTCCGGCGAGAAGATGAATTCATTGAGTTTACAGTTAGGTAAAATTAGGTGACTGATGACTAAACTGATTGGGGACTACGACAGCATCATTGATGTAAAGGTTATGCCTTTCTTTGTCGCAGATAAGTGGCCTGATGCTGGACGGAGATGTCCTCGTGCCAGGTAATTATCAGCATGTCCTGGCACGATATAGAAATGGCAAGCCATCTTATGTGGATTTAGCACGATATCTCGTTTCTTTGAATCAAGTGAATGACTTTGACAGGAAACTAGATATTAATTACGATTTAGTCCGAAAAGGTATCTACTGCGAGAAATGTCACCAGCCACTTGTGAAGATAAGTCAGCGACAGTATAGCTGCGAAAAGTGCGCGCAAGTTTATAGCACTGATCAGGTAGTTATTCATCAACTTAATGTTTACCACCATATATGGGCTGATCGTCCATTAACGGCTAAACAGCTTATGAATGGATGGGTGAGCAAATTAGTTTTCGGACACTGCAAAGGATATTGGCGAAATAATACAGGCGTACGAATAACTACTACCATCTTTAAATAGCCATGTCGCGCCATTCAAACTGTTTTCTGATTCTCAGTGGCGCCGGTTGCACCCCACTCCACCCTTCACTCATAAAAAAATACCAGCTCGTCACGAGCTGGTATTTTTCATCTTATGAAAATACTGAATAGTAGTATTCGCGTACATCTGCTGGTAAACCTTGTGCCGCTTCCCAGTCTAAAATGACTGTAGTCATACGATGTGATTTCAGGTTACCTGCCTCAAAATTCGTGTTTGTCTCACTTGTGCTGTAAAGTTGAGCAATTGCATTAGCTTTATCTGCACCTGTTACAAGTAACACGATTTCTCTTGCAGTTAACAGGCCTTTATCTGAATCAGAATTTACTTCGCGGTAACCAACAGTACCGTCTGCATTAATTGTACCTACAAACATAGTCAGTTTACCTTTGTTTTCTTTTGTTTTCGCTGTTTCTTTAATTTCTTCGTCAATATTAACTGTTTTCTTCACACTGTGAAGCTGATCTTTCACAATACCCATATTCAGAAATTCTGCGCCGGCATTATCATAATCGAATACATGAATCTGGCTTGCATCAACTGGATTGATTGCCATTTCTTCATGTAATTCACGGTAGAAATGATTGTGTTCGTCATTCAATGCAAATACAACGATTGAAGTCGGGTTGTTATTGAACTGTTTTCTTACGATATCCGCTGCATACTGAGAAGCGATACCCTCAGTTTCAAAAATTTTAAAATTCATTGCCATGATGTTTTCCTCCTGAGTCCACTTTTAATAATTCACTTATACCCTTATTAGTATATCATTGAAACATAAGGTTTCACTCTTAATTGTTATGGTATATAATAAAAGTAATTATATTTCAGGAGGTCCTTCTCTTATGAACACATTATTACTTTGCATGGTCGGTTTATCATTCATCGTTGCAATGTTAACAGCTGGTCGTGAATCTAAATACGGTATCCGCGACGAAGAACTTAAAAACTTAAAATAAAAAAAGATTGGCTTCCCGCCAATCTTTTTTTATTGCTGCAGGAATCCCTGTTTCTTCACCACGTCATCTACATCCAGCCGCGTCTTTTCACTCAGCATTCCGACAACCTGCTCACTCCATTTATCAGCCCGCTTACCGTTCGTCCGTTCCCGGTAATAGGCCGCAATGTCCTCGTCATATGCTCTGATCTCTTCAGCATAACTGCTGCTGTCATAACCGTTCTCATGATAGACGTGCTCAAATGGCAGCCGCTCCTTCTGACTGCCCGAGTCAGCAGGATGACCCACAACCATTCCGAAAAGCGGAAAGACATGTGCCGGCAGATTCAGGATATCGATCACCTGCTCCATATCGTTCCGCAGGCTGCCGATATAGCAGATGCCAAGTCCCATACTCTCCGCTGCCATCGCCAGATTCTGCGCGGCCAGCGCAGCATCTACAGTCCCTACCAGAAAACTTTCTGTCGCACCTAAATAGTCATTGATATCCGCACCAAGTTCGTCGCTCATCAGCTGATGGCGGTAGAAATCTGCGACAAATACAAACAAGTGACCATTCTCCTCGACATATGGCTGACCGCTGACTTTTCTTAACGCTGCTTTCTTGTCGGCATCTGTCACGCCCATAATAGAATAGGCCTGCAGGTAGCTTGATGTTGAGGCCATCTGTGCGGCCTCCACGAGCGTCCGGACTTCTCCTTCAGTCAGTTTCTCTTCTGTAAACTGACGGATTGAGCGGTGATTCATTAACTGTCTGATGACTTCGTTCATATTTGCACCTCTTATTTCAAATTTGGATAATCCTGCTGTCTCAGCGCCTCATAGACTAAAATAGCTGCTGTATTAGACAGGTTCAATGAGCGCACATTATCATTCATCGGAATTCTAAGTGCTGTATCCATATATTTTTCTTTTACCCAGTCAGGCAGTCCTGTTGTCTCTCTGCCGAAAATAAAATAATGCTGAACCGACGTATCTGAGTAATCAAATGTCGTATGCGGCTTCTGACCGAACTTCGTCAGCAAGTAGTAATTGCCGCCCGCTGTCTTGTCAAAAAACTCTTCGATGCTGTCATAATAGACAATATTGACAAATTTCCAGTAATCAAGGCCCGCACGGCGCAGCATCTTGTCATCTGTCGAAAAGCCGAGCGGACGGATCAAGTGCAGCGTCGTATCCGTTGCGGCGCAAGTTCTGGCGATATTCCCTGTGTTGGCCGGAATTTCCGGCTGATAAAGTACGACGTTAATTGACATGAATAATCTCCTCTAATCCTTTTAATATTTCATTCTTGACTTCTCTGTCTTCTTCCATCCTGTATCTTTCCTCCAGGAAAGGACGTGCCGCTTCCCCGGCAATTCGACCGAGCGCCCAGTATGCAGTTCCTTTGATGACCGGACGCTCATCTTTCACAGCCACTTCTTTCAGTGTCGGTACCGCACTCTCTTCCTTAAAATGAGCAAGCGCGATAATCGCATTGCGCTGAATCGGCTTCTTGCCACGCCAGCTGCCTGCCAGATAACCATATTCATTCTTGAACATCTTGTTGCTCATGGTCAGGAGCGGTTCAAGTAATGGCTTCAGCTTAAGAGGCTCCAGTATGATGTCATCTTGCGTCGTATTGATGCCGCGGTTCTTCGGACAGACCTGCTGACATGTATCACAGCCGTAGAGCCTGTTACCGATCTTGCTTCTATATTCATCCGGCAGGAAGCCTTTCGTCTGCGTCAGAAAACTGATGCACTTCTGTGAATTAAGCTGACCGTTCCCGACTAAAGCACCGGTCGGGCAGCGGTCTATACAAATGGTACAGTCCAGGCAGCTGTCCAGGACAGGTGCATCTGGCGGCAGCTTGATGGAGGTGAGCAGTTCACCGAGATACGTCCATGTCCCGAGCTCCTTGTTCAGAATAAAGCCATTCTTCGCGGCATAGCCCAGACCCGCGCGCTCTGCTACAGCCCGGTCACTCAGTACACCGGTGTCGACCATCGACAGACACTCCGCCTCAGGCACACGTGACTTGATGAATGCTTCCAAGAGCTGCAGCCGTTTCCTGAGGAGAGAATGGTAGTCCATCCCCCAGGATGACCGTGCGAACATACCGCGTCGCTCTCCGCGGACACTTTTCGGTGCACCGGGCAGTCTGTTAGGATAACCTACTGCTATAGCGATGATCGATTCAGCTGAAGCCACGGACTTCCTCGGATTGATTCTCAGCTCAATATCTGACTCCTCAAAGCCTGAAGCATAGCCCTTCGCATAGTATGCTTCAAGCTTCGGCCTCAGCTCTTCAAACGGCTCCGCTGTCGTAAATCCGATGGCATCGATGCCGATTGTCTTGCTATATGCAATGATCTCCTCTTTCAGCGTTTGAGACATATACTCACCTCCAAATCAATGCAACTATTTTACCACAAAAAAACACAACGCCGGAGCGTTGTGCCTGATTTTATAATACTTTGGATAAAAAGCTTTGTGTTCTTTCATTCTGAGGATTACCAAAGATTTGAGCAGGCGGTCCTTCTTCCTGCACAATCCCTTTATCCATGAAAATCACACGGTCGGCCACTTCTCTCGCAAAACCCATTTCATGTGTGACGACGACCATCGTCATCCCCTCGCGCGCCAGATTCTTCATGACAGCGAGCACATCACCGACCACTTCAGGATCAAGTGCTGAAGTCGGTTCATCAAACAGCATGACGTCAGGATTCATCGCCAGTGCCCGTGCGATAGCGACACGCTGTTTCTGACCACCTGACAGCTGGGACGGATAATTGTCTGCTTTTTCCTTTAAACCGACTTTATCCAGCAGCTCAAGTCCAGTTACTTCAAGGTCTGCTTTACTCCCTTTTTTCAGCAAAAGCGGTGTCATCGTCAGATTATCGAGCACTGTTTTATGAGGAAATAAGTTAAAACTCTGGAACACCATGCCCATCTTCTGACGATGCAGGTTGATATTCGTTTTCTTGTCATTTAACACATTGCCTTCAAAAATAATCTCACCGCTGGTCGGTGTCTCAAGTAAGTTCAGACAGCGGAGAAGCGTTGACTTACCGCTGCCTGAAGGTCCGATGATCGCGACCACTTCACCTTCCTGCACATCTAAATTGATCCCTTTCAGTACTTCAACATGTCCAAAATTTTTATGGAGTTCTTTAACATTAATCACTTACACTCATTCTCCTTTCGAATAAGTTCATCACTCGTGATAAACCAAATGTCAGTAAGAAGTAGACAATCGCCACAATCAGTAACGGTGTAAACGGATCAAACGATGCCCCTTGAACAACCTGCGCATTGAACATCAGTTCGCTTACCCCGATGACAGAGACAATAGAAGATTCCTTGATGACTGTAATGAACTCGTTACCTAATGCCGGCAGAATATTTTTGATTGCTTGCGGCATGATGACTTTATTCATAGCCTGCGCGTGACTGAGACCCAGTGAACGCGCTGCCTCCATCTGTCCTTTATCGACTGCTTTGATACCCGCACGAATAATTTCTGCGATATAAGCACCGCAGTTCAGAATAAGTGCAATCGCACCGCAGACAAATGCCGACAGATCAAGACCGAGTACAGCTGTTGTACCGAAATAGACAAGGAAGACCTGAACTAAAAGCGGCGTTCCGCGGATAAATTCAATATAGACCCAGGCAATCGCCTTTAGAATCTTGTTTGTACTCAGCTTCATAAATGCAAAGATGCCGCCGAATAATGAACCGAGCACTACTCCGAGCAATGAAATCAGAATCGTTGCACCGAGTCCCTGCAGGAAATAAATGCCGTATTTACTTAAAAATGAGCCGTCATCAAACATGGCTTCGTTTGCTTTCTCTTTATAGCCTTCAATCAGCTTCTGATCATTCACCTCTTTGATGGAAGCATTCAATGCGTCGAGGAGCTTCGGTGAATCTTTCGGCAGTGCGATGGCTGTCCCTTTATCAGCATTGCCAAATTCGAGATCTGAATAAGCAAGCTGTGTATTCTGTGAAAGATAGGCATCGGCTACAGGCCCTTCCATAATGACACCGTCAACTTTGCCGGTATTGAGAGACATGATGGCTTCAGGCAGTCGCGTCAATGAAGTCAGGTTTGATTCCGGGAGTTCAGTCTGTGCCAGCTCTTCCTGTGTCGTCTGTTTCTGTGCAGCCACACCTTTACCCTTGAAGTCTTCTACTGTTTTCAACTTCTGCTGATTTTTCTTCTGAACGACCATACGCTGCTTCACCTGCATATACTCATCCGTGAAATCGACTTCTTTTTTTCGCTCAGGAGTCGGACTCATACCGGAGATAATGACATCAATCTTGCCGGTCTTAAGAGAGCCAAGTAGACTATCAAACTGCATATTGACGATTTTCAGTTCCACCCCTAAATCTTTTGCTATTTTTTTAGCCAGTTCTATATCGATACCGACATATTCTCTTTTGCCATTGACTGTTCTTTCAAATTCATAAGGTGCATAATCTGCTGACAGTCCCACTCTTAACTCTCCACGTTTTTTGATGACATCCAGCTGATCTTCTTTCGCTGAAACATGATCGACTGGAAAACCAGTTAGTAACAGCAGTGTAATCAGCATGAATACCCAGACATTTTTCATCTTCAAATCTCGAACCTCCTTAAAAGTATTGTAATAACTATACAATAAGTCTAATATATATACAATAAATAATTTAATATTGCTTTAACGTCTTAAATTATCTATAGTTGTTTTATATTATATTCAGAAAATTCAGAATAAGGAAGGGTTTTTTTATGAAATTGATTAATAAATTTGTTACCGGACTTGAAGTGCCGGGCACCCGTCAATTTTCAAATAAAGTAGCGCTCTATGATAACTGCATTGATTTAACACTCGGACAATCAGGTTTCGCACCTGCAGATTATATTAAAGACGCGATGATCAGAGCGATTTCAGAAGATCAACTTCGCTACACCCATAACAAAGGGCTTCTTGAACTGCGCCAGGCAGTCAGTGACGATATATACAGAAGACTTGGTGTCCGCTATGATGCTGAGACAGAAATCCTCATGACAAACGGTGGTTCTGAGGCTATTGATGATGTCCTCCGTACCATCATCAATCCTGACGATGAAGTCCTGCTGCCGGTTCCGACTTATCTGGGTTACGAACCGGTCATCAAGCTGCTCGGTGCAAAGACAGTGTATGTTGATACAACGCAGACCGGCTTTGTACCGACACCTGAAGCAGTGACTGCAGCAATAACAGATAAGACAAAAGCGATTATCTTTAATTATCCGACGAATCCGACCGGTGTCACTTATACTTATGACCAGATTCAGGCACTGGCAGATGCTTTAAGCGAGACCAGTATCTTTATTATTACGGATGAAATTTATTCAGAGAATGTCTATGACGCCCCTCACCACTCGTTTATGGAATTTAAAGATGTCCGTAATCAGCTCTTTGTCGTCAGCGGTCTGTCCAAGTCGCATGCGATAACAGGTGCACGTGTTGGTTATGTGCTGGCACCCGAAGCACTGATGGAACATGTGACGACCGTCCACCTTTATAATTCCATCTGCGTCGCCACACCTATGCAGTACGGCGCCATCAGTGCTCTAAACCACGGGCAGGAGGACGTTACAAAAATGAACGACGCTTATATTGAAAGACGCAACTACCTGTACGACCGTCTTATCGGAATGGGTTTACCTGTCATTAAACCACAAGGCGCCTTCTATATCTTTCCGGATATATCTGCCTATTCGAATGACTCTTTTCAATTTGCAAATGACTTGATAGAACAAGAGCAGCTTGCTGTCGTTCCTGGTAAATCATTTTCTGATTTAGGTGAAGGCTATATACGTCTGTCTTTTGCCTGTACAATGGAGGAAATCATCGAAGCCTGCGACCGGCTTGAGCGTTTCCTGAATCATTACCAGCAATAAAAAAATCCAGCCGAAAGGCTGGATTTTAAGCTTCCGGCGTAAAACGATAAACTTCGTCACGATAGCCCGGTAATATTTTTTTGAGAATCATATGAATGATAAAGGCCATAGGCACTGGAATAATAAGATAAGCGAATAACAGATTGATGATTCGAGACATCGTACTGCCATCCATCAGTGCAAATGCATTGATCGGTCCAACAAGTCCTGTATAACCGAATCCCGCTGACATCGGCGTCCCTTGAATATTGAAGAAGTAAGTGCAGAGTCCACCGACGATACCGTTCAGAAGAAGCGCCACAAAGATGACGGGGTTCTTGAATAACACAGGCATCATCATTTTCGCAGCCCCAATGACCAGTGTCGTATTAACCCCTTTAGAATTCACGAACCATGAACCGAAGATAAAAGTATAGCAGCAGGCAGCGATGCCAAGATTAGCAGCGCCGCTTCCAAGTCCCGACAGACTGATGACGGTTGCAATCGCAACAAGCGAAATTGGTGACGCCATCAGCATGCTGTAAGTGACGCAGATCAGAATACACATCAATAGTGGATTAAGCGTTGTAAAGTGTTCGACCATCTGGCCTAGAGTACCCGTTACCATGCGAACATACGGCAGTGTCAATAACCCGACGATCCCAGGAATGACACCTGCCAGTACGGGAAGAAAGACGATATTCAAGCTACCCATTTTACTGCCGAGCGCAAGTATAATCGCAACACTTAATGTCACGACAAGCATAATATTGATTAAGTCACCAATACCGACCAGCGTGAATGCGCCATTTTTCATGACAGCAGCGCCACTCCCTACAAAACTGGCACCGGCAACGATAGCTGTCTGCACAGCATTCATCTTAAACTGATAAGCAACCAGCGCACCAATAAAGAGCGATGCACAGAACTGAAACAGCACGAGCGCCTGCGATACTATACTAAGCGCCGGCCAGACTGTAACCAGGTATTTGAACAACTCACCTAGTAAAGCATTCGGAATCAAGGCCACGACAATACCCGTTGCCATACCGTTAATAATATTAAAGAAAAACTGTTTTTTACTTATAGTCATCTTGCACCTCATTTTTCATAATGCATTGATATTAACATGAAAATGGATGCATTTGTAGAGTATTTATGAATGTCTTCTAACAAACTTTAAATCACTAACGAATCTCTTACAATTGATTCACAAACACACCTGCTATTGCTCGGATCAGCTCGTATTCTTCAATCATTGGGTTATGTCCAGTATTAGCAAGCAGCGTCACACTGACATTGGCTTCTTTATTGAAGAAAGAGAGCTGATCTTGATAGCCGACAATATTATCCTGTTTACTTAAAATGACCTGTAGTTTGGTACGGTCTCCAATATCAATCACATCTTCACAACGAAACTGGTAATAGACACTCTCGTCCCGGCGTAATGCCTTCATAAAGGCTTTGTCTGCCTTTTTAATCCCCGGTACAATTAATTCCTGATAACGACGCCATGTGTCCTCGCTGATAACCACAGTTGTATCTGTATATTCATCGTAATAATCCTGATTGTCTTTTACATGAATCTTTTCCTTGATAACAGGTACAAGCTTCTCGCGCATGCGCGCCTTAAACTGGCCTTCTACGACCGGGCATGTCAGAAAAGCATCTGTGATTCGATTCTTCCAGCGATCCATAAGACCTAAACACATATAAGCCCCGTAAGAATGGCCAAACAGAATGATATCCTGCTTCGGAGTCAACGTATCGATAAACGCCATAATAACATCCAACATATCATTCGTCGTCGCAATGCTCTGGGCTGCTTCAGACTCCCCCATACCCGGTAAATCCATATAAATTCTGCGGTACATGGCATCATCAAATAAATCATCATAGAGTAGATAATGGCTGTTCAGTTCTAGTCCATTACCATGAATAAAATAGACGGGCTTACCTCTTCCCGCTTCTTGATAATTAATTTCTATATTTTTAATATTGATTTTCATATCCTCACCTACCATCATATTAGTCAGCAGAAGTTTATACCCGCTCTCACGTTTCGTAACCCAGGAGAAAATAAGAAAAATTGTTTTGACAGAATATTCTTTCAAATATAATATTTAAAATATACTTAAATTAAGTCGTATTTAAATAACAAGGGGATGTTTCAATGAATAAAAAGTTAGAAAGAAAAGTTTTAAGTGCAAGTCTCATCGGCTCTTCGATTGAATGGTTCGACTTTTTTCTGTATGCCTCAGTCGCGAGCGTTATCTTCAGCAAGCAGTATTTCGTAACAGATAATCCGACGCTATCTAACTTAATCGCTTACTTTGGTCTCGCTCTCTCATTTTTCATCAGACCATTCGGCGGTATTTTCTTCGCCCATATGGGAGATAAGATGGGCCGAAAAAGAACGCTCGTTATTACACTTCTATTGATAGGTGTTGCGACAGTTGCTATCGGTCTTATTCCAAATTATGAGACGATCGGTATACTGGCACCTATTCTTCTCCTGCTGTGCCGCTTAGTCCAAGGACTGGGTATCGGCGGGGAATGGGGCGGCGCACTTCTGCTCGCGACAGAATACGCGCCTGCTGAGAAACGCGGCTACTTTGGCAGTGTTCCACAGATGGGCGTCACGATCGGTATGGTTCTTGGCTCACTCGCCTTTTATATAATGACTTCACTGACGACAGATGAGCAATTTGCAAGTTTCGGCTGGCGTCTGCCCTTTATTTTCAGTGGTGTTCTTGTCATATTCGGTTTCCCCATCCGTAAAGGATTAGATGAAACGCCTGAATTCAAGCAAGTGCAAAAAGAAGGGACAGCACCAAAAGTTCCACTTATTCATACACTCAAATATCACTGGAGAGAAGTGCTCGTCACAAGTGGTGCAAAATTTGTTGAGACCGCACCGTTTTATATCTTTGGCACATTTGTGGTGGGCTATGCCACTACTACACTCGGATTAAAATTTGAACATATCATGCTGATTGTCATGACAGCTGCGATTCTCACTACTATTCTGATTCCTTTATATGGTAAGCTGAGTGATAAAGTAGGACGCCGAAAGTTATATTTAATGGGTGCTGCCGCAATGCTTTTATATAGCTTCCCTTATTTCTGGCTTCTGGAACAGAAATCTGTGATTATGGTCCTCTTTGCCACTATTATCGGACTCAGTATCATCTGGTCACCTATTACTGCTGTTCTAGGTACTATGTTTTCTGAAGTATTCTCTAAAGAGGTCCGTTATACCGGTGTGACGCTTGGTTATCAGATTGGTGCTGCATTAGCTGGCGGAACAGCTCCGATGATCGCTGAATATTTAATGAGCAAATTTAATCACACCTATGTACCGGTTGCGATTTATCTAATGATTATTGCAGCTATATCAATTTTTAGTGTTCTGTCAATTAAGAAACAAAAACATTTACTTTAAGCAGGAGGTCAATATGCAACACTTTAGTGATGAGGCTATACAAGAAGTTTACAAAATGTCAGATGCAGTGCGAGATATACATGAACTGCTGATTGATTTAAATAATGATCAGATAATTAACGAAGAACGTACTGTTATCCAGGTGCCCGGCACTGATAATACGGTGCTCTATATGCCCTGCATCAACATTCATAACAAGTATTCAATCCTAAAAACAATTTCTATTTTTCCGGATAATATAAACATTCCAGTTTCTCAAGGAATCACACTGCTGACTGAACTGGAGAACGGTGAACATATTGCAACGCTTGAAAGCAGCTATCTGACGCGTCTTAGGACAGGTGCAATGAGTGCACTCGCAACAGACCACCTGGCCGCTGAAAAAGCTGCCTCACTCGCTATCATAGGAACAGGCGGTATGGCCTACGAACAAGCACTAGGTGTTCTCGCTGTCCGGAAAATCAAAAATATTTATCTCTATAACCGCACGTCAGTAAAAGCAGAACTGTTTAAAGCAAGTTTGGAACAGTCTACTCAAGCAGCTATTACCATCTGTCAGACATCAAGCGAAGCTGTTAAGCATGCTGATATCATTAACTGCGCTACTCGTTCAAATGAACCTGTATTCCACCATGAAGATATCAAATCAGAAGTACATATCAACGGTGTCGGTTCATACTTACCATCTATGCGTGAAATTGATATACAGACTATTCAAGCAGCGGACACCATTGTCATGGATGATAAAGAAGGTGCAATGCAAGAAGCCGGAGAGTTTATCGAAGCTGAAAAACAAGGTTTATTTGATTTCGGTCAGATCCTGTTACTGAAGGACATTGCAATTAGCCAGTCAAATAAAAAAGGAATCACTATTTTCAAGTCTGTCGGTGCAGCCTATTATGACCTGGCTGTCACAGTCGGAGCGTATCAGAAGTTAAAATCATAAAAAAAGACCCTAAACTTGATATTTAGGGTCTTTTCACGATACCACCGGTCGGGGTCGAACCGACACTCCGTGAGGAACCGGATTTTGAGTCCGGCGCGTCTGCCAATTCCGCCACGGTGGCTTATTTAAAAACAATATATTAATTATAATAGAACATAATTTTAACGTCAAGTTTAAAAGAGGCCATGATGGCCTCTCTCATTATTGATAACTGACTGTTACAACTTTATACTCTTTTCCTCTTTTTTCTGCTTTAATCGTTAAATGTTTACCATATTTACGAGTGATCGTATCAATCTTGTACATTTTATTATTAACTTCTTCTTCAAAACTAGATTTTTTCTCATAAGTCGCTCTACCTAGTACTTTTTCATAAGAAGAGAGCTTGATTTGTTCTTCACTATTATTGTTGAAGATAATAGCCTTCACTTTATTTCCTGCAGGCACATTATATTTTAGATTAAGGCCCATGTTTTCACCATAAGCAGAATCTATTCTTTTAATAATCCCTTTCTCTCTATAAACATCATCAGAAGAAGATTCTCCGATAGTTTGAATAACCTCTGCACGAGACATTCCCGGCTTTACTCCAAACAATGTGAATGCGTTATTTTTCATTGCAAGAATTTGTTTAGTTGTCGGCATTTTAATTTCTGCATCTGCAAGTTTTGAATGATTGACCGGAGTTGTTTCTTTTTCATTCACTGAGAAGCCAGTTGCAACCCACTCTCCAGTAGTACGTTCGAAAGAAATTGCTAAATGGTTATATTCTCTGAAGAGAAAATCGTCTTTTATACTTTTAGTGCCATTGTCATAAAGTTCTGTTGAAGTATATTTGCCAAGTGCAGCACTAATATCTTTAAATTTGACTGGTTTCTTTTCATCATAAAAAGAAAGAGAGTTTATTCTAATATTATTGATGTTCTCTTTACGGTTAACAGAATCTCCAGAAAGGCCCACTTTTTTATAGTCTGCACTTAAAATAACACCTTCACTATTTCTACTTTCATACTCATTTTCCGGAGTACCAAGAATCTCTTTCGCTTGACCATAAAGTGTGCCCAGTTTAACACCATTGACAGAATAAGTCCCTTGTTTCAGCTGTTTAACAACTTCTTTATTCTTAAGATCAGGAACAGAAACTTTAGTTTTTTCAGCCGCAAAACTTGTTGCACTTAAACTTGTAGCTAAAAGTGATGTTGCAACCACGCTATACACAACTTTTTTCATAGTGACACTCCCTTTTTCTTTTTCCTATATATTGTAATTCTATCTAATTATATAAATTATTATTAATAAGTTATATAGTATGAATATACTTTTAAGGAAACTTTAAGGTAACAAAAAAACCCACTACTGATGTAGTGGGTAAAATATAAAAAAACAGGATTTATCCTGCATCAGATTAATATATAAAATGGAGGCGCCAACCGGATTTGAACCGATGATAGAGGTGTTGCAGACCTCGGCCTTACCACTTGGCTATGGCGCCTTATGAAAAGCTGGGGTAGCTGGATTCGAACCAACGAGTGACGGAGTCAAAGTCCGTTGCCTTACCGCTTGGCTATACCCCATTAATTAAAGGGCGACTGATGGGAATCGAACCCACGAGTGTCGGAACCACAATCCGATGCGTTAACCACTTCGCCACAATCGCCATGGCAGGGGCAGTAGGAATCGAACCCACATCAAAGGTTTTGGAGACCTCTATTCTACCGTTAAACTATGCCCCTACTATAAAATAAATGGTGGAGGGGGGCAGATTCGAACTGCCGAACCCGAAGGAGCGGATTTACAGTCCGCCGCGTTTAGCCACTTCGCTACCCCTCCGACATGGTGCCGGAAAAAGGACTTGAACCCTCAACCTACTGATTACAAGTCAGTTGCTCTACCAGTTGAGCTATTCCGGCATAATATAATAAAAAGATGGCTCAGGACGGAATCGAACCGCCGACACATGGATTTTCAATCCATTGCTCTACCGACTGAGCTACTGAGCCATACATGGCGGTCCCGACGGGAATCGAACCCGCGATCTCCTGCGTGACAGGCAGGCATGTTAACCGCTACACCACGGGACCACTTAAAATTGCGGGAGGCGGATTTGAACCACCGACCTTCGGGTTATGAGCCCGACGAGCTACCAGACTGCTCCATCCCGCGTTAATAATAAATTATATTGATTTGCTGAAGTAAAAAATAATGGCGGAGGAAGAGGGATTCGAACCCCCGCGAGCCGTTAAGCCCCTGTCGGTTTTCAAGACCGATCCCTTCAGCCGGACTTGGGTATTCCTCCATTATATTAAGTGGACCTTGCAGGACTCGAACCTGCGACCCAACGGTTATGAGCCGTTTGCTCTAACCAACTGAGCTAAAGGTCCTAAATCCAAGGTTTCACTGTTAAAAAAGATAGTGGCGGCAGAGGGGATCGAACCCCCGACCTCACGGGTATGAACCGTACGCTCTAGCCAGCTGAGCTACGCCGCCGATATGTTATTAATAATTTAAAATGGTGGAGACTAGCGGGATCGAACCGCTGACCTCCTGCGTGCAAAGCAGGCGCTCTCCCAGCTGAGCTAAGCCCCCATTTTTTGTGCTTCAAAGAAGTAAGTCGGGAAGACAGGATTCGAACCTGCGACCCCTTGGTCCCAAACCAAGTGCTCTACCAAGCTGAGCTACTTCCCGTAGCTATAAATGGCGCGCCCGAGAGGAGTCGAACCCCTAACCTTTTGATCCGTAGTCAAACGCTCTATCCAATTGAGCTACGGGCGCTAAATAATTTGAATGGTGCCGAGGACCGGAATCGAACCGGTACGGTAATCACTTACCGCAGGATTTTAAGTCCTGTGCGTCTGCCAGTTCCGCCACCCCGGCTAATATGATTAAAATGTTAATTTAAAAATAATGGAGCGGAAGACGGGATTCGAACCCGCGACCCCAACCTTGGCAAGGTTGTATTCTACCACTGAACTACTTCCGCATATATGGTGCGGGTGAAGGGAGTCGAACCCCCACGCCGTAGGCGCTAGATCCTAAGTCTAGTGCGTCTGCCAGTTCCGCCACACCCGCAATTTAAATTTAAAATAATGATGAGCCATAGAGGATTCGAACCTCTGACCCTTTGATTAAAAGTCAAATGCTCTACCAACTGAGCTAATGGCTCTAACATGGTGCCGGAAAAAGGACTTGAACCCTCAACCTACTGATTACAAGTCAGTTGCTCTACCAGTTGAGCTATTCCGGCATAATAAAAAATGGTGGAGGATGACGGGATCGAACCGCCGACCCTCTGCTTGTAAGGCAGATGCTCTCCCAGCTGAGCTAATCCTCCATATAAAAATGCCCGGCAACGTCCTACTCTTGCGGAACGTAAGTCCAACTACCATCGGCGCTAGAGAGCTTAACTTCTGTGTTCGGTATGGGAACAGGTGTGACCTCTCTGCCATCATCACCAGACAGGGTGAGAA
>NZ_SCWA01000026.1 GCF_004359615.1 Macrococcus brunensis
GGCGATGGAAGTATTTTTGAGGGAGCTAATCAAAGAGATCATACTGAGTGAATCCCTAGGATTCTATATGAACTAGATTTGTCAGGGTGGCTAACTTGTAATTGTAATTTAGAAAGAAATAATTTTAATGCGTAATGCCCTCGCTTTTAATGACATTGACAAATGTTTTATAAATAATCCACATATCAAAAATAAAAGTTTGATGTTCTAAATAATATTGATCATATGCTACTTTTTCAATATCTGAAATTTCATCTCTTCCCATAACTTGAGCTAAACCGGTTATGCCAGGTTTAATAGTATGAACATTCACTGCAGTTCTCATTTCTATAAGGTCATATTGATTAAATAAAGCTGGACGGGGGCCTACAATTGACATTTCTCCCTTAGCAACATTAATAAGTTGAGGTAATTCATCAATCGAAGTCCTTCTAATAAAGTGACCCACTTTTGTTATATAGGAGACTCCCTGGCCTAACTTAGCTGTCTCAACGTTTGGAGTATCTACTGCCATTGATCTGAATTTATAGATGTCGAATAATTCATTATCCTTACCAGGGCGTTTTTGTTTAAATAATACCGGACCATCTGAATCTACTTTAATTGCGATAGCTGTCGCGACTAAGATAGGTGATAAAGCCACTAATCCTACAACTGATGAGGATAAATCGAATGCTCTTTTAATCATTTTTGGGGCACTCTCTTCTTCTGAAGATATTCTTGTACTTGATTTTTAATGCCCTTTTCAAAACTTAAAGGCGCATAACCGAAGTCTTTACGAGCTTGTTCGTGAGAAAATACTTTATCTTCTTGCATCCTTAAAACTTGTTCTCCTTTTATAGGAAACTTAGGTATGTACTTCTGCCCATAATTTGCTAAACAATATGAGAGATTAATAGGCATATTAATTTTAACCGTGTTACGGTTTAATTCATATGAAATCAATCTAATTATTTCATTATAAGTAATTTCGTCCTGACCAGACAAATCGTACTCTTTGTTTTTACACACTTCTGGATGCATGATGACATCATAATAAGCTTGAGCTAAATCTTGTGCTCTTACAGGTTGCAACAGATTTTTACCATTACCAAAAATAGGGAAAAATTTACTTTTATCTAAAAACTTTATTAATTTACTCATATTATGGTCTTTCATCGACCCATATATCATTGTAGGTCTTAAAATAGTCAAATCCATTTTTCTCTCATTCAATAGTTTATCTTCTATTTCAATGTATTCCTTAGAAGCTGATTTAAATTTCGAATATCTTCCAGTAGTATGGACTGCAATTAGCCAGTCTACATTATTTTTTAGAGCAGCTTCTTGAAGTTTTGCCGTAAAACGGATGTTAGCAATATTTAGAATCGTATCTATATCTCTTGTAACCGATTCTAAAAATTTTTGATCTTCAATATCTCCTTCTACTGTTTCAATATTCAAGTTTTTAAAACCTTTAAGAATAGAAATATCAGTCGTCGGTCTTACTAAGCATCGAATTAATTTAATATCCTTCGAATTTTTATTAAGTTTTTCGAGGAAGAATGTACCAGAATGTCCAGTTGCTCCTGTAACCAATAGTTTCATTTATTTACCTCCTTATCAAAAATTTCAAGTTGTTTCTTTACAACATCATTTTCATCGTATAAACCTTGAGCTCGTTGTAATCCCGCCTCTTTCATGTTTTCAAGCATTTCACGATTATTATTAAGCTCATCTATATATTGTGCCATTTTTTTACTATCATTAACCTGGAACAAATAACCAGTTTCACCGTGAAGTACTTCCTCACGACTGCCGCGAATATTAGTAGCAAGAATTGCGTTTTTCATAGCCATAGCTTCTATGATTGAACGAGGCATTCCTTCTCTATAAGATGGTAATGAAAAAATATCAGATATAAATAAGTATTCATCAGCATTTGAAACATGTCCCATAAACTTAAAGTTTTCTTTACTTCTATATACTTCCAGTTTATGGTATGTCTCAACATCACGCTCACCTTGAGGAAGCCCGCCCAAAATAATGAATGTTACATTTTTATCTGATAAATGATGGAATGCATTTAATAAATCTATTATACCTTTTTCTTTTACAAGTCTACCTATAAATGTAACAATCAAATGATTTTCAGGTATATTCAATTCTTTTCTGATTTTCTGATGGAGAGCTGGATTTTTAAGTTCAATGTTATACTTTTGATCTAAATCAATACCATTGCTAATACAAACATAATTTTTATTATATTTAGTTTTTAGAAACTTATTATCTTTTGCTATTTGATAATCTTCCTGACTCTGAGTAAGAATATAGTCTGTACAGAATCTACCAATGTACTTCTCTATATTAAAAAATAACTTATATTGTTTTTTATTCATACCTTCATGAAAATAGAAACCATGTGCTGTGTATATAATGGTAGGGGCACCAGCTATTTTTGCAGCAACCCTACCAAGTACGGAGGCTACTGGTGTATGAACATGAACGATATCCGGTTTAATTCTTCTAATCAGTCTAATGATTTGAATAATCGATTTAATATTAGAAATAGGTTTTATTTTTCTATCAATGTTAACGTGATGAAATTTAAAATTATCCTTCTTGATATCGTCAGTAAATGGACCTTCAGAGCAAGCACAATGTACTTCCCAGCCCGCTTTTTTTGAAGCGATGTTTAACGGTCTTAAGAAATTATTCATCGTCATATCAATAGCTGTTATCTGCAAAATTTTCATATGGTCTCCTTTATAATATTACAGGCTCCATTTCGTCTGACTACCTGATAAGTCTGAGTCATTAATAATACCTTTTATATCGATAATCAAGCCATTATCAGATAACTTGCTTAAATATTTAGTTTTATTGTTGATATAATCTGAATGAGCAACAGCAATGATCAGTACATCTGTCTCAGGTAGTTCGCTACTATCGAAAAGTTCTATATTATAGAACTTTTTAGCTTCTTTTTTATCTGCTTCAACATCATTAATATTAATTTTAAGTCCATAATCTTCCAATTCTCTGATAATATCGAGCACTTTTGTATTTCTTAAATCTGGACAGTTCTCTTTAAAAGTCAAACCTAATAAATTGATGGACGCATTAGAAATAGATAAGTTTTTCTTAAGCATTTCTTTTATAACTTTTGAGGCAATATATTTTCCCATACTGTCATTAATACGACGGCCAGATAAAATAACTTCTGGGTGATGTCCAAGTTCCTGGGCTTTATGCGTTAAGTAATAAGGATCTACACCTATACAATGTCCGCCAACTAATCCCGGATGGAATTTTAAGAAGTTCCATTTTGTCCCTGCAGCTTCTAATACATCTTTTGTTTTAATACCTGCTTTATCAAAAATTAGTGCAAGTTCGTTCATTAATGCAATATTTACATCACGTTGTGTATTTTCAATAACTTTAGCGGCTTCTGCAACTGCTATTGAAGATGCTTTATGTACACCCGCCTTAACGACTGATGAATATACTTCTGCGACAATTTCAAGTACTTCAGGTGTCTGTCCACTTACAACTTTAGTAATCGTTTCAAAAGTGTGTACTTTATCTCCGGGATTGATTCGCTCTGGTGAATATCCAACAAAAAAGTCTTCTCCATTCTTCATACCAGAATTTTTTTCCAGAACAGGTACGCAATCTTCCATAGTTGCTCCCGGATAAACTGTCGACTCGAAGACAACTATTGTGCCTTCAGATAGCACTGAACCTACTGTCTCACTTGCTTTAAGTAAAGGTGTCAAATCTGGTTGATTATGTTCATTAATAGGTGTAGGAACCGCCACAATGATGAAATCAACTTTTCTTAAATCTTCTTTATTGCTGGTGAAGATAATATTTGATTGCTCTAATGTTGCATTATCTACTTCATGCGTCCGGTCATGTCCTACTTTTAACTCACTAATTCTTTCCTCGTTAATATCAAAACCAATCACTTCCTGTTTATTGCCGAACGCAACCGCAACAGGTAATCCTACGTATCCTAGACCCACAACTGCTAATTTTCTCTTCATTTATGACAGCTCCCTATTTAAGTTATTAATAATAAATCTTGTTTTTCCACCATCAGTACTTTCAAGTTCCTCAACAAATCTGACATTGTATTCAGTTGATTCACTAAAGCGAACTTTCATTAATTCTTTAATGCTATGTTCAATAGTTTTTTTGTCATTAACACCTTCTATTACAAAATTGATGATGACCTCGTCCATTTTATTTTGAATAAATTGGCATTCAATAAAATTACCTTCTGTTTTTCTAACTGTTGCAGAAAGTATTGCACTGTACACTTTTCCTTTTTCATTAGAGACTAAATAATCATTTTTACGACCAATGATTCGCTTAATTTTAATGTCAGATTGCGTATAGTTTTCAGGAAGTGTATCGAATAATTCAACAGCATCTCCAATTCTATATCTTATGAGCGGTGTTGTCGTTGTGTAAAATGAAGTAACTGTGATCTCATAAATATTACCTTCTATTCTTTCGAGCTCGTAATAACCTGTCGCGGGACATATATCATAATATCCTTTATCATTTTCTACAATGAATGGTGCACCTTCTGATGATGAATACTGGTCAAAGACTTTACATCTGAATGCTTTTTCAATTTCACTTTTCACTGTGACAGTTAATGTTTCTGCTGTTGGAAATATAGCTATTGGTTTAAAAGTCAGTTCTATAGAATGCTTATTTATATATTTAGCGATTCTATAAATTACTGTAGTCACTCCATCTATTGACTGAGGTTTGAATCGGTTCAGTTCTTCAATATAATATATAATGTTTTCATTACTCGCATGGTAAATAGAAAATAAAAGTTGGTTTAATATATAATTATGACGCCAATATATGTGTGACTTTTGTTTTTCAGGTACAAATGTTCTTCCACCCATACTTGCTCTCTTCATTCCTTTTTTTACTCCATGCTTTGCTTTAAAATAATCAAGATAGGCAATTCTTCTGGATATATCATATGGATGTGAATAAATAATTAGTTTTTTACCAGTTGTCCCACTTGTTCCCATAGGCAACAAACCTTTGTTTCTAGTTACTATTTCATCAACATGCTCGCGTATCTCATCTTTAGTCAGCATTGGTAATAGCTCAATGTCAGACATAGAAATTTCCTTCTTTAGGTGTGATAACTTCTGCGAATAGAAAGGACTGTTTTTACGCGTGTATTTAATAAAACTTTTGAAGCGTTTTTTCTGTAAATTAAATTCATTTTCTTCATTTAAAATTTTCAGTTCTTTCCTATAAACTTTATTATATCGTTGCCTGTAAATTTGTATTCCTTTTAAACTGATGAAGATATTCTGCAAAAAGATGGGTGATTTATCATATATTAAATTAACCATTTAAAACATCTCATTTCTAATTCCGAATTTTAATATTATAGTCACAGAATCAATTATTATTCAAGGTTGTTAACCGTCAGTTTCGTTTTACCGCCTTGTGTTTTTTCCACACGGTCGACATAATTGATAACATATTGGGTTGACTGTCCAAATCTAATATTCATCACTTTATGCAAATTTTTTTCAATAATCTTTTTATCCTCCTCTTTTTCTACTACTAAATTAATAATGATTTCATCAAGTTCATTTTGAATAAACTGAGACTCTATTATATTGCCTCCTAATTGTCGGGCAACAGAAGCTAAGTTCACATTATAGACTTTTCCCATTTCATTTGACATGAGATAATCAGTATTTCTACCAATTAATCGCTTTATTCTAATATCTGATTGCTTATAGTTTTCACTAAGCGGTTCAAATAATTCAACAGCATCACCAATTTTATATCTAATAAGAGGTGTCGTCGTTGTATAAAATGCCGTGACATACATCTCATATATATTTCCTTCAATATGTTCCATTTCATAAAAACCTGTAGCTGGACATATTTCGTAGTTACCGTCAGCACTTTCAGTAATAAATGGAGCACCTTCTGATGAAGCATATTGATCAAATACTTTACATCCAAATGCTTTTTCAATTTCACTTCGTATCTCATCAGTCAGAGTTTCCCCTGTAGGAAAAATAGCAATGGGCTTAAAGGTAAGTTTAATTTGATTTTCATTTATATATTGCGCCATACGATAAATCACACTTGTGATTCCATCAATAGACTTAGGCTTAAATCGATTGAGCTCTTCAACATAGTACTTAATATTTTCAGTGCCAGCATGAAATATCGAAAAGAGGACCTGGTTTAACATGTAGTTATGCCGCCAAAAGACTTTCGACTTTTGATTTGTTGGAATAAACACTCTGCCTCCTATACTCGCTCTTCTCATTCCCTTTTTAACACCATGCTTTAATTTAAAGTAGTCAAGATAAGCGATTCTTCTTGAAATATCATAAGGATTTGTATAAAACTTTAGCTTCTTCCCTGTACTTCCACCAGTTTCCATAACGATAAGATTCTTTTTTCTAGTAACGATATCTTCAATATTTTGGCGGATATCATCTTTTACAAGAACAGGTAAATTGTGCATATCAGACAGACCGATATTTCTTTTGTAGCCAGATAATGCTTCTGAATAATAGCGGCTATTCTTACGAGCAAACTTTATGAATTGTTTTAAACGTTTCTCCTGTAGTTGATATTCATTAGATTTGAGCAAGGTGTTTAATTCTTTTTTATAATGTTTATTATAACGTTGACGATATATTTGTATCCCCTTCAAGCTAATTAATATATTCTGTAAAAATATAGGTGACTTATCATAAAAAAAATTAACCATGTTCTCGCCTCTACTTCATTTTAGTTACAATTTTGTCATATAGAGAATAAAGTCGTGATGAACCTACTGCATTGATTACTCTTCTATCTGTTCTGATATTAGAGAAATAACTATTAGGTACATCCTTAACAATCACCTTAGTTTCAGTGAAAATTCTTTCTATTTCCTCTTTTCTATCCAACCAGTTCCATTTATTCACCGCTTCTTGCCTAGCAGTATCACTCATCTGCTGAAGTTCATTTTTGTGATCGATGAAATAACGGAGCTGTTCAATCAGAGATGTCTGTTTGACGATTGAGAGAGGCCAGTAATAAGCATCTGCTCTACAAATGAAGTTCTCTACTTCGACCAGTCTTCCAACCTTATTATTGATGACTTCATTCATGGGTGCATTATCTGTCGCGATTACCGGTAGGCCGCACGCTAATGCTTCGTACATCGTTAAACCAAGACCATCCAGTTTAGTCGGATACACATAGACATTTCCTAAATGATAGAGCCCCGGTGCGCTTACAGTTTTTTCAATCACTTGAATATTGTATTTTTGCAGTTCATCTAAAGAATAAGAGAATGTTTTTTCAAAATCCTGTTGAGTATGAATAATCAGCTTAGCGTATGGATAAATAGTTTCATCCATAAAAGCATCTACTAAATAAGTGGTCCCTTTTCTATTGGACAAACCTGAACTATGGAAGAACACGATTTCGTCAAATTGTTGCTGCTGTAGCTTGAAAGTCTCTATATCAGTTCCCCATGGTACGTAAAAGCACTGAGCATGATCCTTAAAAACTGAATAATGCCTTTTTGTATTACAGATGAGAAAGTCATAAATATCAAAATCCTTGACTGTATTTTCCTTATAATAATCAATATAAGTTCCTACTTTAAGTTGCGGAAACTGTTTTTTCAATAACAAGACGGGTTCAATTTCCTGTTGTTCGTTAAAAAATACCGTGTCTATCTCGTTCTCTTCAATCCATTTCTTAAAATGCGAGAATCTTATATTAGTTGAATATTGACGTGGAGCCCATGTGACGTAATCTTTGTCCCAGTTCTGATCACCTTTAGCTAGTAGGACGCCCCCTCTTGCATAGACAAAAACTTCATGATTGTCTTTTAATAAGTCAATATATGCCTTTGTCACATATGCGCCACCGCGCTCCATCCATGTCGTGACAAATCCAATCTTCATAAAATCAGCCCCTTATTTTTTTAATGTCTTTCTCGCTCTGAATTTCATAATCTGATACCAGACTTTTGATGGTATAAAACCAATCACTAATGTTCGCATAATAAAAATCTTATCCTTAGTAGTCAGATCTTTAACAGAGTAATACTTAAATTTATTCTTGACTGCTTTTATTCTATGTTTTAAGTTACGTTTTCTCACTGTCTCAATGGTTTCCTGATAGTAATAAAGCGCATCAGTAAGATTATGACCCTTAAAGCCTGACTGATACAGCCGCATCAGTAAATCTCCATCCTGGCCTCTTTCTGTTTCCTTAGCCACTCTATAATTATCGACAGCGGCTAACGCACTTTTTTTGAACATCATGCTACCATGAACAAATGGAAATTTACCTTTATAGAAGTCAGAAAGTACGGGATTCTCTAATAAATGTGTTTTTTTCCATATTCCTTTCTCATCATAACTATAAGCATTACTTCCAACGAAATCATAAGTCGGATTTGTTTCAAGAAAATCTATCTGTTTCTCCAGTCGTGACTGATCGCTGTAATCATCTGCATCCTGTACAGCAATATATTTTCCCTCTGCGTGCTCAATCGCTTTATTTCGTGTAAAAGCTGCTTTTGAGTTGATTTCATTCTGAAAGATCTTAATTTGTGGATGGTCTGCATACTTTTGGTTGACCAGCTGATAAGTCTGGTCTGTGCTTGCATCGTCCACAATAATAATTTCAACATTTTTGTATGACTGATTTAATATAGATTCGACACATTTGATTATGTCATGTTCAACATTAAATGTAGGAATAATGACAGAAACTAGGCACATATAATCTCTCCTTCGCGTTATAATTCATTCAATGCCTGAACAATTACCTCATCAATATGAAGCGTCATTGTTTTTGTATAACTTTCTGTTAAGTGGTGTGAATCCCAGTACATTAATACATTGCCCTGTACGACTGAACATTTTCCATTTGGACATAAAACAGGTGTAAAGTCTGCATAAGTCACATTATCAGGTTTCTGTCCCATCTTGAGCCATTTATCTTCTTTGGAAAGTACTTCGTTCTTATCTGACTGACATTGAGTTACATTATCAGAATTTTCTTTAACACACTTAAGTGTATCTTTCTTGAACCAAGGCGTATCTCTAAAAGCAATAACATTTATGTTTTGGCGCTTTAACTCTTTGAATTGTTGTAGGTAACCCGTTGGAATAGTCGGATATTCCGGACTATTGATGTCAGCATTCGTAATCACTAAATCAATCTGATCCTTTTTTAATGACTTCAAGACGTTTTGATTCCAGTTGACGCATGCCTGGTCTTTCAGCTTTTCAGCTGTAAAGCGGCAACCCAATTTTGTATATGTCTTAAGATGAAAGCCTCTCTGTTCTGCGATAATCTTGATGGGATCGAACCACTGAACAGTATGTGAACCACCGACTAATGCGACTTTCAGTTCCGATTTTCTGTTACCGTAGTCACAACTGATGACTTCATCTTTCTTCGCAATCTGGTTACAGTTATCATTGTATAGCGTACCTATATCATGCTTCGCATTGTTGACTGCTGGCTTCAAATCGGTATAGGTTTGCTGTTGTTTCTGATAGTCAAGTGCTCCCCTGAATGCTGTATCTTCCAGATAAGCGTCTTCAGCAATCTTTTTATTAAGATCAAGATCTTTAATCTGCTGATATTGTATGGTCTGATTCGAGATTATAACAAGACTTGCTGCCAGTGCCATTAGCCCAAGAATTGGTAATCGTCTGCGAGTATTCTTAATGATTAAATGTGAAATATGTGCTAATAAAAGCCCGCCGATGATAATCAAGAAACCTTCGATTATATTAAATTCTTTTTTCTGTAGAATAATCGAGCTATAGACATATACAATCCAATGCCACAGGTAAAAGGGATAAGCAAGCGGTGCCAGCGCTAATATATATTTGTTCGTCAGAAGTTGATTGAACATCGATTGTTCATTAGAACGTGTTGAAATCAGGACAAGTAGAACGCTCAGAACCGGGAGAAGTGCAACATAACCTGGAAACAGGTTTTCAATATTCAGAAATAAACCCATCGTCAGTATCATGAAAACGCCGATAATACTGAAAACATTACTCACTCCTTTACTCACAGATATTTTTGAATAAACCAGACACATAATTGCACCGGCAGCAAATTCAAATAAACGAGTAAATGTATTATAGTAAGCATTCTGCTGATTGACTGCTGTCAAATAAATAGAAAAAATCAGCGACAGAACGAATATGGTAATAAAAGCGATCATTAGAACAGTTCTTAGTATAGAACTTTTTTTACTTGTCAACTTAATCAGCAGTAAGAAGAGCGCCGACCAAATCACATAGAACTGACCTTGTACAGAAGTAGCCCACAAGTGCTTGAATATTGAACTACTATCAATAGATCCGATATAACTATTGTATTGACTGATTAATGCCCAGTTCTGCAGATAAGTAGCAGAAGCAAATATATCTAACAGAAATGTTTTGAGTTGTAGTTGCGGGCTAATGATCGAAAAGGTCACTACAACAAAAGCAATGACTATTGCAATATGAGGATACAGTCGCTTCAATAATCGTTGAACAAAACTGACTGGTTGCACGGTATTCGTTCTATCATATGTGCTGATAAGTGACTTAGTGATCAGAAAACCTGTGATGACGAAGAAGACATCAACACCACCAGATACTTTGTGCATCCAGATGTGATAGATAGCCACTAACAGCGCAACAATTATCCTTAAACTTTCTATTTCAAGTATTTTTTTATTTTTCATTATTGATTACCTGTTTAAGGTCAACATCGTAGTAATCAATATACCAGTTCACAAATTTTTCAACACCACTTTCAATAGAAGTATTCGGTTTAAAATCAATTGTTTCAAAGAGGTCGGATACATCTGCATAAGTCTCTGGTACATCGCCCGGCTGAAGCTCCATATAGTTCTTAATTGCCGCAATACCAGTTGATTTTTCAATTGCGTTGATGAAATCTTCCAGTTTAACAGGTGCATTATTGCCGATATTATAAATTTTATAAGGCGCATCCGATTCATTAGGTGAATAAGATTGACATGCATCCTGTCGTTGTGGCGGTAGAGTAACCAACCGTGAAATAGCTTCAACTATATCATCTACAAATGTAAAGTCTCTCATCATGTTACCGTTATTATAGACATCTATCGGTTTACGATTAATGATTGAATCGGTAAATTTAAATAGTGCCATATCAGGTCTACCCCATGGACCATAAACAGTAAAAAATCTGAGACCAGTCGTTGGAATATTAAATAAATGACTGTAAGTATGCGCCATTAGCTCATTGCTCTTCTTAGTTGCAGCATAAAGACTGATGGGGTGATCGACATTATCAGATGTCTTAAACGGCAAACTTTTGTTAGAACCGTAAACTGAGCTTGAAGATGCATAAATCAAGTGTTCACAGTCGGCGAAGCGACAGCATTCCAGAATATTCAAGAAGCCATTGATATTACTTTCCAGATAAATATGAGGATTCTCAAGACTATACCTTACACCCGCCTGAGCCGCTAGATTGATGACAATAGAAGGCTGTTCAGCATGAAAGACTTTCTCAACTTCTTTGTAATTCTGAAGATCAATCTTATAGTTCTTAAAATTTTCACCTAGTAATGCTTTCATGCGATCTTCTTTCAACTGAGTTGAGTAATAATCATTAATATTATCAATACCGATAACGTCATGACCCTTTTTCATCAATTTATTTGCTAAATTACACCCAATAAAACCTGCAGTTCCCGTCACTAGAATTTTCTTCATTTAACTTCCTCCTCATTTTTTGACTGTCTATTGATGACATAAGTTACGAATAATATGAAAATAAAATGATATACAATTAAACGGTTATAGATAAAGAATAAATTTTCTGTGAAACTCGTTAGAAAGAAAAACATAAAGAAATAGGCTGCTTTATATTTTGAAAATCTGAATCCACTGAATATGCCTATGATTAACGTCAGTACAAATACTAAAAAGATCATTAAAGGCAGTAGTCCATAGATGCCAAGGATTTCAATAAATAGGTTGTGTGAATCACCAATTGAGAAATTCTGCATAAAAAAGTTTTTCCCATTTCCCCAGAGGCGCACGCCATATTGAATCGTTCCTTCCCAGAATATCTGTCTATCAGCGAGGAAGTTGTCATTTGTATTCGAACGCTTGTGAAAAACTAAATCAATAAATCGAGTAATGACAGGTACTGAGAAGGCAACTAGTGCTATGAGAAAGACCACATTAATCAAGAAACTCAGATAAGTAACTCGTCTTTTTCTTAAGAAATAGATCAAATAAAAAGTAATAAAGATGACGAAACTGAGCAACGCTGTCCTAGAACCCGTCTCATAGATGAAAAATAGTGAAAATGGTAAAACCATCATCATGAAGTATAGATTCGATACATTTGTGAAAGCAATGAACAGACAGACAAAACCTAGTGTCACAAGCAGTCCGAACGTATTTGAATGCTGAATGTTCACTAACAAAGGCAGGATGGATATAGCCGAACTGATTAGTAATGGCTTGAAATTCATATAGATTTTATTGTTCAACAGTACAAGCAACGGCAATATAAGATAAACCAATGCAATTTCATTACGCAACTCGTGGTGTTCATTCATTGAAACAAGGCAGCTAATCCAGAATAAGATGTATACGATTAAGATTCGTATAGTATTCTTATCAAATTTGATGAGTTTAAACCCAAACAAAAATGTACTTAAGAAAAGTATAATAGATACTTTATAAATATTCTCTTCTGTATTCAGCTGGTTATAGTTAATTGATAAAAGATGACAGTATAGAAAAATTAATGTAAAACATGCCATAGTAAATATTTTATAGAAGTTTTTGATTGCCATAAATGACCTCTCTAATCTAAGATACTTTTAAAGAAGAACTTAGATTTATCTTTAAAGTTTATAGACAATATAATGAATATAATCAGAGTTGCCGCTATTGTGATATATCTATTATGTATGAATGAATGTGAAAAGAGAATGACAAGAATCATATATCCAGTAATATTCTGAAATCTGAACAGTGAATAACTACTTATTTTCTGATAATAATATAGGCGTAATGTATAAATTGCTAAATAAGTGAGGAACATGGAATAAGCAGCGCCTTCTACTCCCCATACCATTGAAAAGGTAAACGAGCAGACACTATTAATTACTAAAATCATGATAGCGATGACTAAATGACATTTAGTTCTTTTGTTTACGGTAATGTAGGTAGAATAGACTTCTGAAATAACCATTACTACAGGGATGATTATCAGGATATCAATCAAATCTGAACTGTTCATAAATTCATTACCCAGTAACATCATAATCAGATCTTTAAAAGTAAGATACAGAATAATGATGATACAGCAGATAATCTGTAGAAAAGATTCTGAAGCTAGGTAAAAGGATGAATCCTGCTGTGTTTCCTGACTACTGATTTTAACAGCTTTAGGTACCCACACCAGACTGATCACTGTGTATACAATACTGATTAGGCCAATGAGTTTAAAACTCGTATAGTAGACCCCCATCTTTTCATCAGAAACGAAGTGACTTAATGTTATCTTATCTATATTCTGTGTCACTGTTGTGAGTAATATAGAGAAAAGAAGCGGCAGACTGAATGAAATCTGTTCATGAAGACTAATTGAGTGCTGTTCAGTCGTATGATTGATAATCTTGTAAGCAGATCGACTCTGAAAAAGACTGATCAAGCTTACGCTTATAGCAAATGGTAGCAATAATATAAAATAACTCTCGCTTAATGAGAAAAGCAATGCCACAATTAAAGCCAGCTCTGCTATTTTGGAAAAACAGGCTTGAATGAAGTAGTTACGGAAATCATTTTTCATACGGAATAATGTCAAAAAAATTTTGTTGATGACTAGGGCAACAGAATAAAGCACAAGCAGTATTAAATCTAAATTTGAAAAACTGAGAACTGGTTTAATAAAAAATAAAATAATCGCAATAATAGCCACTATCAAAAATGAATATTTGCAGAAGTTAATCAGGACAGATTTTAAGTTCACTTTATAGAAATAGTGAATCAGTACTTGATCGACTGCAAATGATATTATCGTACTAACAATAACCGCATAGCTGATCAATAGATTTGCTTTACCGTAATCTCCCGGAGAAAACAGGCGTGTTAAAATCATCAAACTGCATAAATTGATAATTGCGACAAAGATAGTAGATGCAGAAAAACCTAGTAACCTTTTCATCGGCTTTCACTTTTCTTATTGACCAGCTTAATCAACGCCTTGTAATCACCTGTCTGAATCACTCGTTCAACAAAATCAAGCAATGTCGTCAGATCCACTTCCTTAGCCTTGCCTAGATAAATTTTTTCAAATACTTGTTCTGAATGAATCTCATCTTTGTTGAGTAGTTCTTCATATAGTTTTTCACCCGGACGAATACCTGAAAACTGGATGCCAATTTCTTCTTCTGTATAACCGCTTAGTCTGATCATATTTTTAGCTAAATCTACAATTTTAACGGGTTCACCCATATCCAGTACAAAAATTTCTCCACCGCGTGCGAGTGCCCCTGCCTGAATTACTAGTCTCGATGCTTCTGGAATCGTCATAAAAAATCTTGTCATTTTCTCATCGGTTACTGTAATTGGTCCACCTGCTTCGATCTGTTTACGAAACTTAGGTATAACAGATCCTCGACTGCCCAGCACATTACCAAATCTGACAGCCACAAGTGTAGTGTCTGAAGACTTTTTATCAAGACCCTGAATAATCATCTCTGCGACACGTTTCGTAGCACCCATGACATTAGGGGGATTTACTGCTTTATCCGTAGATATCATGACAAATTTGAGTACTTTAGCATGAATCGCTGCTTCAGCTGTATTTTTTGTACCGTAAATATTGTTTTTAACGCTCTCGCTCGGATTCGCTTCCATTAATGGAACATGCTTGTGAGCCGCTGCGTGATAGACAATATGTGGTTGATAAGTCTCCATGATATGGAACATACGATGTCGATCCTGTACATCCGCAATGACCGGAGTATATTCCACAGTATTATCAAGTAGCGCCATTTCTTCAAGGATGGTATAAATACTATTCTCACCATGTCCAAGTAACACAACTTTACTCGGCTCAAATTTAGTGATCTGTCTGACAATTTCAGAACCGATACTGCCTCCTGCACCCGTAACCAAAACAGTCTTTCCTTTGATTTGGGGTGAAATCTCACCTACATCAAGTTCAACTGTCTCTCTGCCCAGCAAATCTTCTACTTCTACTTTTTTCAGTTGAGATACTTCCAGTTTGCCAGCTAAGACATCATCTATATTCGGCATAATCAGAACTTCAACATCAGTATGTATCGCAATCTCATAGATATCATTCAATTTATGCTTACTTAATGACGGTATTGCGATGACAATCTTTCTAATATCGTACTTATTGACTAAGTGTCCGATATCTTCTCGTGTGCCTTCTACTCTAACACCACCGTTCAGTTCTAATCTCTGTTTAGCCTTATCATCATCGACAGCTACTACTGGTTTCATTCCCATTGCAGGTGTATCAAGCAGCTGACGAATTAATAATGAGCCTCCACGTCCAGCGCCTACAACAAGTGTTGATTTTAAATCCCTGATTTTAGAGTCCTTACCGACGACGCGTGTTCTGAAGACACGCCATGATAATCTTGAACCACCAATCAGGAGAAGATGCATCATCCATGTAATAATCATTAATCTGGTAAATGAAGTTTGCAAAAAGATATAGTTAAAAATATAGGTAAAGATAATAGAGGAAGAAACGGCTTTAAAAATAGCCATCAATTCTCTGACACTCGCATATTCCCAAGCTCTATGATAGAGATTAAATATGTAAGCAAAGACATGATGACTGACCAATAAAATTAATGATGCTATCAGAAGCTTCTCAAATGAGTAATTCATATAGAAGGGAGATAATAAATAATAACCAATAAATATAGAAATTGTGACAATAATTGAATCAATGACCAATAAAAATAAATATCTCTGCTGAGAGTTCAAATGCTATCATCCTTTCATAAAAAAAGACTCAAAAACTTTTTTTTCTTTTTTCTTCTTTTATTGCTATACGAAACTTCAAACGTTTTAGGTGCTTTGATTTTTACATCTTGATTAAGCATAACAGCCTGTGCATTAAATTTGAGTCGTTCAACCAGTTCAATTCCTAAACGTTTCTCAATCACTTCATATGCATCCTTTAACTCAAAAGGACGTAATTCTGCATCATGCGCGTCGCTTGCAATAAAATGAACCAGATTGTGTTTAATCATTTTTAAACTGGTTTCCTGCATATCCTCTCCGAGACGCCCTGTAATAGAACTGCAAGTTACTTGCGTCAAACTCCCATTACTAACGATATTATAGATTTTGTCAGGACTTCTCAATAAGGGCTTACATCTCTCAGGATGAGCAATGATAGGGGTAAAACCTTTCATCTGTAAATCATAAAGTAGTTGTTCTGCAAAATAAGGAACATCAGAGAAAGGAAATTCAATAAGGACATATCTTGAATGATTGAGTGATAAATTGATGTCATCATCAAACTCACTAAGTAAATTTTCATTTATACGAATTTCCTGCCCTGGATGTACTTTAATAGAAAGACCATTCTCAGAAATAATAGTTCTGATTTCATCAATCTTAGAAAGAACTATATTTTTTGGCGTAAACCAGTCCATAGAATGATGATGGGGCGTGGCGATAATATCTGTAATCCCTTGCTCCTCAGCCTGAATTAAAAGGGCCAGAGCATCTTCCTTGCTATCTGGCCCGTCATCAACATCAATCAGAAAGTGATTGTGTAAATCAATCATTATTTGTCACCACCATAATAGTAATAATAACTATCATTTGTCGTCATCTTCTTATTGTTCAGGACAACTCCCAGAATGTTCGCATTCGCTTTCAATAAAGAATCTTTTGTTTTTCTCAACTCTTCTCTGCTGTTCGTTTTCGTGTTGGTTACAATAAGAACACCATCTACTAAATCACTAAGAATCGTCGCATCTGCTACTGATAAGACTGGCGGTGTATCTAAAATGACAAGGTCATAACAGGATTCTAAATGACTAAGTATTGATTTCATTTTGTTTGATTGTAATAACTCAGCAGGATTAGGCGGAATGGGTCCAGCCGTTAATAATTCCAAATCTTTGATGTCTGTCTGCTTGATTAAATCCTGAATAGATAAATCATTGACAATTGCATTGGAAAGCCCATTAGCATTATTTGTCTCAAATGTATAATGCATAGTGGGCCTTCTTAAATCACAATCAATTAGTAAAGTTCTTTTACCTGTCTGAGCAAAGGCTATTGCTACATTAGCAGCTGTCGTAGACTTGCCGGCATTCGGAGCTCCTGAAGTAAGTAAAATTGTTTTCATCTGTTTATCAACAGATGAAAACAAAATATTCGTTCGAATCGTTCTATACTGCTCGCTGATAGGTGACTTAGGTTCACTATGTACAATTAGTTGTCTTGGATCAGAGATATAGTCCAGCTTATTTTTCTTTTTAAACATTTTTTCACTCCTCATTATTTAAACTCAGCCACAGTACCCATAACAGGTAATTCTAGATACTTTTGTACATCTTCCTCAGTCGAAACACGTTTATCCAAAATATTTCTAAGTAGTGATAATGCTAGTCCGATTAAGGCACCTAATATGATGCCTAAACCAATATTGAGTGCGGGCTTAGGTGAAATAGGCTGAGGATTCTCTCCAGTTTCTGCTTTAGCAAGAATAGATACATTATCAACATTCATAATTTTAGGAATCTTTTTCTGAAATACTTCGGCTAGTTCATTGACAATTTTTTCGGCTTTATATGGACTTGGATCCGTCACACTGATATTTAACACTTGTGATTGGTTCTGACTTGAAACATCAACCATTGATGAAAGACCAACGGTTCCATATTTTAAATCTAAGTTTTCAGAAACTTCTTCTAAAATAGACGGCGATTTAATGATGTCGCTATATGTATTAACAAGCTGTAAACTTGCTTGAATATCGGTATTAGTAATTGTATCCTGAGTCTGAGATTGACTGACTAAAACTTGAGTATTAGCTCGATATTTAGGTTCGATTAGAAAAACAGTAATTGCTGTTGCGATTAGTCCTCCTAATATCATAAGTCCAATAATTAACTTGAAATTCTCTCTTATAACCTTTAGAAACTCTTCTACATTAAACGTTTCGTTCATTATGTCCCTCCACATAGTTTATATAAATAAATATATCATTAATGGTACTACTTTACATTATTATTTTTACCAACTATCATAATCTGAAAATCGCAATCAATATTATAGACCGTTTATATATGATATAATTGTGTGCAATAATCAACGTTATTTTATCAACAACTGTAAAGGAAAGGAATTATTTTATGAAAAAAGTAGTCATCATTTCTTTGATTTTTCTTTTAATACTGACAGCCTGTAACCGTAAAAGTGAAGAAGAACAGATTAAAGAGGGTATGGATAAGGCTAAACAAGAAGCAACAAAGAAAAAACTAGATACAAATGACAGTAAAACTAGTGTACAACAGAAGAATAAAAACTTTCAAAATGCGCCTATACTAAGAGATAACAGTGTCATAAATAATAATTATAAAATTAAAGTACTAAGAGCAAAAAACGATGTCGAAGGTAATAATACGACCAGTACCCTAAACCTTACATTTTTGACTAAGAATAAGTCAGATGCAAAAATCAATCCACTAGAGGCTTTTAATCAAACTTTCTCTGTCATTCAAGAAAAGGAAGGCAGTAACATTGAACTTGAAATTATACAGACACCCCCTATCAATTCATATCAATCAAAAATAGAAAAACAATCAGTATCTATTAATAAAAACAAAACAGTGATAAGTGTAATATCCTTTAAACTCAATAACTTGCAGTCGCCTATTTATATTAAAAGTAAAAATACAAATGAAGTTATCATAATTAATCCAAATGACATTTAAGGAGAAAATCATGAAAAAAGTAACGAAAGCCATCATCCCAGCAGCAGGACTCGGATCAAGATTCTTACCCGCGACTAAAGCGATGCCAAAAGAAATGCTTCCTATCTTAGATACCCCAACTATCCAGTATATAGTCGAAGAAGCGGTCGCAGCAGGAATAGAAGACATCATCATCGTCACAGGGAAGCATAAACGTGCAATCGAAGATCACTTCGACACACAGCTGGAACTGGAACTGAACCTGAAAGAAAAAAATAAGACAGCCCTCCTGGAGAAAGTCGAACACTCAACCAACCTCGCCAACATCTTCTACGTCAGACAGAAAGCACCCCGCGGACTCGGCCACGCCGTCTGGACAGCAAAACAGTTTATCGGTGATGAACCATTCGCAGTACTACTCGGAGACGATATCGTCGACGCAGAAGTACCAGGCATCAAGCAGCTGATCAATGTCTACGAACAGACAGGCAAATCAGTCATTGGTGCGAAGACCGTAACGAAAGAAGAGACAGAACGCTACGGCATCATCGAAAGCACAGAACAAAACGGCCGTATGTATAAAGTGGATAAACTGATAGAAAAACCGAAACTGGGCACAACAGATTCACAACTGGCCATCATGGGAAGATATGTCCTGACGCCAGATATATTTGAATACTTGGATGAACAGGAAATAGGCACAGGCGGCGAAATCCAGTTGACAGATGCTATTCAGAAGGTTAATGAGAATTCAGAAGTCTATGCCTATGATTTTGAAGGGAATCGCTATGATGTCGGAGATAAGATCGGTTTTGTGAAGACAACAATGGAATATGCGATGAGATCGGAGTTGAAGGATGATTTGGTGCCGTTTCTAGAAAAACTGATGGTAAAATATTTAAAGTAATTACATGTAAAACACATCCGATAGAAATAATTTCTATCGGATGTGTTTTTATGTTTTCTTTATAAACTATACCAATAAGTAGATTATTTTTATTTGAATTTAAATTGCAATTACAAGTTAGCCACCCTGACAAATCTAGTTCATATAGAATCCTAGGGATTCACTAAGTATGTTCTCTTTGATTAGCTCCTTCAAAAATACTTCCATCGCT
>NZ_SCWA01000027.1 GCF_004359615.1 Macrococcus brunensis
GGATGAAAAATAGGATAAAAGAACCCGTCATTTCCTAATGTTGAGGAAATTGACGGGTTCTTTTACACTATTGAGTTGTTGGAATTAGTGAGCTTATAGAAAATCGTGAGATTTTCAGTGGCCTCTCTGCTGAAGGTCTCTTTTTTACTGGCCTAGTTTAAATGTTTCGTAGACGTTCCAGTGGCCGTTTTCCAGCTGATAGCAGAGACTGATCTTGTCAATCGTCTCACTGTAATTCACACTTGTCATCTGCAGCTGGCCATAGACATCCTCAAATTCCTGACCTGTCAGATCCTGTGCAATCGTAAAGTGAGGCACAAATGGATGTGGATCTTCGCCGAAGACTTCAGCTAACTTGCTATGTAAATGTGAGAGCTCATCATTTTTCTCCACTTTGAAATAAATCACATTTTTTAGCGGTGCAAAATTCGATACTTTATTGATCTGAATATCAAAGTGAGAGACTTGATGCGCAACATCTGCTATTTTCTGAGCAACATCATCTATATCATTAGCCTCAAAATGACTTTTCAGTGTCATATGCGGTGCGATGACGGTATAGTGCGAATCATAGCGCTTGCGGTAAGAATTGATTTTCTCCTGCAGTTCTAAAGTAGGGAAGATAGCGATACCTAAGTTCATATTGTTGCCTCCTTATCGTTAATACTGCAATTATAACAAATTACTCTCCTAAAAAATATAAAAGAATGGAAGCGATTTCTGGTTTCCATGTCTTCCACGTATGGCCGCCGTCCAGTTCCCGGTATTCATGTTCGATACCTCTATTATTCAGTTCAGAGTGAAAAGAACGGTTAGGCGTAAGAAAGTCTGCGATCTCTCCTGACATCAGCTTAAATGCATCTTCCTCTTTACCGATCAGCTGAACGTACTTCACAGGGTGCCGTAACGCCTCAAGTTCCTGGTGGATTGCCTCTGTTATCATCGGACTGAATAATGCCGCTTGATTAAACTGTGCGTCATGCAGGGAGATAGATAAGGCGATACTCGCTGCCAGGCTGTCACCCATTAACAGTCGCTGATCAGATACGGCAAAATGTTCAGTTACGAAACTCTCCAGCTCTGTCGTGACAAAATCAATCATTTTCATTTTATGCGGGCTGTCTGGATGATATTCTTTCGAACGAGTCGCCACATCCGGATAATGAATAAAGATGATGATACTCGCAGTCACATCAGTACTTAGCTCCTCGTACTGTCTATGCAGCTGGCCCAGCTGGCTGAAATCCTGACCATCAAATGCCATGATAACGGCATGTTCTTTGAGCGCTGAGTAGTTTTCAGGCAGGTAGATGCCAAGCTTGACCGAGCGGTTGAGAGAAGGGCTATTTATTTCATAAGGCGTAACCAGTCCACGTTTAAACATATGATCATTCATTTCTTTTTCTTGATTTTAGCATAAATGAATTTAAGGTAATAAATTAGGGGTAATAGAGTATAATGAAAATATCAAACAGAAGGAGGACTCTATGTTTAATAAAGTCTGGTTCAGAGTAGCGGTCGGGCTGCTGCTTGCATTTTTAATTATTAAATATTTCCTTGAAATCAATCATATCTTCTATCCGTTGATCGTGATTGTGCAGTCAATTGCACTACCCCTTATTCTAGGTGGTTTCCTCTACTACATTACGGTGCCGTTTCAAAACTATCTTGAGCGAAAACGTAATATGTCCCGCGGGAAAAGTTTACTGATCATTATTCTACTGATGATTATATTAGTCGCTATCTTTGTATTGATGATTGCGCCTATACTGACAAATCAGGTGTCATCATTTATCAATAACTTCCCGACTATCCAAAAAGAGTTTCAGTCTTATATTAGTTATGCGCTTGACCAGCGTGACAAGCTGCCGGATGATGTCAAACAACGTATCAATGATATGATTCAGAAACTGAATAATATGACGGGGACATTATTGACAAACAGCGTTCAGTATTTAACTACATTTGTCTCCACGTTATTCTTACTGATTCTTGTACCATTCTTCCTGATCTATATGCTGAAGGACCATGACCGTTTTATTCCTTTTGCTTCTATGCCTTTTACAGGAAAGCGTAAAGAGTTTGTCGTTAATCTGCTTAAAGATATCGACAAAACACTTCGCAGTTATATTCAGGGTCAGGTGACAGTCAGTATCATTTTAGGTACATTACTGTTAATCGGTTATCTTGTGATCGGGCTTGATTATGCACTTGTTCTTGCTTTATGGGGGATGGTGACGAACCTCATTCCGTTCCTTGGGCCTTATTTAGCGATAATTCCGGCACTCATCATCGCACTGATTCAGGATCCTGTAATGGTGATTTATGTCATCATCATTATGACAGTCGCACAGCAGCTGGAAGGGAATGTCATTACGCCGAACATCATGGGTAAGACACTCAATATACATCCTCTAACGATTATCACTGTAATTTTAGCAGCTGGTAATCTCGGTGGATTTGTTGCTATTTTGGTAGCGGTACCGACTTATGCTGTACTGAAGACGATTGTGACGAATATTTACAGACAGCGTCAGAACATTACGATACAGGCCAATAAAGTAGTAGAAGATGAGAACGAAAAAAAGAACCCTTTATAAGGGTTCTTTTTTTTGTTTCTGATGCTGGTTGATGAAGAAGAAGCTGTAAAATAGGGCAAGTAATGCGAAGATGAGAGCAGATACATAAAGTGTCATATTGACGTTCCTAGCTATTTCAGCGACAAAACCGCCGACAACGGGACCAATCATTGTTCCGACTCCTTGCAGGCTGTTAAAGACGCCCCATGACTCTTCCTTCTGTTCCTCGTGAACATTTTCGGCGACAAATGTATTCCAGCCGGGTAAGAGCATGCCGTAGAAAAGACCGATAATCAGCCCGATAATGAGTGCCAGCATAAAGAGATGAAGCTGGCTGAGAACGAAAATACTGATACCAAAGACCAGAAATCCCGAGATAATAATGATATGGCTGACAAAACGAGGCAGACGATCCATGATTTTAGAAATGAAAAGCATAGCTATCGTACAGCCTACGCCACCCGCGATTAACAGATAAGTATATTCAAGCGTCGTCACATGCAGATGTTTGACTGCATAGGATGGTAATATAGGTACCAGCATCCCGATAGCGATACCTTGAAAGACAATACCGGGAAACAAGACTAAATGTCGTGTCATGACATGTTTGATTAATTTAAGCTGAGCGCTCATGGATTTCTTTTCGATATAAGAGACTTCAGTCTTAACGAAGAAATAAAGAACCCATGAAATAAAGGCAACAAGTGCCATTAAAAATGTATAGCGCGTCGGATGGACTTTAAAAATCAGGTTCATGCTGATCATACCCGAAAGCATACCGACGAGCCAGGCGAAGTAAACGTAACCCATCTGCTTGGCGCGCGCATCTTCATTAACTGAGCTCAGCATAACAACCCATATCGGACAGACCGCCACACCGAGCAGAATAGCGGCTAAGAAATAGACAACGATATGATGGCTGAAGACAATCAGACTGAGAGAAGCGACGGCGAGCAGAAAGCATAGGTTTAAGACTTTCTTCGTACCGAAGCGTCGCAGCAGAAACCCTGTCGAGAAATTCATCAGCGCATCGCTGATGAAATGAAGTGAGATACAGACAGAGGTCACACCAACTGAAATTCCGAGCGCCGTAGTTGGCAGGATAGGCAGATAACTCAAGATGAACATCCCTCTGGCAAATTCCATCAGAAATAGAATGACCAGCATCTTTGAGAAATCTGAACCGTGCATCTTACCTTGCAAAGATTCTCGCATAGAGCGAAGCTTTAGACTGCAACTGCTGTGTGAGAAGGGATGTATTCAGCATTTCCACAAGGTCCTGACAGATGACTTCAGAAGAATGTGCACGATAACCTGCTTGCATGGCATTTTTCATCTGTGCAAGTTCGCGTGAATCAGTTAATAAGGAGGTGAGGACGTGCAATGTCTCATCGACCGTATGCGTTATTCGTGCGTAGCCCATACGACTGAAATAAACAGCATTCTCACCTTCCTGACCAGGTGCCGGATTGAAGAAGACAAGTGGAATAGCCTGACTTAAACTCTCAGAGATAGTGATACCGCCTGGTTTCGTCAGCATCAGGTCACAGGCATTCATCCACTCATCCATATCGTTCGTATACCCAAGTATCTTCATATTCGGCTCTGCGTCGAATACACTGAGTTCACGCTGTAATTTCTTGCTGCTGCCACAGACAACAACAAACTGGATATCATGTTTATTGAGATCACTCAGCATTGCACTGAAGCCTTCTACAACACCGAATGCACCAGCCACCATCAGCAGTGTCTTTTTATTCGGGTCAAGACCCTGAGACTTCAGCCAGGCTGCGCGGTCACGTCTGACTTCGAATTTAGGATGGATCGGGATACCTGTCACTTGAATATCTTCAGCATCAATGCCGATAGAGGTCAGCTGTTCTTTCGTATGTTCGGCAGCGACATAATACTTTTGCGATCCTGGTGTAATCCAGTTTTTATGCATATTGTAATCAGTGATGACAGTCGCAATCGGAATCTTCAGTTTTAACTGCTGAGTGAGCAGTGAGACAACAGGCGTCGGAAAAGTCAGTAGAATCAAATCAGGTTTTTCATTCGACAGAATATTAATAAGACGGTTCAGGCCGTAATATTTATAGAAACATTTATTAATTTCATCTGGATTAGAGTAGTAGAACGCTTTGTAAGTTGAGCGGAAGTATTTGTAGCTGTTGATATACCATTTCTTTAATGCGGACGTCACAACAGGATGCGCTTCAAGAAACAGGTCGTGCTGAATAAGTGTCAGGTTACTGAGGTTCATCTGATTGAACTGATTAACGATGCTGTTCGTAACCGACAAATGTCCATTACCGAAAGAACCAGTGATAATAAGGATTTTTTTATTCTTTATCAACATTAACACGCTCCAGGAGTATAATTGTACTTAGCTAGTTTATCTCATTATAGAGACTTTGGGCAAAAAATTCGAGTACATTACAAAAAAATTACAAATACTGGACAAAAATTAATAATCAGAGCCTGAAGGGAATTCTATATTTTTCAGACTCCCACTCTAAAAAAGTGTATAATAAAGAATTGAATTAAAGGAGGTATTCCTATGAAAACTGAAGCACTGCTTGACCTGATAAAAGTAAAAAAAATAAAAGGTGAACTGCCTGAAGAAATCACCGATATTACGACAGATTCACGTACTGCCGGTCCGAACAGTCTATTCGTTGCATCAAAAGGTTATACGGTCGACAGCCACCGTTTTATCCCGAACGTCATCGAACAAGGATGCCGGCTGGTCGTGACAGAGCATGAAGTCGATGCCCCTGTTGCCCAGATTATTGTTTCTGATACACTGCGCGTGGCAAGTTTATTCGCACAGGCGATCTTTGATTATCCGGCAACGAAGCTGAAGACGTTTGGTGTGACCGGTACAAACGGCAAAACAAGCGTTGCGACTATGATTCATCATCTCCATCGTGCGCTTAACCTGCATAGTGCTTATCTGGGTACGAACGGATTACAGATAGATGAGTCAGTGACTAAGGGGGCCAACTCAACACCTGAGACCGTCACACTGACGAAAAGTATCGTCAAGGCACTGGAACAAGAAGCTGAAGCCATGAGCTTTGAAGTATCGAGTCATGGGCTCGTACTCGGACGTCTGAACGGTGTGGACTTTGACGTTGCTATATTTACAAACTTAACACAGGATCACCTGGACTTTCACGGAACAATGAAGGATTATGGTTATGCAAAATCACTCCTCTTCAGTCAGCTCGGTAACCATCAATCTTATGCCGTACTGAATAGTGATGATGCATTTTCAGAGACGCTTCGCACGGTCACGAGCCGCGAAATCATCAGTTATGGTATTGACCATCCAGCTGATTTCAGAGCATCGGATATCAATGAAACGATTTACGGCACAACGTTCACCCTTGAATCACCGGAAGGCGATTTCAAAGTAGAGAGTCCCTATCTCGGCAGATTCAATATTTACAATATTATGGCTGCTATTGCTGCGCTTTTTGCTGCTGGTCACGACATTCAGACAGTCGTTCAGGCAGTATCTAAAATGCCGCCTGTTGAAGGACGACTGGAAGTGCTGGATCGCAGTCTGCCGATTGATCTGATTATCGATTATGCCCATACACCGGACGGTATGAATAAACTCATTGACGCTGTTCAGCCATTCGTAAAAGGTAAGCTCATTTTCCTGGTCGGCATGGCAGGGGAACGTGATTTAACGAAGACCGCTGAAATGGGGGCAATTGCCTGTCGCGCGGATTATGTCATCTTCACACCGGATAACCCGGCGAATGACGACCCGAAGAAACTGACAGATGCACTGGAAGAAGGGGCAACGCATCAGAACTTCAGATCATTCACTGACCGCAAAGAAGGTATCCTGCATGCGATAGACATGGCTGAAGAAGGCGATATGGTGGTCCTTGCTTCAAAAGGACGCGAACCTTATCAGATCATGCCGGGTTACGTTAAAGTACCGCATCGTGATGATCTAATCGGTTTAGATGCTGCTTACAAGAAATTTGGAGGTTCTCATGAAAATCAGACAAAGTAACAGTGATAACCTGACCTGTAAAGTCTATATCCATGAAAATAAGAAAGAAGAGAACTTTATCGTCAGTATTCCTGACATTTTCTTTTCGATTCAATATGACTATGACTTGTACGGTGAATCACTGATTGAACATTTATATTTACACTTATTCAATATTTTAGATGAAAAAGAAGCAGGCGAACTGGCGATGCGTATCGCACAGTGGACAAGCGAAGTTTAAGGAGAACATTATGACATTAAAACAGGAAGTAGAAATTAGAAAGACCTTTGCCATCATCTCTCACCCCGATGCCGGTAAAACAACACTGACAGAAAAACTCTTGCTTTTCGGCGGCGCCATCCGTGAAGCGGGGACAGTCAAAGGGAAGAAGACAGGGAAGTTCGCAACAAGTGACTGGATGGACGTAGAAAAAGAACGTGGTATCTCGGTAACGAGTTCTGTGATGCAGTTTGACTACGACAATTATAAAATCAATATCCTGGATACACCCGGTCACGAAGACTTCTCAGAAGATACATATCGTACACTGATGGCTGTCGATAGCGCTGTCATGGTCATCGATGCGGCAAAAGGGATAGAGCCACAGACACTGAAACTGTTTAAAGTCTGTAAAATGCGCGGTATTCCTATATTCACATTTATCAACAAACTGGACCGTGTCGGTAAAGAACCATACGAACTCCTCGAAGAAATTGAAAAGACGCTTGAAATCGAGACTTATCCGATGAACTGGCCGATCGGTATGGGGCAGTCATTCTTCGGAATCATTGACCGCGAGCATAAGACGATTGAACCGTTCCGTGACGAAGAAAATGTGCTCCATCTGAACGAGGATTTTGAACTTGTTGAAGATCATCCGATTAAAGACGACGTTGCATTTGAGACGGCAGTTGAAGAACTGATGTTGGTAGACGGTGCCGGGGAAGATTTCGATGAAGAGAAACTTCGTGCGGGCGACTTAACACCTGTCTTCTTCGGTTCAGCACTCGCGAACTTCGGTGTTCAGAACTTCCTGAATGCCTACGTTGATTTCGCACCGATGCCGTCAGGACGTACCACAGCAGAAGGAGACATTGTCAGTCCGTTTGAAGAGCAGTTCTCTGGTTTTATCTTCAAGATTCAGGCCAATATGAATCCTGCTCACCGCGACAGAATCGCCTTTATGCGTATCGTGTCAGGTGCGTTTGAACGCGGCATGGATGTCACGCTCACACGTACAGGCAAGAAGATGAAAATCTCCCGTTCAACGACTTTTATGGCAGATGATACACAGACCGTCAACCATGCTGTCAGCGGAGACATCATCGGGCTTTATGATTCCGGTAACTATCAGATCGGTGATACATTAGTCGGTGCCAACCAGAAGTTCCATTTTGAGAAACTGCCGCAGTTCACACCTGAAATCTTTATGAAGGTCAGCGCGAAAAACGTCATGAAGCAGAAGCATTTCCATAAAGGGATAGAACAGCTTGTGCAGGAAGGGGCAATTCAGCTCTATAAGACGCTATATACGAACCAGATTATTTTAGGTGCGGTCGGACAACTGCAGTTTGAAGTATTCGAACACCGCATGAAAAATGAATATAATGTCGACGTTATTATGGAGCCAGTGGGTCGTAAGATTGCGCGCTGGATTGAGAACGAAGAAGCGATTACAGATGCGATGAACTCAAGTCGTTCGATTCTTGTGGATGACCGCTATGAAAATAAAGTCTTCCTGTTTGAGAATGAATTTGCAACACGCTGGTTCCAGGATAAGTTCCCTGAAATTAAGCTCTATAGTCTGCTGTAGTTAAAGGGGGAGCAAGATGGGGAAAATTAAAATACTGAAAAAGGAATACTTCAGACCGAAGCGTCGTTTCAGACATCATAAAGAAACACTTAATCAAGAAGACGTTGCTGAAGAAACGCACGAAGAATCAGTTCCAGATGATAATTCTGAGTTGGTTGACAAAGTGACGATTACAACGGATTCAGTTCAACATGAGGAAAATAGCGATCAGGAATCTTCTGATGAAGCTGCAGCTTCTTATCAAGAAAAGACACCTATAGAAGAACCTGTAGTCGTGCAGGAGCCTATTGTCGAAGAAACAGCGGTCAGTCAGGTTCCTGTTATCGAGCATCAGGAAGACCAGGTAACGCCTGAACCGAAATCTCAGCCTGTTAGACAAAGGGAATCTCCTCACTTCAGCTGGTTATACTTGATTCCTGCTGTTCTCTTCGGTATAGCACTCGTGATGCTCTGGAATCTCTTTACCGATACACCTGAGCATGAGAAACCGAAACCGGTTCAGGAAACGCTGACGAAGACGGAAAAAGCGATTAAACTGACAAGAGATCATGTGGTCAGTGTCGTCAATCTGCAGAAAGCCAATAATCTGTTAAACGAAAGTGAAGTACCTGAAGAAGTAGGGATTGGCAGCGGCGTCATTTATAAGGTCATTGCTAAAGAGGCCTTTATCGTGACAAACTATCATGTCATCAAAGATGCACAGAGCGTTCAGGTCACGCTTAGTAACAACAAAAAAGTAAAAGCTAGTATCATCGGCAGTGATGAATGGACGGATTTAGCAGTGATTAAGGTGCCTAAAGGACAGCTGACCGGTCAGATGAAGTTTGCTGACAGTGATAAGATTATCGTCGGACAGACAGCTATTGCAATCGGCAGTCCACTTAGTCAGACTTTTGCCGGCAGTGTCTCACAAGGCATTATCTCCGGGCTGAACCGAGCGGTGCCGGTTGATTTAGACGGCGATGGGCTCTATGACTGGGAATCGAACGTCATTCAGACAGATGCAGCAGTCAATCCAGGTAATTCTGGTGGTGCACTCGTTAACGACCAGGGAGAACTTGTCGGCATCAATGCGATGAAGATCTCTCTGGATAATGTCGAAGGCATCAGCTTTGCTATACCGAGTAATGATGTCAAGAAAATAACGGCTATATTAGAAACAAAACATAAGATAGTCAGACCTGAACTCGGTATCCAGGCGCAGGATATCAATAATCTGCAGCTGGATGCAGTGCGGCAGCAGCTGAACATTCCTGCTGATATGACGCAAGGTGTCATTGTGATGGGGGTAGAAGGCGGTTCGGCAGCCGAAGCAGCCGGTCTTCAGACTCAGGATATTATTACATCGATGGACGGCAAAAAACTTGAAAGTCTGGTGCAGTTCAGAAAAATTCTGTATTACGATCATCAGAAGGGTGATACATTGACGATGACCGTAACGCGACAGGGTAAAACAAAGCAGCTGAAAGCAATTTTAAAGTAAAGGTGTGAATCCAGTGAAGAAAAGAATATGGCGGCTGACACCCCAGCAGTGGATTGTAGTTTATTACATCATCGCTATGCTGGTCTCCTTCCTGCTGCTACGTCTGCCATATGTCCATAAACCAGGCGTTCATGTCTCTTATGTTGATTCGATGTTTCTGGCTGTTTCAGGTATCAGTGTCACTGGACTTGCCCCTATGTCAATCGTCGATACTTACTCTCTTTTCGGTCAGGTTATTATTCTGATTGTCCTGAATATTGGCGGCCTCGGCGTCATGGCGATGGGTACGCTCGTCTGGGTTATCCTCGGGAAACGAATCGGTATGCAGGAACGTCGTCTGATTATGGTAGATAATAATCAGGAACAGATGACAGGTGTGGTACAGCTTCTGAAAGAAATTGTGAAGGTTCTGCTGACGATTGAAGCGGTAGGTGCACTGCTTTTAGCCTTCTATTTTTATAAAGATATGCATTCTGTTAAAGAAGCCCTGTACCAGGGATTATTTGCGAGCGTAGCTGCGACAACAAATGGGGGTCTTGACATCACCGGGGCGTCTCTCAACCCTTACGCAGATGACTACTTTGTTCAGTCCATTGTGATGATTCTGATTGTTCTCGGCGCAATCGGTTTTCCAGTCATCATTGAAATCAAGACTTATATCATGAACAAAGTGCCTAACTTCAGATTCAGTTTATTTGCGAAACTGACGCTAACAACGTATGCACTCTTGCTGATAGTCGGAACGATTGTCATCTATTTACTTGAAATGGGCAATGCATTCAAAGGATTGACATGGCATAAGAGTCTCTTCTATGCCATGTTCCAGTCTTCGACAACACGTAGTGCAGGTCTGACGACAATCGATCTGACGACTCTGACAGAAGCGACGCAATTCTTTATGGGCGGACTGATGTTCATCGGTTCTTCTCCGAGTTCTGTCGGCGGCGGGATCAGGACGACCACTTTTGCTATATTAGTCTTATTTATTATCAACTTCAGTAATGGTCGGACAACGATTCAAGTCTTTAACAAGGAAATTCATCCAATCGATATGCAGCGGGCATTTGCAGTCATGATACTCGCTATAATCATCTGTTTCACTGCGTTAGCCGTCATATTAGGCTTTGAAAATGGTAAACATCAGTTCCTTGAAATTTTCTTTGAAGTGATGAGCGCCTTTGGGACGTGCGGACTGTCTCTCGGAATTACTTCTGAGCTGGCCGTACCATCGAAAATCGTCATCATGATTGTCATGTTCATCGGCCGTGTTGGACTGATTACATTCGTCATCATGCTCGGCGGTAAAGCAGAGCCAGTGAAGTATCATTATCCGAAAGAACGCATCATGATTGGATAATCGGCAGACGGATAATGAAAGTAGTCCCTACATCGACCGTACTCTGTGCGTCTATCGTTCCACCAGCCAGTTCAATCATATTACGGGTAACAGGTAAACCAAGTCCTGTGCCCGTTATTTTTGTGGTATAAAACGGTTCATATAGACGTTTGATCGCACTTTCTGACATACCGATACCATTGTCAGTAATCGTGATGATAATCATATCCTGCAGCTGAACTTTAATTTCAATGACACCGCTGCGACCGTCTGGTATCGCTTCTTTAGCATTCTGCAGCAGATTGATCAGCACCTGCTTGAGCTGATCTGCTGCCATCATTGTATAGAGTTCAGGTTCCTGATAGCTTGAAATCAGGCGCATCTGGTGGACATCAAAGTCATATTTCATGAAGTTTAATGTATCCTTGACTACTTTGACGACTTCAGTCGGCTGGTCATTTTCTTCAGTCGGACGGCCGAGCAGTAAAAATTGACCGACGATATCTGTAATACGGTCGATTTCTGTCTTAATGATAGCAAAATGAGGGTTTTCTCCCTGACGGTCATATTTCAGTTCCAATAGCTCTACAAATCCTCTGACAGATGTCAGGGGATTTTTAATTTCATGCGCAGTATTGGCAGCAAGCATTCCAATCAGTTCTTTTTTCTGTGCATTGATCTCTTCAATGAGACGGAGCTTTTCTTTCTGCCGTTCGTAAACATTATTAAATAGCTGGATGGTCGCGACGACAAGTGTCAGCAACAGGAAAAGAATCGCAGTGGTTCTTAATGCATCGAGTGCGAGATTACGGTTGGAGATAATTTTAAGACGCCAGTCTACATTCTGCAGCGTTTTACTGTTGGAAATACCATTTTCATTCAGCATCTTGGATTTAAAGATTATATTATTATTGAGATCGGTCAGTTCAACAGATTTAGCGCGCTGAACAGCATCGATAGACGTCATCAGTGTATTGATATTCATTTCCGCCACTATCACAACAGGTTCGCCTTTATAGGTCATAAACTTGGAGATATAGATGTCATCAACCCCGTTGAATTCCTCAGTGCTGAAGTTGATGGAAATCTGATGCGGGTCTTTATGCTGCTCGTAGAAAGCATATGAATGTTCAAGCTGTCCGATTAGATTTTGATTGGATGAGATCATGACTCGTCCGTCCTTATCGACTATACTGATGCTTTTATAGCTGCCATCTTTGCTTCTGGAGCTGCTGATGGCAGTTTGAAGCGCCTCTGTTTTAGGTGCAACTTCCATAACAGTGGCAATGGTCTGAACCGTGCTGATCGCATCATCTATGAAAGTAGCGATTTGTTGCTCATGAATACTTAAACTGCGGTCTATCGAGCTTTGTTCGATATCTTTTTCATGCTGAAAAATAAAAAAGTAACTGAATATACTGAGTGTTAAGGTGATGAGCAGATTGACAAAAATATAGCGCTTTAAATGTTTCATAGAGACTCCTGACATGAATTTGATATAATAAAAAAGGGTGATTGCATGCATAATTTCGATATACATATTATAACAACAAATAACATACGTGGCATGCTCTTCTCGGATATGAATCTGCTTAAAGCTGCAAACTATATACAGAAAGTCAGGCGTAATACTTCGCATCTGCTCGTGCTTAACAATGCCGGTACGTTATGTGGTTCCAGCGACAGCGCGTTTATAGCGTCGCAAAAGCACAGAAGAAATCCTGTGATCGATGTCATGAATCATATCGGCTACGATGCAAGCGGCATCAGTTATGAGGATTTTGAAGAAGGACCGCGCTTTTTCAACCAGGCAGAGGCAATGGCACAGTTCCCTTTTCTATGTGCGAATATACTGCATGTCAGAACGAAAGAAGCTTTCTTTAATACGCCTTATATCATCAAACAGTTCGGCGAGATGAAAGTGGGTATTCTTGGATTGACTGCTACTAAACAGTTCCGGGAGCACTATAGTGATGCTTTTCATATGGAGAAGACGGTAGATGCTGCGAGGCGCTGGATTCGGCACATGCGGGAAAGAGAAAATCCTGATTTTGTGATCGTGATGTATTATGGCGATATCGCTTCTATCTCTGCACAGGAAAAGATGCTCCGTTCAACAGAAGGTGTGGATTTGATGCTGTCTAATTCAGGATTAAATGAAGTGATTGACGGCACATGGCATGTGAATACACCAGAGAATATCTCTGAGCTGAGTCATATTCAAGTACAGTTCAGACAGCGGACAACGACTTATGAGCTGATTGACTATCATACTGAGACCATTAATCTAAAGGGGTTCAGAGAAGACCACTGGCTGCAGGATGAACTTTATTATGTTCAGCAGGAATTTAAAAAGAACAGCACCCATTAGGGTGCTGTTCTTATGCGTAGAGCAGTATTAAAATGATGACTGCGCCTATAACGGTTGTAATCGGTGTAATCAGGCGCTTTGAATACTGGAAGGCGGCTGCAGTGATCAGCTGGATGCCGACGAGTGTCACCAGCTGTTCAGGACTGAGCACCCATATAAATAAACTGACAGATGTAAGACTGGTTAAAATCACGGCCAGCACAGGATGTGTGATAGTCTCCTGCAGCATCGTCCGAAAGTAAAGTTCATGAAGTGCGACAGTCACTGCGAGTGAAATCATCAGCTGCCAGCGGTAATGGACACCCATTGAGATAAGTGTTTCCATAATCGCCTGATAACGAATATCCGGCAGAAACTGCACCAGTATGGAATACAGCACGACGATAGCAATCACTCCGATGATGCTTGCAAGCAGTGACTGACCAATCCTTCTGGAAGTCAGATGTCGCTTATAGACAAGGTAACTGAATGTGGTCAGTAAAAAGATGCCTGTCATCATATGCCAGAAGACTTGATCTTCATTTCTCATCAGGAACAGCAGGATATGAAATAACACAAACGATATCAGAAATAGAGAAGGTTTAGTCGTCCACTCAGTCATTGATAATCTTATAGCGTTTATGATTAATGACAGTTTTTTCAGGCTGTTCAAGTTCTTCGAAGTTATCCATAATTGTCAGATCGACAATCACAGAGTTTTCGTTCACTTTCTCAACTCTGCCGCGTAGTCCTTCGTGGAATTCTACAACGTTTCCAACTTTAGCGATATCCATATTCATGACCTCCTCTAAACATACTATGCGTCATTATACTAAATTACGACTGGTTTTGAAATGGCAAATCATTATTTTCTTGTAATTTGATTCGTGCCTTCTTGCGAATATACTTTACCTGGGAGATTGTGAGCGTCATTTTGTCTGCAATTTCGGCTAATCTAAAGCCTTGATGCGTGTAGTTCAGCCACTCCAGTTCATCTTTCGTTAAATTGTCGATACATAATAAATCAGGTTCCAGGATTTCTACTTCTGGCAAGGTCTCATCAGTCATTAATAAAAACCTCTCCTGATAAGTCATCTGTTTCCTGATTTCATCTATCAGACAGAATTTCAGCTGCAGATAGACATACTGTGATTCATTAGGTGTCTTTAGACAATCATAGTTCTCGGCGATACGCCACAGTCTGATTAGAGCGAGCTGATAGTAATCTTCGCGGTCGTAAGTGATGTGATATTGATGGAGCAGGTGATGAATCATGCGGTCATACTTTACAAACCATTCTTCAAACATCTATATGTCCTGACGCGATCGATCGACAAATTATTTCCGGATGACTTTATCTTAAAGGGACTTGATTCGTAATAAAAATCGAGAAATAAGACAAATTTGTAGATTATATTAATTTAAATGCTTATTTTGTTATTTTTTAGTATTTTAAACCTCTTTTTGTCAACAAAACCTTATAATGTTCGAGAAAGACAAATTAAAAGGAGGTTCTGTTATGCAACACTATTTGAGTCAACAGGTTGTCTATATCCGCCGTACTAATCAAACACGAGGTCAGACTGAAATTGCGTATTATAATGGTGAAATCGAATGGGTGGATGTTTCACCGGATTTTCTGCTCAACCAGACGCTTAAGATGGTGAACAGCAGTCTGACTGCCAGCCGGAAATCTGTAAAAGAAAGTTTGAAATTTGCACAGTATACGCCTGTCATTATTGATGCCTCTCAGAACCTTGTTTTCTTTCCGCTGCATCCGAAAGATAGCTACGAAATGTGCTATATCAACAACCAGCATTACTTACAGGCAGTTGACCATGCAGAAACAATGATCTATTTTACAAATGGCAGGTCACTGACTGTCAAAGAGAAGTCTGCTCATGTCGTTAAATATTATAATCGAGCGCTACAGGCAGCAGATTTCTACAGTAAAATGAAAAAGAGATTTCTTTAGTAAGTCATACTTAAATAGATAGTGGACTATTAATTGTAAAATTAGCTCTAAATATATTGCACATGTTTTATACATCGATTATAATTTGTGTAACTGTTATATATTAAGGAGAAACTCTATGGAAGACCATCGCTTAAAAAGGTTTGGACAACTGATTTATTTCGTTAACACAAAAATCGATGAAATTACTGGAATTGAACTCGCTGATTACAACGTATCTCGTGAACAGATTTATATGCTGGAACTGATTCAGAATGAAGACAATATGACGCAAAAGAAACTGATTTTCAAGATGAGTAAAGAGCAGACGGCTGTTTCCCGTTCTATCAAAAAACTGGCAGAGTTCGGCTATATCACGAAGGTACAAAGTATGTATGATTTACGTTCTACAGTTCTTAAGCTGACACCTCAAGGCCAGGAGATTGTAGAGATGGCTGATGGTATTAAAGCAAAAGTCGTCCGCAGCTTTATGAAAGAACTGAACAAGACAGAATCTGAAGAGCTGATCAATATTTTAGAGAAAATCTATCATTCGTTCAGCATCAGAGATCCATTTAAATTTTAACGCGACACGACATGAGTCGTGTTTTTTTATACAAAAAAACAGGCTCATATGAGCCTGTTTCTTATTTATACTGATCGATTAAATATTTCAGTCCTGTCAGTTCGATACGACGATAGAAGTCAGCGATGCGCATCGCATTCTTAGACGCCCATTTAATATCCGTTGCATACTGGTGAGTTGCAGGGTTAGCCGGGTTCCAGCGCATCTCATAAAGCGTGAACTGTTTGTTGCCGAAATAGTTCTGAGCGACGTACTGAGCACCGCCGATAATGGCTTTAGCAGGTGTGTTCCAGCCTTGCTGATAAGCATACTGTATACCGCTGTTTAATGCATTGTTGTCGACTGCGCGTGTACCGTACATGTTGTAATATTTTGTGCCGTAAGTTGTAGCCTGTCCTGTAGAAGTGTTATAGCCCATACCATTACTTAACTGGCTCGTACCATTGCCAGTCTCCCAGAGCGCATGACTGATCAAGTAGATTTCATTGATGTTATACAGTTTAGATGCTTCAGCAAAAGCTGCACCTTGATTAGCAAGAATGCCTTTGTTAACTAACAGTTTATTGAGCGTTGTAGCAGCAATACCCTGTGACTTGTTTAAGTTAAGGAACTGATATTGCTGCACACCGCCATTTTTAATTGTATCGGTCGTCATTGCTGCTAAGACTTCAGCTTTTGTAGCGTTTCTCACTGCAGTTCTGCCGTATGAATCAGCATATACAACTTTTGGTGCTGAAGAACCACTTAGACTCATTTGTCTAGTCAATGCAGTTTGTAATGAAACTGGGCTTGTTACTGTCGTCACACTATGAGATGACAAGTACTTTCCTAGAATCCAGCCGATTGTATTAGTAGTAGATAGAGTTCCTTTATACCAAACTTTATCCCCAACTTTTTCTGCTTTCACTACATAGAATGGACTATTATAGTATTTTGTTAACGGTAAAATTCGTTGGCTCTTACCACCGTATGGAATTGAATAAATATGGGCTTCAGGCTTATTGACATAAAGCGTTGTTTTATTCCAGTTTACTGTTTGATGATTACGAAGATAGAGGTCTGTACTCTTTGCCCAGCCTATAACTTTATTATTGACGTCACTTAACTGATAGTACTGATCAGTTCCTTTAGTAGCAAGTACTTTAAGATAATACTGTTTATCAATATCTTTAACGGCAAGAGGCGATTTTAAGTTGTTGTCAGAATAAATAACTGTTCCTTCTCTAGTTGTTCTACCCATCATATCAACAGGTTTCATAGACGAAAATACATTTGACTGCTTTGTGAGATACTTACCTAGAACCCATCCTGTAGTATTAGAGGTAGTCAAGGTACCTTTGTACCAAATAGCAGTGCCTACTTTTTCTGCTTTTGTAACATTGAAAAGAGACTGATTATCATTTGTTAGTGCCTTGATACGCTGACTTACACCACCATAAGGAATTGAGTAAACATGAGCAGTAGGCATATTGACAGCAAAAGGTGCTGGATTAGTTGAGATATTTTGATGTGTTCTTAAATATAATTGGTTTTCATCAGTCCAACCCACAAATTTATTAGCTGAATCAACAAGTTGATAATATTTAGTGGTTCCTTTTAATGCTTGTTTATTGATGTAGTACTGTTTATCAACAATTTTACTTGGCAGTTTTGAGCTGAGATTAGTATTAGTATAGATTGTTGAACCTGTGCGTATTGTTCTCCCCATCATATTAACTGACTTAATATTAGTTAAACCATTAAGAAGTGTTAAATGATTACCATTAATCCATCCTGAATGATTATTAATTGTTCCATAATAGTAAGGAACAGAATTAATATATACATATTTTGATGGCGCAAATTGTGAGTTTATACTATCGGAAAGAGAAGCGACTTTTTGTGCGGCTGTTCCCCATGGTACAGTATAAATCCCTCTTATCATATTATTGATTGTAAATTTAGAGCTGGTAACTTTTTCTGCACCTCGGTTAGCTTGAATAAGTTCACCTGACTCTACCCATCCTCGAGGTGTACCCAATTCATCTGATAGGGCATAATAAGTTTTATTATTATAAATTGCTTTTTTATTCGCGTAAAAAGTGAGTCCAGATTTTTGTGCAGCAGGTACTGCAACTTGATCCGTAACGCTAGCATAAACAGGAGAAGAGGTTGTTTTAATCTTCGCCATTTTTGATGTTGATGACACAACAGGTGGTGTCATTGCAACTGGTTGATCAATGACAACAGGTGGAGGTGTCACAGTAGTAGGAGGTGTGACGACTGGTCCATCGATTAAAGACGAAACTTTTTGATTATATTTCAATGTAACTAGTTCAGCTAATTCGTCCATCGAATAGCCGTTTTCCTGGAACCAGCCGTAAGGATCGGCATGGTCAGTACCTCCGAGGAAATTAGAAACGGCTTTATGTGACCATAATGTTCCTGTACCATCATATTCTGCAGAATCTACAGGTAAGTCATAATAATGAAGATTGGTTGCGATGTAATCTGCATAGTTATTAATAGCTTTAGCGAAGCGTTCTTTGCCATATACGCGAACCAGTTCCACATGGATAAAACGAGCGTTACCAGCGGGGCCTGCGCCCCATGCGAGGTAATCAGTGTTTGCTGTCTCAATAACTTCATTGTCATCTACATAGGCATGTACAAATGCGTTATTCCAGTTGTTCTTCATATATGCGACTTCACCGTAAATAGTAGAAGTAGGGTTAGCTGTTTCGTGAGCAACAACACCTTCTGGTCTAGCTACACCATTACGATAAGGCATTTTTGGCAGATCAGGTGCAAAATCCTGTTTATAAGTTGGCACTGTATAGTTTTGTGACAAGATAAAGCTGTTGATTGCAGAAGTTGAAGCAGCCAGTGTGCGAGTCTGCGTAGTAGGTGACATTGATAACGTTAATGTTTTTGGTGCAGTGCGCTGTAGTGTTACTGCACGTTTTTGGGTCAGAAGACTTGAAGAAGTTTGAGCTGTTAAAGTTTGTGTCGGGGCAGTAGACTTCTCACTTTGAGTTGTCGTAACACTCTGTGCAGTAACAGGCTGAGCTTCAGCAGCTTTTACAGGTTCTGATGTAGCTGTGTTATCAACAGGTGTTTCTGTCTTAGTGACTTGAGTAGTAGTAGAAGTGGTTTTTTCTATCGGTTCTTCAATAGAGGTTGCTTCAGTTTTTACTTCTGTAGATTGCACCTCGGTTTTAGGCTCTTCAGTAGAGACAGTTGTGTCCTGAGCTGGAGCTTCAGTAACAGGAACTTCAGTCTGTACTTCTGTAGATTGCACTTCAGTTTCAGGCTCTTCAGCAGTGGTAGTCGTGTTTTGAACAGGTACTTCAGTAGTAGCTTCTTCGTTCTGTACCTCTTTAGATGCGGCTTCAGTTTTAGGCTCTTTAGTAGAGACAGTTAAGTTTTGAGCTGGAGCTTCAGTAGTAGATACTTCAGTCTTTACTTCTGTAGATGCGGCTTCAGTTTTAGGCTCTTCAGTAGAGGCAGTTGTGTCTTGAGCTGGAGCTTCAATAGAAGATACTTCAGTCTGTACTTCTGTAGATTGCACCTCAGCTTTAGGCTCTTCAGTCGATACAGTCGTATCTTTTACGGGGATTTCAGTAGTTTCAAAGTTATAAGGTGTAGCAGAAGCATCTATAGTCTGTTTAACATCATAAGTTTGAGTCTGCTCACTAGTTGATGCATTTTGATCGGTGTTGTCATTCTTTTCAGTTTCAGTTGAAACTTGGTTTTCTGCTGCCTGTGCAGTTGAATGGGCAGCTAACATCATGAGTAAAAGGGGAGAAGATTTGTAGAAAAATTTAGAATTCATTTATTGTCCTCTCATTTGCAATTAATCTGAATCTTGTTTCAGTATAAATTGATTAAACAATGAAGTATAGTGCGATTTTGACTTTGTAATGTGACTTTAACATTTGAACATATTATTTACATTTCACTTGTGCATCTACCTATCATATATATCGTTTCAAAAACGATGATAAGTTAAATAAATATCATGATAAAAAAACACCTATCCGAGCGGACTGACCCCAATTAATGGGACAGAATAAAAAACACTCTTGTTGAATTCATATAAAATGAATTTGATAGGAGTGTTTTATTATGCAGAGAATTGCTTATTCAAGTGAAGTTAAATGGAAATGTGT
>NZ_SCWA01000028.1 GCF_004359615.1 Macrococcus brunensis
ACATCAAAAATTATAATGAAAATAGAATTCAACAAAAATTAGGCTACTTATCTCCGGTTCAATACCGAATACAAGCAGCCTTATAAAAAGTGTTTTTTATTCCGTCCCATTTTCAGGGTTCAGTACCCGAGTGGATAGGCGTTTAATTTGCTTCACGTCTGATAATCGCTGTATATTGCCAGAATAGTTTCATCTGGCTGATATTCCAGTGGTTCATACCGAGAGAGTAGCCAGACGGGTTAAATATCTTGACATCTGATACTTCAAGCGCTGCTGCCAGCAAATACTGATAAAATACATCCAGTTGCTGGAAAGATGAACTTAACTGACTATTGTCAAAGATAAAATCAAATGGCACTTCATAGTCAAAGATATTGATGACATTAAAAATTTCTGGAATTGCTATTAAATAACATGCACCATCGATAAGAGGGCTGTCATCTGCCTGATGATAATAAACTCTGAGTGATTCGTAATTCTGGCGATGAAATTCATCGATAAAATAAAATTGCTGTCGCATATAGGACAGATCACCTGAATGAATGATCTGCTCTTCCAGTTTGTCGAACATGCCGTTAATCTGTTCATATTTCTCATAAGTTTTACGTTTTGACATCTAACCATCCTTTCTTAATAATTTTGGAGTGATGAGTGGTCGGGACTGAAGAATGGTGATTCTGTAGTTGATGGTACGTAATGTGGTACCGCTTCTGTCGTTGCGACTTCTGTTGTCGGGACGTAAGGCGGTTCTGTCGTCGGTGCTTCTGTCTGAGGCACAGGGGCTTCAGTGATCGGTGCAGGCGTTTCTGTCGCAGGCGCTTCAGTTGTTGTTTGTTCTTGTGTTGTTTCTTTTTTCTCTTGCTCTTTATGACCGAACTGTGCTTGATAAGCTTTATCGATTTTACTGATGGTCATCGGTTCAAGTGGAATAAGGTCTCCATAAAGCTGTGTCACTTTGTAGCTCAAGAGCTCTTTACGTGACTGAGCAGGCAGCCCTAAATCTTTGCGTAAAATACTTGCGGTCTTAGCGACATCAGAAAAATCAGGATTAAAATAATAGACGCCATTGTGCATGTAGTCTGCTCCTGATAACTGTTCACGTTCAAATTTAACACTATCTTTGGAATACGTCGTCGCCAGTGAGGTAATATCGTTAAAGCTTAAGTTATGCTTGGCGTTATTGCCGACTATATTAACCAGTTCGTCAATCTTATCCAGTGAATCAGTCTGTTTCGCTTTTTTGATGATAGCTTCAATCATCTCAGCCTGACGTTTACCACGTCCGAGGTCAGTATCAACGTGACGGCTGCGAACGAGTGCGAGAGCCTGGTCCCCGTTGATTTTCTGATATCCTTTTTTGACCTTGATACGGCCGATATCATTTTTGGTCGGCTCATTTAGATCAAACGGGACCTTGAAATAAATACCGCCGAGTTCATCAATGATGTCAACAAAAGCCTGCATATTGATGCGGGCATAGTAATCAACTGGTACATCAAAAAGGGTTTCAACTGCCTGCATCGAAGATTCCGGACCACCATCAGCATGAGCATGCGTAATTTTATCGTAGTAGCCGACTGATGGGATGTAGCTGAGCGTATCTCGCGGGATACTGACGAGACGAATCTGCTGTTTGTCTCGGTTGAATGTCCCTAAAATCATCGCATCTGTTCTCGCTTTTTCCATGGTCTGACCATCGCGACGACGCGTCAGACTGTCATCAATACCGAGGAAGAGAATAGAAACATGGTTCATAGCCGGATTGACAGCACCGTCTCTTAATGAAGACTGACTCGTATTATCTGTAAAAGATTTATCTACAGCGTTCTTCGCCTGGAAGTAGAGAATTGCCGCATAAGTAGAGGGTGCTATAATCAGACAAAGGCTGAGGAGAATCAGAATTATCTTCATGGGTTTTTTCATTATTCGTCACCTGTCTTCTTCTATTTAAACTACACAATTATACTCGATAGCTATCAGGACGACAACTTTTTTCAACATATTACACGTTATGACCTTTTGGTTTGAAAAGATTTTTGAAATAGGATACCTTTACTGTGTTTCACTATATCTTGATTCTTTAATCAGGATTGATTATAATTATAATGTTTATAATGGATATAAAGCTAATTTTACAACTTATATCTTCAACTAAGTAAATTGAAGGCGGGATTATTTTGAAATTAACAACAGTAGGACTTGGATACATCGGTTTGCCGACTTCTATCATGTTCGCAAAACATGGTGTAGACGTTGTTGGTGTCGACATTAATCAGAAAGCTGTTGATTCTTTAAACAGCGGAAAAATTCATATCGAAGAGCCGGGCCTTCAGGAAGCGTTTGAAGAAGTTATCGCTAATGGTAAATTTAAAGCGACGACTCAGCCTGAACCAGCTGACTGCTTTATCATTGCAGTGCCAACACCAAACAACGCAGATCAGTTCAAGTCATGTGATATCTCTATGGTCATGACAGCAGTTGAATCTGTCTTACCTTTAATCGAAAAAGGTAACGTCATCATTGTGGAATCAACGATTGCACCACGCACTATGGATGACTTCGTTAAACCACTTGTTGAATCTAAAGGATTCACGATTGGTGAAGACATTTTCCTCGTACACTGTCCTGAACGTGTATTACCAGGTCAGATCATGCATGAACTTGTTTACAATAACCGTATCATCGGTGGTGTGACACAGAACTGTATCGAAGCAGGTAAAAAAGTTTACGGTACATTCGTTCAAGGTGAAATGATTGAAACAGATGCGAAGACAGCTGAAATGAGTAAATTAATGGAGAATACATACCGCGATGTCAACATTGCACTTGCTAATGAACTCGCTAAAGTATGTAACCAGCTGGATATCAATGCACTTGATGTTATCGAAATGGCGAATAAACATCCACGTGTTAACTTACACCAGCCAGGACCAGGTGTCGGTGGCCACTGTTTAGCAGTTGACCCATACTTCATCATCGCAAAAGACCCAATCAACACAGATATCATTCAAGTGGGTCGTAAAATTAACAATCAGATGCCACATTACGTTGTGAACAAAGCGAAAGAATTTTTAAAAGCAGTAGACGGTAAAAAACTGACGGTCTTCGGTTTAACTTATAAAGGGGACGTTGATGACATTCGTGAATCTCCGGCATTCGATATTTATGAAATGCTGAAAGATTTAGACTACGATGTTGTCGCATACGATCCACACGTTGAACTTGATTTCGTTGAGAAAGATATTAAAACAGCTGTAAAAGACAGCTCACTTGTTCTTGTCTTAAGCGATCATTCAGAATTCAAACAGTTAACAGACGTTGACTTCGAAGGTATGAAAGATCAACTGATTTTCGATACGAAGAACGTCGTGAAATCAGAATTCGAAACAACTAAATATTACAACTTTGGTAATTTGTATACATTTAATCACTAATTCAAGTAACGCAGAATACAATCGTATTCTGCGTTCATACGTTATGGGTCACAGCAAAAATTCAGAAACATTATTCCTTGAATAATGTTGCTAAAGAGGTTAGATGATGAAAGAAGTATTTAGAATTTTAAAAGAGCAGTATGATAACTTCCATATGATTAGAAAACTTGCAGTCTATAATATGAAAAGTGAATATTCCAATCATTATTTAGGTGCATTCTGGAATATTCTGCAGCCCCTCATTCAAGTGGTCATCTATTATATCGTTTTCGGTATGGGACTCAGAGGCAATGGAGGCGGAGTTGAATATTTAGTTCATTTAATTACTGGTCTCTTCCCATGGCTTTTTATTTCACAATCTATTAATGCAGGTTCTGGTGCGATACAAGCTCAACTAGGTTTAGTCACTAAAATGAAGTTTCCTGCATCAGTACTTATCTCGATTAATTTTGCCAATACATTTATCAATTTAATGTTTACAACCGCTATCATCTTTTTATTGTCTGTTTTCAATCATATGGTCAGCTGGACACATTATTTTGAGTTCTTCTACTTTGTAATTGCAGCATTTGCATTGATCTTTGCTATTAACCTGATTATGAGTACCTTAACCATTTTAATCAGAGACACACGACTCATACTGCAGAACATTATTAGAATGTGCTTTTTCCTGACCCCTATTTTCTGGGAAGTTAAGACAGTAGGACCAGTTCTCAGAGAAATCACTGCACTTAATCCTTTTTCATATTTAATCGGTATTTATAGAAATGCCTTTATTAATGGACAAGAAGGTATTTATGGGACGATAAGCGATCATCTTTATTTCTGGAGTTTAACATTACTTTTACTTTATGTAGGTAGTCATATTCACAATAGATTTAAAAATAGATTAGTTGATTATATTTAGAAAAATGAGCGAAATAGGTGAAAAAATGAAATATTTATTAGTTGCTAATGCATACCCTAATAAAGATCGGATTTACTCTAATACTTTTCTGCATAGAAGAGTGAAGTCCTATCAGCAGAAAGGATTAGAGGTTGAAGTAGTCGTCATGTCGACTAAAGTCATTCATGATGAAATTTTTGATGGCGTTACAGTCAAATATATGGATGAGTATCAGCTGACGGATTATGTCAATACATGTCCGGAAATTAAAACTATACTGATTCATTTTATGAACCAGAAAATGTTTACAGCAGTCAGTCAGATTGAGCGGGAGGTCAATTATATCATCTGGTTGCACGGCTTTGAAGCAGAGCCTTGGTATTCGCGCTATTATAACTATACCGTCTCTAAAAAAGCACTCAGCGATCAACTTGCAAAAATTGACTACTATGAAAAACAACGCAATATGTTTCAGACGCTTTACAAAATGGACAACGTTACTTTCATTTTCGTATCCGAAAGTTTTAAAAAATATTATGTCGATCCCTTTGTCAGACAAGCGCCACCGCGCTACTATATTATTCCGAATTTAATTGACGAGAAACTGTTTCCTTATAGAGAAAAAAAAGAAGCAGATCGCTTTAAGGTTTGTAATATCAGACCTTATACAGCTCCGAACTACGCAAATGATATTACGAGAGATGTGATATTAAAACTGAGTAAAAAGAAGTACTTCAAAAAGATGGAGTTTAGTTTATACGGTGATGGTCCACTCTTTAAAGAGATGACAGAGCCGCTTGAAAAGTTTGAGAATGTTCAGCTTTATCAAGGCTTCGTCAGACAGGACGATATCAGTGATATTCATGCTCATAACGGTATTTATCTAGGTCCAAGCCGTCACGACTCTCAAGGTGTTTCACTATGTGAAGCGATGTCAAGCGGGTTAGTTCCGATATCAAATGATATAGGCGCTATAGCAGAATTTGTCGAACACGGTCGCTCTGGTTTTCTCGCTGGCAGAGACCAGGTAGATGAAATGGTCTTCTATATTGAGAAATTGATCAATAATCCGGAGTTATTCATGCAAATGAGCGTCTATGCGAGTGATATGATTATCAAAAAGACAGGGACAGAAAATGTCATTAAAAAAGAATTAGAGGTGATGATTCATGACTAATGAAGTGAACTGGAAAGAAGCTTATCTTAAACTAGAAGAACAAATTGAGTTCATGATGAAAAATACTCAGGAACTGCTGGAAAATAATCCGCCGAAACTTGAAATCAATAAATTGATTATTGATCGAAACAATGGCTATACAAGTGTGATTGCTGATGCAACGGGAAGTGATATGACATATGCCTGTTATTTATATGATAAAAAGAATAACAAAGAACTTCTACGTTTAAAATATCAGTATGCAAATTCTTTCGTCTTCAAGCTGCCAAAGGGTGAATATATCGCTAAAGTATTTGTAAGAGAAAATTTATCGGAGACACGTAAAGTCGTTGAATCCATTCGGTTCTACAGTTAAATAAGGAGAGGAACTGAGACCATGAAAGCTGAGTTACTATTAATTGATGATTTAATCAACCACAATCAGAAGATACAAATTGTTGTCCATAAACAGCTCGACAGCAGAACGATGAATGATTTAGTAAAAGAGATATCAGTTCATAAAGAGTTGCCTCTTCAGATTACAATCAATACACCATACGTTGACATCATGCCTGTAGTCAATGCATGGGCCGGAGAATCATTTGAACTGATCTGCTATAAAGTCTTACTGACGCCTGATATGCTTGATGAAATTGCGGAAGCGGGCATTGTTGTCTCAGTAGAAAGTGAATATGATCTTTTTCATATTACATTATTGCATACTGCTGTCAATTCAGCTGTTAAAGAAAACAATTTAAAACAATTGCAGCCCTTTTTCTCATATGCTGTCCAAAATAATGAGCAGTCTTCATTTCTGCTGCAGCAGGCGCTGTTAGATGCAGAAAATGAAATAGCAAAACTTAATAAAGAGCGGACTATTTTGCAGGGGCAGTACGATCGTCTAAAAAGAAGATATCAGAGCTACGGAATCCAGCAAAAAGAAAATGAGTTTGCAAAACTGCAGCAGAAGTATAAAGAAACATTGCATCGATTGAATAATCTGAGAGAATCGCGACTCGGCAAACTCCAGATTAAATACTGGGATTTAAGAAAGTAGGTATATCATGAATTTTCTTGGTGGAATTCGTTATCAGGACATGAAATTGCAGGGCATGAGCCAGATACTCGGGAGTCATAGACAGCTGACTAAAGGGCTGACAGTGATTATTGAAATTGATGAGATGAGGCGGTCTCTCAGTACACTCCTTAATGAGACAGGCAATGACCTAACTTACATCTGTATCACTAAAGACTATAATCGTTATATAGAATCAGTACATTTATTTGAGAACTCGCATCATCTCTTAATGCTGAATCATGGTTCTCGCAGTCAGGCACTGCAGCAAGCATTAAAAATCGTGACGACCACACACGTGATGTTTATGACTGCAGAAGAGAGTATTTCATTTAATCATCAACTATTAAATGACAAAACCATTATCATGCCTAAGCGTCTAGTCAAGGGAACAGAAGATGGTTATTTCAATGACATCTTTAAAGAAAAAGAAGCAGAGAAAGAACTTTTCACGGAAGAACAGAGCAATGAGTTAGAAGAGGAGATTGATTTACAGTCTCTGCACCCTGCTGCTATCGTTGTAGATGTACCTACGCAGCCAGTTGAGCCAGTGACTAAAGTTCAATATTCAATCAATATGGTACTTGAAAGATTATATGTGTTCACTGGTATTATCTTTCCGGTTCTCTTAATAGATCACATTGAGTTGCAGGAACAAGAGACAGAACATCGATTTATTCTTGATTTAGTCACGTCTGCAGATATCAGTCTAGTCTATGATGAATCCATAGAGTTTAGAAGTGATGAATGGGCGATCAAGCAAATTATGACAAAAGAAAATCCGTTTAAATCAGTTCAATATTACGCTTCTCTTATGGCGAAACGTCATAACCCTCTTGTTATCCGATATTTGCAGTTTAAAGCGGATGAAATGCTGCTTAAAATCAGCAATATGATCGACAGACAGGAAATAGAACGGATCCAGGCATTTAGCCAGCTGCAGTACGATAAACTGAACTTGTCAGTCCTTAACAAAGGTCAGGCAGAAGAATTAGTGATTGCCTACTGTTTTCCGCCTTATAATGATACATCGGGTAATGTAATGGCGAAAAGAATCTTTGTTGAAAACAGTCGGGTAGATGTGATTTATAACAACATGGACCGGATCCGCAGGAAAGATGAAACATTGATGCAGATTGCTAATCATCTGATAGATACGATGTTCGAACTGAATGCACCGCAGGCTTTCAGTAGCTGGGGAAGTATTGAGGAGTTTATGGAACAAGGTCTCGAGATATTTAAGCAGTATAAGAATAAATATAAAAGACTGTATAGCCGGGCTATGTTCCCTGCCTCACATTTTCTGGCATTTGAAATCAAGCAGCTACAGCCGGATATTCACTGGCGCGCAGAGTTTTCAGACCCCTTACATACAGATGTTAACTCAGAAATCAGATTTTCTTCGATAAATGATAGTGCGTATACAGATCGTATTAAAACTCTTCTGCCAGAAGCATATAGAGCTCTTGCAGATGATAACGTCTTTAATATCTGTGAATTAATGCCGCTTGCCTTCGCGGAGGAGCTTATCTTTACCAATGAACAGCAGCTCGAATATATGATTGAGCGTTTTGACCCTGATATTCAGAACTCAATCAGACAGCGTGCAAAGACTATTCCTCATCCAACATTGCCTCAGCCTTTTTATGAGCTGGTAACATCTTATTATACCGTAGATGAATCGAAAATTAATTTAGCTTATTTTGGCAATTTTTATGATACAAGAGGATTCAGAGAACTGGAACTAGTCGCCAAATATCTTGAGCTGGCTGATATCACTAACTTCGAGATACATGTATTTACGAATTTAAATAATAAAGTTCTGCAGTTTTATGAAAATAGTGAGTTTAAACAATATATGACTTTAAATCCATATGTCAATTTCTTTGAGTTCCTGAACTTAACGAATAAAATGGATGGCCTGATGATTTTTGATGCGCATACAAAAGAGATTAAAGAGATAAACCCGTATTTACCGTCTAAACTAAGCGATTACCTAGGGAGCGATGCCTATACGTTAGCTTTCACGGAAGAAGACAGTATTCTTTCGAAACAGGAACATCATAAATTAATCAAAGTCAATATGGTTAAATTCAGCCAATATGCTACGGCTTTTCAGTTGCTAAGTAAAAAAATAAATAAAGAGCTGAAAATTTACTAAGGAAAAGAGAAATTTAATCATGCAGAAAATTGAAATTGAAAAAAAGTTTCGTCCAGAGATTGAAGGCCTCAGGTTTATAGCAGCACTCTTAGTCGCTATCTATCATATATGGTTTCAGAAAGTTTCCGGTGGAGTGGATGTATTTTTCGTTATAAGCGGTTTTCTCATTACGATTTCACTTATTAATCAAGTTAACCGCACAGGTAAAGTTAGTTTCAGCAAATTTTTTGGTAACCTACTTAAGCGATTGCTCCCTATTGCAACAACTGGTTTACTTTTTGTCGCTGTTCTTACCTGGTTTTATTATCCAGACATTTATAAGGTAAGTGTGTTTAAAGAAGTTATAGCGTCAATGCTTTATTATGAGAATTGGCAACTAGCCTTTAACTCAGTTGACTATCTAAATCAGAGTCATTTTAAGTCTCCTGTTCAGCATTATTGGGCGATGAGTATCCAAGGGCAATTTTATGTGATTTGGTTCCTGTTGTTTTATTTACTTAACAGGTTTGTATTTAAAGAAAATGCTTCCGCAAACTATAAAACACTTCTATCAGTTTTCAGTGGATTATTTATTATCTCATTAATTTTTTCTGTTTATTTAACTGCAATGGATCAACCATGGGCTTATTTTGACGTAAGAACACGTGTATGGGAATTTGCTTTTGGAGGATTCTTAGCTATTACTATCGGCAAAATCAAACTCAATCATACACTAGCAAATATATTATCCTGGATAGGGTTAACAGCTATTGTATCCTTAGGCTATCTATTTGATGTATCCACCTTATTTCCTGGTTTGATCGCTCTGATTCCTGTATTAGGGGCTGCTTTCATTGTTATTTCAGGTAATCAGCCTTCAAAATATGGGGCGGAACGTTTCTTAGCGATACCGATTTTACAGAAACTAGGTGGAATATCATTTAGTATCTATTTATGGCACTGGATTCTTTTATCTAATTATAAGTTGTTTTTTGATACTGAAATTGGAATACTAGATGGTAGTATTATTCTGATTTCATCTATTGTTATAGCTTATCTGTTAACAGAATATTTAGAGAAACCTCTACGTGATAAAAATCGTTACAAGCGTCTGCAGTTTTTCTATTTCCCGGCTATGATTACATTGATTCTTTCATTTCCATTGACCTATCTTCTTCTTAATCAAGAAGATAGCTTAGCAGATGATTTACCGTCTGGTTATAATGGAGCTAAACAAGTGGAGCTATCAGAGCAGTTAAATACAGGGCAGACATTGTATCCAGCTCCAATGAAAGCGAAAGAAGACTTAGCTGTCAGTTATGATGATGGTTGTAATGTTATGGGAAATAGCCCGGAAGTAAAAGTTTGTTATTATGGTGCAAAAGATGATTATACCAAAACAATCGCTTTAGTAGGCGGTTCACATTCTGCTCATTGGTTAGGTGCATTATTAGAATTTGCTGAAAAAGATAAAATAAGAATTGCAAATATCACAAAAAGTAACTGTCGGTTTTCTACAGAGCATCAGAAACAAAGAGGTTGTGACCAGTGGAATAAAGATGTTATTAATATAATATCCCAGATAAAACCCGATCTCGTTTATACAACGGTTGATGTTTCTGACGGTGAATCAACTGAAGTTCCTGAAGGATTCCTGGCTCAATTTAAAAAATTAGAAACATTGAATATTAGTATTTTCGGAGTTCGTGATAATCCGAGAATGGATATCAATATACCTGAATGTCTTGAAATGAATAAAGGTTCAATAGATAAATGTTCAACTCCTAGAAAAAACGTGATAGTGACACCAAGTCCCTATGACAAATTGACAGATAAACCTGATAATATTATTTATCACGACTATACTAAGTTCTTCTGTACTGAGGAGAAATGTTTACCTGCAATTGGTGATGTCGTTATGTATATTGATGGACAACATATTTCACAGAGCTACGTCAGAACGATGGCGCCTATGATTCGTAAAGATATTCATGACGCCCTTTACCAATAAGGAGGAAGTACATGGATACAGCGATAAAAGTCAAAGTTGAAAATATCTCAAAAATATATCCTGTTAATCAAACAAAAAGTGATAAAATTTTTTCTATTCTTCAATTCTGGAAGAAAGAAAAACATGATGAAGTTTATTATGCCTTGCGCGACATCAGTTTTGAGGTAGAAGCGGGAGATAGTGTCGGATTAGTAGGCTTAAATGGTGCAGGGAAGTCGACTTTATCAAATCTTCTGGGAGAAGTGACTGCCCCGTCAACAGGGCAGATTACGATTAATGGCAAGAGCTCTCTGATTGCTATATCAGCCGGACTTAACAATGAACTGACTGGTGCAGAGAATATTAAGATGAAGTGTTTGATGCATGGTTTGTCTGAACAGCAGATTGCTGAACGTTATGACGATATTATTGCGTTTTCTGAACTTGGAGACTTTATCTATCAGCCGATTAAAACGTATTCTAGTGGTATGAAGTCTCGGCTGGGTTTTGCAATCGCCGTTCATACAGATCCGGATGTACTGATAGTTGATGAAGCGCTCTCTGTCGGTGATGATACTTTTTCGAATAAATGTATCGTGCGTATGAAAGAATTTCAGGAACAAGGCAAAACTATTTTCTTTGTCAGTCACTCAATCGGTCAGATACAGAAAATGTGTAATAAAGCGATATGGCTGCATTATGGCGAAATGAAAGCATTCGGTGACTGTATTCCGACTGTAGGACTCTATGGCCGTTTTGTCAGAGAATATAATAGTTACAGCAAGGAGAAACAGTTGAATTATAAAAAGGAAATGTCTAAAGGCCAGATAGGTCATATGTCTGATATTGAGCTGAATAAGGATGAACCGTCTCTTCGTTATCTAGTCTATTTAGTGCTGCTGCTTGCTTTATTTACTGTTGCAGTATTATGTCAGATGAATGTGATACCATTGATGTCATTTCTCAATCATCTGAAATAGGAGGACTTACCATGAAAAAAGTGACCATGTTTCTATGGAATAACTTTACAAATGATGCACGCGTACTGCGGGAAGGCAGCGCCCTTGTTGAAGCGGGCTACCCTGTAACTGTCATTGCTAAGCGCGAACAGGAGAATATCAAGCTGGAAGAGAGACTATCTTCAGGCATAGAAGTGAGACGTCAGCAGAAATGTGACGCTCACTTTTCTCTTAAAAATCACAAGCTTAATACAATGATAACTAAACATCTGCCTAATGCCTATTTAATGCTGAAGATGATTAGAGAAGGCTATAAAACAGAAACTGATATCTATCATAGTCATGACTTGAATACTTTGATTCAAGGTGTTGTATGTGCAAAACTGCGGCTTAAACAGAAACCGCTCATTTTTGATTCTCATGAAGTGAACACGAGTCGTACGCATTACCAGACAGGGCTTGTCTATAAAGTAGAACATTTTCTATTGCGATTTGTCGATTACACAATAGTTGAGAACGAAACAAGAGCACTGTATCACGAAATGCTTTATGGAAAGCGGCCGCTATCCATTCATAATTACTCTGAATTTTATGACATAGCAGATGTTAAAAATAAAGAACTACCATCAAATAAGAAAATACTTTTATATCAAGGCGGACTGCAGGAAGGAAGAGGGCTTCCTTTACTCATTGATGCTTTTAAAGAAGCAGATGTCGATGCTAGACTGCTGCTGGTGGGAGACGGAAAAATAAGGCAGCAGTTAGAAGAACAAGTCAGATCACTCGGTCTCGAAGAAAAAGTGACATTTACTGGGCGCGTCCCTTACGAAGAACTAAGAGCATATACGAAGAATGCCTATATCGGCTTTCAGATACTTGAAAATACAAACTTCAATCATTATTCAGCGTCTTCCAATAAACTTTATGAATATATGATGGCACACGTACCTGTAATAGGGACAGCCCTTCCTGAGATCAGACGAGTGATTCAGCAAGAAGGAACGGGGCTTGTAATCAAGGATTCAGATAAAAAGGCTCTCGTTGAAGCCATACGTTATGCGCTCGCTAACAAAGAGGAACATCAGCACTGGCAGGAGAACAGTAAGCGCGCCAAGTATAAATATAACTGGGAACAGGAAAAACATAAATTGCTGGGTATGTACGAAAAAATTAATTGAGGTGATAGTCATGTCAGAAAAAGAACTTCGGGAATCACTGAAATTGAGCCTTCGCTCTGAAAGAAAGGCCTTGCTGACACTTCAATCTCGGGATATGGAGATAGCGGAATTAAAAAATAAAGTCAGACTCTATGAACGCAGATTTGATAAAATCAGAAACTTTCTCCCTGTAAAGATGCTGATTAAGTCCAAAAATCTCTTAAAAGGATTGAAATAAATGTATAGAAAGAGATTAAGTGAAATAGAAGCACTTCTTCATACCTTAGATCATCAGCAGCCTGCTACTGAAGAGGAGACGTTCGATGCCAGGCAGTTACCTGACGGTATAACAATCATTATACCGATGTATAAAGGAAAAACTTATATAGAGCAGCTACTAAAGACATTAACTGAAGCCGCAGGAACATACACCGACTATGAAGTGATCTTCATATTGAACGGCGAGACTGAGAACGTTCAGCAAGACAGAATGGTATTAGAAGCGGCAGGGATGACGTTTCCGTACAAAATTTTAATGTCAGAAGTCGGTGCTGCTGCAGCACGAAATGTCGGTATTCATGAAGCCGCTTACTCTCACTGCCTTTTTCTGGATGCAGATGATACTCTATCACCTAGACTACTCGAACAAATAGCACCTTATCTGTCGCATTCTGCACTTACTGTGTTCGAGCTGCATGATATTACAGACGGGAAAATCGATAGTCATAATGTGATTCAGCAGGAAATTAAGCAGTATATGAATCAGAGAGTGTCGCAATATGACAAATTGACTAAAGTGCTGTCGATGAACGGCGCTAAAATCATTCCGACATTATATCTCAAGAACACAAAATATCAGCCTCAACTGAGAAGCGGGGAAGATGTCGTACTGATGATGTCTATTATTACCGAATATACACCTGACATACAGGTTGTACCCGCTCATACAGCCATCTATTATCGACATATGACAACTGATTCACTGAGTAGAACGACCATGAGCTATGATTTTAATGTTGAACAACGTTTCGATGTGATTCAAGCCCTGGGCCGCTTACTGGACCGGACTGATGATTTGGATAGTCGTCAGCTGATTATCAACAGGATGGACGCACAGGCTGGCTTCGTCAATCGCTATCTGAGCGAAAACCCGGATGACTATCAGCAAGTCATAGCACTATTCGAAATACTTGAGCAGGAATATATTCCTTTTCAGGCCATTAACAAAGGTCTTGCACGTACACTTTACATCGGCTATTGTTTCCCGCCTTATTCGGATACAAGCGGCATTGTTCTTGCCAAGCGTATTTACGAAAGAGGGAGAGCCTGTGATGTCATCTCCAACAATATGTCAGATGTCAGAGAAACCGACTATACGCTTAAATCGCTCGCCCAGCCATTTATTGATCGGCATTTCGAGCTTGATAACTGTTCCAGCTTCAGTAGCTGGCCATTAATAGAAGCATTCATCATTAAAGGGCTGCGCCGAGTAAAACAGACGCATTATCATGAAATCTATTCAAGAGTATTATGGCCTGGCAGTCATTTCCTCGCCTTTAAAATAAAACATGAAGAACCGCAGAGCAGATGGATAGCAGAATTCTCTGATCCAGTTTTACATGATATTAAAAATGACAAAAGAGAATCAAAAATCTATTCCAGACAGTGGTCACGATTATTCAAACAATTAGACGCGTGCTGGCAGCCTTATATCGATCATAACTTATTCAATATGACGGAAATTATCGCTTTTGCAGCAGCGGATGAACTGGTGTTCACTAACACGCATCAGCTGGAAATGATGATTGAACGCTTTCCAGAAGATATCAAGGCGTATATACGTGCTAAATCGGTCATTGCCCCTCATCCTGTCATGCCTGAACGTTTCTATCATAAAGGAGATGCAATCATCCCACTTGAAAGTGGCTACTATCATATAGGATATTTCGGTAATTTCTATGCGACGAGAGGTCTGGATGAAATAGTGACATTGCTGACTCAAGAGGATATCTTAAGGACGTCACTCCCACTGAAAATGCATATCTTCACTTCTAATCCTAAGCAGGTGAAGGTGGAACTTATAAAAGCAGGTGTCGGTGATAGAGTAATAGTCTATCCTTATCTTGGCTACTTTGATTTTCTGAATATGACAACCCAGCTCGATGCACTCGTTGTAATGGATGCGCATACGAAGGCTTATAAACGTCTGAATCCGTATTTACCAAGTAAATTAAGTGACTATCTAGGTAGTGGACGACCGATTATTGCCTTTACAGAAGAAGGCAGTATAATGGACTCAATGACTATAAGTAATATATTAAAGATTCAACTGAAAAATGAAGTCAATCTAAAAACGCAATAAATATCTTGATCTAGTTAAAATATTGTAGATTATAAAATTGTAGGGCGAAACGAGTGATAACGTTTCGCTTTTTTTATATATCGCTTATTCAATAATAAGTATGACAAATAATAGAACAGAGGAGACGGCAGCTGATAGATAAAATACTGACATTAACGGCTGTCCTGCCCTTAGCAGCCTGCAGTCAGATGACTTAAGACAGCAAGCTATAGCAGAAACACCGACGACACCTACTGTTTGAGTGATTAACGACAGTGTCTTCAGCCAATAGAAGTATCGGTCCTGAAATGCTATAATAGACGGACTATATTAAAAGGTGAGAGAGACATGAAGATATTACTTGTAACACAGAACTTCTATCCGGAGATCGGTTCAGGCGCCAACCGCTTGAGAAATCTGTACAACCAGTTATCGAAGTATCATCAGGTGGACGTCCTGACAACAGAGCCGAGTTATCCGAACGAGAAGATGTATCAGGAGCAGAAGTTCTGGTACGACGCACGCCTCAACCAGTCGCCAGACATCAAGCGTCTCAAGATGAGAACGTCCAAGCAGAGCAAGTCCATGGCGATGCGGCTGCTCTACTATTTTGAGCTTGGACTGAAAGTCAGACGGACCATCCGCAAAAAACAGGCGGACTATGATGTTCTCTACGTCACGACGCCGAATATCTTTATGCCGTGGGCGGCGTTCTTCGGTCAGCGACATACGACTGCTAGAGTACTGGAAGTCAGAGACCTCTGGCCGGACTCACTGGTCGGCATCGACAAGCTGAAGTCGGTCAAGTTCATTTTTCCCATCCTTAAAGTGCTGGAGAAACGCATGTACCGCGTGTCTGACGCTATCATCATCAACAATGAAGGCTTCAGAAGCCATATAGAGTCATTAGCCCCGAAGGTCAAACAGTATTACTTCCCGAATGCCTTTAACCAGGAAGAAATCGCCTTCAAGAATGTGACAGATGACTTCAAAGTCATCTACACCGGCAATATCGGTTTCGCTCAGAGCTATGAGCAGCTGCTGGAAGTAGCAGCGGGACTTGAAAAAAGAGGCATTTACTTCAATGCAGTCGTCTACGGCATGAATGCACACAACTTCTTCAACTATATCAACGAGCAGGACTTCACATACGTCACAGCCTATCACGAGAAAAGCCGGGAGGAGTGCCTGGAGATGATCCGCACACATAACATTCAGCTGTCATTATTAAAAGAGACAGAAACCTTCCTAAATGTGCTGCCCGGGAAGATTATCGATGGCATCGGCTGCGGTGTCCCTGTCGTGACGAATCTGGGCGGCTATGCCAATCTGCTCATCAATGACAATCAAGTCGGTTACGCAAAAGAGAAGGCGACGACAGAAGACGTGCTGAAGGCGATTGAACATATCAAGCACAACCATGAACTCGAGAGAACACTGAGAGAAAACGCGAGAGAACTCGTCACAAGAGAGTTTATGTGGGAGAAAAATATAGTACAGTTGAATCAAGTGCTGACAGAAGCGGCACAGCACTGAAAAAGACCTGTAGAAACAGGTCTGTCGAAACGTAGACAAACTTATTTTTAAAATGGGTTTGTCTTTTCTTTTACTTCAAATAAAAATGGTAAGTTATACAATCAAGTTAGCCACCTAAGGTGGAGGATACATTAATTGTTTATAAAAAAAATACGCCATGACGAATTCATGTTAATATTGTAGTTCTCACACCGACAATAAAGGAATGAATTCGTATGACGCATATCAATGGTAACACGAAAACCGTTAAGGGCAAACACCTTTC
>NZ_SCWA01000029.1 GCF_004359615.1 Macrococcus brunensis
AAGTAATTTTCCTTTTGACATATTTCCATATTCGATATAAGGGTCAATATCTATAGATTCAACGATAAATCTTCTAAAACTATCGTTTGTAAAATTTAAAACATATCCACCCTCATTTAAGTAAGATATTATTTGTCTCTTTTCTTTTTCTGTCAAAATTATTCCTCATTTCTTCATTTCTTTAATCACTTTATAGATAGTCGGTTTACTGACCCCTGCTTTCTGCTCAATCTGTGCCAGCGTATAGTCCTTACTATCATATAATGACTTGATATAGGCTTTCTTTTCATCACTGATTGGCTTTCTGCCCCCCTTTCTTCCTCTCGCTCTTGCAGCCTCTAAACCCTTTCTCGTACGTTCACTTAATAGGTTAGCTTCAAGTTCTGCGAACGCACTCATCATCGTGAAGAACATTTTACCGAGTGCGTCTTTTGTATTGATATTCATATCGATGATTTCTAAGCTGATATGGTTATCATCTAGCCATTGAGATAACTCGATCAGCTGTTTCGTTGTTCGCCCCAGTCTATCCAGCTTATAGATAACGAGTGTGTCGCCCTCTCTTAAATAGTCCATGCAGTTATCGAGTTCAGTTCTTTTAATCTTCCTGCCACTGACTTTCTCCGAGAAGATTTTTTCGCACCCTCGTTCTTTGAGCAGATCTAACTGAAAATCGAGATTCTGCTCTTTCGTTGACACTCTCGCATAGCCAATCTTAGCCATCTTCCCTACAACTCCCTTACTTTTTATCTCTCGAGCGCTCTTACAGGCAATCTCCGAGTTAAATAACTCATATAAATTCAATATTTAATTACTTTGAATAGTTTACGTATTTATTAACTTTAAAGATACAATAAAAAGCCTTTGATTAAAGGCATTTAGTTGTTAGAGAAAAAGATGAATTAATTAGTAAAGATAACGAACGTTTATTTTACTTATATTCTCAGCTGATCAATCAATTTTATAAATGTACAGATAAAAGAAAGCACTTTTAAAAAGTACTCTCTTTTTTAGCTAAAATATTTATTTTTCACTCTCGATAATTGAATAACTAATCAAACTTAAAACCCTAAAAAATAAATATTCCCTAAAGTCATCAGAAGGTATAGGCTCTTTATCTTTTTCAAAATGTCTTATCTGATATTCATTGCCAATCTTAGTCAATTCTTTAAATTCATTATCAAATAACAATTTATTTCTTTCAGTACTATGACTAATTTTTTTGATTAAATCTTCGATATTTTTCTTTTTGTTACCTTCTCCATAAATAGTTTTCAATCTTTCAAATACATCCCATATTTTTTCTAATGCAAACTGTTTATGGTCAGAGTTGTCAGAGTCAATATAGATTTTAGATAAAATTATTAATTCACTAGTTGTCACATCTTGCTCTGTGACAAGCTTCTTTTTTAATAATTCCTTAGCCTCGTTTTTTACAAAATCATTAGACAACTCAAAATCAGTTTTATACTCATTCTTAATCAAAGTAGCAAGTAGATATGTCCTTAACTTCCTAAGTTCGGAAGTATAATTCGGAACCTTGTCCCAGGGTCTATAAGTTCCTCCCTCTCGAACTCTTGGGACATGAAAATCTATATCGGGAATAAAGAAAACTCCATACTTAACTCTTAAGTCTTCCCAATATTCCCTAGAAGTATTGTTAGTATTAATACACTTTTCAATTTCAGGCATATCATTTTTTATCTGTTTATAAATTCCCGTTGAAATAGAATTCAATATATATCTCCTTTGCTTAACTAAAAATTATTTAATAATTAAATCCAAAAAAATAGGAATTAAAATAACTGTAATTAAAAATCCTAAAGTTTTCACTATATAAGACTTTCTCTTCTTACTTTTATTCAAATAATCTCTAACAGTATCAAATTCAATAGTCGGATAAAGATTATAAAGGCTCTTAGTCAGTAAAAAAAGAAATACATAACTTAAAAAAGTGAAAAGAAGGTTTAATACAAGTCCAAATAAATCATCATTTTGCAGTTCTTCGCTTAACAGATTCCTATGAATAAAACGATAGATACTCAGCGATAAGATTAGAGTGAAAATAAAATTAATCGAGAACTGGAACCAAGAATTTGATAAAAATTTATTCTGATTCAGAAGTTTACTAAAATATTCATCTAAAACATTAATTTTAGCTCGTACCCAGTTCTCATCACTTCCTGCAACAGAATAATGCCCTCCATCTTCAAAAATAATTACACTTATTTTTTTACTTTCTCTATAATCACGTAACCAAAAAGAAAGGGACTCAATCATTTCAGTATCTTTTAAGATTTCATCATCAATCCCACTGACAGACAAACCATCTTTATATTTAATGCTTAATATCATATTCATATCAGGATCATCAGACTCCTCATAAGTTTTACGAAAAAAAGTAATTAAATCTTTAATGTTCTCATTCTTAAAAATCTTCCCTTTAAATTTTCGGTCTATCTCATTCTTTGTCGTTGAACTCAAAATACCACCCCTGATTTTTATTCTAAAACTATTTTATACTAATCTAAGTCATACTTTACAACTCAGCGATGTCTCTTCATTTTTCCGGTATGTTAATCGCTCTTCTGCTAGACTGCAACATACTCAATCTGAACTATCATCAATATTTAAATAACTATTAATGAATGACTGAAGATTACGATTAATTTTCTTGAACTTTTCTTCACTCTTTAGCGGATAATTGTACACATTTAAATCATATACAATAACTCTTAACCTTAAATTTTCTAAAAATATACATTTAGTTATATATTTTTACTGTGATTTCCTTGTAACTAAAATATAAAGGAATAGATAAAATGAATTAAATGTAATTAAAAGTATCTACGTCATTTGCATTTTTAACAGAAATTGCTAGTACTATAACACTTGTTGGTAGTGCTATCGATCGTGGATTAGATGAACTTGCTGTTCTCGCTGTCCCTAGTGCTGTAGGTGGCGATATGGTCAGTGCTTCGGCAAGGTGCTTCTAAGAAAGTAGAGAGGGATATTATGAATATAATTGCTGTTCCCTCAGCCAATTGCTTAACAACGTTTTGAAAGACCGATATTATAGATAAAAAAATCTCTGAATAGAAGTGATTTATCAGAGATTTTTTAGTATTATTAAAACATATTCAATTATTGAAGCTGTTCGAAAAGTTCCTCAGACCAACGGAGAACCTTTCGGTAAAAAAAATAACAGTTTCAGTTTTCAAGCCGTTGACCAGACGGCTTGTTTTTTTATTATTTTTCTTAATTTTACCTTTTTTCAAGATAATTCACCTCCTTATATGAATAAGTATATTTAGTTAAATTGATACTTTGATTTTGAACTTCTTTTCAAATGCTAGAGTATTACTTTCACTTCGCCATATTCTAACAATTTTTCCATATTTATTCTGAAACCAGTTCCGTGATCATGAGTTTTCCCTATTTTTTTCCCTGAATGATAAGCACCAATTCTGATATCAATTTTTATATCACCATTTTCTATACCTTCACATAGTGATTCAACAGACAGTCCAGTTAATAAATCGGCACTATTGTATTTATAGTACTTTGTATTATTTTCAATTTTTGATTCAGCTGAAATGATAGCTATATATTTTAATTTTCTATCTAATTGTTTCTGAAGACTTTCAAATGACCAATAGACAGAATTATCAATCATATTTTCACTCTTATCATAAACTTCTAATCTTACTACTTCATTTTCCCAATCCACTTCAACTTTAAAATCATATAAGTATGAATTGGATTTTGTTAATCTATTACCAGATACAGTTTGATGTAAGATATTATTCCCATATTCATCTTTTTTGCCATATTTATTTCGAAGTATAGTATTAGCCCCTCGAGGATTTGTCGGACTTTTAGTAAATAAGGTTAAAAGAGATTTTGCAGCAGTTTCATGTGTTTTAATTTCGATATCATGAAAATCAGGTGCGTCTAAATTGTCCTCTTCTTTTTCAAGTAAATCTTCAAATGTTTTTCCTATTCCTGTATTGCCTGTTCTCTTTGTTTCATGCCAGCCATCATCGATTATTTTTTGAACAGCTTCTTTTAACATATCTAAATATTCACTCATGTTTGTAATCCCCTCTTAATTGACTTTCTATTTTATCTAGAATGATTTTCTTTTGTTCGTCGTCTATTTTTGAATATCGATTAATTTTTGATAAGTTTTGATCTGATGGCAAAAAGGACTCCAATGGTGTATTCCATTTTTTAGATAAAAGATATAGATGTTCTAAGGTATATCTTTTATCACTACTTGCTGAATTAATTTTTCGTACATGATCTTCTCTAATGCCTAATATCATTGAGATATCAGAAAGTTTTAATCCTTTATCTCTTAGTTGAATATCAACTAATTCAGCAGTGATTTTGTCAAACTCAATACTTCTACTCATTCAAAATCCTCCTTGTTTTATTAATAGATAAGGCATATACTAAGAATAGTAGATTTTAATTTGGTTTTTGTGCACCTAAAGTACACAAAAACCAAAAAGGAGTAAATTATGAGCAATTTGACAAAAACCGATAAGATATTAATTGAAAAATTATCCAATAAAATCAATCGAGAGAAAGATTATCTAGATTTCTTAAATTCAAATACGAAATATCTAACTCACGGTTACCATATTTATCCAGCTATGATGATTCCTCAACTGGCCAAAGAATTTATTGAATTAGTAAAAGAAGTAAAACCAGAAATAAAAAAATTGTATGATCCATTTATGGGATCTGGTACCTCATTAGTAGAAGGACTTGTACATGACTTAGAAGTATATGGCACAGATATTAATCCTTTATCGCAAATGATGAGCAAAGCTAAAACCACTCCTATAGAACCTTCAAAGTTATCTAGAGCTATTTCAGATCTTGAGTATTCTATAAGAGAAATGACAATCTTGCACCATGAAGGGAATTACAAAATAAGTAATCTTCCTGACTTCGATAAAATAGATTTTTGGTTTAAAAAAGAGGTTATAATAAGTCTGCAATTAATAAAAAATTGTATAAATGATTTTATGGATGATGATTTAAAAACATTTTTTATGGCATCATTTAGTGAGACAGTGAGACACGTATCAAATACTCGTAATAATGAATTTAAACTTTATAGAATGGCCCCAGAGAAATTAGAAAATTGGAGTCCCAATGTTAATGATGAATTTTTAAAAAGGGTATACAGAAATGAAATAGGTAATATGGATTTTTATAAACAACTTGAAGAGGTAGGAAATTACTCGCCTAAAACAGTGATAAATAAGCAAAGTAATATAAAACTTCCTGATGAATTTAAGAATGAAATGTTTGATATTGTAGTCACTTCACCTCCATATGGCGATAGTAAAACAACTGTAGCTTATGGACAGTTTTCAAGATTATCGGCTCAATGGCTGGATCTTAAGATAGATGATGATACTAAAATAAATCAATTGGACAATGTGATGCTTGGAGGAAGAACAGATAGAAAAATAATAGTTAACGATGTGCTAGACCATTTAGACTCTCCGACATTAAATACAGTGTTCAATCTTATAAAACATAAAGATGAAAAGAGAGCCTTAGAAGTACTTCAATTTTATATTGATTTAGACAAATCAATTAAAGAAACTACAAGAGTAATGAAACCTGAATCTTATCAGTTTTGGGTAGTAGCTAATAGGACTGTTAAAATGATCAGTATACCAACTGATATAATAATTTCTGAGTTATTTAGAAAGTATAATGTTCACCATCTATATAGCTTCTATAGAAAAATTCCTAACAAACGTATGCCTTCAAAAAATTCTCCTACTAACAAAATAGGCAATCACTCTGTTACAATGACTTCAGAAATTATATTAATGTTAAAGAAAGATTATTAAAAAGGCTGATTCTAAAAGAATCAGCCTTTTTATATGGATATTGATAACTTCTTAAGCATTGGTTGATAGAATTTCTAATATTTCATCTTTATTTCTTTAGATAGTCTTTTTTTCCTATCTTAAAATGACTCCTTGCTTTTCCAAAACACTTTTCTACTGAATTAACAGTATATTTCTAGTCATAAATTTTTGTTATTGTAATGAAAATTCCATCTAACAACCCATGCATACACATAGAGGTGTGTATATGTATACTTATACTGTTAATAATGTTATAATTAGTAGTATAAGTATTTGTGAATCGGAGGTTTGCAATGAAAATCATTACGTTTTCTGCTATTAAAGGTGGAGTCGGTAAAACAACTTTAGCATATAACTTTGGTCAATGGCTCAAACATCAAGATAAAAAAGTTCTTTACGTTGATTTAGATCATCAGTGCAATCTAACTCAGACGTTTGATATTTTTGAAAATAGGGGGACAGTTGCAGACATTTTTATACCTAAAAATGAAGTACAGGTCATAAGTATAGATAATTCTCTCTCAATTATTCCTGGATATATGCGGTTAGATGAAATAGAAAAGAATATTTCAACTCAAAGTAATAAAGATATGCTTTTTTATATGTGGCTAGAAGATCACTTTGAAGAATTAAATCTAAATCAATTTGATTTTATTATAATTGATACACACCCAGATTTTTCAACTATCACTAAAAATGCTATCGCAATCAGTCATACTGTTTTTAGTCCTATTACACCAAGTGAACATGGATTTTCTTCAAGAGATATTCTGATAGAAAGATTTAATGAATTTAAAAATGAAATGGTTGATTTTAAGACAAGAGAAAGTTATATCACTGCCAACCTTTACTTTATTGCCAATATGGTAAAGCATAATACAAAGTCCTCAAGAGAATTTATGAAAATCCTTTCGAAAATTGATGATGTGATAGCTATCATTCCTAATAAAGAGTTATTTAATAATACAACACTTGAAAAACAATCTATCACTGACATGTCGTTAGAAAAATCTTTTTATACTAAGCATAAAGCTTTTTTTGATGAATACCATGAGACAAATTTAAAATTACTTGAATACATAAAATAAAAAAGGAGTAATAATATGGCTTTCGAATATAATAGCGAAAAATCTAACAAAATAAAAAAAGCTCTAAAAAGCAATAGTTCTGATGAATCCAATAAAAAGGAAACTCATAGCTCACCTAATATTGAAATTAAAACAATCGAAGTACAACCACCTCATGAAATCAAACAAAGATACAATATTATGCTGGATCCCAGCGTTAAACAAAAAGCTGATAAGATTGCGAAAGATAAGAACTTTAAGTCTACCTCTGCTTTTTTAAATGAGTTAATTAAAAGCTTATAATTAAAATGCGTATGAAGATGTGTATACACATCTTCATACGCATTTTAATTTTATTTAAATAACGCCCTCATGTACTTCTCACTTTGTATTCTAAGCTCCTCATTGAAAATAAGCTCTCTCTTTTTTTCTGCATTTGGCTCTTCTTTTTGAAAACGAAATTCTAAAAACTTTATTTGTTTACCTTTTTTTATCTTTTCAATGTTCAATCCTTTAAATATATTCTGTAAATCCCTTTCAATCGTATTTAACACTCGTTTGGTTATATCAGTCATCCTGTAGGAATCCGGAATGTCTAATCGATCTCTGAAATCACTAATTTCAATTTTAAAATATCCTGTGGTTCTATATTGTTTCAACAACCTGAACATATGTTTTGAATAGCTAGATTTAATGCCTGTCAATTCTTTCAGTTCAAATCTTGTGAAATTGCCAGTTAAGTTGTTTAAAATATGTTCTAATTCAGGATTCAGGGCTATCTCAATATATTTTTCCTTCTTATCAATCTCATAATAAGTGAACAATATAAATTTCTTTATTTTATGCTCTGTTCTCTCTGTATAGGTTAATCCCTGCATCTTGTCATAGACATGCTCTAAATCACTAATAAAGCGTTCTTGAGTATTATTCGGATGATAATTGCTAAGTGATTTCAAATCATTAAAAGAATAACGTACTTTATCTGTTCCTTGGTCTTTCAGCTTCGTACATATTGCAAAAAACAAATCAATTTCAACACTAGTAAAGTTTCTTAAAGGAACTAGATTCATTTCATTTTGGTACTTAGTTATTCTGGTATATTCAATCTCACTCATATTTTCAACCTCCTATTATATTTTTATTATACAAAATATAATAGGGAGACTCAAATATAAATATGTCTCCTTGAAACTCGCAAAATGTCTCCTTGAAACTCGCAAAATGTCTCCTTGAAACTCGCAAAATGTCTCCTCGTACTCGCAAAATGTCTCCTTGAAACTCGCAAAATGTCTCCTCGTACTCGCAAAATGTCTCCTTATGCAGCTTGAATCCCTTGTCTCTCTAAGAGTGTAGAGCTTCTAAAAGGGTTTAAAAGTATTTAAAAAGTATTTAAAAGATATTAAAAGATTATATAAGGTAAGATCATTACTTAATTAACTCGCAAAATGTCTCCTTATAAGAGTTGAATTTAATAAAGTCAAAACGGAACTCGCAAAATGTCCCCTTATTTAAAAATATTTATAACATTATCTATTATAAGACCGTTCATTCCATTTTTTCTTTTTCTTCTTCTTATTATTGCTGTTACTCTCTATGTATTCATTATTAGCATACATAGTTAAGCTATTAAGAAGATTATTAACTATTCCTTTATGTGAGTTGGCAGTTCCGTAATGCTCCTGATAAGATTTACTGTGATAAACATTACTATGATCGCTTATATGATTTCTTACGACAGTATCAACTGATTTTATATCATCTTTATTTTCGATACTATCTATTTTTGTAAGTAACTGTGACTTAGAATAAACATCTAAATCATCAATTAACTTAGCATGATGAAGTGGTAAAGTACGTGCAAGTTCATCATTTATAAATACTTCGAGTTCTTTCAGTTCTTCTATCTTACTATCAATAAATATTTTATTAATCAGTACATTCTCAATAGCATTATCAGAGATTTCATTTTGATTATTTTTTATCACACGATCAGCAAAGAATATATCTTTACTTGCTTTAAGATACTGGTCACGTTTTTTAAGATTATCAGGAATATCGGCAGAATCTCTAAATGCTTTTTCTACATATGCTGTTTCGATAAAGTTACCTTTAAGGGCTTCATTTACTATAAATGCTTTTTCATCATTGTTGAATTTCTCAAAGTTTCTAGGATACATAATCTCAACAATTTCATTATTGATACTGATGTTATCAAGATATATAGACTTAGCAGATTGATAAATTGTTTGCTGTACTTCTTTCTGTTTAAAGAAATTAGATTTTTCGTTATTAAGTTTAGTAATTTTCTCATTAATTGTTTCAACAAACGTATCTGGATTAAATCCATACTCTTTTACAGAGTGTTTATCAGCTTTATATTTGTCGATTAGTTCTTCATAATATTTAGTTTTTAACTCTGCTTTTAGAATATTGTTATTGATTTTTCTTCCATAGGTAGAGGCTTTATCATGTGTATTATTTATTGTTTCTTTTGCTTCGATATAGCCCGTAGAATGTTTGTATCTGTTGTCTAATACGGTCTGTGCTTTTTGATTGATCTGAACGACACTGTTCGCATATTCAACGGCTTTATTAAACGCATTTTGTCGTTTAATTTGCTTTTCATCGATGATGACATCATTAATAAGTCCCTCATTATAGTCAATGATGTCTTGATTTAACTGACCATAAAAAGTGATGGGTTTATATTCAATGCCCGCTTTCTCACAGCGTTTTTGCTCTCTTTTTTCGAGTCGATATTCTTCTCTTGTCAGATGAATCTGTGCCATTTCTTTTCTTCCCTGGTCCTTAAAACTTCTGGCATCATAGACACGATTACTCTGTTCTCTTACCGCATATTCATTCAGTTTCTCTTCCCATTTTTTCCTCAGAACATTTAAGTCCATTTCAGCAAAACGGATCTGTTCACGGACCTTATTGCCGTTTTCATTTAGAACGGCCACACCGTTTTCATCATATCTTGTTCTTGTTTTTGTTTTATTTCCCCATGTTCCATCTTCATTGATAGGACGAATCGTCAGCAGAATGTGTGCGTGAGGATTGTTAAGATCATCACGATGAATGCAGACATCTGCGATCATTCCTTTGCTGACAAATTCTTCTTCAACGAAATCTTTTGCGAGTTCAGTCTGAACATCTCTGTCGATATCATTGGGCAAACTGATAAGAACTTCTGTCGCAAGACGGGGTGCTTTTGTTTTCGCATTTTGACTTTCAATTTTATCAACTGCGTTCCATAAGGACGCTCTGTCCTTTGTCCACTCAGGCGCATGAGCAGGTGTTAATATCATAGATTCCGGTTTTACACTATGCTTTCTGAACTGAATATTTTCCTGTGTTCTTTCACTGAAAAGTTTCTCATCTGAACGATAAGAAGCACACGCAATGATGTTTCTTGATGATCTATTGATATGACTGACACGCAGCATATAATAACCGTTTTCCATGTTAACACCTCCTTTTTATCAAGCCCCTACGGGAACTAGACGATTTTCGGACTTGCCCATTGATGCCAACTTTTAAGTTTGCATGTAAATGGGCAGTAAATAGTTACTGGTAATATTATATCATATTTTTGCTTCACTTTAAAATTGATAACTTTCACCAGTCATCGGATAATTGAATTGTTAATTTTGATTTATTACTGTTGCCTTTTTACATTTGAGTGAACTGGTTTGAGCTTTACTATGATGAAGAAGGAGAGGTTTTTATGACGACAGAGGTACAGGAAACATTTGGTCTTTTTGAGGACGATGTTCAGCAGTTACCTGATTTTCTGCATGTGATTCATAACGGAAAAGTAAGACGGTATGACAACTATGAGGAGATATTTGATTCAGAAAAGTACGATGAAATCATCGGGACAAGTTATAGCGTCGGCTATAAAATGATTAACAAAATCATCAGTCATTTCAGTTATGTGGATTTTATTGTGGGCATTTCAGATCAGAGTTATCATCAGAAATTACATGATAATATCCATTATGAAGTCCTGAGACATCAGACAAAAGAAAAATATATTCAGCAATCAGGAGTCACAGTTTTTACGGAAATGAATCATAAACAGAAGAAAAAAGTTTTAGAGGGACGTGCGAATTTGAAATATCCAAAGCCGGGTGTACCGATCCATTGTAAGTTCTATCTACTGAGAAATTCCGTCAATGGTTCTAATCGAGTCATCTTCGGTTCTGCTAATTTAAGCGTGCAGGCTTTCTCAAATAATATAAGTCAGTTTGAGGATATCATTATACTGGATGATCATGAATATTATGAACACTATCTAAAAAGATATGAATATATCAAGGATAATTTCACGACAGATTTGATACCTCCTTCAGTTATCAGACAGTATCAAGAGCAGGAAGAATCACAGCCTTTTAGTGGAAAAAGCATTGATATCTTGAAAGTGATGAAGGAGGAAGTTAAGAAGGATGTAAGTGATATTCAGACACTACAGACACAGATGAAGGAGATTATCGGTGTCCCTGAAATGATTCAAGATAAGTTGAACTACAGCGATAAAGAAGAACATGAAGCTCTCAATATTAGAAAAAATGTGACAGAAATGATGAGCTTAATGACAGGGATGGAAAATAAAAAACTGAGATTCAAAAACAACACTGAACGTACAGTCGAGAATAAGCTGACTAAAATTTTTTATACGAATACTGATAAGCAGGATGATGACAAGGAACTGAAGCATCACCGCCCTTTTCTGAACAGATGGGATAATCGCCTTGAGATAAATCATTATAACGGTGTCTTCACCGGTATCGGAGATAAGGACAATGTTCAGATGGAAGTACCATTTAATTTCTTTATCAGTGATGAAGAAATCATTAAAAGTATCAGGCTGATTGATCAGATGATGAACAGTTATCTTGATCATCTACGTGTCAGGAATCTGACAGCAGTCTCTAGGATTTATGAGATACTTCTTTACGCTTTTACCTCACCATTCCTATCTTACCTTCACGCTAATATTGAAGAAATCCAACCAGGGCTAAATAACCGTGAGATACCGATTTTCTGTATCATAGGAGGCGCACCTGGATCAGGCAAGACCTACCTTTTGAAATGGATTAATAAGCTGACAAGTGCTGATAAGACTCCACCATATGTCTCATATGGTGCGATGAAAGGCATAAATTCAGAGGGTAAAGAAGGTACTATTGCAGCTATTAAAAAGTATCTCAATGTTGAAATGCGACAGAAAAATGCATATCCACTGTTGGTTGATGAAATCGAAGAGAAGTTTTTTACAGAAAAAAGTATTGAAAACTTACTGGTTCATTTATCAAATGAACTGCATCTTGAACTGGAGGGAAAACCATTTCCGGTCTTAATAGGTACGACAAACAGTTCTACTTATAAGATGGATCAGCGCGCAACAAGCAGATTCTATTATCTGAAGGTGGATATCCCTTTTGATGAAAAAAAAAGAGTAGCAAGCTCAAAAACCTATAAGGATATCTTCAGACAGACTGACAATCAGTTGTTTCGAGATTTTTTAAGCAGATATCTTAAAATGCTCAAGGAGACACCCTATAGAATCATCGAAAGCACTGATAATAAAGGAACGGATTTTCTGTATGCTGCTCGTGAGATATTCAAGGAATACTACAGGATAGCAGGTTTGTCTCTCCCGATCTATTTTCCTCAGAGTATAGCCAATGATTATTCAATGACGAGTCGGGAGCATTGGCGAGATTTATTCAGGAACTATTACAGAAATACAGATTATTTCATTTATGATGCTTCCCGCGATGAACTGACCTTTCTAAAGAATGCATTGTACAGTGGGAATATGTATAATCAACAGGGCATTTCAGTCTATTATCTTGAGATGTTGCCAAGCTATGTTTATAAGCAAAGTCAGGGTGAGCAGAGCTATCTGATCACGATATATGGGAAGGAGTTCTTCAGATGGCTTGAGATACCGAATCCATATAGTAAAGGACTGAAGGGATTCCTCAATAAAAAAGTGAAATTTTGAGGCAGGTGGTTAATCCTCCTGCCTTAAAATTTCACTCATATCGACTTCTAAGGCACTAGCAATTTTGAAAAGATTAAGGATTGTAATATTTCTTTCTCCTCGTTCTATGCCACCAATATATGTTCGATGAAGTCCACATTCAAAAGCTAAATCCTCCTGGGACCATCCTCTACTTCTCCTTGACTGAGCAATATTAGAGCCAATTTTTACTAAAATAAAATTTTTATTAGTATTCATAGACTAATCTTGCTAATATGAATACTATAAGTCGACAGACTATAAGTATCAATTAGTTGTAAGAGAATGGGAGAGAGATAATGTACAACAGTGAACGACATTATTACCAAGTTTGCCAGCAATTCAGAAATATTCGTAATGAACGTAGTCAAACACAGAAAGAAGTAGCAGATGATCTAAAAATGTCTGCCCCATACTTGTCAGATGTAGAAAACGGGAAAAGGCCGAATACCTCCTTACTGATTTTCTTAAAATTAGCTGAATACTATAATGTGAGATTTGCTGATATTCTCAATAGAGCTGAAGTATTAAGCACACCAATGCAGATTTTGAATAAAGAAGTAAAAAAACATAACGAAATAGACAGAACACGGTAGCTAACAGTATCATTGACCAAGAGAGCAAAAATGATAAAATTTTGTTCTCTTTTTATCCTTTATATACTACTATTCTTTGTTTCTGTATTTTCGATAAGATAATCTAACAAATGAATAGTAGCTATAACGACACTATTAATATAGCGAGCTTCATTTTCAACAATCCATTGTTCTGTTGGATGTGACCGACTATGATTATTTCTAGCCTCATTAAAAACTCTCATAACTTGTTTGTTAGATTGTAATATAATTCCAGTTACTTCTGATACAATCAGTTTATTAGATATAAAGTTATTTATGACCTTATTATATAAACTATCCATTGAATACCGTTCTTTTTCATTGCCTGCTTTATGGTAGTCTATATGATTTTTCTTACAGACTTCAATTAAGTAAGAATGAAATAAAGTATGAAGTCTATCTAAACCATTTAAATACTGTTCATCCTTGAAGCAATCTTCAACTGTTCTCTTTAAATCATAAATATTAGTGTATGTCATAACTTCAATATTTAAATTTAATGATATAGTATTAGAATATTTATTTAATATGTCATTAAGAACTTTTAATTTTCTTTCATATTCTTTAATTTTTCTATTTAAATCTATTTCTTCGTATTCAAAAAACACATCTTCTAACTTATCTTCTGTTGATGCTTTTAGTAGCTGTATTTCTTCTACAAAATTCTGAGTCAAAGTAATTAATTTATGATTTTCGATATTTTCATATACAGCTGTAAGTAATTTTCCTTTTGACATATTTCCATATTCGATATAAGGGTCAATATCTATAGATTCAACGATAAATCTTCTAAAACTATCGTTTGTAAAATTTAAAACATATCCACCCTCATTTAAGTAAGAT
>NZ_SCWA01000002.1 GCF_004359615.1 Macrococcus brunensis
ATTGAACTTTTTGATTATGTGAACTGGTATAACAATGTCAGGCCGCACGGCGCATTAAATTATCTAACACCAAGGGAATATAAAGAAATATTCTATAAAAACTGTCCAATATTATGTTGACAGACCATTCTGCTGCATTATTGACAGCAGGTTAATCTGTAAAGTCCGAAATCAGCTGAGTGATAGACTCTTTTCAGCTCCCCATCCTTTTCATCGTAACAAGGAGTCCGTCATTTGTCATATGACGGACTCCTCACTCTTATTTATCTTTAAAATGGTCATCCACTATCGGTTTGACTTTTTCACCATATAATTTAATGGCATACATGATTTTGTCGTGTTCCATCGAACCCATCGGCAGATGAACCATGAAGCGGTTCAGACCGAGTGTTTCAACTGTACTGATTATTTTCCTTGCGACTCGTTCCGGACTGCCGACATATAACGAACCGTGTTCTATTTCCGATATATAGGCTGTCTCATTATAAGGCGCCCAGTGTCGTTCTTTTGCAAGGACATTATGACTCGCTTCAGTCGAAGGATAATATTCTTTGAATGCCTGTTCATCTGTGTCAGCGATATATCCCCATGAATGATTAGCGATAAAGAGCTGACTTAAGTCATGACCTGCTTCTCTGGCTGCTGCTTTATAAACCTCTACATTATAACGGAAGCGTCCGGGATTACCTCCTATAATTGCGTAGGTGATGGGCAGTCCTAAGTGTCCTGCTCGAACAGAAGATTCCGGTGAACCACCTGTCGCCAGGTAAATCGGCAACTTATCCTGTACCGCCCGAGGATAAACACCGCGGTCATAAATCGCTGTCCGTGTCTGTCCATTCCAAGTTACTTTTTCATGGTGGTTGATCTGCAGCAAGAGATCTAATTTTTCCTGATATAACAAATCATAATCATCCAAGGTATAACCGAACAACGGAAAAGATTCAGTGAAAGACCCGCGGCCTGCCATGATTTCAGCACGACCACCAGATAGAGCATCTAATGTTGCAAAGCGCTGATAAACACGCACAGGGTCATCTGAAGATAGTACAGTGACCGCTGAAGACAGGCGGATACGTTCGGTCTGCATAGCCGCAGCGGCGAGTACTGTCACTGGATCAGAGACCGCATAGTCCGGACGATGATGCTCCCCTAACCCATAGACATCAAGTCCGACTTCATCAGCCAGTCTAATTTCTTCCACAATATTTCGCATACGTTCTGCTGCAGATATTTTCGGTATAACCCCTTCTTCTGTATAAATGTCTGAGTTATCACCAAAAGAAGTTAATCCAAGTTCTATTTTCATACGAGAACCCCTACTATATTTATTATATTTGATATATTAATTATATTGTTTTCTATATTAAATGCAAGCCTATACAGAAAAAAAACCATAGAATTATATTCTACGGTTCTGCTCTTTAGACCATTTATAAAATTCATCTGCTTTTAAAAGTGAATAATTTTTAGACAGCTTAATAATTTTTTTATTATCATCAAAGAACTGACCTGTTAACCCTTCAACATCATCATCCAAAGCCAGTTGAGAAGCTGTATGAATGTGTTCTCCTGAGCGATCCGCTGCAAACAGACTCAATCTACTGCTCATCCTTGGATTGAAGACATTAATAGTAATATTCTGTTTCTTTAAAGGCTGATTTAAGTAACGCATCAGAAGAATCCGGGCAACAAGCGCCTGTCTGGCTGCGACAATCCCGCGATATCGTTTCGTCTGCTGTTCAGTCGGCAGAGTGACTTTTGAGCGGTTCACCATATGTGGATGACTGGCAGGCAGCAGGATTCTCCCTCCTTTAAGTAAAGGTCGGAACTGCTGTATCAGCCAGTAGTGAGAAAAGTAATTAGCTACTAAATTTCTATCCAGTCCTTCAGCAGTCAATGACTGCTTAGGATAGATCTGTCCTTCTGTAATAATCATTGCATCAATATGACTGAAATCCCTTTTCAGTTCACGAGCCAGTTCCTTTACCTTCGCCTCAGAAGAAAGGTCTGCATGATAATAAAATAAATCATCGTGTGTTAAAATACTGTCAGCAATTATTTCATCACAGAGCGCCTGTCCTATTTTAGCATCATCTCCCAGAATGATAAGTTCAATCTGATGTTCAGCCAGATCTAAAGCAACCAGACGCCCCATTCCATTAATGCCACCTGCTACTAATATCCTTTTTTTACGACCGCTCATCCCATTAACTCCTCATCAGTTTTCACTATCTCCTGTCATATTAATATGTTTTGCACAATATTTCTAACTGTACCTCTTTATGCTAAAACTCATTTAAAGACATAACATGGTATATGACAAAGGCATAATAAGATTTAAAAAACCCTGCCAAAGCAGGGCATTTCATTTAATATAATCCTTTCGGTTTATCTGTCAGATCAATATAAATGCCTTTGACCTGCTGATAGTTACGGATTGTCTCTCGGTATGTCTCACGACCGATACCTGATTTTTTGTAACCGCCGAACGGTGAACCCGCTGGAATCTGATTATAAGTATTGATCCAGACACGACCCGTATCAATACGGTTCGCAATGTTAAGCGCACGGTTGATGTCCTTAGTGAAGACGCCACCACCGAGGCCATACTCTGAGTCATTAGCAAGTTTAATGACTTCTTCCACATCGCTGAACTTCTGAACGACAAGTACAGGTCCAAAGATTTCTTCCTGCGCAAGACGGCTGTCATTAGAATTAATTTCAATGATAGTCGGCTGGAAGAAGTAACCTTTATCTAAACCGTTATCCGTGATACGCTCGCCACCTGTAACGATATTCTGTCCTTCTTCCTTGGCAACTTGGATATAGCTTTCAATTTTATCAATCTGTGCCTGACCTGTCTGCGACCCCATCTGCGTCTCCATATCCATAGGATCGCCGACTTTAACGCTCTCAAACGCTGTTTTTAGTTTGCTGATGAATTCATCATAGAACTTATCTTCAACAAATAGTCTTGAACCTGCACTACATACTTCCCCTTGATTGAATAGAATACCTAACTGGACCCCCTCAATCGCCTGTTCAATATTGGCATCACTGAAGACGATATTTGCACTTTTACCGCCCAGTTCAAGTGTCGCAGGAACTAGTCGTTCTGCACCTGCTTTAGCCACTGAATAGCCGACTTCAGTAGAACCTGTAAATGATAATTTCGCTACATCTTCATGATTGAAGATGGCATTACCCGATTCCGAACCTTTACCTGTCAGAATATTGACAACACCTGCCGGCAGAATGTCTTTAATGATTTCTGCTAACTTCAGCATACTATATGGTGTTGAAGATGACGGTTGAATAACAATTGTGTTACCTGCAGCTAGAGCCGGTGCTAATTTCCATGCTGCGAGTAAGAAGGGGAAGTTCCAGGCAACAACAGCACCTACGACACCAATCGGTTCATGACGGATGATACTCATTGTGTTCGCATCCATATCCTGGACAGAACCTTCATCTAAGCGGATGACACTCGCAAAGTAGCGATAGTGGTCTGCTGCTGTCGGAATATCAATCATGGAAGACTCACGCAGTGCCTTACCTGTATTAAGCGATTCAATCTGAGCAAGTTCGTCTTTATGTTCAATAATCGCATCAGCAATCTTATTCAAGTACTCCGCACGCTCTACCGGAGAAGTGTAACGCCAGGTCTTGAATGCTTCTTTTGCAGCTTGAACCGCTCGATCCACATCGCCTTCAGACGCTTTAGCGACGCGTCCTAACACTTCGCTTGTTGCAGGGTTGGAAACTTCGAGTGTTTCATTGCCTTCTGCTTCTACAAATTCACCGTTGATAAATAGACCATAAGACTCTTTAATCACTTCATTAGCCAATAAAATTACCTCCTCAGTTTAGATATAATTTAATTATAGAGAATCAAGGAAAATAATAGCAAATGAAATGCTTGAATATTCAGTCAAAAACCCCACCCATTAATCACATCAATCTCTATCTTCTGAAGAACTAAAGCATCAACCTATTGTTCATTCAGAAAAATATATAAACTAGAAAAAACCAGCTACGTGAGTAGCTGGTTTGTCACTAAAACGGTAAGTTCATACCCTGGAATGGATTGCGGCCTTTTTTGCCTTTTTTCATGCCAGAGAACTGTTTCATCATTTTCTTCATTTCCTCAAACTGCTTGATCAGTCTGTTGACTTCCGCCATACTGCGTCCTGATCCTGCTGCTATACGCTTCTTACGCGATACATTGATCACTGACGGATCTTTTCTTTCTTTAGCCGTCATCGAACGAATAATCGCTTCAACGTGGTCAATCTGTTTCGGATTCATGTTCAGTGACTGCACATTCTTCATTTTGCTGGCACCGGGAATCATTTTCAGCAGATCATCTAGGGGACCTAAGTTACGAACCTGATCCAGCTGTTCCAGGAAGTCATCGAACGTGAAGGATGAAGTCTTCATCTTCTGTTCAAGTTCCTTTGCTTTTGTTTCATCAACAGATGCCTGTGCTTTTTCAATCAAGCTTAAGACATCACCCATTCCGAGGATACGGGATGCCATTCGTTCTGGATGAAACGGTTCAAGTCCATCCATTTTCTCACTCATACCGACGAACTTGATCGGTTTCTGCGTCACACTACGGATAGAAAGTGCCGCACCACCACGTGTATCGCCATCAAGTTTAGTTAAGGTTACACCTGTGACATCTAACTGCTGGTCGAAACTTTCTGCAACGTTAACTGCGTCCTGACCGGTCATGGCATCAACGACGAGCATGATTTCATCCGGTTTAGATACTTCTTTAACGTCGACCAGCTCATTCATCAGTGCTTCATCAATGTGAAGTCGGCCGGCGGTATCGATAATGACAAAATCGAGATGCTCTTCTTTCGCATGCGCAAGCGCCTGACGGGTGATTTCCTCAGGATTGACCTGGTCCCCTAATGTGAAGACAGGAATATCAATCTGCCTGCCGACTGTCTGCAGCTGCTGAATCGCAGCGGGACGATAAATATCACACGCAACCAGTAAGGGCTTCTTGTTGTATTTCTTACGCATCAAAAGTGCCAGTTTGCCAGCAGTTGTTGTTTTACCTGCCCCTTGCAGACCGACCATCATGACAACTGTCGGTGGCTTCTTGCTCATATTGATCTGTGTATTTTCACCGCCCATCAGCTGAGTCAGCTCATCCTGTACAATCTTGATGACCTGCTGCCCTGGTGTAAGTGAAGTCATGACATCGCTGCCGAGTGCACGCTCTGATACTGTTGCAACGAATTGCTTTACTACTTTGAAGTTAACATCGGCTTCAAGAAGCGCCAGACGCACTTCTCGCATCATCACTTTGATGTCTGCTTCTGTTACCTTTCCTTTTCCTCTGATTTTTTGCATGGTCGCCTGGAGTCTGTCTGATAATCCTTCAAATGCCACGCGATGACCCCCTATTCAATCATTTCTAACTGTTCTAATTTAGTAATCAAGGCCTTGTCTTCAGTCATTGCCTTCATCTCTGTTATCAGCTGCTGTCTTTTCTCAAATTTCTGGTAAAGCCCAAGCTTTACTTCATAATCCTCCAGCAGTTCGTCAGTCCGTTTAATATTATCATAAACTGCCTGTCTCGACACCTCAAAAGTCTCTGCGATTTCAGATAATGACTCGTCATCCAGATAGTAGCGTTCTAAATAATTGCGCTGCTTATCCGTCAGAAGGCCCTGATAAAAATCAAAGAGATAATTCATGCGCATGGTTTTATCAATATTAGCCTGCATGATTTTCTTCTTCGTCTTCTGTTGTTTCGATTTCACTGTTTTCAATCATATCTGCAAATAAACCGTAAACATAACTTTCCGCGTCAAATGGCTGCAAGTCGTCCAGTTTCTCACCGAGTCCGACAAATTTAACTGGAATATGAAGCTCGTTACGGATAGCGAGGACGATACCCCCTTTAGCTGTACCATCCAGCTTAGTCAGAACGATCCCTGTTACATCCGTTACTTCTTTGAAGGCTTTAGCCTGAACCAGTGCATTCTGTCCGGTTGTCGCATCAAGTGCAAGGAGGACTTCATGCGGAGCCCCTGCTACTGCTTTAGATAGCACTTTCTTCACTTTTTCAAGTTCATTCATAAGGTTCGCTTTGTTCTGCAGACGTCCTGCTGTATCACAGATCAGGATATCAACCCCTTTATTTTTGGCAGCATTGATTGCATCATACATGACAGCAGCAGGGTCAGAGCCTTCAGATTGTTTGACGACTTCCACGCCGACACGGTCACCCCAGATCTGCAGCTGTTCGATTGCACCTGCACGAAATGTATCTCCTGCAGCAAGCATCACTGTTTTACCTTGCTGACGATAACGATGGGCCAGTTTACCGATTGTCGTCGTTTTACCGACACCGTTGACTCCCACCATTAAGATGACTGTCAGATCATCTTCCTGAATATTCATCGCCTGCAGTTCATCATCTTCCTGCTCATAGATCTCAACAATCTTTTCAACGATGACTTCTCGTAAATCGGCAGTTTCCGTGATATTGCGACGCTTTGCTTCAAATCTTAATGATTCGACAAGCTCCATCACCGTATTGAAGCCGACATCGGCCTGAATCAGCATCTCTTCCAGTGCTTCGAAGAAATCCTCATCAACTGTCCGGTAATGCGCGAGTAAATCATTCAGTCTGTTCTGGAAGTTTTCACGAGACTTTTCAAGTCCTTGACGGAATTTCGCTCCGATTTGCTGCGCTTCAAGTTCTTCAAATTCTTCGATGGACATCAGGTCGTCATCATCAAAGTCGAATGTCCATTCGTTATTTTTCTTTGCCGGTGGTTCTACTTGTCTTTCTGGAAGAGGCTGAACCTCTTCATCTTCCAGTTGTTCTAACGGCAGTTCCTCGCGCCGTTCTTCTGTAGGCGCAAATCTTTCTCTTAGTCGTTTGAAAAAACTCATTTTGTAAGCTCCTTTATTTCATTATGATTTAATTCATTTAAATCGACACTGACCATCTGCGTGATGCCAGAGTTCTGCATAGTTACACCGTAAAGTCTGTCTGCTGCTTCCATTGTACCTTTTCTATGCGTAATCACAATGAATTGTGTATCGTGACTGAGCGTTTTAACGTATTGACCAAAACGCAGTACATTCGCTTCGTCAAGCGCCGCTTCAACTTCATCCAGTATAACAAACGGTGCCGTCCTAACTTTCAGAATGGCAAACAGGAGTGCAACAGCTGTAAGCGCCCGCTCACCGCCTGATAAGAGCGTCAGATGCTGACGTTTCTTACCAGGCGGTTCCACTACGATATCCAGACCCGCTGTCAGGACATCATCAGAATTCAGTTTAATTTCACCGTTTCCTCCGCCAAAAAGCTCGCTGAATACTTGTGCAAAATTAGACTGAACTTGACTGAAAGTTTCATTAAATCTGGCTGTTACTTCATCATCCATCTCTTTCATAATCGTTTCCAGCGTATCTTTTGCAGAGAGTAAATCTGTTTCCTGTTCTGATAGGAAATCATAACGCTCTTTAACCTCTTTATATTGCTGGATAGCATTAGGATTAACCGGTCCCAGTTCTTCAATAGCGAGTTTCGTCAGTTTAACACGCTTGCGGGCAGCATCAATATCTGTCGGTTCAGGATAAAGATTTTCTGCCGCTTCAAAGGTCATGTGGTAGTCTTCCATCAAATGATAGATCAATGATTCCAGCTGGACATCTATCCGTGAATACTGACCTTTCATCTCACCAACCCCATTTTCAAGGTTGTTCAGCTGACGCATGAGTTCGTTATAATTCACTTGCTGTTCTCTTATACCTGCCGCTACTTCTTCAGCTGCTCTTCTATCTTGATCAAACTGTTGCGTGACTACAGACAATTTCTCTTCGCTCTGTTTGATTTCTTCTTTAAGAGCAGCGATTTTTTCTTCGATATGATTCAACTCATCAACTGCTTCTAAATCTGATATGGCGGCTCTCACTTGCTTCAGTCGCTCTTCATTAGTCTGCTGTTTGTCCCGCTGATATTTCAGACGTTCTTCAAGTATGACTTTTCTCTGACGTAATTCAGCGAGAGTCGCGTTGACTTCTTTCTCAATAGAGCGCGCATCTGTCTGGAGAAGCTGGTAATCAGTAATCTGCTGCTCTATTTCTTTCAGCTGCACTTCATTTTCGCTAATCGACTGATTCAGTCGCTGATGAGTCGTCTCATATTCGTTTTTCTGCTTCAGTCTTTCTTCATGCTGCTGATTAATGGCTTTTAAAGTATACAGACGTGATTGATGTTCATCACGCTGCTGTTTAAGTACACGTTCTTCTTCAGCCAGTTCTTCGCCTGCGCTTTGCAAATTCTGTGCTCTGATTTCAGCATCTGTAATCTCTGATTTCAGGCTGTTAAATTCATTTTCAAGTGCTGATAACTGTTCCTGGTAAGAGGATAACTGCACACTCACTTGTTCCAGTTCTTCTTTCTGTCTTAGAAGGATAGAGGGCTGATTCACACTGCCGCCTGTCATTGAGCCGCCTGGATTAACGATATTGCCGTCCAGTGTGACGATACGAAACTTATAGCTTGTCTGTCTGGCAATATTGTTCGCGCTCTCAAGGTCTTCAGCAACTACCACCAGCCCCGTCAGATTACGCACGATAGAAGCATACTTCGGATCAACTGTAATCAGATTAGAAAGCTGACCGACATAGCCTTCTAGCTGCTTCATTCTATTGAGCATGCTATCTGCCATCACTTTCGGCTGAATAGTTGAGAGCGGCAGAAAAGTGGCACGCCCGCCTTTTCGTTTCTTCAGGAACTGGATGGCTGCACGGGCACTCGTTTCATCTTCAGTGACAATACTCTGGAGCTGACCGCCGAGCGCAATATCCAGCGCAGTCTGATATTTGGAGTCGATATCAATCAGTTCTGCGACAGCGCCGTAAATGCCTTCAAGCTTTTCTCTCAGCACCAGTCTTACACCTTGATAATATCCTTGATATTCTGACTGCATGGCGGTCAGACTCTGATATTTTGACTTCAGCTTATCCAGATAACGGTGACCCTGGCGTAGCTGGTCATCCAGTTCACGGTAACGTGTCTGCTTCGTTTGAATATCGGCTAGACATTCCTTATAAGCGGTCCGTTTAGTCATCAAGTCTTTTTCTAGTTGTTTCAGTTTATCCTCGAAGACTTCATGTTCCCTCTGCATGTCCTGATAATCATGAGAGTCAGTCTGATTCTCTGTGAAATACCGCTCTAAAGCTGTCAGTTCTTTTTCAATATATTTCAGTTCATTTCTTGCAGACGTCTGTTCACTTAACACTTGATAATACTGGTCGCGTGCTGACTCGATTAAAGCAGTAACGTCACTATTCAGTTCTGTCAGTTTCTTCTCAGCACTTCGTTCTTCCTGTCTCACCTGTTTCAGCTCTGTTTGCAGTTCAGCTGTCTCACCTGATTGTTTTTGATCAGCCTGCTGAAGAGCTTGTCGTTCTGACTCGAGTTTCTGCAGTTCTTTCTTTTGTCTTGCCTCTGCCTGTGACTGATTATCCTGCTTTTCATACAAGACAGACAATCTGCCTTGCTGTCGTTCAAGCTGTGTAGAGAGTTCCAGTCTCTGCTGATTCAGACTATCCTGACTCTCAGTCAGTACAGTATTTCTGTCATTCAGTCCACTGAGTTCTTTCTCAAGCTTGTCAGCCCGTTCTTTTTTGATCAGAATCATGTCATTGAATTCTTTGATTTCAGTATCCAGACGAGCATATTCTGTTTTCAGTGCCTGGATATCAGTCACTGTCACCTGAATATCTGCTTCTGTCATTTCCTGTGTCAGTGCCTGATGTTCTTCTGCTGTCGCTGACTCTATCGCCAGCGGTTCTACACGCGCTTCAAGATCAAAGATAATGTCATTGACACGAGAGAGATTAAGCATCGTTTCATCGAGCTTGGAAGCTGTCTCTTTTTTGCGTTTCTTATATTTAAGGACGCCTGCCGCTTCTTCTATCAAGTGGCGTCGGTCTTCTGGTTTTGCATTGAGTATTTCATCTACTTTTCCTTGAGAAATCATGCTGAAAGATTCTTTACCGAGTCCTGTATCAAGAAAAAGCTCTGTGATGTCTTTTAACCTGCTTTTCGTCTGATTGATGAAATATTCACTTTCACCTGAACGATAAAGTCTTCTCGTAATGTTCAGTTGTGCGTCTGCATCGATCTGACGGTCACTATTATCCAGTTTCAGTGTCACTTCTGCATAATTGAGTGCCTGACGCTTTTCTGTGCCCGAGAAGATGACATCTTCCATGCGGGCACCGCGCAGACTTTTCGCTGACTGCTCACCCAGTACCCAGCGGATAGCGTCTGTTATGTTACTCTTGCCTGAACCGTTAGGACCGATGATAGCAGTCAGCCCCTGATCAAACTCTACTTTTGTCTTATCAGCAAATGATTTAAAACCATAAGCTTCGACTGTCTTCAAATAAACCATACTATTCTCCTAACTGCACGGACTCCAGCGCCAGTCTAGCCGCCTGCTGTTCTGACTCTTTTTTCGTCCGTCCTGTGCCGACACCGATCACGTCAGTATCTGACAGCACTTCCGATGTAAATTCCTTGAAGTGCGCTGGACCACTCTCATTGACTAAGCGGTATGTAATCTGACCGCTTCCTCTTTTGTGCATATACTCCTGCAGATAGGTCTTAAAGTCTATTGTACCTGTCAGAAGTTCATCCGCGATGTAAGGGAAGATTGCAATTTCAGCAAAGCGGACTGCAGCATCAAAACCGAGGTCGAGGTACAAGGCACCGATAAAGGCTTCAAATACATCCGCGATAAGTGAAGGGCGAGTTCTGCCGCCAGTCTTCTCTTCACCTTTACCGAGCAGAATCAGGTCTGCAAACTGCTGATGCGTAGCAAATGTTACAAGTGATGGTTCACAGACGATGGCCGCCCGTAGTTTAGTCAGCTGTCCTTCAGACATGTCGCTATGTTCTCGGTAGAGATACTGAGAAACCACCAATTCTAACACCGCGTCACCTAGAAATTCCAGACGCTCATTATCCATTATTTTATTAAGCTTAAAGTCATTGATAAAACTGGAATGTGAAAAAGCCTGTTCATAAAGCTGTGTGTTAACGGGTTTGATAGAAAGTTCATTCATCTTCTGGTTCAATTTCAGATGGAATTGATTTAAGATTGTCTGTTTTCGGTTCATTGAGTGCCTCCTTAATGTTATCTCTCCTATTTTACGTTAAAAAGCCCTGAAAAAAAAGGAAAAGTGGTCTCTTATGAGACCACTTCAACTTATTTTTCTAAAGATTCGATGTAGTTCACTGCGTCACCAACTGTGTTGATTTTTTCAGCTTCTTCATCAGGAATCTCCATACCGAATTCATCTTCAAGTTCCATCACGAGTTCCGCGATGTCTAAAGAGTCAGCACCTAAATCATCTTTGAAAGATGCTTCTGGTGTCACTTTGTCAGCGTCTACGCCTAAACGGTCAACGATGATATCTTTTACTTTATCGAAATTTGCCATTGTTTTCACCTCCTTGAAATGTTAGTTCATGAACATGCCGCCATTGACGTGAATGGTCTGGCCTGTAATATATTTTGCCTTATCAGACGCTAAAAAGCTAGCTGCATGTGCAATATCTGACACATCGCCAAATCTGGCAAGCGGAATTTGTGCCTTCATACCGTTCTGCAGGTCTTCGCTCAGCTGGTCAGTCATATCAGAGACGATGAAACCTGGAGCTATCGCATTGACCGTGATGTTACGAGAAGCAAGTTCGCGCGCAAAAGTTTTTGTCAGGCCTTCAACGCCTGCTTTAGCTGCGACGTAGTTGGCTTGACCGGCATTACCGATAGAACCGACAATACTGGAGATATTGATAATGGTACCCGCACGTTGTTTCAGCAGCTGACGCGTTACACTCTGCACAACATTAAAGACACCTGTCAGATTTGTATCGATGACATCCTGCCAGTCGTCTTCTTTCATCCGCATCATTAAGTTATCGCGGGTAATTCCGGCATTATTGATAACGACATCAATCGATCCGAACGTATCGATTGTCGTCTTAATCATTTCCTGCACTTCTTCTTTATGCGCGACGTTAGCCTGAACCGCAACGGCTTTCTGACCTAGCTGTTCGATTTCTTTAACAACCGCGTCCGCTTTATCTTTACTGCCGGCATAATTGACCACAATGTCAAAACCATCTGCAGCAAGCTGCAATGCTATCGCACGTCCGATACCGCGCGATGCACCTGTTACAAGTGCTGTAGTCATTAATGATTCCACCCTTCTAAATCTTCTATTGTTTCAATTGACGTTATCGTCACGTCACGACTGATTTTCTTCACGAGTCCACCCAGTACTTTGCCCGGACCGATCTCCACAAATTCAGTGACACCTGCGTCGATGAGATGCTGTACAGATTGTTCAAAACGCACCGGTGAATAAAGCTGCTCAATCAGCTGACGCTTAATCGTTGCGGCATCCGTCTCAGGCGCAACAGACACATTCTGGACAACGGCAACTTTAGCATCCTTAAATTCAAATCCGTCAAGAAACTCGCTGAATTCAGTTTCGATGACTTTCATCATTGAAGAGTGAAAAGGTCCTGAAACATTAAGCGGTAACACTCTTTTCGCCCCCAGTGACTTACCGTTTTTCACAAGTTCATCAATCTTAGACTGATGACCGGATACGACAATCTGACCTGGGCAGTTGATGTTTGCAGGCTCAATCACTGCGTCTTCTGTCGAAATCTCCTGACAGAGCGCTTCTACTTCTTTAATATCAAGGCCGAGTACGGCTGCCATAGAACCGCCCCCTTTTGGAAAAGCAGTCGCCATCAGCTGACCCCGTTTAGCCACAATCTGAACAGCATCTTCTGCACGGATCACACCGCTTGCAACAAGCGCCGCATATTCACCGAGACTATGACCGATTGTATAGTCAAAATCGCCTTTGAACCGTTCAATAAGCGCGGCACTGTGACTGACGATAGCCGGCTGAGTATATTCTGTTAAGCTAAGTTTTGCTTCATCATGAGCCATAATGTCAACGATGTCAAAATCCAGCTGCTTTGTTAATGCAGTCACGGATTCTTTTAAATCGCCAGCCATTCCAAGTTTCTGTGAACCTTGTCCAGGAAACATGAGCACACGTTTAGTCATGTGACACCTCTTTTCTCATCGCTTCAACAACGCCTTCTTTTACTGATTCCTTAGCTTGACGCAGTGCATTATAGAATGCACGCGCGTCTGATGACCCATGCGCTTTGATGACGATACCGTTTAAACCAAACAGAACAGCACCACCATATTCAGCATAATCCATCTTCCCTTTTATACCTTGCAGATCTTTATTTAAGACGCCTGCAGCCAGTTTATTTTTCATATTCTTTGTCAGTTCCTGCTTCAGCATTTTGAAAATGCTTGTTGCTGTCCCTTCAAGCGTCTTTAAGACCATATTGCCGGTAAAGCCATCTGTTACGACAACGTCTGCTGCTGACATAAGGAGTGCCTTCGATTCGACATTTCCTTTGAAGTTGATATTGTCCTGATCAGATAACAGTTTAAAGGTCTCACGCGTCAGCGCATTTCCTTTTTTATCTTCTGTTCCGATATTCAGAAGACCGACAGTTGGATTCGAAATTTTACGTATTGACTTGGCATAAATGGAGCCCATCAGCGCATATTGCGCGAGATGTTCGGGCTTCGCATCTGCATTCGCACCCATATCCAGTAAAATAAATCCTTTATCATCTACAGTTGGCAATGTCAGAGCTAAGGCTGGACGTTCAACACCCGGTAATCTACCAACGATAAAAAGTCCGGCCGACATCAATGCCCCTGTGTTACCTGCTGACACACAGGCATCTGCTTCACCGTATTTAACTGCTTCAGCCATGCGCACCATAGAAGCATCTTTTTTACGACGAATAGAGCGAACAGGCTCATCTTCCATCGTAATCACTTCTGTGCAGTGCTGGAACGTCACACGGTCATGTTGAAACGCGTGTTTTTCATCACCGAATAACAGAATTTCTACTTCCGGGTCTTTATCAAGTAACTGCTTAATTCCTTCTACAACGATATCAGGTGCATTGTCGCCACCCATCAAGTCTACTGCTATTTTAATCATTACTCTTCTCCTTCACCAAAGTAATACATGACAAACCGGCCTTTGAATACTTGCTGCTGCTGAACAGAACTCTCTACTTCAATTGTCGCACGTTTCTTCCGTTTTTCTACCAGTAAAGCTTTAGTGACGACACGGTCGCCTAGTTTAACAGGTTTGATGAACTTCACTTCACTAGAAGCAGTGAGTGCGAGCTCATCATCAATCAGTGCCACACAGAGTGAGTTGGCCTGGGCAAATAGAAAATGACCTCTCGCAATCTGATTGCGATGGAAGACGTGCTCTTCCTGAATATCGAGTATTGAAATAGCCACCTTATCCAGCTGCAGTTCAATAATCTCACCGATGACTTCATCGAGAGGCAATGCTTTAACTTCATCATGATGCTGAACCGCTACACCTCTGATTCTCTCACGAAGTTCTGGAATGTTTTGCTCGAGTCTGTCCAGACGAATGGTCTGAATACTGACTCCAAATGCTTCACTTAAATCTTCATCTGTCAAAAATGGATTGTCTCGAAGTTTTGACACAAGCTGATTCTGACGATCTATTTTAGTCATTCTTTTCATACTAGGACATCCTTTTAGTAGTTGGTCTTAATTAGTCTATCATAACTTGCTCTATTTTGTTAATCAATAACTAAAAAAGCTCCTGTGAAGGAGCTTAAGCTGTTTCTATAATACGCGCTTTTACAATCATTCGTTTTTCAAATAATAAGGTATCCGGATTATAGCTGTCACAAGTGATAAGCGTGAGTTCCTGTGGCTTCCCTTTACTTTCTTTCAATACATCTACTTGAGAAGGATTCACATCGTAAATATTATAGATCTCATAGTTTTTCTCACCTTTACGTGTCAGGATAGTCACGATATCCCCTTTTTTCACTCGATCTAAATAGTTAAAACGGATACCTGCACCTTCCACGCGGTGACCGGCAATCGCGATATTCTGTTCAGAAAGTTGCTCACCCTCTTCGACAAGGGTTACACCGTTTTTCAGATTGACTTGTGTCGCCGGGCCTTTTAACAGAGGCTCATTGATATCTGCAGCCGGTATTTTCAGATAGCCGAGCATGTCTTCAGTCAGTTTCAGTTTATCCGGCTCTGTTTTTGAAATCCATTTCTCCAGATCATTGACTTCGGGAGCCGCTTCATTCTTTTCATATGCCTGAATGATTTTATCATTCACCTGATTAGTGACCAGCGCACGTATATCCTGCCAGAAAAACATGACGACAGCAGCAGCAATCAATAAAACACCTAAAACCCTGTAAAAAATTCTCATTTTTCATCTCCTAATCAATTTCGAGCGTACTGACTTCAAGCAACATTCTTTTCTTCAGCCAGACATTCTCAGGTTCATCGATCTTACCACTCAGTATCATTTCACTTGCTTCGTCACGAGCGACTTCGAGCATGCGATAGTCTTCCACTATATTCGCAACTTTAAAGTCAGGCAGCCCGCTTTGTTTAACGCCGAAAAAGTCTCCGGGACCACGCATTTCAAGGTCTTTCTCAGACAAGAGGAAACCATCTGTCGTCTGACACATGATTTGCATACGCTCTATCCCTGTTTCAGTAGAAGGATTACTGATCAGTACACAGTAACTCTGATGTGAGCTACGTCCTACACGTCCGCGCAACTGATGCAGCGTCGACAGACCAAATCTTTCAGCATCTATAATAATCATCATCGTCGCATTTGGCACGTTCACACCGACTTCAACAACAGTTGTTGAAACCAGCACATCCAGCTCATGACGGCTGAACTTTTCCATGACTTCATCTTTTTCTTCTGAAGACATTCTACCATGAAGAAGACCGACACGTTCACCGAAATGGCCTTTAAACGTTTCGTATATCTCAACGGCATTCTGTACGTCCAGTTTCTCAGACGCTTCAATCAATGGACAGATGACATATGCCTGGCGTCCTTTAGCTATTTCCTGTTTGGTCTGTGCAAGCACTGTACCCATTTCTTCATGTTTAGCCCAGGATGTCTCTATCGGTTTACGACCTTTCGGCAGTTCCTTGATACTTGAGACGTCCATCTCCCCAAAAACAGAGATAGCAAGCGTCCTTGGTATTGGGGTCGCTGTCATAAAGAGTACGTTGGCGTCATCACCTTTCTCACGCAGTCGCTTACGTTGATTGACTCCGAAACGGTGCTGTTCATCTGTAATGACCAGTCCCAACCGGTGGAAGATGACTTCGTCCTGTATTAATGCATGAGTCCCAACGATGACATCTATTTCACCAGCTGCTAATTGCTCAAGCAGAATGCGTCGTCTTTTTCCTTTAACAGAACTCGTCAGAAGGGCAACACGTACTTGATCACCATATAGACCTGCCAGACTTTCTGCGTGCTGTTCCGCCAGTATCTCTGTCGGTACCATAAGTGCGCTCTGGTAGCCTGCAGTGAGAAGCGCGTACATTGCGATTGCTGCGACGACCGTTTTACCTGAACCTACATCTCCCTGCAGCAGTCGGTTCATACGCATCGGCAGCTTGATATCACGAAATATTTCGTTAACCACTTTTTTCTGTGCATCTGTTAATTCAAATGGCAATGTCTCAATAAAGGCCTTGACTGCCTGTATATCATAGTCGATGCTGACAGACAGACCTGCTGCATGTTCAGTCTGATTCAGCATCCGCATTTTCAGCTGAAAGAGAAAGAGCTCACAAAAGGCAAAAGTCCGCTTCGCCTGCTTTAACGCATGATAATCACGCGGGAAATGCAGTGTCTCAAGCGACTCTTTTAAGTCCCAGAGTTTATATTTATCCATTAGATAGCCGGGTATCATCGGCGTGATTTCTGTCGACTGAAAGGCCTGATGCACAAACTTCTGAAACTGCTTGGGCTTCACTAAACCTTTCAGACTGTACTGAGGGACAAGTGCATTTTCACTTGAAGCGACTTCCTTGCTGAATTTGGTTCCTTGAATAATCTGTTTCGATCGCTGCCATTTACCCGATACTGTAGCCGTATCTCCTAGATTGACCTGGTGTTTAATATAGGGCTGGTTAAAGTATTCAACACGGATAGCAACACCGTCCACTAACATATGAAACATAATCTTGGACTTACTGCGCCCAAAATAACTGACACGGGGCGTACTGTAGATCTCTCCTGTGACTGTAATTTTATCTCCGTCAGTTGCTTCATTGATATCAATAACCGTCTCATCTTCATACCGATAAGGAAGATGCATAATAATATCACTCATAGTAAAAAGCCCTAAATCATTGAGTTTTAGGACTGTCTGCGGCCCGACGCCTTTAAGGTCTGTCAGCGGCCGTTCGGTTTCAATTAGATGTTGTTTAGTCATGCCATCCCTCTTCATACATCATAATCCTTAACACTTTATCTTAAGTCCATTATGACATAATCATCATGAACAGTCTAAAAGGATTCACTGACCACTAGCCTAGCCAGTTCTGATTAATAATAAAAAGTCCAATAATAGTCGTGATAGTCGCTGCAACGAACGCATAGAATGTACTTTTATCCTTCAGCAGATTACGTATGATAAACCTCCCATTTAATGTATAATTAAATGGTATCACACATTCTTTGTAAAAAATAGTAAGAAGTATCAAAAAAAGCTGTTTCACTAGGAAACAGCTTTAATACATTCAGTTATTCAACAGCAAAGATAAAACTATAGATTGGTTGCTGACCTTGATGAACTTCTACTTCTACGTCTTCGTATCGGTCTTCAATATATTCAGTTAAAGCATTCACCTGTTCTTCGTCTGCTTCTTCTCCGGCAATGATTGTAACAATTTCGCTATCTTCATCAATCATAGCATCCAGAAGCTGCTGACAGACTTTCGCCTGATCAAAGTCAGCTACTTTAATCTTGCTCTCAAACAGACCCATATAAGCACCTTTTTCGATATCAACGCCTTCAATAGAAGTGTCACGAACAGCATAAGTGACTGATCCAGACTTCACATGGCTGATTGCTTCAGCCATTGCTGTCTGATTCTCTTCCAGTTCTGCTTCCGGCGTATATCTGAGAAGAGCTGATAAGCCTTGAGGAATCGTTTTAGTCGGAATGACGACTACAGGAATATCGACAACACTTGCCGCCTGTTCCGCCGCCATGATGATGTTTTTATTGTTCGGCAGAATAATAGCTTCTTTACATTTTGAAGATTCAATCACTTTGACAATATCTTCTGTCGAAGGATTCATCGTCTGACCACCGCTGATGACATGTGTCGCACCTATTGATTCAAAGAGCTGAGTGATTCCCTCACCCATTGAAATCGTGACAACTGCTTTATCGACGACTTTCGCTTCCTGCTTGATACCGCGTTTACGCAGCACTTCACGGTGCTGTTCGCGCATATTTTCTACTTTAATCTTGATGATCTCGCCGTACTGACTACCATAAGTAAGGGCCTCACCCGGTGTTTCAGAGTGAACGTGCGTCTTAACGATTTCATCATCAGAAATGACTAGCAGTGAGTCACCAAAGTTCGCCATATCATTTCTGAACTCATCTTCGTCAAATGGTTTCATACCCGACTTGAAGCGCACCATAAATTCAGTACAGAATCCTGGAACAATATCTTCAGTTTTAACGACATCTCCGAAATCATGATCGTCATTGATGAAATTCTCATCCATTTTCACGTTGACAGGTTCAGCGATTTTTTCACCTTTCATCATTGCTAAAAATCCTTCGTACACATAAACGAGCCCCTGCCCACCACTATCGACGACACCGACTTCTTTTAAGACTGGCAACAGGTCTGGTGTACGCTTAAGTGACGCATTACCCGCTTCAACAATGGCTTCCATCACTACAATGACGTCATCTGTTGATTGAGCGATTTCTGTAGCATGTTCACTCGCTTCTCTGGCAACTGTCAGGATTGTACCTTCAACAGGCTTCATCACTGCTTTGTAAGCCGTTTTCACCCCTGAATCAAAGGCTTTTGCAAATTTCTTTGCGTCTATATCTTCACAGGTCTCTATAGATTTTGAAAAGCCGCGGAACAGCTGCGATAAGATGACACCTGAGTTCCCGCGTGCACCCATCAGTAATCCTTTAGAGAAAGCTTTCCCTACATTACCGATATGGGCTTCGACATGTTCCTTCGTTTCTTTAGCGCCTGAAGACATTGACAGATTCATATTCGTTCCTGTGTCACCATCCGGTACCGGAAAAACATTCAGAGAATCCACATACTCTGCATTCTGTGATAAGTTATTTGCCCCCGCAGCAATCATTTCAGCAAATAGCTTGCCATCGATTTTGTTCATTGATAAGATCCTCCCTATTCTTCCTCATCCAGTTTAATGACACGAACGCCCTGGATATATATGTTCACTGAGTTCACTTTTAGATTAAGTGTCTTTTCAAGCGTGTATTTCACTACAGATTGTACATTATTAGCAATTTCAGAGATCTTCGTACCGTACGCGACAATAATGTACATATCTACAGCGAGTGTACCTTCATGCTGCGTGACGATGACGCCTTTAGAATAATTGTCCCGTCTTAGAATGTCAGCGATATTATCTCTTACTTGATGTTTACTAGCCATCCCGATGATTCCGTAACATTCAACAGCAGCACCACCTGCGATTGTTGCGATGACATCATTTGAAATATCAATACTGCCGTATTCGTTGTTGATTTCTAAAGTCATAAGGAACCTCCTCATTTAATTGATTCATCATGTTATTATAAGCAATAAACGCCTTCATATACAAGTATTGTGACAAAAATGAGAATGATGGAAAGAAAAGTGACGATAAAATCATTGCATCGAACTTCATATTGTGTTAAATTACTATGGTGTAGAAAGATAAGTGTATCTCTATATGTCATTAAAGGAGGAAATAACATGGCTAAAGTATGTCACGTTACAGGTCGTAAAGCTGTGACTGGTAATAACCGTTCACACGCTCTGAATGCGAACAAACGTCGCTGGAACGCTAACTTACAAAAAGTTAGAATCCTTGTCGATGGTAAACCTAAACGTGTATGGGTATCAGCTCGTGCACTTAAATCAGGTAAAGTCACTCGCGTTTAATGCATATATAGATACAAAAAAAGACCTTTGTGTGGAAGGTCTTTTTTTTATGCATCTTTACTCTGAATCATGTAGACCATGCCGTTCTCAACGATGACTTCTGCACGCTCTGTGACAAACTCATTGGAGACGGTACGTGTTGTCCCCATATCCAGCTGAGTCCTTGGTAAAGTGTACTTCAAATCATCAATCGTTAAAAAGACACCTGCTTCAACGGGTATAAAAGAGACATATGTCATATCCTGATAACGTTGTATGATATGTGTCCCTGTTGGGAGCACTTGGATCACATTGACATCGTCTACGATAAAGAACTCGCTTGAAGACAGCATTACTTCTTTATTCAGGAGGGTCTGCAAGTTACCGAGAAAATGGTCCAGTCTGCCACCAGTCGCGCCGTGTATAAACACTCGGTCATAATCCAGCGTGAGTGCATATTGTATACCCACTTCAAGGTCTGTCTCATTCTTTTCAGTCGGCAGTACATCAACATCAAGTTCATCCTGCACCCTTTTAAACTGCACTTCTGTCAGTGAATCAAAATCCCCGAATGCAGCAATTGGTGTAATCCCCGCTTCCACAAGCATCAGTGCGCCGTAATCAATGCCTATCCAGTCTTCATGTTTCAGATCATCCAGTGTTTTCGTATTAAAATGATGCGCTGTACATAATAGATGTAAGTCCATCGTTATTCACCTCTTAACATAGATGTCGGCGTCTTATAGTCTTCATGTTTGAAGAAGTAAGAGCCCGCTACTAACACATCTGCGCCGGCTTTTCGGCAAAGCTGCGCAGTATGTTCGTTCACCCCGCCATCCACTTCAATTTCAAAGTTAAGCTGATGCTGCATGCGGTAATCAGCCAGAAACTGAATTTTATCAACCATACTGCCGATGAATGACTGGCCGCCAAACCCTGGATTCACGGTCATCACAAGAACAAGGTCAACATCCTGAAGCACCGGCATCAGTTGCTCTATGCACGTGCCTGGATTCAGCGTCACGCCTGCTTTTTTTCCTGTCTGTTTAATCTGCTGAATCACCCGGTGTAAGTGACGAGTCGCTTCAACATGAACCGTAATGATGTCACTGCCCGCCTCTGCAAAAGCTTCTATATAACGTTCTGGTTCTTCTATCATCAGATGGCTGTCAATGGTCAGATTCGTCATTTCTCTCAGCTGCTCTAAAATAGGCAGTCCAAAAGAAATGTTAGGTACAAAACGACCATCCATCACATCAAAGTGCAGATAGTCTACACCTGCTGCTTCTAATCGTCTGACTTCCTGTCTCAGTTCAGTAAAGTCACAGGACAGTAAACTAGGTGCTATTTTCATCAGTATCTCACCTTTCTTGTTTCAATTTCATTCATCATCTGTAAGTAATGGTCGTGACGAGACTGAAGAATCGTCTCGCCCACACTCGCTTTGACAGCACATTTAGGTTCATTGACATGCAGGCACTCACGGTATTTACATTCATCAGCCGCAGCCACAAACTCAGGAAAACAGTTCTTGAGCATATATTTGTCGATGTGCGCGTAGTCAAGAGAACTGAAGCCCGGCGTATCAGCAATGTACCCCTGACTTGTTTTAATCAGTTCGACGTGACGGGTCGTATGTTTTCCTCGGTTAAGCGCGTTAGAAATGACGCCTGTCTCGAGATTCGATTCCGGGCGCGCTGCATTGATCAGTGAAGATTTACCGACGCCTGACTGACCGGAGAGGACATTGATGCCTGGCACCAGCATATGAAGCATCGCTGACTGGTCCTCAAGATTCGAAATCAGATGAGTCGAATAGCCGACAGAATGATAGTAATCCAGTTTGTCCTGAATAAATGCTTCTTCTTCCTCTGACAACAGGTCTTTTTTCGTCACGATTAAGCTCGGCATAATATCATAGCTTTCAACGATGACCAGAAATTTATCAATCAAGTTAAGACTGAATTCCGGTTCTTTTGCACTCATGACAATCAGTACCTGATCGATATTGGCAACAGGAGGACGTACAAGTTCGTTTTGTCTAGGTAGAAGTTCCGTAATATAGCCTTCAATTTCATTTTCAATCTGAAACTTCACTCTATCACCAACAAGCGGAGAGAGTCCTTTCTTTCTGAAAACACCTCTCGCCCGGCACTGAAAGCTTTCACCTTCGCTTTCCACATAATAAAATCCACTTAACGCTTTATAGATTAATCCTTCTCTCACTAAGTCACCTCTTCATTAAATTAGTCCTATTTTAACATACAACTGTGATAGTCGTCCCCTGATTCACTGCACTATTCACTTCTATTTTGAAGCCGTGAAGGTCTGCTATCTCTTTAACAATAGCCATTCCGAGACCATTGGACGGCACATGGTCTTCATTGCTTTTTGATTTAAAGAAACGTTCAAACAGATGCTGCTGTGTCTTGTCATCCATTCCGACACCTTCGTCCTCTATCGTGATAACCTGATTCTTTAAGGTGATTAAAATAGAACCTTCCTGTTTTGAATATTTAATCGCATTGGAGAGAAGGTTAGTCACGAGCTGCATCAACAGAGCTCTATGTGCGGTCAGCTCACTGTCATCGAAATGTGTCGTTAAGAGCAGTTCTTTTTCATCCAGCTGATACATAAAGGTATTGATGACTTCTTTCATCATGTCTTTGCCGCTGAATGTCTTAAGCTGTAGTCTATTTCCTTCATTTTCAATCGATGCAAGTGTCAGCAGCTGTTTTGTCAGTCCGCTTAGTCGTCTGGACTGATGCTGAATCGCTGCTATCGTTTCACTATTGTAATGGTCCGCCAGCTGATCAGTCAGACCGATCAGATTCGTGATAGGAGACTGAATTTCATGACTGACGTTCGCTACAAATCGTTCATTGACCGCCTGATGATGACGAATGGCAATCGACATCTCTTCCATTTCACGGGCCAGCTCACCTATTTCGTCGCGTCTTGTAATAGAAGACTGGTCACTGTAGTCACCTGAACGAATCCGCTTCGCATATAGCTGCAGTTTCTTCACCGGGTTCACGAAGTAACCCGCACTCAATATAATGAAAAATACGGTGAAAATTAAGATATAGACGAGTAATATGGCAAGAAATATCCTGAACTCTCCCATACTCTGCCCGACGTCTGGTCTGATGTAGACGCGGTAATCCTCACCTGCAACCTGCATATCAATACCGACTGTATTACGCGTCTCATTATCGAAGAAACCCGTGATGAATAAATTGAATGGACGTTCTTTAATACCATGATAGATGCCATCCTGACCATCTTCCAGATTCTTGACACGAAAAGGTGTACCATAATAATTCACTTCGTGGTCATGCACCGTCATCACCTGAAAATTAAGAGAAGCCATCTGTGCGAAAAAAGTCGCAGGTTTAATCTCAGGATGTGATTCGATGAAATGTTTCTGTTCTTTAACAATCTGAGTGATCCGGTCATCATTCGCCGGCTTAAGAAACAGATGGTAGTAGACATTTGCGATAATAAAACTGAGAAGCGCGCTTATACAGAATGTGAAAAGAGTTGAAACGACAAAATGGGTCGACAGTTTCTTAAACATGCTGCACCTTATATCCGACACCTCTTACAGTCAATATTTCGAATTCGGGATAGTTCGCGAGCCTTTTACGCAGTCGTTTGATGTGCACATCAATGGTCCGTTCATCTCCGTCAAAGTCAAACCCCCAGACATGTTCAATCAATTGCTCACGTGTGCCTACTTTAGGAGACAGCCTGATAAGTTCTGCAAGCAGTTCAAACTCTTTTCGTGGCAGATAAAGGGTATCCTCTCCCACTACCACCTCATAGCTGTCGATATCTAGTTCCATCCGTCCTAAAGTAAGAGCTGACTGAGCCTGATAACGATTTAAGATCGCGTTGACTCTGAACGCGAGTTCCTCGACTAAAAACGGCTTCGTCACATAATCATCTGTCCCCGCTTCGAAAGCTGACCTTTTGTCACTGAGCTCACTCCGTGCCGTCAGCATGATGACCGGCTTCTCGTAATAGGTTTTTATGTGGTCGCATAACTCAAAACCATCCATTCCCGGCATCATGACATCTACTATACAGAGATCAATTTTCTCATGGTCAAGAACGTGAATCGCCTCGTCGCCATCTGCTGCAAGTTTCACTTCATACTGTTTCAATCCTCGTTCTACCATCTCACGAATAGCGCGCTCATCATCTACTACTAATATTTTTTTCATCTTTTTCCTCCTGTTCATACTCCGTTCATATAACACTTTTATAATCAGTGTATATTCAAACAACGAAAGGATGTATACACATGAAACTCGCACTACAGGAACTTAAATACTATAAATTTAAATATGCCATGATTACAGCGATTCTTTTTCTACTTGCTTTTCTCGTTCTCTTTGTTTCAAGTTTAGCACAAGGGCTTGGAAAAGATAATATCTCGCTGATTGAAGAGCTGAACAGCAGTCATTATGTCATCAGTGATGATGCCAACAACTCACTGACCGCTTCACAGTTATCTGATGAAGACATCAAAGTATTAAAAGAACAGAATATCCCCCTTCTTTCTATGCAGCTTGCGACTTTTGAGAATAACACCGGAATAGCGGCTGTCTATATGAAAGATGCCAAGCCTGAGATTGCTGAAGGAAAGATGCCGGCAAATCAAAATGAAGTTGCTATTGATGATTATCATCAAGACGATATTAAAATCGGAGATACTATTAAGGTCAAAAATAAAGATATCGACTATAAAGTGACGGGTTATGTCAAAGATAATATGTATGCTCACACTGCTGTCGGTTATATGACAGAAGAAGGGATTAAACGAATTAATCCTGCTATCAAACCCAATATCGGACTTGTAAGCAAAGACTCTGTTGACGGTCTATCTGATGCTAAAGTCATCTCAGCAGACGACTTAAAAAAAGGTATCGCAAGTTATGAAGCAGAACAGATGCCTCTCAATTTAATGGTGATTTTTCTGTTTGTCATATCAGCTATTGTTATCGCCGCTTTCTTCTATGTCATCACCATTCAGAAAACAACCGAGTACGGTATTTTAAAAGCGATTGGTTTCAAAAACTCTAAGATTGCTGGTATGATTCTGCTTGAAATACTGTTCATCACAACAATCGGTGTAGCCGTTGCTATCGGTCTGACTTTCCTCATCGCAAGTCAGCTCCCTGTCACAATGCCATTCTTCTTAAATAATCATCTTATCGCATTACTCGCTGCATTATTCTTTGTCGTCGGACTCGTCGGCGCATTACTGTCACTTATTAAAGTCATTCGTATAGATCCGCAACTTGCTTTAGGAGGCGAATAAGATGCTGGAAATCAAAGAAATCAAAAAAACTTATGGTACTGGTGAACAAGCAACTGAAGTTTTAAAAGGTATCAATCTCGATGTACAGGACGGCGAAATCGTTATACTTTATGGTCCTTCAGGTTCAGGGAAAAGTACATTGCTGACTATTATTGGCGGTCTGCTGTCCCCTACTTCTGGTGAAATTGTGCTGGACGGCCGTTCCTGGAATTCATTAAGCGATCAGCAGATGACTGCGATGCGTTTAAGTGATATCGGCTTTATTTTTCAGGTTTCTCATCTATTACCCTATTTAAACGTCAAAGATCAGCTGACAGCTGTTGCCACAGAAAACGGTATGGCAGCTAAAGAAGCTTCAGAAAGAGCTGATATTCTCTTAAATGATTTCGGTCTGAAACATCGTTCTAAAGCCTATCCAAATCGACTGTCAGGTGGAGAAAAGCAGCGGACAGCGATTGCCCGCGCATTTATGAATGCACCTAAAATGATTTTAGCTGATGAACCGACAGCCAGTCTTGATAAGGAACGTGCACTAGAAGTGGTTGATATGCTGAAGCAACGTGTCAAATCTTCTAATACGGTCTGTATCATGATCACCCATGATCAGCGACTGTTCTCTAAAGCAGACCGGCTGTTTATGCTGGATGATGGTAAACTTGTCGACCAGACTTCTCAAATTAGCACTTTTAATTAAAATAAGCCCGGTATCCTTTCGGATACCGGGCTTATTTTATTTCTTCATATTTTTAATCTGTTTAATCGTCGGTACTTTGTTGACCGGCATTGAAATAGGAACCGTCTCATAATGCACTTCATTTGAAGGCAGTTCAAACCAGCGTATCGGTGACGCGGTAAATTTCTTAATAAAAATTTTCGTTTCAACAATCAAACGGTCACGCCAGGCTATTTTTGCATCTATCGGCAAGTCATCCTGCAGAATAATATAAGTAAAGTCTGCCAGTTTAAGCGTCGGATTCGTACCATAAGTCCGATGCTGCTCAGCGATACAGCCCTTCTTCAGCATCATTGCGGCAATCTGCTTGATATAGAGATTGACATTCTGATGCATTCTGAATCCGAGTATCAGCTGTACTTTAAAGACATTGTCCGTACCGAAGTCTTCTATCTGATAGTTGACCTGGAACGGCTGGTCGGACACTTTGACATTGACTATCCAGTAAATATCAGCACGTTTAGGAATACCGTCCAGAATAGATTTAAAAATCTGTTTTTCTGCCATTTTCATATCTGCTGTTGTAGATAAGTAGACCAGATTGGTTGCATATTTAGGGAAACGCTTATCTTGTGATAACTGCTCGAGCTGCCCTTTAAAAAGATCAATATTGATGTCATATGTTCTGCGATCTTTAATCTGATAGCCTTTATACCAGATGACCATCAGGAGAGCGATTGCAAGTGAAATCAGGACAGCAATATAGCCTCCGTGCATAAACTTTGCGAGACTAGAAATAAAGAATGCCGCTTCAAGCATCAGGAAGAAGCCGATCACTAAAGTGACAATTGCTGCATTGTGCTTTCGCTGAATCAAATAGTGCCAGAGAAGAATAGTTGACATCATCATCGTCACCGTGATACTTAGACCGTAAGCTGCCTCCATATGCACAGATGTCTGGAAGTAAAGGACGACCATGATACAGAGTAACCAGATAAAGAATGTGACAGAAGGGATGTACATCTGTCCTTTAATGGTCGACGGATATTTAATATCCACTTTAGGCATGAGACGTAAGTGAATCGCTTCTGATACTAACGTGAATGAACCAGAAATCAGTGCCTGTGATGCGATAATGGCTGCACCTGTCGCAATCATTACCCCGATAAAGATAAAGGAGTCAGGCATGATCTGGAAGAATGGATTAATGACTTCTCCCGCTTTAAAGTCACGTGTCTTAACGCGCTCAATAATCCATGCACACTGACCGAAATAGTTCAGTAACAGCATGAGCTTAACAAATGGCCATGTCCGGTAGATAGCCCCTTTACCGACGTGCCCCATATCAGAATACAGTGCTTCTGCACCTGTTGTAGCAAGGAAAACCGTCCCTAAAATCATCAGACCCATCTTATTGCTGTCATCGAACAGAATCTCAATCCCGTAAAGCGGATTAAGGGCTCTTAACACAGTTAAGTCCGTAGTCAGATTAAAAATGCCAAAGATACCCAGCATACTGAACCAGACAAGCATAAAAGGTCCAAATATTTTACCAATACTGCCGGTACCAAAACGCTGTGCAAAGAAAATCAATGTAATAATCGTGATAACAATTGCTAGTATATATTTCTGCTCTGATAAGAGAGAATCTTTAAGACCCGGTATTTCCTGAATCCCTTCTATAGCTGATGTCACGGTTACAGCAGGCGTTAAAATGCCGTCAGCAAGTAACGCCGCACCCCCTATGACAGCAGGGACAATCAGCCAGTTCCGTCTCTTACGGACGAGGGTGTAAAGACTGAAGATACCACCTTCACCGTGGTTATCTGCACGCATTGCAATCAGTACATATTTAATCGTCGTCAGAAGCGTAATCGTCCAGATAATGAGTGACAGGCAGCCAATAATATATTGTTCTGTCATGGCTTCCATGCCACCGTTTGTCTCGACCACAGCCTTCATGACATAAAGGGGTGATGTCCCAATATCTCCATAAACAATGCCTATAGCGACAAGCATCATTGCCAGTTTAAAACGGTTGCTCGTATTTTCTGTTTTCATAGTCGACCTCGTTTGTTTAATTTAAATTGACTTCCATATCATACGCCTAGTGCAAACAATGTTCAATCCCCTATCTTGGATAATTGTAAACACATCAGGGTATAATAATTTAGAAACATAATAATATCTAGAGGTGATTTTGATGACAATTAAATCAGTTACAACAGATGCATTGCAGGAAACACTTCAAGTCGGCACAGATGATGTTGTCTTAGATGTCCGCGAAAAAGAAGAATTTGCTGCCGATCATATTAAAGAAGCGTTTAACTATCCTTTATCTGAACTGGAAGAACGTGCAGATTCATTGAAAAAAGATACAAGTTATTATGTCATCTGCCAGCGAGGTATGCGTTCAGAGAAAGCTTCGCGTTATCTGCATGACTTAGGCTACGATGTGACGAATGTCGAAGGCGGCATGGATAAGTGGCACGGTGAAATAGAACAATAAAAAAATCCGCAAACTGATGTTTGCGGATTTGCTTTTTTTAACGGCGACGGTCAAAGTTATTGCGGATGTTCTCAATAATCATACCGCTGTTGATCTGACCTGGTAATTTAGTGCGGTCCACTGTGAAGTCCTGTGCGGGTACATCGTACTGGATTTCTTGTGCAAAGTATTTCATTGATTCTTCCATGATGATGACAGTCATCCACTCACCTGCACAGCGGTGGTTTGTCCAGTAATCGCCTCCACCTTGAGGGATTAAATCAAATGGGCTGCCGTCCCAGTTCTCAAAACGCTCCGGATAGAACTGTTCTGCATTCTGCCATAAAGATTCACTATGAAGTGTACCGAAAATATCGAGAATAAGCATCGTATCTTTTTCGATTTTATAGCCATCGAACGTGATATTTTTCTTCGCTTTACCTGGCAGGAAAGGCACGAACGGATAATAACGACGGACTTCCTGAGCAAATTTATAAGCATAGCTGTTATCATTCTGCGCCACTCGAGCACGTTCGCCTGGATATTCATGCATGGCCAGTACACCGAATGAAATGAAACGGTTAATCGCTACAAGCGGACGAATCGTATTCATTAAGTCAACTGCAGCAAGACGTGAATCCATCTGTTTACCGTTCATATCTTTCCAGTGACTGAATTCGTATAAACCTGAGCCTTCTTCAGGGAAAAGTTTACCTTTACGTGTCGCGATGATTTGTTTCTCCAGGTAGTCTTCTACACGGTCACGCGCGTTCAGTGCACGTTTGTAACCACTGTAAGCTGTCCCGATAGAACCGAATGAATCCACCATTGCATTCATATCTTTTGCATATTGTTCCATGCGTTCAGGTGTATCAAATGGTACATCAGCAAAACGGAATCCAACTTTTAATAACACAAGAGTAGATTCAAGGTACACGTTAGTCTGATCCATCGCCTGCAGACGTGCTGTATCTTCAAACCAGTAGTTGCGAGTCAGTTTACGAAGATATTCAAGGTTGTTATCCGTCATCAGTGACATAAATAATGTCTTTCTGTTTTTATGTTTGTCACCTGTTGTTGTATGGATAGCACCTTTACCAAACAATGTTTTTACAAGTCGTTTCGGCAATGTGCCAGACCGTTCTGTCTTGTCGTTATCGTAAAATAATTCAGCAGCTTCTTTACCGCTGATGACAACGGCTTTCTTACCGCCTAATACTCTCATTTCAAAAACATTTGTATTTAATTCTTTTGTACGATTGGGTATAAACTCATAACCTTCCTTTAAAACAGTCAGTGTCTGATCGAGTCCTTTAACCTTCGGCATACGTTTAGCCATTAATATTTCCCCCTCTAAGTTGTTTTAATAATTGAATAGCAGCTTCTCTGACAATATCTGTCTCGTAATTCAATTCTACCACAGTCCCCGGTATAACCGTCATATCTTTACCTTCTGAATAGATGAAGAACTGCTCACCCAGCGATTGTTTATTGAGTCGTTCAGCCTGACCATATGTCTCCTGACCGACCAGCTGCTGATTATTGATTTTAGCGGCCAGTCGTTCTGCACTGCCTTTAGTCATACCATCAACAAGGAATACAGACTCTGAAAAACGCTCAGCCATATGATTGATCCGCTCTTCCGGAACCACACCATAAGCATCCCGTAAATCAATCAGCAGCGGTTTTCTTAAGTCTGTTAGCTGGTAAAGACCTCTAATATGGTGCACGATGACTTCCGTAAATCCATCACGTTCGAAAACTTCCGGAGTACCCTCTTCTTCAAATGCCTTTAAATCAAATGTATAAATCTGATCGCCGCGCAGAACTGTTGCCTCATGCTGTTTCTTCAAAATAGGATGCCAGTCCTGTCTATCTGTCTGCTCATTAAATAAAAGTTTCTGATAACGTTCTCCGAGCATGGCAATAGAATCGCCTGACAGATGAGTAATGCGGTCGCTGACGACAAATCTTCTATCAGCCGTCACTGCCGTGACAATCAGAACATCTCCCGTTCGTCTGACACGAATACCGTTTGACCAGTATCTCTGATCAACAAAATCCAGAGACTTCAGATTAAACTCTGCCAGGTAATCAACCATCACCTGCTGAAAAGTAAATGGATTTGGATTGAGTTTGTTAAAGACAGATTGATAGTTATCACTTATAGCATCATCTTTCAATCCAAGATCCTCTAGAATTGACCTAACTTCCTTAAATGTATTGACATATTCGTACATGGCTGTCCCCCCATCCTCTCACAATCATTTACTACCCTAAAACGAATCTTTTCACGCATCACATCGATTAAAAAAATAAAAACCATGTTATTGGCTATGAAAGCTAACAGCATGGTTTTCACTCTTTATTAAATGTCATCATAGTTAATCGTTTCTTTTTCGAAAACTTTCCCATTGATTTTAATGACATAAGAACCGGACTTTCCTTCTTCAATAATCATGGGAATCGTCACGGTCTGATTTTTATTAGTTGAAATGGTCTGATAAACATCAGTCATTTGATGATCCTTATCTTCTACAAAGACCTCAACACGCTGTTCTTTGCCGCTTGTCGGACCTTCAAAGCTGCCACCGTATGGCACAATAATCGTAGAGGTATAGTTCTTAACCATTGCCGGATTGTTATCAGACTGATCATCAGGCTGATCTTCTGTTATCGGCTTTTCGGTCGTCGGTTTTTCACTTTGCGGGTCTTTACCTTTAGATAACTCAAAACTGATTGCTGAGTCATAAGGCAATGCTAAGTTAAGCGCACTCTGACTTAGAATCTTCCCTTTTTCAATCTCACTATCATAAGTCTCACCGCTTACGGTCACAATAAAGCCTTGTGACTCCAGCTGCTCTTTCACAACCTGATAATCTTGACCTCTATAATCATTGACATAGATGTCATCGTGACCTTTAGAGACTTTAAATTCTATCGTCGTATTGCGAGGTTCTATTTCTTCTCCTTCAGCAAGATTCTGACTCAGAATCTTGCCGACAGCTTTATCACTTTCAACTTCCTGAACTTTTACTTTATCGAAGCCCGCCTTATATAGATTTTCTTTAACGCTTTCAATATTCTGACCTACATAGTCTTTAACTTTGAAAGTCTCCTTGCCTTTAGAGACGGTCAGATTGATTTTAGTGTATTCCTTAACTTTCTCACCTACTGAAGGATTGGCTGAGATAATCATGCCATCATCGTACTGGTCAGAGAACTCATTGATGACGCGGCCTTTCCTGAGATTTTCCTCTTCAAGCATCTTTACACCATCCGTCAGCTGCTGTCCAGTCAGATCAGGGACAAAACTTGATTTAGGCATCAACATATATGCTGCTATACTGCCTAAAATCAGCAGTGTAAAAAGGAGCGGCAGAAAGATCAGCAGAAAACGATTTTTCTTCTTCGGTTCTGGTCTCGTCTCTTCTTCCGTCTGAACAGCAGGCATGACCATTGTCTTGTCTTCCACTACTGTATAACGCGCTTCTTCTTTTCGTTTTTCATCTAAGACAGTCGCGAGGTCATTGTACATTTCATCTGTTGTACGGTAACGGCTGTATTTGTCCTTCATCGTCGCTCTGATAATGACATTCTCGAGACTCTGTGGAACATCATCCCGTACGTCAGTGACAAGCGGCAGGGCTTCCTGAATCTGTTTGATTGCAATACTGACGGCTGATTCACCTTCAAACGGCGGTTTGCCTGTCAGCATCTCAAAAAGAACAACACCGATCGCGTATATATCAGAAGATTCATCTATCGCTTTGCCTTTAGCTTGTTCAGGTGATAAGTAATGGACAGATCCCATGATGTGATTGGTCTGCGTCATCGCTGTCTCACTTAATACACGAGCAATCCCGAAGTCCGTGATTTTCAGCACATGATCATGAGTCATCAAAATATTCTGCGGTTTAATATCACGGTGAATGATCATATGATGATGCGCATGGCCAATGCCTCTCAAGATCTGTTTTGTAAAGAAAATCGCTTCTTCAACAGAAAGGCGGCCTTTATCCTGAATATAGTCTGACAAAGTCGGTCCGTCTATATATTCCATCACTAAATAATAATGTTGGTCATCCTCGTCTACATCGAGCACTTTAACTATATTAGGATGACTGAGCGTCGTGGCATTCTCTACTTCACGTTCAAAACGTTTAACCGCACGCTCTTTATCATGTGCCGGTATGGTGATGACTTTAACTGCCACCTGATGATCTAAAATAAAGTCATCAGCCAGATAAACCTGACTTGCACCGCCACCGCCGATTAATCGAGTCAGACGATAACGTTCACTGATTATCTTGCCAAGCATTAAAAGACACCCCCGAGTTTACAAAGCACAAATGAGACATTGTCTCTCACTTCACTCTCGAGCGCCAGCTTTATCATTCGTTCGCCTTTATCTGTTAGAGATGTTTCCTGCATGATGATGTCATGCACTTGATTTTCAGGCACATAATCTGTCAGTCCATCAGATGAGAGTAACAGATAGTCATAGCGAGACAACGGAAAAGTAAAGATATCCGGAATCACTGTACGGTCTGTGCCGATTACTTTAGTAATGATATTACGCTGAGGATGTTGAGCCGCTTCTTCCTTCGTCAGTTCACCCGCCATGACAAGATGCTGCACAAACGTATGATCAATTGTCAGCTGTCTCATCTCGCGCTCATTGATTAAGTAGCTGCGAGAGTCTCCGACATTGGCAATGATGACTTTTTTGTCGAACAGCATGGCAGCAACAAGTGTAGTCCCCATCCCCTGATTCACTTTTTCAAGCTGACTTTTATCGTATAATTCACGATTAATCTCAGAGATTCTGCTTTTCAGCCAGTCCTCTGCCTGATTGAACTCAATCAGATTTTCCTGTTCAAAAATCTGCTTAAGACGCGTAGCTACGAAATGACTCGCCACTTCTCCGCTGTTATGACCACCCATGCCATCGCAGACGATGAACAGCTGCTGCCCTGTATGATTTGTCAGAATGCCACCCGCATCCTCATTATTTTCACGGGTATGACCTACATCTGTGAAAAAGCGTGCCTCCATCCTCTTTACCTCGTTTCTTCTTGTCGTTCTTTTGCTCTTAACTGACCACATGCCGCGTCGATATCAGAGCCATGTTCACGTCTGATGGTCGCATTGATGCCATTACGCTTTAATTCCTTCTCGAATTTGAAGATATCTTCTTTAGGCGTACGAACATAATCTCGCTCAGGTACGTGATTGACAGGTATTAAGTTAACATGACAATTTAAATGTTTAATGAGTTTAGCAAGTTCTCTTGCATGCTGTACCTGATCATTGACCCCACCAAACAGGCCATATTCGAATGTGATACGACGGCCTGTTTTCTCTGTGTAATATTCGATTGCCGGCATCAGTTTATCCAGATTATAGGCACGGTTGATAGGCATCAGACGGGATCTGACATCATTGTCTGCTGCATGAAGACTGAGTGCAAAGTTGATCTGCAGTTCTTCATCCGCAAAGTCATAAATACGTGGAACGACGCCTGACGTAGAGACTGTGATATGACGTGCACCGATATTCAGACCATTATCATGATTGATGATTTTCAGAAAATCCATCATTTCATCGTAGTTTTCAAATGGTTCACCGATACCCATGATAACAACATGGCTGACCCGTTCCTCAGTTGCATCAAGAGCCATTTGTACGTTCAGCACCTGCGCAACGATTTCTCCTGCTTCTAAGTTCCGCTTTAAGCCACCAAGTGTACTGGCACAGAACGTACAGCCGATACGGCAGCCTACCTGTGTCGTCACACAGACCGAGTTACCGTAGTCGTGTCGCATCAAGACTGTTTCAATTGTATAGCCATCCTGCAGTTCAAAAAGGAACTTGATCGTTCCATCTTTACTCTCCTGTTTAACAACTGTTTTGAGCGTTGTCATGACGAAGTTTGCTTCCAGCAGCTCACGCAGTTCTTTAGATAAGTTGGTCATCTCTTCAAATGAAGAGACACGTTTGACATACAGCCAGTCGAAGATCTGTTTCGCACGGAAGCCTTGCTGACTATGGTCAGCGAGCCAGTCTTTCAGTTCATCTAATTGCAGTGAATAAATAGACGGCTTATCAAAATTAGGCATAAATTTATTTTTCTTTTTCTCAAGCAGTGCCATTAAGACACATCCTTTCTTCGTAATTTCGCGATAAAGAAGCCATCAGCATTAAAGTCATGCGGTAGAATCTGCAGTGTTTTATGTGTTTCTCCTGCAAGTTCAATCGGTTCTATCTCGAAATTATTGTTTTCTTTTATAAATGAGTAGACGACATTTTCGTTTTCCATCTGTTCGATTGTACAAGTTGAGTATATCATCAGTCCGCCCGGCTTGACAGCTTCCGCCGCATTGCGCAGTATATCCAGCTGGAGCGGCCATAAGTTATCTATATCTTTTGCAGTCTTGTCATATTTGATCTCCGGTTTACGTTTCGCAACACCGAGCCCACTGCATGGTGCATCAACCAGCACTTTATCATACTGTCTATCGAACGGCGCTCGTGCATCATGAAGTGAAATATCTACGTTAGTCAGGCGTAGTTTGCGTAAATTGAAATCAATCAGTTCAAGTTTATGCTCATGAATATCATGCGCATCGATGTGACCCGTCTGGTTCAGTTTCTCTGCCATATGACAAGTCTTACCGCCTGGAGCACTGCATGTATCAAGAATCGTGTCACCTGGCTCTGGATTCATGATATGTGCGACCAGCATACTGGACGCATCCTGCACAGAAACAAGCCCATCCTTAAAAAGACGCGTCTGAACAATCGGCGGTCCTTCAATAAACAGACATTCAGGTACAACGTCTGATTGTCTGACTGTATAACCCTCTTCTTTAAGACGCTTAATAGCATCCTCAATTTTCATTCTTGTCGTATTAACACGCACACTCGTATCAGGACGTTCAAGCAGGTTCTGGCAGATTTTACGCGTCACTTCAAGCCCGAAATGTGTCTTCCAGTGCTTGACCAGCCAGAGTGGGGTGCTTGTCTCAATGCTGAGACGTTTTAAATCATCTTTTATTTCATCCAGTGAACGCAATTCACTTCGCTGAAAATTTCGGAGAATCGCATTGATTGTCTTAGCACCTGAATAAGAACCCCGGCGCTTAGTAATCTCCACCGCTTCATTGATGATGGCATGGTCTGGAATCTTCGTTAAATAGACAGCCTGATAGACACTCATCATTAAAAGTCGCTTCATCCAGCCTTTTAGATTCGCTTTAATAAAAGGCTCTATATAATATTCTAGTGTCAGCTTGTGCTGCAATGTACCGTAGACAAGCTCAGTCAGAAGTGCCCGGTCTTTCTCTTCTACTTTATCTTCCTTGATAGCAGCATTGATGAGCAAGTTACTATAGCCGCCCTCAGTCAGGACATCATCCAGAATTTCAAGTGCAACATATCTGACGTTCTTATCCATTGAACACCTTCCCGAGTAAGTCTTTACGGCCGGAAGCAAAATCTCCGGCTGCCATCCGTTTCTTACCTGCAGGCTGAATCTCTGTCAGAAGGACGGCACCATCAGATGTCGCAACGAGCAGCCCATCTCTATCTGCCTGCAGTATTTCACCTGGGTTTCCGTGACCTTCTGCACGACTTGCGGACCAGAACTTCATATTCTGACCGTCCAGCTTGGCATAACCCACCGGCCACGGAGATAGACCTCGAATATGGTTATGGACTTCAGTCGTCGGACGGTCAAACGCCACAAGTTCGTCTTCACGGCTGATATTAGACGCAAAAGTGACCTTGCTCTCGTCCTGAGGTGTACGATCATTAGTCCTTGCAATAATAGAAGGAAGCGTCTCTAACAACAGTTTAACGCCGAGCGCTGACAGCTTATCATGCTGAGTGCCGACATTATCGGTCTCTTCGATAGTAATGGCGCGCTGACTGATGACATCACCTGCATCCAGTTTCTTCGCCATGTACATGATGGAGACACCCGTCTCCTGTTCACCATTCATTACAGCATAATGAATCGGTGCACCACCGCGATATTTTGGCAGCAGACTCGCATGAACATTAATACAGCCGAGCTTTGGAGCATTCAATAGTTCTTCAGGCAGCAGCTGACCGTATGCGGCAGTCACAATAAGGTCAGGCTGCATGGCGATGATAGCAGCGAGTTCATCTGAACCGGTCAGTTTAGCAGGCTGCAGGACCTTGATGCCTAGCGCTTCAGCAACCACTTTAACCGGTGGCGGTGTCAGTACTTTTTTACGTCCCACTGGTTTATCGGGCTGTGTCACAACTGCCACCACATCATAATTTGCTGCAACTGCTTCTAAAATAGGACCTGAAAAATCAGGTGTTCCCATAAAAACGATTCTAGTCATGATACATCTCCTCCAGTTCTTCAGGACTGATTTCTCGTGTCATCTTCTCTGTAAACAGGTGACCATACAGGTGGTCCACCTCATGCTGTATCACTCGGGCGATATCATCAAAAGCGGTCATTTCCACTGTGTTCCCTTTTAAGTCGTTACCCGTCAGTTCTATTTTAACACTTCTCGGTACTTCACCAAATACATTCGGCAGACTGAGGCAGCCTTCTATATCTACTTCTGTCTCTTCTGAATAGTGGGTGATCACAGGATTAATCAACTGCAGAATACCGTCTTCTTCCATATCAACGATAGCCACTTTTAAATCCACACCAATCTGCGGGGCTGCGATACCTACACCGTCTGACTCAAACATCGTATCTTCCAGATCCAGAATCAGCTGTCGCAGGGAATCATCAAATTTTGAGACATTCTTAACTTCGCGGTGCAGCAGTTCATGCTGTTGATCAATTAGTTTTTTAACGGTCATGATAAGACCTCCTACTCTTTTATATGCATCATATTAGTATAAAGGAATATACACGCTGTAAGCAAACAAAAGTTCCTTATTCTAAAGAATAAGGAACTTTACATCAGCATCTGAGGATTAATATCGATACTCAAGGAAAACTTGTTCTTAACAAACTTTTCATAATAATAGTCATCCAGATAAGTAAGTGCTGCTAAAAGTGTGGGCTCACTCTTAAACTTAATAATAATCTGGAAGCGGTACTGACTATTGATACGGGCAATCGTACACGGAGCAGGTCCCAGTACGTAGCTTGACGGCGAAAGATGCTGCAGAAGCGTCTGGTGGATGTGCTTACTCTCCAGCAGCACTTCCTTCATGTCTGCATGACTGAAAATAAGATTGACTAAATAATAGTACGGCGGATATTTGCCGATTTTCCGGTAAGTCATCTCTTCTTTGTAGAAGCCGAGATAATCATTATTCTGCGCATACTGAACGGCGTAATGCTCAGAATTATAGGTCTGAATGATCACATGCCCTTCTTTGTCCGCACGTCCTGCACGCCCTGCCACTTGAGTCAGCAGCTGAAATGTCCGCTCACTGCTTCTGAAGTCCGGCAGATTAAGCATCGTATCTGCATTCAGAACACCGACTAAAGTGATATTCGGAAAATCCAGTCCTTTTGCTATCATCTGTGTCCCGAGCAGTATATTCGCCTCCTGATTTTTAAATTTCAAGAGCAGCTGTTCATGTGCACCTTTTCGAGACGTTGTGTCATTATCCATCCTGATAACTTTAGCACCTTCAAAATGCTGATAGATGAGTTCTTCAACTTTCTGGGTGCCGACCCCCATTTCACGGATATGTTCGCTGTCACAGTTCGGACAAGTCAGCGGTTTATACTCCTTATGGCCACAGTAATGACATTTCAGTTCATCTGTTACCTTATGATAGGTCAGACTGATATCACAATTCGGACAGTTCGGCACATGCCCGCAGTCCCGACAGAGAAGAAACTGTGCATGCCCACGTCTATTCAGGAAGAGGACGATCTGCTCACCTTTTTGAATGCGGTCGTTAATGGCCTCAGTCAGTTCTCTTGAAAACATCGAGCGGTTGCCTGCAGCAAGTTCGTCCCGCATATTGACGACATTCACAGTCGGCACCGGGAACTGATTGGCACGTGTCTTAATAGTCAGTAAATCATAGACACCTTTTTCAGCACGGGCATAACTCTCAAGAGACGGTGTCGCACTGCCCAAGATCACTGGACAGTTGTGATAATTGCCACGCCAGAAAGCAACGTCACGTGCATGATACCTCGGATAATCTTCCTGCTTATAGCTCGCCTCGTGTTCTTCATCAATAATGATAAGCCCTAAGTTTTCAAATGGTGCAAAGACACTTGAACGTGCCCCGACAGATACTCGTGCCTTACCGCTTCGGATTTTCCGCCACTCATCATAACGCTCGCCTATACTGAGTCCTGAGTGCATGACGGCGACTTCATCACCGAATCGTGCCTTAAATCGCTCGACCATCTGAGGTGTCAAGGCAATTTCCGGCACGAGCATGAGTGCCGTCTTGTTCTGCTGCAGCACATCAGCAATCGTCTGCAGGTACACTTCCGTTTTACCGCTCCCTGTTATGCCGTGCAGCAGGAAGACGCGATGTTCTTCCCCATCGATGGACCGTCTGATTTTATCATAAGCTGCCTGCTGTTCAGGCAGGAGGACTTTTTTAGCATCAGACTGGATTAAGCGGTGGGCAAACGGATCACGCGTGTCCTCTATGTCGATCTTTCTGACAAGACCTTTTTTCTCGAGGCCAGCTATCACGGCTGCTGAAAAATCACGTTCTTTTAGTTCCTTCAGAGTCAGTACGCCTGCGTCTGCCAGTGTCAGCAGACAGTCCTTCTGCTTATCACTGCGCAGAGATGCGAGTGTCTCTTCTATATTGACGTCACATAGTTCAACTGCTTTTTGCGTTTTAACCCGCTGCTGCTGATTGACTTCCACATCTTCAGTAACGACACCCGACACAACATAAGGCTTCAGTTTTAAGATGTTATCCGCCGATAGCGAACTGATACGGACCTGCTGATTTTTGAAAAGCGGATAGAGTTCGTCGCTGATTTCCTCAGGCTCCTCTAATCGATAGACTTTGTGATATTTTCCTTTGACAGCTCGTGGCAGCATGATATCCAGTATCGCAATCCGCTTTGCGATATGCGTGGTCTGCATCCATTCACTTAAAGCGATCAGTTCCTCGTTCAGTTCGGGTGTCATGTCCTGAATATGAAGAATAGATTTGAGCTTTTTGTCATGATCTGCATCGACGAGTTCAATGATGTAGCCCTGTATTTTTCTCGGACCGAAAGGGACGACAACCCGCATGCCGATCTGAACAACCGTTTCCAGCTGTTCAGGTACTGAATAATCAAATAGCTTGTCGACTCGTTTCGCGTTGACATCGACGACAATTCTAGCGTACATGCATATCCTGCTTAATAGATGTCAGTATTTCATGGGCAATCTCCAGTTTAGGCATCTTCTCTATTTTACGGCTTGCGCCATTTTTAAAGAACATCTCGACAGCATTTTGATCTGACTTGAAGCCGATTGATGTATCGCCGACATTATTGGCAATGATGACATCTGCATTTTTCTTGACGAGCTTGCCGCGTGCATATGTTTCCACCTGCTCTGTTTCTGCTGCAAAACCTGCTAAATATTGCGTTGTCTTATGTTCTCCTAAATATTTCAGGATATCCTGTGTACGGTTCAGAGTCAGCGTGAAGTCTTCATCTTTTTTCTTCATCTTCCCGTGCTGTCTCTCTATCGTATAATCTGCAACCGCAGCTGCTTTAATGATGATGTCCTGATTCATACGCGTCGTCACTGCTTCGAACATCTCAGCTGCACTTTCTATCTGAACAAAGCGCACATTGTTCGGCACTTTCAGCTGAACAGGACCACTCACAAGCGTGACATCAGCGCCGCGCAGTTGTGCCGCTTCAGCAATGGCATAACCCATACGGCCAGTTGAATTATTCGTCAAGTAACGTACCGCATCAATCCGTTCAATGGTCGGACCTGCTGTCACCAGTATTTTTTTGCCGAATAAGTCATTATTGTATTGTTTTGTCACTTGAAACGATTCGACCGCCTCAATGATGTCGAGCGGTTCAGCCATGCGCCCTTTTGCAATATAGCCGCACGCAAGAAATCCACTGCCCGCATCGATAAAATGGTAGCCCATATCACTGAGCTTCTGCATATTCTCCTGAACAGCCGGATGACTGTACATATTGCTGTTCATCGCCGGTGCGATAAAGGTTGGTTTAGTCGACGCAATCAGTGTCGTCGTCACCATATTGTCTGCAATGCCATGCGCCAGTTTACCGATTGTAGAAGCGGTTGCCGGTGCAATGATGTTGATATCCGCCCAGTCCGCAAGATTGATATGCTTGATGACTTCGGGCTTAGTTTCATCGAATATATCGATATGGACTTCGTTACGGCTTAGTGCCTGAAACGGCAATGGTGTAATAAATTCTCTCGCAGACGGTGTCATCATGACTTTCACTTCATGGTTACGCTGCACGAGTTTGCTAGTCAGGTCAATCGCCTTATAGGCTGCGATACCACCTGTTACACTTAATAAAATCTTCATGACGTCCTCCTAAATGATAGTACATTTATTATACATGATTCTTCTCCAAACAAAAAAGCCGGCGACTGCCGACTTATTCTTCTACGTGGATACGACCAGCAGCTACTTCCTCTAAAGCCTGCCCAACCGGTTTATAAGATACATAACGTTCAAGTAAGTTTGAATCAGGATTGTCCTGAAGTTCACGTGCGCGTTTTGCCGCGAGCGTCACGACTAAGTATTTTGAGTTCACATTGTCTTTGATTTTATCTAATGGTGGATATAACATTATTTTTTTGCCTCCAGTAACATTTTTCTAAAACGTGCTTCAATACGTTCTCTTTTTAAGTGTTCTGCTTCAACGATGGTCTGAATCTGTGATTTCGCCTGCTCAATTTCATCATTGACCACAACGTAATCATAAAGGTTCATCATTTCAACTTCTTTACGTGCTTCAGAGATGCGATAAGCGATCACATCCTTGGATTCTGTACCGCGACCAATCAGACGTTCTTCAAGGTGAGCGAGTGACGGCGGTGCAAGGAAGATAAAGAGCGCTTCAGGGAATTTCTTACGGACTTGTTTCGCCCCTTCTACTTCTATCTCGAGGAATACATCTTTGCCTGCATCCATTGTGTCGCGAACATATTGCACAGGTGTACCGTAGTAGTTACCGACATATTCAGCGTACTCAATAAATTCATCCGCTTCAATCAGGGCTTCAAATTCTTCACGTTTCTTAAAGAAATAATCGCGTCCGTCTACTTCACCCGGTCGCATATTACGCGTCGTCATAGATATAGAATACTCGAAATCCGTGTCCGGGTCATCAAATATTGCTTTCCTGACAGTGCCCTTTCCTACGCCGGAAGGACCCGATAGAACAATTAATAAACCTTTTTCGTTATCCATCATTACGACCTTTCTACAATAAAATGATTATTATTAAGAGTAACATATATTTTTTGAAAAATACATGCTTCATTTCATATTCTCATCATCGAGTGGTAAACTATATAAATATCATATAGAGGTGAAACAAATGGCATTTGATGGATTATTTACGGGCAAGATGCTCGACGAACTACAATTTCTCGTCTCAGGACGTATCAATAAAATCACACAGCCGGATACACAGACCATTATTCTGACTGTCCGCGCGAACCGCAGGAATCAGCAGTTATTGATTTCAGCACATCCCAATTTTGCGCGTCTGCATTTAACGGATAACAAGGCGCCGAATCCTTTTGAACCGCCGATGTTTCTGCGCGTACTGCGTAAACACTTGGAAGGCGGCATTATTAAAGGCTTTCGACAAAAAGGTAATGACCGTATTGTTTTCATCGATATCGACAATACAGATGAAATCGGCGATCCGGTGAAACGTCGTCTCGTCATCGAACTGATGGGTAAACATAGTAACGTTATCTTAACGGATCATGATGACAAGATTCTAGAAAGTATGAAACATCTGACACCTAACACGAATGCTGCACGTACGATTATGCCCGGCTTTAAGTACGAGGAACCGCCAACAGCGACAAAAGAAAATCCTTATACGCTGGAACATGTTTCAAATCTTTTAGATGCGGCACCTGTCAGACGTCAGCTGCTGAACGTCCTTGAGGGATTCAGTCCACTTGCGATAGATGAACTACTGTCGATGGATGATGATATTGATACTGCTTTCCAGAAGTTTATGGCGAAAACAGAAAAAGTGGTGCCCGTCTATTACAACCGTGCACCGAAGGAATTCTTCTACTTTATGCCGCTTGAAACGCTCGGCGCGCCAGATAAAACCTTTGACACTCTGTCACAGTTACTCGACGACTATTTCAATGAACGCGGCGAACGAGAGCGTATCAAATCACGCAGTATCGATCTCAGTCGTCACATTACCCAGCTTCTGCATAAGGACAGAAAGAAACTGGAGAAACTCGTCAATGAACTCGAGGAAGCCAATTCACTGGATGACGCACAGCTGTACGGCGAACTGATCACAGCTAATATGTACCAGCTGAAAAATGGTATGACAGAGTTTGAGGCATTCAACTATTATACAAATGAGAATATTACGATTCCGCTCAATCCGCGCAAAACTCCTGCTGAAAATGCGCAGTATTATTATAAACAGTACAATAAACTGAAGACTCGTAAAGTCCATGCAGCGAGTCAGATCAAAGAGACAGAAGAAGAGATTGCCTATCTAGAGAATCTGGAAGGCCAGCTCTCATATATCACTTATGAAGATATAGAAGGCATGCGCGAAGAACTGATGGAACAAGGTCTTCTCAGAAAACGACAGAAACAAAAAAGTAAAGGTAAAGATAAAATCGTCCTGGAAAAATATCAGTCATCAGAAGGCACTGAAATATTGGTCGGTAAAAATAACCTGCAGAATGATTACTTGACCAATAAAGTGGCGCGTAAAGACTATACATGGTTCCATACGAAAGATATACCCGGCTCACATGTGGTCATCATGAAGAAAGACCCGAGTGACAGCGACTTGATGGACGCAGCAATGCTAGCCGCTTATTATTCAAAAGCAGGACAATCGGCAAGTGTGCCAGTCGATTATACGTTGATCAGACATGTGCATAAACCAAGTGGCGCGAAGCCTGGATTTGTGACTTATACCGATCAGTCTACTATTTATGTAGATCCAGAAAAACAGACTGTTGATCAGATGAGAGTGAAATAAAAGAAGACCGTGCATCACTTGATGTATGGTCTTCTTTTGTGTGGTGTTACTGGCGATAAATGTGATTTATTGCTCGTAACTCACATGATTCTCTGCTTTTCGCTCATTTACTGGCGATAAATGCCGCTTATCGCTCGTAACTCACATGATTCTCTGCTTTTCGCTCATTTACTGGTGATAAATGCAAATTATCGCTCGTAACTCACGTAATTCTCTTCTTTTCGCTCAGTTACTGGCGAGAAATGCCGTTTATCACTCATAACTCACCTTCTAATTCATCCTTTATCCGGTATTGTTCTGATCAATGTAAACAAAACTACTGTCTGCAGGATAACCATAATGACGAGTCCTATTCTGATATATGGATGATCAATCATCCAGAATGAAAACCCGACAACGATATAGAGACTAAGAAGCATCTTAAACTTCTGTCTTAAAGTGAATCCTCTATTCTTCTGAAACTCCAGCACATAGGCTTTATACACTTTTGTCGAAATCAGCCAGTCATGAAAACGATCTGAACTTCTGGCGAAACAGATAGCCGCGAGAAGCACGAATGGTGTCGTTGGCAGAAGAGGCAGAACGACGCCTATCAGGCCTAATACCGTCGAAACGATACCAATCGAGATTAAAAATATTCGCATGTCTGCCTCCTTGTCAAAAAAAGACAGCCGGCAGACTGTCTTTTAAATCAATTAAATCAATTTCCAGATATCTGTTGCATATTCATTTATGGTGCGATCACTTGAGAACTTACCTGACTGTGCGATATTCACGAGACTCATTTTGTTCCAAGTCTGTTTGTTTTCGTAAAGTGTCACAGCTTTGATATGTGTCTCAAGATATGAAGTAAAATCTTTTAAGATAAAATATGGATCGTTATTCGTTAAAATGCGGTAGTAAATATCGCTGAATGTTTCGCCTTTTGCATAACGACCGTCTTTTAAGCCATCTAAAATAGACTTGAGTCGGTCATCTGTCTGGTAAATATCATTCGCCTGATAGCCGCCTTCATTCTGATAACTAATGACTTCCTCGCTTGATAAACCGAAGATTAAGATGTTTTCTTTACCTACCAGTTCAGCAATTTCAACATTGGCGCCGTCCATCGTACCTAAAGTGACTGCACCATTCATCATCATCTTCATGTTGCCGGTACCGGATGCTTCCATTGAGGCTGTAGAAATCTGTTCTGAAATCTCAGCAGCCGGCATAATGTATTCTGCGAGTGTGACATTATAATTTTCGAGGAAGACCACTTTAATACGGCCTGCCACATCTTTGTCCTCGTTAACTAAGTCACCGACAAGATGAATAAGACGAATGATTTCCTTCGCGAGGTGATAACTTGGCGCCGCTTTTGCACCAAATATAAATGTCTGCGGCACCATTTTCAGCTTCGGATTTCTCTTGATTTCATTATACAGATGAATGACATGGAAAATATTAAGCAACTGACGTTTATACTCATGTAGACGCTTGACCTGGACATCGAATATAGAGTGTTCATTAACTTCTATACCAGTTTTCTTGTAGATGACATCCTGCAGTATTTTTTTATTCTGTAATTTTACTTCTGCTAAGCGGTCAAGGAAGCCATTATCATTCTGATAACGCAGCAGCTGATTAAGTTCTACAGGTGATTTAATCCAGTGATCACCGATAGCATCTGTAATCAGGTCAGTCAATCCTGGATTAGCACCCATCAGCCAGCGACGGTGCGTAATACCGTTTGTCTTATTGTTAAACTTCTCGGGTGTTAATCGGTAGAAATCATGGAACGTATAGTCTTTAATAATATCTGAGTGCAGTGCCGCTACGCCGTTGACACTGTAGCTGCCGACGATGGCAAGCTTGCTCATATGAATCACGTCATCACTGATCACAGCGAGCTCACTGATACGGTCACGTAGTTCTTCATGTTCATCGAAGACTTGTTTACAGAATCGCTCATTAATTTCATGAATAATCATATAGATTCTCGGGCTCACACGTTTAACCATTTCAACTGGCCATTTCTCAAGCGCTTCCTGCATAATCGTATGATTCGTATAGGCGAAAGTATGAGAAGTGATAGACCATGCTTCTTCCCAGCTCAGTCCCTCTTCATCCATCAGTATACGCATCAGTTCGGGGATTCCGAATGTCGGATGAGTATCATTGATCTGGATGACATTCTTCTCATGGAACTGTTCAATCGGCATATCATACTGGGATTTAAAACGACGGATTAAAGTCTGAATCGTAGAAGAAACTAAGAAATACTGCTGTTTCAGTCTTAAGAAACGGCCCTCTTCTGTAGAATCATCCGGGTAAAGGAAGCCGGAGATTTTCTCTACACTCTGCATATATTCAAGTTGATTTTTATATTGCTCAGGGCTGACTGCGTTTTCTGGTACTTCAGCACTCCATAATCTAAGTGTGTTCACGACATCATTCTCATAACCGACGATTCCGACATCATATGGAACTGCTAATACGACTTCCTGATCACGATAATGGAACTGATAATGATTATCTTCTACCGTAAAATCAGCTTCTCCGCCAAACTTGACTTCAATAGCTTCATCGATTTTTCGTGTCTCCCACGGGTAAACTTCTCGGAGCCAGTTATCCGGCAGTTCGATCTGGCTGCCTGAAACAATTCGCTGTTCAAATAGTCCGTAGCGATAACGGATACCAAAACCGTGGCCTGCATAGCCCAGACTTGCAATTGAATCGAGGAAACAAGCCGCTAAACGGCCGAGACCACCATTACCGAGACCCGCATCCTGCTCTTCTCCATAAACGTCTCTCGGTTTTCGTCCTAAATCTGCTAAAACTTCATCACAGACCTTCTTAAAACCAGTATTGATAAGGTTACTTTCAATTAAACGGCCGATTAAGAATTCCATCGATAAATATGAGACCTGACGTTTCTTGTTGTTAATATAACGCTGTTTTGTTTCAATACTTGCTTCATTGATAGAATCTTTTATAATTGATGCAATCGCATAGAATAAGTCTTTATCAGTCGTTTCTTCCAGAGTCTTAGTCCGTTTATCCCTTACCTTCTTTTCCAGCAACTCACGAAATTCTTCTTTAGTAAATGTTTTCACTTTTATTCTCCTTAGTAGATGTCAAGATATTGGTGCGCAGATTGTGACCAGCTATGATTGACCTTCGTTATGTTAGTGAACATCCTTTTGTAAAGTTCCGCGTCGTGATAGATTGTCAGAGAATAGTTCAGACGATCCAGTAATTCATGTGCATTGTAATTGGCAAAAGTGAGGCCGGTCCCTGTTCCTGTATAAACATTGAATGGCATGACTGTATCTTTCAGACCGCCTGTCTCACGGACAATCGGAATCGCTTTATACTGGAGAGCAATGAGCTGAGATAGACCGCATGGTTCGAAGAGTGATGGCATAATAAAGAAGTCACTCGCTGCATAAACTCTACGTGATAAGCCTTCACTAAAACCAATATAAGCATAGACTTTATCTGGATACTTCTCAGCTAAGTAATTAAAGAAGGATTCAAACTCATAAAGACCATTGCCCAGTATAACGATTTGAACATCCTGCTGAATAAATTCTTCCAGGATATGTGTGATTAAATGAAGTCCCTTTTGTTCGACCATCCGGGTGATGATAGAATACATCGGCACCTCTTTAACCGGTAATCCAAACTCACGCTGCAGACGCTTTTTATTCTGACGTTTCTTAATAATAGAAGTTTTAAAAGGCACATCTAAATTGGAATCTTTCATAGAATTATAGTCATCTACATCCAGTCCGTTGATGATACCAAGCAGGTCCCAGCTGCGCATATTCAGCATCGGTTCTAAACCTTCACCGTAATGCGCTGTCTTAATTTCTTCAGCATAAGTCGGAGAGACTGTTGTTATTTTATCTGCGTGGAAAATACCTGCTTTCATTAAGTTCAGCATGCCGCCCCATTCAAATCCAGAAAAATGGCTGATATCCAGGTTGAAAAGGTCACCAAATGCAGCATGTTCCATCCAGCCTTGGTAGAGAATATTATGAATCGTAAAGATTGTTCGGATACCAGGTACTGGCTGCTTAATTTTCGCAATCGCAACAGCGGCACCTGCCTGCCAGTCATGGCCATGGAGCACGTCCGGTTTAAAGTCTCCGCGATAGATAAATTCAATGACAGCATTGGAGAAGTAAACGAAACGCTCACCGTCATCTTCATAGCCGTATAGATTATCGCGTTTGAAATACTGTTCGTTATCGACAAAGTAGTAGTGGACGCCTTCATAGATGATCTCGTAAATACCTGTATATTGCTTGCGCCACCCTACTTCTGTTTCGAAAATCATGACTTCTGTTAAGAGCGCACGATATTCAGATTTTAACTTGGAGTATAACGGCAGAATGACACGGACTTCACAGTCATCCGTGTCATTTAAATATTGTGGGAGACTGCCGATTACATCAGCGAGTCCACCCGATTTAAAGAATGGCGTACATTCAGAAGCTACAAACAATACTTTTTTCATTTTTATACCTCTTTTATATTGTTTGACGTTTAGCCACAACAAACGGTTTATCATTAGATCCCGCTAAATGCTGGCCGTCATTGATTGTTACGTCTTTATCCAGTATAACATTCTCAAGAACTACATTTTCACCAATTTTACTGTTTGTCATGATGATTGAGTTCTTAATAACTGTGCCTTTACCAACGGTTACTCCGCGATAGAGAATACTGTTTTCAACAGAGCCATCAATTACACAGCCGTTTGCTACCATAGAGTTCTTCACTGTACAGTCTTCTTTATATTTAGTTGGAGGTTGATTAGAAATTTTAGTGCGTACACGGCAATCCTGCATAAACAAATCTTTATAGATCGTCGGATTCAAGATTGCCAGGTTACTATGATAGAACGTTTTTAGTGAATTGATATAGAAAGAACGTGTATTGATATTATAAACTTTGACGTTCAGTTCACCTAAGCGTTCCTGAATTCCCTGAATGAAGAAATTGTCTTTATAGTTACCGATACAGAAATTCAGAATATCAATTAACTTCTCTTTTTTAATGATGTAGACGCCCGTATAAAGATGAGGATTGCTCTGGTCATGGTTTAAGAACGTGACTTTACCATTTTCTTCATTAATTCGCTGAACAGGTCCATGCATTTCATGCAGTTCATTTTCAATCTCACCGATCAACGTGATATCTGCATCAGATTCAACGTGATATTTAAAGGCATCTTTGTAGTTCACGTTTGCGATAAACTGGGAGCCTGAAATAATAACATCTGTCGCTTTAGAACGACTGAAGAAATCACGGTTATTATGGAAATGTCTTAAATCACCGCGTGAAATATCAGTAGGGTCATGCCAGTCTGGCGGCAGGACGAAGAGTCGTGAATGTTTATCATTCAGCCCAAAGTTTTCACCGTTTTCAAGGTGGTCAAGCAGTGAGCGATATTTCTGGTTAACAAATAGTGCTAGCTCATCCACACCAGAGTTCACCATGTTAGAGATACTGAAGTCAATAAGACGATAACGGCCAGCGAACGGTACACTCGCACCGTTACGGAAGTAAGTCAGCTCCTCTAAAAAGTCATGTTCATTTTCTAAGTTAATTAAGCCCATTAAAGAACGCATCATTATTTACCTCCATTGATATAGTCATCGATATTTTCAGGACCGACTACAATCGGTTCCGCTTCATTTGAACCGTCAATCGTTACGCCATCCGGAATCTCCAAATCATGCATGATGATCGCTTTTTTAATCACACAATTTTCGCCGACTTCTGTTCTCGGCTGAATAATTGCATCCTGGATAAGAGTATCTTTTCCGATAGATACTTCGCTGAAAAGTACAGAGTGATTCACTTTACCAAAAATAAAAGAACCAGGACACACGAGTGAATCTTTCAGTTCTGCTTCTTCACCAATATATTGCGGCGGCAGGTTGAGCTCATGTGAATAAGTCGGCCAAGTTTTACTGTTCAGCAGTTCTGCTAGGTCCTCTTCTAATAAATCCATGTTCGCTTCCCAGTAAGACTGGATTGTTCCTACATCTTTCCAGTATCCGTCAAAACGGTAAGCATAAAGCTGTTTATCATTGTCGAGCATTTTAGGAATAATGTCATTACCAAAATCGTGCTCTGAATTAGGATCTTTTTCATCTTCTACTAAGTATTCACGAAGCAGTTTCCAGTTGAAGATATAGATACCCATTGATGCAAGATTGTTTTTAGGCACTTCTGGTTTTTCGTCAAACTCATAAATCTTATAGTCTTCTTCTGTGTTTAAAATCCCAAAACGAGAAGCATCTTCCATCGGTACTTCAATAACAGATATGGTTGCATCTGCATTTTTTTCTTTATGGAAGTCGAGCATACGCTGATAATCCATCTGATAGATATGGTCACCTGATAAAATCAGCAGATATTCCGGATCATATTGATCGATGAAATGGATGTTCTTCGTGATTGCATCTGCAGTCCCTTCAAACCAAGAAGCACCTTCCTGATTCGCAAATGGTGCCAGTACAGAAATACCGCCTTCCTGACGATCCAGTCCCCAAGGTTTACCCATACCGATATGACGATTCAGAAGTAAGGGTGCATATTGAACAAGTACGCCAACTGTAGAAATTTCTGAATTTGAAAGATTGCTCAGTGTAAAATCGATAATTCTGTATTTACCTCCAAAAGGAACAGCTGGTTTAGCAATTTTCTTAGTCAGCTGACCTAAACGTGTCCCTTTACCACCTGCTAATAACATCCCTACTACTTCTGTACTCATCTGGATTCCCCCACATTTTTGATTTGAGCCGTCTGCTGGTAAATTGAAATACCGAACGGCGGTAATTTAGTTCTAATAACATACTTATACCCTTGTTTTTCACTTTTAACTGCAAAAAGCTCATCTGATACTAATTGATTGCTGCCACCGAATTCTTCTGCATCAGAACTGAATATTTCTTTGTAGCCTGCTTGTTCTGGTACTTCTATTTCGAAATCATAATAAACTTGTCCAGTCATATTGATGGCTATAATCAGTTCTTCCTCTTCACTTTTACGCAAATAAGTTACAACAGACTGTTTATTGTTATCTGGATCAATCCATTCATAGCCCTCTGGTTCATAATCATCAGCAAATAATGAAGGATGACTCAGGTAGAAATGATTGAGCGCACGTACATATTTCTGCATGCCATGATGATAAGGATATTTAAGAATAAACCAGTCAATCTGATCTTTATCTTTCCACTCGGAGTAGAGTCCCAGCTCACTTCCCATGAACAAGAGCTTTTTGCCCGGCTGCGTCATCTGGTAGCCATATAATGCTCGTAAGTTCGCAAACTTCTGCCACTGGTCACCCGGCATTTTGTCAAGCATCGATAATTTGCCATGGACGACTTCATCATGCGAAAACGGCAGAATATAATTTTCGTTATAACGATACATCATCGGAAATGTCAGATTTTGATGATGATATTGCCGCGCCTCCTGCGGTAGTTCGAAATAATCGAGGGTATCATGCATAAAACCGAGATCCCATTTGTAATTAAAGCCTAGTCCACCTTTGTCGACTGGTGCTGTAATCATCGGGATATCAGACGAATCTTCAGCCATCATCAGCACATGAGGATGATATTCAAAAATAACAGTATTCAGTTTCTGAATAAAGGCAACGCCTTCTTTATGGACGCTTGTACCATCATCATTGTATATTTTAGAATCTGGAGTATGATTTTCAAAATTCAAGTCTGTCATACTATGTACAGCGTCTACACGAAGTCCGTCTAAATGAAATTCCGTCAGCCAGTAATTAGCATTAGAAATCAAGAAACTTTGTATCTCCGGTCGCCCGTAATCAAATGTCAGAGTGCCCCATCCTTTTTTGACTGCTCTTTTAATATCCTGATGTTCATAGAGGGGCTTACCATCAAACTGTCTTAATCCATGCTCGTCTTTACAGAAATGCGCTGGCACCCAGTCCATGATGACACCGATGCCCGCCTGGTGAAATGAATCCACTAAATACTTAAAATCATCCGGTGTTCCGAAACGTGATGTCGGCGCATAATAACCTGTCACCTGATAACCCCATGATAAGTCAAAGGGATGTTCTGTCACGGGTAATATTTCGACATGGCTATAGCCCATCTCTTTAACGTAAGGTACCATCTCTTCTGCCATTTCTCTATATGTGTAATAAGTCAAATCCGTATATTCATCCACACTTAAATCGCCTTGATCCACTTCATGTTTACGCCATGTTCCTAAGTGCACCTCGTAAATATTAATAGGCGACTTAAAATAATCGGTCTTCTCACGCTGGGTCAACCATTCTTCATCCTGCCACTCATAACTGGAAGGTGCTTCAACGATTGAAGCAGTACGTGGTCTTCTCTGGGCGTATCTCGCATAAGGATCCGCTTTTAAAAGTCGGCCATTCTCTGTATCAATGACATATTTGTATGTCGTACCTGGCGCGATTTTGAATTCTGCGTGCCATAATCCTGCATCAGTCACGCGGTTCAGTGGATAATCAGCACCTGTCCAGTTATTCACGTCCAGCCCTAAACTAATCTTATACGCATGAGGTGCCCATACAGTGAATGTCGTCATCTCACTTTTCGGGTCGTAATGAGCGCCTAGGAACTGATAGGATTCATAGTGCGTGCCTTGATGAAAAAGATATTGATCTAAATCTGTAATAGGTTGCAACATTATCATTTCCCCTCTGTCACTTTATTTCCATTATAGTCCATACCCTCTTTTAACCGCAAAATAAAAGCGAAATTCTTTTATAAATTATGAATAATACAAAAATTAAGACAATATTTTCTTTTCAACAGCAAATGAGAAGAAAAATAAGCCTGAAATCCTTATAATAAAACTATTCCGAGCAGGAGGTTTTTAAATGCGTGGTTACATCGATACATTTACGACAATTTCATTAGAGTATACAAATCCTATCACTGAACCTGTCTATTTAGTGAGTGATGACGATATATTACCCCTTCAAGTGAATCAGCGTTCATCTGAACTATATGAACTCATCGCACAGTCGCTTATTGCACTGAATAAAAAATGGTGGTTAGAGTTCGGGGACGTCCGATTACCGGTCATATCCGGTCAGGTCGTTCGCACAGCAGAATTTGATGAGCGCTTTGCACGACAAGATCGTTACGGTGCTGAATACAAACAGGCGTATACAACATTTAAGGTCTGGTCCCCTGTCGCCAGCAAAATCACTCTCTTCGTTAATCATGAACCTTATGAAATGAATGAAGATAAAGGTAACTGGTCCATTACACTGCAAGGAGACTATCTCGGTGCCATTTATTTTTACGGCGTTGAAGTAAACCATGAGTATCATGAAGTGATTGACCCTTATGCAAAAGGACTGACGATCAACGCGACTGCCGGTGTGGTCGTCAATCCTGAAGTCGCACCTGATGGGTTTAATATACACTCACGGCCTATTCTGCCCCCTGCTGATAGCATCATTTATGAAGTTCATGTACGTGACTTCTCCATGCATCCAAACAGCGGGATTCCACAAGACCTTAAAGGAAAATTTGAGGCGATGACCCTATCAGGCACTACGACTAAACATGGTTATAGCACTGGCTTTGATTATGTAAAGTCTCTTGGCATCACTCATATAGAACTTTTGCCTGTCAATGATTTCGCCAAAGTCGATGATGTCCATTTTACGACCAGCTACAACTGGGGCTATGACCCGATGTATTTCCAGACACCTGACGGCAGCTACTCTACTGACCCAAAGGATCCCGTCAAAAGAGTGCTTGAGCTGAAGTCACTTGTCCAGCGTTACCACAAAGCACATATAGGTGTTATTCTGGACGTTGTATTTAATCATGTCTTTCATCAGCCCACTTCATCATTTGAGCGCCTTGTTCCCGGTTATTATTTCCGTTACTATTCTGATTTATCACTTAGTAATGGGACAGGGGTCGGTAATGACTTTGCCAGCGAACGACAGATGGCTCGTCAGTTTATTCTCGACACTCTTCACTATTACGCTCAGAATTTTCAGGTGGATGGATTTCGCTTTGATCTGATGGGTGCAATCGATGTGAAGACGATGCAGCAGGTTGAAGAAATGCTGACTGCTCTCAATCCGAACATGCTTATTCTTGGTGAAGGCTGGCATTTAAATACGGCACTGCCCGATAACGAGAAGACAACACATGACCAGGCCTATCTCGTGCCACAAATCCACTTTTTCAATGATTATTTCAGAGATACTTTAAAAGGCAATAACTTTGATATTGGTGACACTGGCTATATCAATGGTTCAGGACGTTTCAGAGAACGGGTTTTCAAGCTCTTCCAAGGAGACTATGGTCTGCCGGTCGAACAGACGATTAACTACACAGAAGTCCACGATAACCATACCTTGTTTGACCGTTTAAGCTATACTTCTAAGCAGCATCCTGAAAACGTGCTGAAACTTCATCAGATGACCACTGTTTTCACCATACTCAGTCAAGGTATCCCATTCATTCATGCCGGCCAGGAATTTTATAGAACTAAGTATGGTCATGGCAACACTTATAATTTAAGCGATTTCATCAATCGCATTGATTGGAATCGACGTATCAAATACAATGAAGATATCACCATCATCAGAAAAGCCATTCAGCTAAAAAAAGCATACGAAGTCTTTCACCTTCAAGATGCCTTATCAATCAAGACGCGTATTATCGAAATAAAAGCACCAGACCCTGTTCTCGGTATTCTTCTTTTTGACTTGTACGATGAATTTATTCTTTTCTTCAATCCTACTGCGCTCAATTATACGATTGAACTGCCGAGACTAGGGGTATTTAATATAGAACTCAGTAATGTACATTCAGCAGGTCAAGTGTCAAAAACTGTCACATTAAAACCTTTTGAATGTCTTATACTTAGAAAAACAATTTACTAAGGAGCGGTCAATATGCCAACAAGACAGCAATGGGAAGAAAAATTGTCACAAAGTTTAATCTCTGACTCTCAGTTTCATACATTATCTTCTGAGCAGCAGAATGAAGGATTTGAAGGTGCGCTTGCATTCGGAACAGCGGGTATAAGAGGAAAACTCGGTCTTGGACCCAATCGTCTGAACCGTTTTACTGTTCAAAAAGTTGCACTCGGTCTGAGTCAGTATCTGAATGAAATCACACAGGACCCGACGGTTGTAATCGCTTATGATACCCGTCATCTCTCACCTGAATTCTGTGATGAGATTGCTATCGTACTCGCTTCAAATGGTATTAAAACATATATATATGATCGTTACCATACAACACCGGAATTGTCTTATTCAGTCCGTCATCTTCAAACAGATGCGGGTGTAATGATTACAGCAAGTCATAACCCACCTGAATATAACGGTATCAAGATATATGGTCCGGATGGTGGACAGATGGCTCTTGAAGGTTCCCAGAAAGTCAGTCAGTACATCGGACAAGTGGAAGATGAACTAAATATTGAAGTCAAAAATAAAGAAGAACTTCAAGCATCAGGACTGATTGTACCTGTGCCTGATTCAGTTGTCACAGACTATAAAAAAGAAGTGATCAACTTAATTGGTGACATCCCACAATCTGATTTAAAAATCGTCTTCTCAAGTTTACATGGAACAAGTGTCCCGATTGTCCCGGAAATTCTTGAGGCTGTCGGCTTTAACAACTATCAGCTTGTAGAAGCACAATGTGTACCAGATGCAGACTTCACAAGTGTAAAATCTGCTAATCCGGAAGACCATGATGCCTTTGATATGGCAGTAGAACTGGGTAAAGAAACAAATGCCGATTTACTGATTGCAACGGATCCTGATGCTGACCGTATGGGTGTCGTTGCACTCCATGAGGGAGAATACCATTACTTCAACGGTAACCAGCTCGGAAGCCTGCTTCTCAACTACCGCATCAATCAGACAAAAGACATTGCAGACCGTGCAGCCGTCAAATCTATCGTGACAAGTGAACTGGGTAAAGTCATCGCTGAGAAAAATAACGTTAAAATGTTTGATGTCCTGACTGGATTCAAGTTTATCGCAGAAAAAATTGCAGAATTTGAAACAGATCAAAACTACCATTATATTTTCGGTTACGAAGAAAGTTATGGTTACATGGCCAGTCCTTTTGTACGTGATAAAGATGCAGTACAGATTGTGCCATTAATCATCAAACTTGCGAGTGAGCTGAAAAATGAAGGAAAAACATTAGTTGACCAGATGAATGAAATTTACCGTGACTATGGTCATTATCAGGAGAAACTGTTCGCGCATACTTTTGAAGGACAGAGCGGTAAAGAAAAGATACAGACTATCATGAAAGAAGCGCGCGATAACGCACCGACAGAGATTGCCGGATTAAAGGTCATTGCAACTGAAGATTACCTCAAACAGGAACGTGTGGATGCTGATGGCAGTCACGCTATAAACCTTCCACAGGCAGATGTGCTCAAATTCTTCTTTGATGATGGCTGGATTGCACTTCGCCCTTCTGGTACAGAACCGAAGATTAAGCTATATGTTTCACTTATCACTGATGACATCGATGCGATTGCAGAAAAAATTAATCAGCTGTTCTTCAGCTAACTCAAAAAAGCACCTGACAAGTTGTCAGGTGCTTTTTTAAATTCCGCTGAAAAAATTTAACCAGCTGATATGGCGTGTGAACATCATATAAAGGACGATCAGCACAAGTAACAACAGATTCATTTTAAAGATATCCACTTCAAACTTATGGTCATGATGATAAGAAATAAAGAGCCGCGTCGGTATACTGAGCACGACTAAAAAAGTCAGTATTTCTAATGCATGATTATAAGGTAAAGACAGCAGTTGAAAACCAAGCTGTATAAAACCGAAGACACACACTAATGTATAGTAACTCAAAATATCTACGAAAACTTTATAGATCGTGATATTGGAATTGATTGAAATCAACTGAGTAAAAAACGTAAAGATAATCAGGACAAGCGTAAATATAAGCCCTGATATTGCATATTGCAGACCATCCTGCCATTCAACCTGCTCGCCGGTTGCACCTATGAAGAAGAGAATGGCAATATAAAGCAGGAGATTAAGAAGTGCCCAGAGAAAATATCTGCCGCTTGTCTGATCATCTGCAACAATCTGTGGTCTTGATAACGTATATTTCAAAAAACTCTGAAACGATTCAATCTTATATTCAAACTCTGCAGCTGGTCTGATCACCAGTGCTTTCAGGCTCGATTTTTTATCTGGCAGCTGATTAAATTGTCTGACTCTCTTTGCGGGAGTCGTATCCTTAATGAATGAATTGATGTGATCCCACTTTTTGCTCATACGTCACCTCCATAAAAATACTCGTTTATTGTAGTATACAATAAACGAGTATTTTAAGGGTTAAAGATTATCGCGGAAATCCACTAACGTCGCGATATCTTGTTCTTTAATTTTCTTCATGTCTGCTGCTACTTTAATCAGTGAATCAAAATCACTCAGTGTAAAGTACGGGTACCCAGCTGCTTGTAAACGCTCTTGACCTTTTTTCAGCTGGTAGCTGAAAATGGCAACAATGCCAAGCACTTCTGCGCCATGTTCTTTCAGCGCATCTGCTGCATCAATTGCAGAGCCACCTGTTGAAATGAGGTCTTCAACGACCACCACCTTCTGACCAGGCTTGACGAGACCTTCAATCTGGTTTCCTTTGCCGTGCTTCTTACTTGATGACCGTACATAGCTCATCGGCAGTGCCATTTTCTGTGAAACGAACGCGGCATGTGGAATACCTGCAGTCGCTGTTCCAGCAATGACCTCTACATCAGAGAAATGTTCTTTAATAAGCGTAACAAGACCTGCGGCTACTTCATCACGAACTTCAGGATAAGACATTGTCAGACGGTTGTCACAGTAAATGGGACTCTTGATGCCCGATGCCCATGTAAACGGCTCATCCGGACTCAGCGATACTGCTTCTATTTCCAGTAAACGTTTTGCAATTTCTTCTTTTAACATCCTTGTTCCCACGCTTTCTTAATAGAATGATATTTTGCAACAGGATCACTGTCCTGCGTAATAGAACGTCCGACAACGATATGCGTCGAACCATTCTGACGTGCAAATTCAGGTGTTGCAATTCTGACCTGATCGCCTTTGGCATCTGCCAGCGTACGGATGCCCGGTGTCACTTTGAGAAAGTCTTCACCCAGCGCTTCTCTAATCAGCGCACTTTCATTTGCAGAGCAGACGACGCCGGCGAGACCGGCATCACGCGTCACCCTTGCGTAGTTCACGATGCTGTCGTTAATACTTCCAGGTATGCCCTGTTCCTCGTTCATCATCTCTTCTGACGTACTCGTCAGCTGAGTGACGGCGATCAATTGTGCCTGGCTACCGCCTGCTTTCAGGCCGTCAAGCGCTGCTGTCATCATCTTGCTGCCACCTGCTGCATGGACATTGATCATCTGGATGTCCAGTCCCGCCAGACCTTTCATCGCCTGACCGACTGTATTCGGAATATCATGCAATTTCAAGTCGAGGAAGATATCATGACCAAGGTCACGTACCTCCTTAACAATAGTGGGACCATTCTGCAGATAAAGTTCCATCCCGATTTTAACAAAAAGCTGCTCATCAAATGGTTTCAGAAAAGTCAGCACTTCTTCCATATTTCTAAAATCAAGTGCAATGATTGGATTAGTGTTCATTATTTTACCCCCAGGATGTCAAGTGTACGACCTTTGAGTTCATGGATGTGCTGAACACCAAGTGCATCCAGCAGTCCAGGCAGTTCATCGATAATATCCTGACAGACAGTCGGATTCTGGAAGTTTGCAGTTCCTACAGCTACTGCATCTGCACCGACAGATATATAGTCAATAACGTCCTGAGCTGAAGTCACTCCGCCCATCGCAATGATTGGAATATCCAGATGCTGACGTACTTCATAGACCATACGCATCGCTACCGGTTTGATAGCTGGACCGCTTAAACCGCCGATTGTATTAGCGATGATAGGCGCGCCTGTCCTGCTGTTCAGCTGCAGGCCGACGAGTGTGTTGATCATCGTCAGACCGTCAGCGTAAGGTGCTACAGCCTGCGCCATCTGCACAATATTCGTGACATTCGGTGATAACTTGACGTAGACCGGAACACTGGATACTTCTTTTACTTTACGTGTCAGCCGTGCAGCTGTCTCAGGATCTGTCCCAAACTGAATGCCACCTTCTTTAACGTTCGGGCAGGAAATGTTTAGTTCCAGCGCCTTGACATTCGGTGATTGTGAGATATGTTCTGCTACATAGACATAGTCTTCTTCTGTAGAGCCTGCTACGTTAGCAATAATCGGTGTCTCGAACTGTTCAAGCCATTTAAGTTCATGCTCAATAATATGATGGACGCCTGGGTTCTGCAGACCGATCGCATTGATCATCCCACTGGACGTCTCTGCTACACGCGGCGTCGGATTGCCGAAACGCTGCTCTTTTGTTGCTGCTTTAATCATAATAGCCCCTAAGTTATTCAAATCCATAAACTGAGCATATTCCTGACCGAAAGCGAAGCAGCCGGATGCCGGCATCACCGGGTTCTTTAAGTCGAGGCCAGGCAGTTTTACATTCAATCTCATAGTTCCAGCTCCCCTTTCTTAAAGACCGGTCCATCTGTACAGATCTTGACATAGCCGTGGTCATTATCCGCTTTGCAGACACAAGCATAACATGCCCCAATGCCGCATCCCATGCGTTCTTCAAGTGAAACATAGCCTTCAGTATCCGGCAATGTCTCCTGAATCGCTTTAATCATCACGATTGGCCCACATGTATAGAACGTGTCATAGGTTTTCGGCAGGGTCTTGATGATGTCCGTGACAAAACCTTTTGTGCCGTAACTGCCATCAGCTGTCGCGATATGTGTCTCGCCGAGCGCTGCAAACTTGTCGGCATAGAAGATATCCTCTTTAGAATTAAATCCAAGCACATGGATTGTCCGGATGCCTCTTGCATTCAGCTGCTTTGAAAGTTCGTACAGAGGAGGAACTCCGATACCGCCACCGATGAGTAGCGCTGTCTCTTTCGCCGCTTCTACAGGGAAACCATTGCCGAGCGGTGCTAAAATATCGATCTGGTCGCCTGCTTTAGATTTGGACAGAGCCTTTGTTCCTTTACCATCTGCACGGTACAGACAAGTGAGTGTTTCTTCTTCAATGTTGACTTCACAGATAGAGATCGGTCTTCTGAGCATAAACTCAGAAGAATCTCCGACTCTGATGTGAACAAACTGTCCTGGTGTCTTCATATTGCGAGTGATGTCACCGTGCATTACAAGTTCATATATATTACGTGCAATCAGATTGTGACTGACAACGGTCATTTTTTCCTGCATGTTACCCTCCTACATCTGATTCATATTAAATGTCATACTCTCAATGACACCGATCAACGCACGCGCAGTATCTAAAGATGTGAGACATGGTACGCCATTATCCACTGACTCACGTCTGATCTGGAAGCCATCGCGTTCAAACTGTTTACCTTTTGTCATCGTATTGATGACGAGCTGTACACGGCCATCTTTAATGACATCCAGCAAGTTCAGTTCGTCACCGATTTTGCTGACTTCAACGACTGGAATGCCAGCGTCTTTTAAGACTTGCGCAGTGCCTTTTGTCGCCATGATGCGATAGCCGACATTATGCAGTCGTTTAACAAGCTCTGTCGCTTCTTCTTTATCTTTATCAGCGACAGTCACAAGTGCTGTACCATGGTCTTTGACTTGCAGGCCGCTTGCTACGAGTCCTTTGTAAAGTGCTTTTTCTAAAGTGATGTCTTTACCCATCACTTCACCTGTCGATTTCATTTCTGGTCCAAGTGTAATATCAACATTTTTAAGTTTGCTGAAGCTGAAGACCGGTGCCTTAACGAAGACGCCTTCTTTAAATGGTACTAAGCCATTTGTGTAGCCTTTATCTGTCAGCTTCTCACCCAGTACAGCCTTCATTGCGAGGTTCGCCATCGGTACTTCTGTAATCTTACTCAAGAACGGCACTGTACGGCTTGAACGAGGATTCACTTCCAGTACATAGACTTTATCATCAGCAATAACAAACTGAATGTTAAGTAGACCGATAATTTCAAGACCACGCGCTAGACGTTCTGTGTAATCTGCCAGTGTGTCGATATGTTCCTGTGATAAGCTTTGCGGCGGATAAACAGCAATAGAGTCACCTGAGTGAACACCCGCGCGTTCAATATGTTCCATAATACCAGGAATCACGACTGTGTCACCGTCACAGATTGCGTCAACTTCAATTTCCTTACCTGTCAGATAGCGGTCAATCAGCACTGGATGTTCCGGACTCGCTTTAACAGCCTGTGTCATGTAATTCGTCAGTTCCTGTTCATCGTAGACGATTTCCATCGCACGGCCCCCGAGGACGTATGAAGGACGGACGAGAACCGGATAGCCGATATAGTTCGCATTGGCTACTGCTTCTTCTACTGATGTCGCTGTTTTACCGAGAGGCTGCGGGATACCGATTTCCTGCATCAGCGCCTCAAACTCTTTACGGTCTTCTGCTTTATCTAAGTTCTCAAGAGATGTTCCTAAGATTTTGACACCGTATTTCTCGATCTTATCTGCTAAATTGATCGCCGTCTGACCACCGAACTGCACGACAACCCCTTCCGGCTGCTCGAGGTTGATGATATTCATAACTTCTTCTTCTGTTAACGGTTCGAAGTACAGTTTATCTGAGATAGAGAAGTCAGTAGAGACTGTTTCAGGGTTGTTGTTAATGATAATTGCCTCGTAGCCTGCTTCACGAATCGCCCATACAGCGTGTACAGTCGCATAGTCAAACTCGACCCCTTGACCGATACGGATTGGACCAGATCCAAGAACGATGACTTTCTTCTTATCTGTTACGATTGATTCATTTTCTGTTTCATATGTGCCGTAGAAATAAGGCGTGCTCGATTCGAACTCAGAAGCACAAGTATCCACCATTTTGTAGACCGGTAAAATCTGGTGCTGTTGTCTTAAATCATATACTTCACGTTCTGTCATGTTCCAGCGGTGTGCAATCACACGGTCACTGAAGCCATATTTTTTAGCCCAGATCAGATGATCAATATCGCCCGGGTTATCTTTTAAGTCATGCTCGATATCAATGATATGCTGCATTTTATTCAGGAAGAAGAGATCGATTTTAGTCAGCTCATGAATATGTTCTGGTGTCACACCGCGGCGCAGTGCCTCACCGATGAAGAAAAGACGTTCATCATCCTGTTCTAAAATACGTTTTTCGATGAAATCCATCTCGAATTCTTCACCATTAGGTAAACCGAGGTGGTGTACACCGTATTCAAGTGAACGGATTGCTTTCAGTAATGATTCTTCGTAAGTACGGCCGATTGCCATAACTTCGCCTGTCGCTTTCATCTGCGTACCGAGTACACGTTCACCCTTTTCAAATTTATCGAACGGGAATCTCGGGATTTTAGAGACGACATAGTCCAGTGCCGGTTCAAATGCAGCGTAGCTTGTCCCTGTTACAGGATTCAGCATCTCATCAAGCGTCATACCGACTGCAATCTTCGCAGCGAGTTTAGCGATTGGATAGCCTGTCGCTTTAGAAGCAAGCGCAGAAGAACGGGATACACGCGGGTTGACTTCGATAATGTAATAGTTATATGAATGCGGATCGAGCGCTAACTGAACATTACAGCCGCCCTCAATCTTAAGTGCACGGATAATTTTCAGCGAAACGTCACGCAGCATGTGATATTCTCTGTCTGATAATGTCTGTGAAGGTGCCACAACGATTGAGTCACCCGTATGGATGCCGACCGGATCGATGTTCTCCATGTTACATACAACGATTGCGTTGTCATTAGAGTCACGCATCACTTCGTATTCAATTTCTTTGAAGCCAGCGATTGATTTTTCAATCAGACACTGTGTCACAGGTGAGTATTTCAGACCGTTCGTCACGATTTCAATCAGTTCCTGTTCATCATGACAGATACCGCCGCCTGTACCACCCATCGTGAATGCAGGACGTACGATAACCGGATAGCCGATGTCATTCGCAAAATCAACCGCTCCTTGAACATCATTGACGATATCACTTTCAGGTACAGGTTCACCGAGTTCATTCATCAGGCTGCGGAATAAGTCGCGGTCTTCTGCCTGTTCTATCGATGACAGTTTTGTGCCGAGTAAAGTAACGTTATTCTCTTCTAAAATACCTGCTTCATGCAGCTGGACTGCCATGTTCAGCCCTGTCTGACCACCAAGAGTTGGCAGCAGTGCGTCTGGCTGTTCCTTACGGATAATACGTGCAACAAAATCAAGTGTTAATGGCTCGATATAAACTTTATCAGCTATCTCAGTATCAGTCATGATGGTCGCCGGGTTAGAGTTGACGAGGATAACACGGTAACCTTCTTCGCGAAGAGCGAGGCAGGCCTGTGTTCCTGCATAGTCAAATTCTGCTGCCTGTCCGATAATAATCGGTCCTGAACCAATTACGAGTATAGTCTTAATATCATTACGTTTAGCCATTCATGACACTCCCTTTATTTTCGTTCATCATCTGAATAAAATCATCGAATAAGTAGTTTGGATCGTGTGGACCTGGACTTGCTTCAGGGTGATACTGTACAGAGAATGCCGGCAGTTCTTTATGACGCAGACCTTCGACAGTACCGTCATTCAGTGCGACGTGTGTGATCACTAAATCTGTATCCTTCACTGTTTCAGGGTCTACTGAGTAGCCGTGGTTCTGTGAAGTGATTTCAATTTTGCCGGTCGCCAGGTTCTTCACCGGATGATTCGCACCGCGGTGACCGAATTTCATCTTGAATGTGGAAGCCCCGCATGCAAGTGCAAAGAGTTGATGGCCGAGACAAATACCAAAGAACGGTACTTTACCGAGGATACCGTTAATCATATTGATGCCGTCCTGTACGACTTCCGGGTTACCTGGACCGTTTGACAGCATCACGCCGTCCGGACGTAAACGCAGGATTTCTTCTGCTGTTGTATTCCAAGGCATCACTGTAACGTCACAGCCGCGTAAGTTCAGTTCTCGGACAATGTTTTCTTTTTTACCGAAGTCAATCAGCACAACGCGTAAGTCGTTACCAGTTGAAACATAGGCTGTCTTTGTCGAAACTTGCGCTACTTCATCAGTCGGAAACTCAGCTGTTTTTAAACTTTCAATTGTCGCTTCTACATCTGCTTCTTCGTTAACAAATGCAGCTTTAAGTACACCGTGCTGGCGGATAATACGTGTCAGTTTACGTGTATCTACACCATCAATCCCCGGAATATCGTAGTTTTTTAGCGTCTCATCAAGTGAAGCCATATTACGGAAGTTGCTTGGCAGTTCGCACGCCTCACGCACGACCATCCCCTTTAATGAAGGATTCAACGTCTCATAGTCATCACGGTTGATACCGTAGTTACCGATTAACGGATAAGTGAATGTAATGATCTGTCCTGTATATGAAGGATCAGATAATGTTTCCTGATAACCAGTCATCGCTGTATTAAAAACGATTTCACCTTGTGTTTCTTTATCGCTGCCGAAACGATAGCCTTTAAAAATCGTGCCGTCTTCCAGTACTAAAAATCTTTGTTTACGCATGTTGCCCCTCCTGATAAGCGATTTTTCCTTCTGCCAGTGTCAATGTCACATTACCGAAAACTTTTTCTCCGATAAACGGTGTGTTTGAACTCTTTGATAAGAAGTCTTCTTCTTTAATCTCATATTCTTCATCTAAATTAATAACAGCAATATCTGCCGGTTCCCCGACTGCGAGTCGGCCGTATGGCAGTTTAAAGACATCTGCCGGTTTAGTTGTTAAGTATTCAACGAGCTGTTCAAGTGTCCAGTCGCCGTTTTTAACGAAGTGCGTGTAAAGTAATGGGAATGCTGTCTCGCTGCCGACAATGCCGAACGGTGCTTTGACCATCGGCTGATTTTTTTCATCTGCCGCATGTGGAGCATGGTCTGTCGCAATGAAATCGATTGTGCCGTCTAACAGTGCTTCAATCAATGCTTCCTGATCTTCTCTAGAACGAAGCGGTGGATTCATCTTGAGAATCGCATCATCTTCAGTGATGACATTTTCGTTCAGCAGTAAATGGTGCGGTGTGACTTCTGCTGTCACTTTAATACCTGCACGTTTCGCATCGCGGATCGCTCTGATACTCTGAATGCTTGAAACGTGACAGACATGGTAATGACAGTCCGCCGCTTCTGCAAGCAGAACGTCACGTGCAATCTGTACCGCTTCGCAGATAGAAGGAATACCTGGGATCCCGAGCTTCTTTGATACTTGACCTTCATGCATGGCTCCGCCGTAAATCAGTGAGTTATCCTCGCAGTGGGCGACAATCGCCATATCGAGCTTCGCTGCCTGCTGCATAGCCTCGTACATCACTGAAGCAGTCTGGACACCAACACCGTCATCAGTGAATGCAAAAGCTCCATGTTCCTTTAGTGCTGAGAAGTCCACCAGGTTCTCACCCAGTTGACGCTCTGTGATAGAAGCATATGGCAGTACGCGTACAACAGCACTGTCATGAATCGTTTTGTTCAGTTTATCTAAGTTTTCAACAGTATCAGGAACTGGACGTGTATTCGGCATCGGACAGACCGTTGTGAATCCACCGCGGGCTGCAGCTTTTGTACCTGTCTCAATCGTCTCCTTGTGCTCACCGCCTGGTTCACGTAAATGGACATGTACATCGATAAAGCCTGCTGATATAAACTGTCCTTTTAAGTCGATGATATCGCTGTTATAAACATTTAAGCGTTCTCCGATCTCTGTAATTTTACCATCCTCTATTCTGATGTCTCTTTCAACAAGCTGGCCGTTCTCTAAAATCTGTCCGCCTCGCAGTAATGTACTCATGCTATTTCTCTCCCTTTTTCAGAATATGACTTAAAATACTCATTCTCGTGTAGACACCATTTTCCATCTGTCTGAAAATACGTGATTTACTTGCTTCCACTAACTGTGTCTCTATCTCAACACCGCGATTGACAGGCGCCGGATGCATGACAATTGCTGATTCTTTCATCTTGTTGTAACGTTCAGCTGTCAGACCAAACTCATGGTGATAATGTGCTTCTTCAAACGTCTTACCACCATTATGGCGCTCATGCTGGACACGCAGGAGCATGCAGACATCGAGTTCTTCAATCACGTCATCTATCTTAACGTACTCTGCATCAATCGTTTTGTCCTGCCAGTAATCCGGGGCAGCAAAGCGTACCTTTGCACCGAGTCTAGTCAATGCCTCCTGGTTGCTGCGTGCAACACGCGAGTTTAAGATGTCCCCGCAGATCAGGACGTTCAGCCCTTCAAAAGTACCGTACTCCTCGTAAATTGTCATCAAGTCAAGCAGACACTGACTCGGATGCTGCCCACTACCGTCTCCACCATTAACGACTGGAATGCCGAGGTTCACGAGTTCTTTATAATACTCGTTCTCCGGGTGACGAATGACCAGTACATCGACACCGATACTTTCCAGTGTCTTCGCTGTATCATAAAGTGTTTCACCTTTAGTGACAGAAGAAGTTGATGTTTCAAATGGAATGACATCCAGCCCAAGTTTACGCTCAGCCATTTCAAATGAACATTTGGTACGGGTCGAATTCTCAAAGAAAAGATTAGCGGCATAGCCTTCAAAGCGTTCGACTTCACCTGCTTTGATGCGCTGTGCCTGCGTGATGATTGACATGATTTCTTCATTAGAGAGATGTGCGATTGATAAGAAATTATCCATTATATCCGCTCCTATTCGTGTACTTTTGCTTCAGGTAAAATCAGGTTCAGCAGGATGCCTGCGAGTGCAGCAAGCGCCATACCTTCAATGTTCAGATGAATGTTCTGTACTGTGAAATCAATGTGTGCTTTACCGATACCGAGCACTAAAATAACAGATGCGATAATCAGATTACGTTTGTTACCGAAATCGACTTTTGACTCAACGAGCATCCGTAAACCACTTGCTGCAATGATACCGAAGAGCAGGATGGACACCCCGCCCATTACTGGTGTCGGAATACTTGAAACAAGTGCAGTAAATTTACCGACAAAACCGAGGATGAGTGCGAGTACTGCTGCACCGCCGATAACCCAGATACTGTAGATTCTTGTGATGGCCAGTACCCCGATATTCTCACCGTATGTCGTGCTAGGGGGGCCACCAATCAGTGAAGCAACCATCGTAGAAATGCCATCCCCTATCAGACTGCGGTGAAGTCCAGGGTTCTTGAAGAAGTTACGACCGACAATCTTATTGATGACAACCTGATGACCAATGTGCTCACTGACCGTCACAAAGACAATCGGAATCATGACCATGATCAGTACCCAGTCAAACGTCGGCGTGTAGTCACGGTAAGGCATGCAGATCTCAGGCAGCTGCAGCCAGTGCGCTTTAGCAATTCCGGTGAAGTCAACGACACCTAACATCACAGCAGTGATGTAACCTGCAATAATCCCCATCAGGATCGGAATGATGGAAAAAAAGCCTTTTGCAAATATATTAAACGCTATCACTGTCAGTAAAGTGACCCCTGCGATAATCAGATATTTGCCGTTATAGCCGGTCGCGGCCCCACTGTCTGTATACATCGCCATATTGACTGCAACCGGTGCAAGACCAAGACCAATAACCATAATGACAGGCCCTACAACGACAGGCGGCAGAAGTTTCAGCAGCCAGTCTGTACCGCTCAGTTTAATCAGGAAGCCGATGATGACGTACATCAACCCTGACATAAAGAGCGCGACGAGCATTTCGCCTAAATCATGCGTTTTTAAACCAACAATAATCGGCGTGATAAATGCAAAACTTGAGCCGAGATAAGCAGGTATCTGTCCTTTTGTAATCAAAATGTAGAGCAGAGTCCCAAGCCCTGACGCAATCAAGGCTGCAGAGACAGTCAGTCCAGTTAAGTACGGGACGAGGACTGTGGCACCAAACATCGCGAATAAGTGCTGTGAACTGAGCAGCAGCCATTCACTTGATTTCGGTTTTTCGTGCACATCATAAATCGGTTCAACCGTTCTTTCATAAATCTCTTCATTCATCTGCATGTATATTCTCCTTTTAAAAAAAGCCTCTCTGCGTATGCAAAGAGGCTTAAGTTTTCACTTAATTACCCTTTGCCGGTCTCTCGTACCGATTTAAAAGAGCTATTTAATATAGACTTGTGTTTTTTCGTCGACTTCATCAAGCATGACGATGATTTCTTCACTCAAGGCAGTCGGAATGTTTTTGCCGATGAAATCTGCACGAATCGGCAGTTCACGGTGTCCACGGTCGACGAGTGTAGCGAGACTGATACGGTTAGGACGTACATGGTCCAAAATAGCATCCAGAGAAGCACGCACTGTACGCCCTGTAAAAAGGACATCATCGACAATCACCACATGTTGACCATTCAGATCTGCTTCAATCTGAAAAGCCTGAAGCTCCGAGTTCACACGTGCAGTGACATCATCACGATATTCTGTGACATCCAGAATACCTGTCGGCACAGTAACGCCTTCAATGCGTTCAATCTTAGACTGTATACGCTGTGCAAGAAAAACACCGCGTGTGCGGATACCTAACAGCACTAGATTCTGAGTCCCTTTATTGTTCTCAAGAATTTCATGCGCGATACGTGTCAATGTTCGGTCAATTGCTTTATCATCCAATATGACTCGCTGTTTCATCTTAACCCTCCTAAAAAACCTCACGTCAAATAGACGTGAGGTTATCCTGCTCAACGCCTTATGAGCCTCTCTGGACTCAGTTAAAAGCAACGTGATTAAGTTAACTACATCTTACCACAATGAAGATTGATGTCAAATGCAAGTTTTACCATTTAAAAAAGCAATGTCATAGCAACGTTGCTTTTCAAGATTATTTTCTCAGTTTACGGATCAGTTCCTCAAAATATTCCGGAAGCTCAGCAGTACGTTCGATATATTCATCTGTCACAGGATGATCGAAGCCGATAACCCCAGCATGCAGCGCCTGTCCACCGATATCCAAAGTTTTCTTCGGACCATATTTCGGGTCACCGACCAGCGGATAGCCAATATGCTTCATATGCACACGAATCTGGTGCGTACGGCCTGTTTCAAGCTGACATTCCACTAACGTATACTTATCAAATGTCTCAAGGACGTTAAAATGTGTCACCGCCGATTTACCGTCATCCTGCACTGACATCTCCTGGCGGTCACGTGGATTGCGGCCGATCGGTGCCTCGATTGTACCGAATTCGTGCGGAATGATGCCATGGACAAGCGCTGTATATTTACGTGTCACTGTTTTATTGACAAGCTGCTCGACTAAACCACGATGGGCAATATCATTTTTAGCGACCATCAGAAGTCCGGAAGTATCTTTATCAATACGATGGACAATACCTGGCCTGATTTCACCGTTGATACCCGATAAATCTTTTATCGCATACATAAGACCGTTGACCAGTGTGCCATTTGGATGGCCGGGGGCAGGATGAACGACCATGCCTTTAGGCTTATAGACAATCGCGACATCTTTATCTTCATAATAGATTTCAATGCCAAGATCCTCTGCTACTAAATCGACTTCTTCAACCGGCTTTTCAGTCACCACAATTTCATCATCCATACGAAGTTTGTAGTTTGCTTTAACTTGTTTATTATTGACGACGACTAATCCATTCTTGATCCAGTCCTGAATCTGATTACGTGACCAGTCACTATTTGAGTCTGTCAGATATTTATCAATACGCTGACCGATCTCTTCTTCCTGCACTTCAAAGTTAAATGTTTGCATTCTTTTTCTCCTTACTCTCATTCACTAAAATCTCATAAATCAGTACAATCACACCCATAGTCAGACACGCATCAGCGACATTGAATATCGGAAAATCATAATTAATAATCTTTGTATCAATAAAATCGACGACATTTCCTCTGAACAATCTATCGATAAAATTACCGACAGCACCCGCAAAAATGAGCGTCAGACCGAGCTGCATCACAGGCTTGAAGGGCGCTTCACTTCTATAGAAATAAATAATAGCAACCAGTACGATAAGGGTAATGATATAGAAGAAGGTCATCTGATTCTGCAGCATGCCCCACGCTGCACCGTGATTACGGTGAGATGTAATTTCTAAAATATCACCGATGACTGACACTGAATCACCGACATTCATCGTTTTCACAATCATCCATTTCGTTAACTGATCAGCTGCCATGAGAAAAAAAGCAAGCGGCACCATCAGATGCAGATTATATTTTCTTTTCATATTTTCACTCCAATCTCAATTATTCTACCATAGAATAAGAAAATCGTCTTATATAATTGAAGTTTACATAATATTTTTAAAGTAGTTAAATAATTTTGAAAAAGATAATGATTAGTGAATAATGACTTAATTCGTCGTGGCGGCTATCCCTTTGAGATAGATCAGTCTTTTCATGACAGCTTGCTTTTTCTATCTAGTCAATCCGCTCCTCTTTAACTAAAAAACGCCGCTCCCGTAATCAGGATGCGGCGTTTCTATTATTCAGCGACAACTGCGGCACAGCGTGGGCAGAGATGATCGTCATTCAGCTCTGTTGAGTAGTTCCAGCAGCGCTCACATTTCTCGCCGTCTGCTTTCTCTACTAAGACGCTAGCTTCCGCATAGTCATTGCCGACTTTCTCGTCAACAACTTCAGCCTGTGACGTGATGAACAGCTGGTGCAAATGATCCATTGAGTCAAGAATCGCTTTATCATCAGCATTTTCTACGTACAGCGTCACTTTTGCCTCGAGTGATTTACCGATTATCTTCTCTTTACGCGCTTCTTCGAGTGCTTTCAGGACATCGTCACGCAATGTCAGGAAGCGGTCCCATTTCGCGACAAGATTACTGTCCACTTCGTGGACTTCCGGCATATCAGTCAGATGCACACTGTCTTCAGTGACATGCGGTGTATGACTCCAGATTTCTTCTGCTGTATGCGGAATGACCGGTGCCAGCAGCTTCGTCAGCGAAACCAGAATCTCGTAAAGGACCGTCTGCATACTACGGCGGATGTCGGCATCCTTCGCTTCAATGTAAAGAATATCTTTCCCGTAATCGAGATAGAAATTACTGAGTTCGACATTGATGAAGTTCTGCAGCTCCTGATACATAAACAAGTAGTCATTGTTTTCATAATGGTCACGTGCTTTAGCCACAAAGTCATAGAGACGGTTCAGCATATAGCGGTCAACTTCTGCTAGGTCCTCATAAGCGACAGCATCAGCAGGATTAAAGTCATTGACGTTTCCGAGTAAGAAACGGAATGTGTTACGGATCTTCCGGTAGACTTCCGATACCTGCTTAAGGATATCATCAGAGATGCGGACATCTGCCAGATAATCAACTGACATGACCCAGAGGCGGATAATATCTGCACCCATCTGCTTGACGACTTTCTCCGGCAGAATCGTATTGCCCAGTGATTTACTCATCTTCCGGCCTTGACCATCCATAACGAAACCATGTGACAATAATTTTTTATAAGGTGACTGACCACGAGTTGCAACAGCAGTCGTGATAGAAGAGTTGAACCAGCCACGATACTGGTCAGACCCTTCGAAGTAAAGATCTGCCGGGAATGACAGTTCTGGACGTGCTTCCAGTACACCGCGGTGAGAAGAACCGGAGTCGAACCAGACGTCCATGATGTCGTTCTCTTTCGTGAATTCACCGTTCGGGCTGCCCGGATGCGTGTAACCTTCAGGCAATAAATCTTTCGCTTCTCTTTCGTACCAGACGTTTGAACCGAACCGTTCTACAAGTGCTGCGACATGTTCAATCGTCTCTTCTTCCATGATGATGTCACCATTCTCTGCATAGAAGACTGGAAGTGGGACGCCCCAGGCACGCTGACGTGAGATGACCCAGTCACCGCGGTCACGGATCATATTGTAGATACGTGTCTTACCCCAGTCCACTTTGAATTCAGTCTCTTCAATCGCATTCAGAATATCCTGACGGACTTTGTTGATTGAGGCGAACCACTGCGGTGTTGCACGGAAAATAACAGGTTTCTTTGTACGCCAGTCATGCGGATATGAATGGGTGAAGAATTCAAGTTTAAGCAGTGCACCGATTTCTGTCAGTTTATCTGTAATCAGTTTGTTCGCTTTGTCATAGTAGACCCCCGCAAACTCGCCTGCTTCCTCAGTGAAGACCCCTTTATCATCGACAGGCGAGATAACTGGCAGGTCATATTTCTGACCGACGATAAAGTCATCCTCCCCGTGGCCAGGTGCTGTATGAACACAGCCTGTCCCTGCATCAGTCGTAACATGGTCACCTAGAATCAGCAGTGATTCACGATCGATAAACGGATGCTGTACAGTGAGACGTTCAAGCTCAGTGCCTTTGAATTCTTTCTCAATGGTAACCGCTTCCTTATCCCAGCCGACTGCTTCACATACTGAGTCAAGCAGTGCCTGTGCAACAATATAAGACTTACCTTCCACATTGACCTGTACATAAGTCAGTTCAGAATTGACAGCGATCGCCACGTTTGCCGGCAGTGTCCAAGGCGTTGTTGTCCAGATGACAAATTTCACGCCCGGTTCCACGATACCTTTGCCGTCTTTTGTGTCAAATGCCACATAGATAGAAGGGGATACTTTGTCCTGATATTCGATTTCCGCTTCAGCAAGAGATGATTCACTTGAAGGGGACCAGTAGACCGGCTTCTTTCCTTTATAGATATAGCCTTTTTTCGCCATATCACCGAAAAGTCGGATCTGTTCAGCTTCAAAGACTTCCTGTAATGTTACATAAGGCTTATTCCAGTCCGCATTTAAGCCAAGACGCTTGAAATCAGTCTTCTGCAGCTCGACCTGTTCCAGTGCAAACTGCTTACATAATTCACGGAACTCAGCGACAGACATCTCCTTACGGTTGACACCTTTTTTCGTCAGTGCCTGCTCAATCGGCAGACCATGCGTATCCCAGCCTGGTACATAGGGTGTACGGTAACCCGTCATCGCCTTATAACGTGTAATAAAATCCTTGATGATTTTATTCAGGGCATGACCCATATGAATCTGTCCGTTGGCGTATGGTGGACCGTCATGCAGGATATAATCGGGTTTTCCGGCATTCTTGTCTAAAATTCGATGATACAGGTCCTGCTTCTCCCACTGGGCCTGAATCTGTGGTTCTTTGTTCGGCAGTCCCCCGCGCATCGGGAAATCTGTTTTCGGCATTAATAATGTCTCTTTATAATCCATTTCTCCAGCTCCATTTCGTTATAATAAAAAAAACACCAGGCATTATACAGGGACGGAAAAATCCGCGGTACCACCCTGCTTAACTCCTGGAGTTCACTCATTAATTGTATTTAATTAAAGATAAAGTGATCCGTATCAATCTTCATATGCTGAACTTTCACCGCCTTCAGCTCGCTGATATATGAATGAATTCATACCGTCTCTATCAATATTAAATCTATTCTACCTCATCCTGAGGGGTTTGTTCAATAGGTTTTGTTTCTAAATCATAGTTTAAGAGATAATTCCAGTCCTCATTCTGCAGAAGATCAAGCTGCGCCTGAACCAGCATCTGAAAGCGCGCGCGGAAAATCTTTGACTGACGCTTCATATCCTCAGTCTGGAACGTAATCTCACGCGCTTTTTGCATTGCATCGTTGATCAGCATGTCAGCATGATTCTGGGCATCCTTAATAATAACATCTGCCTGCATACCAGCTGATGCCTTAATCTCATCACCAGCACGCTGCGCGACAACCAGGGCCTCACCGATTGTGTTCTCTACAGCACGGAAACGGCTGATGTTTTCATCTTTATCATCAATGATGCGCTGCAGCATCACTTTCTCCTCACGCAACTTCTCCAGTTCATTACTGAGTTCACGCAAATAATCTCTGACCTCGGTTTCATTGAGTCCTTTATGAACGATATTAAACTGTTTCATTTCGATATCTTTTGGCATGTATTCCACTATTTTCACCTCTAATTGAATAACGTTTCAAACGTCACTCTGATTTTGTCTTTCTTTGTACGATCGCCTATTGATGCTATTTTAGCACGGCCATAGCCTTTAATAGAAATTAAATCACTTTCTTCAATCGTAAAACTCGTTTTGGTGATCACGGTATGATTGACTTTTACGTGTTCCGCATCTATCAACTTCTGAGCGACTGCACGTGATTTACGCGTCAATTGCTGAATGACAGCGTCCAGTCTTAGACTTGCAATTGTTGTGGTCACTACTTGATAATGCTCTTCTGACTGTACTATTTCATTGAATGGCACCGTTTCAAGTTTAACAGTTGCACCTTTAATTTTTGTCAGTTCTCTTTCCAGATAGAGTGCCATCTGAGTTGTGACGACAAACTGTATCCGTGCGCTGACTCTAATATCCCCGAGCTGTTCACGCTTGATGCCGGTCTGCATGATGGATCCTAATAAATTGCGATGAGACAGCGAAACGAATTTATCCGGATAATGAACTTCAACAAGACGACATTCAAAATCTTCTTCAGTTGCCTCGAAATAGTCAGGTGCTAAAATAGCCCGCTTACGTTCACTCTGGTCATCGCCGCCGAACATCGTGATTTTAACACCCGTCTGTTTCGCTACCACTGAAAAAATATACTGTTCGCGAGGATCGAGAAACGGTGTCAGAACAGGAGCATAAGTCTGTTCAGCACGATCACAGTACTGCATCGCGCTCTTAATGACATCCTGCTCCTCATTTCTGAAGTGCTGCATGATATTCATTTTAACTGTCCTTTCAGATAAAAAAATAATCTCACCTACATGAGATTATTTTTATTAATTACATCAACATCGGTACAATAAATTGATTATAAATAGCGATAAGGCCTCTTACGAACATCTGCAGGACAAAAATCGCAACAATCGGTGAGAAATCAAACATGCCGAGCGGCGGGATTATCTTCCTGAAGATTTCAAGATACGGCTCTACAAATCTCGCGATCCATTCACCGATGAATGATTCTCTTAATCCCGGTATCCATGACATAAAAATATAAATAATGATGGCATAGAAATAGATATTCAAGAGAACTAAAATACCATTAAAAATCATATCAATAACTGCTAAACTCATTCTTCCTCCTCTGGTGCATCCAGCATCTCAGTGATGCTGCCTGCGACCTCCACATTATCTGGTGTACATAAGAAGATATCCTGACCAATACGCTGTATATCGCCGCCTATTGCATAAACAGTACCACTCAGGAAATCGATAATACGTTTCGCTGATATCTTATCGATACGCTGCAGATTGACGAGTGTCGCTCTTCTGTTTTTCAGCTCATCCGCGATATCCTGTGTATCTGAGAATACCCGAGGCTCAAACAGACACATCTTCGAACTTGCTGATGCTGGCTCCGGTTTAATATTGACGACGTTCGGTTTCACGACACGTTTTTCAGTCGTCGTCTTCACTTGTTTCACGGGTGCAGGCGCTGTCTGCTTCTGTACAGGTTGCGCACGTAACCGTTCTTCTCTCGTATCTTCACTGCTATAAATTTCATTGTCATTGTCTTCATCATCAATGACAAAGAACCCTTTAAATACATCTTTAATCGCCATGACAGCCTCCTATCCGACTAACTTAGTCCCAATTCTAATAAATGTTGAACCTTCACTGATGGCAGATAAATAGTCATTACTCATCCCCATTGATAATTCCTTACAAGGTGCATTTGACTGACCGAGTGCTGCAACCTGATGCTGCAGCTCTTTCAGTTCAGCAAAGTATGTACGTAACTGTATCTGATCTTCAATATGGGGTGCCATCATCATTAAACCTACAACTTCTATCTTCTCAAACCCCTGCAGGCCTTTTACAAAAGCAATGACTTCTTCTGGTGCAAAACCATGTTTAGAATCTTCCCCTGCTACATTGACCTGAACAAAGCATTTGATTGTATGTTCTGCACGCTTCTCTACCTCATCAGCAAGCGACTGGCGGTCCAGTGAATGCAGGTAATCTACTTCATTGATGACCTCTTTTACTTTTCGTGTCTGCAATGAGCCGATAAAGTGAAACGTTGCCTCAGAGGGAAGTGCTGCTTTTTTCTCAAGAAACCCTTCAATCCGGTTCTCGCCAAAATGTCTGAGACCCGCATCGTACGCTTCTTGTGCTCGGTCTATTGTAACATATTTTGTCACTGCGATAATAGTCGGAGCATGCGCTGTGACTGATTCTATTTCATCTTGTATAACCTTGAGATTATCTTTTACATTCATGATTGATTCCTCGTTCCTATAAAAGCTAACATGCGTCCGGTCTTGCCTTTTTCTGTACGGTAAGAAAAGAACCGCTCGTCTTCAGCAGTACAGATACCACTGATTTCAATCTGCTCACTCGGTACGCCTGCTTTAACTGCCAGCATTTTATTGATTCCTTGTAAGTCAATCTTATAGTTGCCGTTGTCTTTTAGTTCAAAATAAGGCTCGGCATCAGAACTAAACTGGGATTTGATATCTGCATTCACTTCATAGCAGTTCTCACAGATCGAAGGACCTATCATACAGTGCAAATGCTCAGGTGACGGATATGCCTCAACCAGTTTCTTGACGATTTCCTCTTTCGTGCCACGCCATCCTGCATGACCGAGTGCGATGAAATTATCCAGATCCGAATAAAGATAGACTGGGACACAGTCTGCAAAGCACATCGTCAGAAGTACATCCCGGTCATATGTATAAAGACCATCGATGCCATGAAGTTTTTCAGTCAGTTCGCTGATATTCGTGCCTCTGTCATCCTGTGTCACTTCAGCTACCTCTTTGTCATGTATCTGAATCGGAAAAACCCAGTTATCACGACTGAAATTTATGGCTTCTGCCAGACGCTGCTGATTAGTGATGACATTCTCCGGAGCATCATCGATATAGAGCGCCATATTCATCGCATCTGCAGGATAGGGACTGACTCCGCCTTGTCTGTTCGTGATACCGATTATTTTATTTGCTACTGTTTTAAGTTCTGTATACATAAGCTTCTCCTAACAAAAAAGGTCCTACGATCACCTGAGTGGCGATAGGACCGATTGAATAGTCTGATTATCTTCTTGTACGACGTGAGCGTGAACGGTCACGTAAAAAGCTAGGTACATCAAGGTCACTGTCACGTGATTCAGTCTGTTTAGACTGTGATTGAGTCTGTGGTTGTGACTGTGAATAAGTAGGCTGAGAATATGAAGTCTGCTGAGACTCATAACGCTCTTCTCTTTGTGTTTCTCTGACTGGTGCGCTTGTTGTCGGACGAACTGGTTTATCATTGAAACCTGTCGCAATAACTGTCACTACGATTTCATCCTGCAGTTCAGGATTGATAACAGTACCGAAAATCATATTCACATCTTCGTCTGCTGCATCCTGAACGATGTTCGCTGCTTCCTGAGCTTCGAACAGTGATAAGGATTCGCCACCTGTGATATTCATCAGGACACCTTGAGCACCTACGATAGAAGTTTCAAGAAGTGGAGAAGAGATCGCTTTTTTAGCAGCTTCCATTGCACGGTTCTCACCTGATGCGACACCAATACCCATCAGTGCAGAACCTTGGTTAGACATGATTGTTTTCACGTCGGCGAAGTCAAGGTTGACTTCGCCGGATACTGCGATTAAATCAGAGATACCTTGTACCCCTTGACGTAATACATTATCCGCTTCTTTGAATGCTTCCATCATCGGCGTTGATTTATCAACGATATCAAGTAAGCGGTCGTTCGGGATAACGATCAGTGTATCTACTGCTGCTTTCATCGCTTCAACACCGGCTGCTGCCTGTGTCTGACGTTTACGGCCTTCAAATGAGAATGGACGAGTCACAACACCGACTGTCAGTGCGCCCATTTCTTTAGCGATTTTTGCTACGACTGGAGCTGCACCAGTACCAGTACCGCCACCCATACCAGCAGTCACGAATACCATATCAGCACCTTGAATCGCATCTTCAATCTGTTCACGAGATTCTTCAGCTGCTTTTTTACCGATTTCAGGATTAGCACCTGCGCCTAAGCCACGTGTTAATTTTTCACCGATCTGAATTTTTGATGAAGCTTTTGATAAGTTTAATGCCTGGCCATCAGTATTAATTGCGATGAATTCAACATTGTTCATGCCGTGTTCAATCATTCGGTTAACCGCGTTGTTACCGCCTCCACCGACACCAATGACTTTTAATGTAGCCAGATGATTAAATCCTTGTTCAAATTCCAACATTCCCTTTTCCTCCTATACTGTAATGGCCATTATTCAAATAATGATTTCATGATTTTTTTCATTAATCCTGGTTGTTCTTCTTTTACTTCTTCGTCGATGTCATCAGGTTTAACAGTAACTGTTTCGCCTGGTTCGACATTTACTTGATTTTTACGTTTAAATAAGCCTTTGGATTGCTTAGGTTTTTCTTCAGAAACTGTGTACTGTTCTTCCACAGGTGTTTCATGATTATTAATTGTAACATAATCAAGAAGTTCATCAAAGTTAATACCACTTGAAATGGTAGCGATTGCTGAAGAGAATTCAGGCTTTCTGATACCCATCTGAGTTGGAACGTGGACACGGACTTTCTCATTGACCATATCCTGCAGTAAATCCTTGATGCCGAGCATATTAGCAGTACCACCGGTAATCACGAAACCACCGTTGACTTTGTCGATGCCCATCTCCTGCAACAGCTCAAAGACTTCTTCGTAGATTTCTTCGACACGTGCTTCGATGAAATCACTCAGTTCTTTCTGATTGAATGCCGCTTCTTCGTCTTTATCGTTTTGAGTAACGTGGAAGACGTCCTGTTCACTTGCGTTGTCATAAAACGCATGCCCATACTGCTCTTTGATGCGCTCTGCTTTATCATAAGAAGTGTTGAGTGCCTGTGCGACATCGTTCGTAATATGGCTGCCCGCAACCGGGATACTGTCTGCATCAAATAAAGCACCACGCTCATAAAAAGCGACTTGTGTCAGCTGATCTCCGATATCGATGACGCAAGCACCGAGCTCAACTTCAGTAGGCGTCAGAATATACGTATAGTTGTAGGCATCTGAGAACACATCCAGCACTTCAACGCCACATGATTCCACACATCTTAAAGTATTAACAAGTAAAGAGCGATTGATAGTGATGACGCCTGCATCAACAGCGAGACTTTGAGTCGCTACCATTTCTTTAGGATCGCTGACTTCATGAATATCATCGACAATGAAAAGTTTTGGATAGACACCGATAATCTCAGAGTTGTCTGCTTTGTATTTATCACGAACTGAATCAAGGACATCTTCTATATGCTGTCCAGTAATTTCAGTAGATTCTCCGCTGAATTGAATCGCATTCTCAATATCGAGTATTTCTGTATGAATAACCGGCATCTTGACAAAAACTTCTTTAATGTCAACGCCAGAAGCAATTTTAGCTTTTTTAAGTGCTTCTGAAATCGCCTGCTTCGCTACATCAAAATCATCGATAACGCCTCGTTTAATTCCATCTGTAAAAGTCTGGCCTGTGCCTATGACGTTAATTCCGTTATGAAACTTCTCGCCGACAACCACCTTTACACTCGCTGAGCCGATATCTATGGCTACATAGTAATGTTCTTCCATCAAATAGGCACCCCTTTTTTCTAATTTTTACACTATTTTAAGTTTACATGATTCATTCGTCATTGTGAACAAAAAAACGGTTTTACTCATAATATATTGCTTCATACTTGTTTATCAGACTTTTTCGCTTTCTTGCTTTCTAATTTCTTTTTGAGAGACTGCATTTTTGCATCGTGCTTTTTTTTATCCCGTTCTTTCTTCGCCTCTATCTCACTTTCGATTTCAAGCCGTTTTTCTTCTGCTTTCTTTGATTCATACGGAATAAAGACAGCTCCTACTTCAAGGTCAATAATACCTGGTTTAACTAGGTTACCATTCTGGTCCCGGGGAATATCTTTGACCATTCCCGGATAATAATTGAGCTTGTCGCCCATCGTTCTTAAATCACCGATCACTTCCAGCCCGTCATTCATAAAAATCTGCACACGCGCAGAAGCCTCACGGTTAGGCAGAAAATTAATCTCGGACATATTATTTCTTATCGATTCTTCTGTTCGATTAAGAATATCAATCATCATTACACGGTCACTGCCTTCAAAATCATTTAAGATAGGACCTGATTTTTCGGCCTGCTGATTTTTCAGAATCTGACCATTCTCCAGCACCGGTCGATAGTCGCTGCCATCAGCAATTATCGCACGTACCGCATACTCCTGTATTTTCACGTTGACCTGATTCGGGAAATGACGGCTGATTTCCACTTTTTTGACGCCGTCTTGCAGACGAAGATTCTGCTCCATCTCAGATACCGGCAAAGTATAAATCCGACTCTTATCCCCTATATTCAGTATTTCACTTACTTTCTTGTTCGTAATGAGATGGTTGCCTTCAATTTTTACATCCTTGACATAACTGATACCTGTAAACATATAGAGCAGTATTAATGTCACGAGGGCAATTACAGTCATAAAAATGGCGAACTGTATTCTATGCTTGCGTTTTCTTTTTTGCCGTCCGCCTTGTTTCAGCTGCTTTAATCGTTCATCTGACATATGACACCGACCTGTCTGATGAACTCATCACCGCGCACTTCAAATGTCTTATATTGATCCCAGCTGGCACAGGCAGGACTCAGCAGAACGATATCTCCGTCCTCAGTATATTCAGCTGTCTGATTGACCGCATCTTTCACGTCGTGACAGATCGTGTAATCAATGTCGTGCTGCTCTGCAAACGCCTTTAACTTTTCTGTCGTCTCACCCACTATATACATACGCTTAACTGACTGGACATGCTGGTCTAAATCTTCAAACCCATTTCCACGGTCCAGACCGCCGCAGATCCAGTGAATTGGTTCTTTAAACGCATCTAATGCGAAAGAGGCAGCAAGCGTATTCGTCGCTTTTGAGTCATTGTAGTATCTGACCCCTTGTTGTTCTGTCACAAACTCTAACCTGTGGCTGATGCCTTTAAATGTTGTCAGCGTTTTGATGATGGCTTCATTCGCAATACCTGCTAGTTTACAGGCTGCTACACTGGCCAGTACATTCTCCTGATTATGCTTCCCTGGCAGAACAATATCTTTTACATCAATGATGAACTCATTTCTAAAATAAACTTTTTCGTCTTTCATATAGCTGCCGTCAGTCTCTTCTGTTGTCGAGAAATAAATGATCTGACCATTGACTTCATAATCGCTTAACAACTCTTTCTGTGCAGAGTTAAAAATAAGAAAATCTTCAGCTGTCTGGTTTCTAAAGATATTCATTTTAGCGCGGACATATTCATCCTGTGTACCATGATAGTCAAGATGTGCAGAATAAATATTTGTGATAACAGCGATATGTGGACGATATGTCTGTATCCCCATCAGCTGGAAAGACGACAGTTCTGTCAGCATATAATCTTTCTCGTCAGTTTCCTGAGCGACTTTAGAAGCGACATATCCGATATTGCCACTGAGATGTCCTTTTAAGTCACTATGCTTGAACATATCACCTATGAGAGAAGTGACTGTTGTTTTGCCATTCGTACCTGTAACTGCAATGGTTCTGCCTTCATGGATTTGGTAGGCAAGTTCCACTTCCGTAATAATAGGTATATTTCGCTTAAGCGCTTCCTGCAGTATTTCAATGCGATACGGGATGCCCGGATTTTTAACAATCAGCTCTGTACCTTCTAAAAGCTCTAATGGATGGCCTTGGTCGAACACTCGGACGCCAAGCGTACGAAGTGCCTGCGCATCCTCGCTTGCTTCAAGCGAGCCGCCGTCATTGACGATCACCGTCGCCCCTAGTTTCAATAACAGCTTTGCTGTCTCAAAACCACTTTTTGCGAGTCCAAGAACAAGAACTTGTTTACCTTGATAGTCTGTCACGTTTTTCATATTAGTTCACTCCTAAATAAATGCCGATCAATCCACTGATTAAACCTACAGCCCAGAAGACAAGGACAATCTTCCACTCGCTCCAGCCACCCAGTTCAAAATGATGATGAAGAGGACTCATACGGAAAATACGTTTACCTGTTAATTTAAATGAGGCCACCTGCAGCATAACTGACAACGTTTCAGCAACAAACATTAGACCGATGAAAAGAAGCGTCAGTTCCTGATTCAGCATAATAGATACAGTAGCGATGATTCCACCAAGTGCAAGTGATCCAGTATCTCCCATAAAGAGTTTAGCCTTATTTTTGTTGTAGAGAAGGAATCCAGCTAAACTTCCTATAAGGATCAGCGTGAAAAGCATGAGACCTGACTGATTCTGTATAGCGGCTAAATAGGCATAACAACCAAATGCAATGATTGAGAGCCCTGTCGCAAGACCATCTACACCATCTGTCAAATTGACCGCATTCGAGAATCCGACCTGCCAGAAAATGATGAACACAATGTACAGAAGACCTAAAGGTAACCCTGCATCAGTGAATGGAATGTTGACAGTCGTACTGATATCCAGCAGTCCAAGAAAACGGCTGACCGAATAGAACAGTACCGCAATCAGAATCTGAAAGAGAAACTTCTGCTTTGATGTAAGTCCCTGGTTATTCTTTTTCACCACAATGATGTAGTCATCGATAAAGCCGATAAGACCAAATCCAAGCGTCACTAAAATCAGCAAGATGATCGGTCCACGGTCTTCTACAAATAGAAGAGCGATCAGACTTAAGAGCAAAGTACTGAGCAGAAAAGTAAGACCTCCCATAGTCGGTGTCCCACTTTTCTTCATATGACTTTTAGGTCCTTCCTGACGAATCGACTGGCCGAATTTCAAGCGTTTTAACAACGGAATGAAAAGCGGTACCAGGATAGCGGTCAGAATAAAAGCACTGAGTGTAAAAATAATTGTCTGCATAATTGTTATAGGCGGCTAGTTATTAGCCGCTTTCTCCTTTGTAGTTTGTGATTCTTTTTCCTGAGTGGATTTCTTTTCTTTAGGCTGGGTCTTTGATTGGTCGACTTCTTTCTGCAAGGCATTTTCCTCGTCTTTTCGTTCTGCATCAATAATCTGGTCATAAGCCGGAGATTGTTTTAAAGGATCTAATGAATCCATATTGACGACAATATCGACACCTTTTTTGATGGCGGTACCTGCTGGAACAGATTGCTTAACGACATAGCCACTGCCATCAAATTTAATCGCTGCACCAGTCAAGGTTTCAAGTGCATTAAGCTCCCGCTTCGACCAGCCGGAGAGGTCAGGCAAGGTGACATCGCCCGAAGTCAGTAAGAGCACCTTACTTCCATCAAGTAACTGGCCTGCTGCAGGTTGACTTGCAATCACTTTATCACCACTTCCCAGTACAATCGGCTCCAGGTTTCTGGATTCGATTTCAGATACTGCTTTATCTGTTGTCTCATTGATGACTGATGGCACTTCAGTCGTCGTCGGCTTCACTTTTTTCTGTGACCCTGAAGAAACATCCAGATATTTAAGTGTATTTTCCATCAAAGGCTTGTACTCTCTTGATACACCCATATTATACGCTTCTGCATCATTTTTTTGTGCTAGAGACATACCCATATAAACGATGACTCTCGGTTTATCTGCCGGCGCATAACCCATGAAGCTGACAAAATAAGGGTTAGCTCCCTGTACGTAGCCCCCATTTTCCGTATCAGCCACTTGTGCAGTTCCGGTCTTACCCGCAATCTGATAATCATCAATACGGTAGTTAAACGCATGCATCTCAGAACCGTAGACAACATCTTTCAGTTCACGCATTGTCTTTCTAGCCGTATCCGCTGTAATCGGCTGCCCGACCACTTCTTTTTTACCTTTAATCACCACTGAACGATCAGGGGAAGTCACTGACTGGACGATATAAGGTTTCAGCATCTTGCCCTCATTAAGTATAGCGGACTCAGCCTGGACCATCTGTATTGGCGTCACTGTTGTTGACTGACCGAAAGCTGAAACTTTCTGGCTCAGTGGATCTCCCCAAGAAATATTGCCTGCAGGTTCCCCGTCAAAGAGCACGCCAGTTTTTTTGCCAAATCCAAACTTTTCGTAGTATTGTTTCATTTTATCGATACCGACTTCATCCTGCAGTTTCATCATCAGGACGTTTGAAGAGAGCTGAAATCCTTTATTCATGGAAATCTTGCCCCAGCCGACATCGTTCCAGTCGGAAATCTCATGCCCTTCGACTTCTCGCGTACCTGACATATATTTTTTCTGACGCTGATATTTTCCTTCTTGTATAGCAGCAGCCAGTCCATATGTCTTAAACGTAGAGCCTGGTTCATAAGTGTTCTGGAATAAGTCATTCTGCCACTTATCACCAAAACCTTCCCGTGTCTCCGGATTAAAGGTCGGGCGCTGACTGAAACCTAGTATTTCACCTGTTTTCGCGTCTGCTACAACAGCAAAGACATCCTTCGGTTTATAGCGCTTTACCATTTTATCCATTGCATCTTCAACAAATATCTGGATATTCTTATCGATGGTCAGATGGACATCATCACCATCTACTGCCGGTTTCACATTACCTGAGTTAGGCAGCACATACTGCCAGATATCCTGATTGAATGAAGTCTTACCCGGCTGGCCGGATAAATAAGTATTAAATACCTTTTCAACTCCCAGCATGCCTTCAATCTGACCGGTCTCCGGATTTTTCTCTGCAAAGCCTATCGTATGTGATGCAAAGTTACCATTCGGATAGAAGCGCTTCTTCTCAGTGAAGAACGTCAGCCCAGGCAATTTCAATGCTTCAATCTTCTTCTTCTGTGCATAAGTCAGATCTCTGCCTGCTTTACCGAATTCAACCTGGAACGCTTTTTTTGTCGATAATTTAGCACGTATTTCTTTCTCCGGCATATCAATAATCTTTGCAAGGGCACTAGATGTCTTCTTGACATCAACGATATGCGCTGGAGACTGATCTGTATTCTTCATATTCTTGTCCAGGACCGCAATCAGTTTGTACGAATTGACGTCCTGTGCGAGTATCTGGCCATTACGGTCATAAATGTTGCCGCGCTTAGGCTGATTAATAATATTTCTTGCATATTTTTCACTCGCTTTAAGAACAAGATCCTGTCCGGATGATGTTCCTGTCAGCATCACAAAGGAGTATCTAAAAATCAACAGAAAAAAGAGCAGTCCGAATAACAAAACCAGAAGGACTGCTCCTATTTTATTTTTCTTTATTTTAATTGCTGCCATCTTTTTGCACGACCTTTACGTTATCATTTTTCAAGCTCAGGCCGTAACCTTGTGCTTTACTATAGATACGTTCGTAAGATGATTGCTTCATTGCTTCAGATTTTAATTCGCCGTTAACATCTTTCTGGTGAATAATTTCAGACTGTGTTGTTGCAATTTTGCTATTCATATCATACGCATCATACTTTAAAGATAGCATATAACTACTGACCAGTGCAATTAATGCCACAAGGACCAGATAGACCATTTTCTCTAATTTGGATAATGAAACAACATGGGTTTTTGTTGCCGTTTTTGTTTTAGTTTTTACGGGTGTGTCATACGCTCTTTCAAAGACATTACTGTTTACATATTCAGCTGCCATGTTGTCACCTCTTATTTTAATACTTCCACTACTCTGAGCTTCGCACTTCTCGCTCTATTATTGGCAGTCAATTCTTCTTCAGAAGATTCAACAGGTTTGCGGTTGACAAGTTTCAGCTTCGGCTTGAATTCTTCCGGTATAACCGGCAATCCTCGCGGAATATCAGGTCCCTTTCCGTATTCACGGAAAATTTGTTTGCACATCCGATCCTCCAAGGAATGGAACGTGATGACGGAGATACGTCCGCCTACTTTAACTGAATCAATCGCCTGTTCGATCGATGATTCAAATGCGCCCAGTTCGTCATTGACAGCGATCCTGATAGCCTGAAAGACTCTTTTGGCTGGATGACCGCCTTTACGTCGTGCCGGGGCCGGGATGCTTTCTTTAATGATTTCAACGAGCTGTACCGTCGTTTCAATCGGCTCTGTTTCTCTTGTTTTTTCAATGTTTCTAGCGATTTGTTTTGAAAACTTCTCTTCTCCGTAACGATAAAAGATAGAAACGAGTTTTTCGTACGGCCATTCATTGACTACTTCATAAGCTGATAAGTCCTGGGTGCGGTCCATACGCATATCCAGTCTTGCTTCCTGGTGATAACTGAATCCTCTCTCAGCATCATCAAGTTGCGGACTAGAGACACCTAAGTCATATAGAATGCCGTCTACTTTATCGATATTCAGTTCATCGAGAACCGTACGTAAATGACGAAAATTATTTTTAACGAGTGTTACCTTATGTAAATGTTCTTTAAGTACTTCTTTAGCATTATTCAATGCAGTATCATCCTGATCGATTGCAATCAGTCTGCCTGAATCCGATAACTGCTTAACCAGATAGAGACTATGGCCTGCACCACCTAACGTACAATCGACATAAACGCCGTCTTTCTTGATATCCAGCATATCGACTGTTTCATTTAACAGTACGGTAATGTGATGGAACATATTCTACCTCCTAAAAATCTATATCAACCAGTTCTTCAGCAATTTCTGAATAATGGGGCTCAGTTTCCTCATTGAATTTCTGCCATTCAGTACGGTCCCATATCTCAATCCGGGATGAGACACCGATGACAATACATTCTTTAGATAGACCCGCATACGCTCTCAAGTTAGCCGGGATATTGATGCGTCCCTGCTTATCCAGTTCGACTTCAACTGCACCTGAGAAAAACAATCTCATAAATTTACGCGCGTCTTTTTTCGTAATCGGGAGAGCGGTAAGTTTCTCTTCAATCTTATGCCATTCAGCGTGTGTATAACCGAATAAGCAGCGATCAAGACCGCGAGTAATCACGAAATGTTCTGATAATTCATCACGAAATCTGGCAGGGATTATCAACCGTCCCTTCACGTCCATCTGGTGTGAATATTCTCCCATGAACATCGCTATCACCCCGTCTCACTAATAATTTACCATACGTCCCCACTTTTCACCACAATTTATATAAAAAATCCCACAACTATTTTAACAAAAAAATTAAACCACTTTACATATAAGTAAAATGGTTTATACAAACGTATTAAATTTCTACAATCTGCAGATCTAAAGTATATTGAACGCTTTCAATAACTTGGTCAAAAAAATCAAGTGAATAATTATTCAGCATCACTAAAGGATGCCATGTCCGTTCCTGCAGACCGCCTCTTGGATGAAGGTGGGCATCGATTTCACCATAGTGCTTAAGCACTGTTTTGTTACGCTGATGAAGTTCTTTGTTATAAGCTTTTTTTAAATAATCCACCTGTTTCAGATGATGCTTTAGATTAGAAGCAATGAGACGGCTGACCTGCTCACTCTCAGCAAGTTGCATCATTTCACCGTACTGTGACTCTAAATGCTGAGTCGTCCCGTATAGTGTTTCAAACAGCTCCACGTTCGCATCCTGCTGCAGGAAATGGTCTGCCTGCTCCTGTATGCCGTGCGTCACGATAGCTGCTAGGGGCAAGTCGTAACGTTCAATCAACTTGCGGATACGCGCATTAACATAAGTGAGACGCATACGAGGCATAACTACCGGCATTTCCCGTTCCGCAAACTGGAAGACTGCGTGCAGTTCGCCCCAGTATCTGACTTCTGCCGGCCCACCGATAAAAGCGAGCGTATTGAACATCAGTTCTTCCATCAGCGGCCTTGTCACCACATTATTGCTGAAACGTTCAGGTGACGTCTCAATCATTGAACGGACCTCTTCTTTCGTGAAGCTGTCATCAGATTTACCTAAATAATAGCGACCATTTTCTTCATTCAATAATTGACGTTTGCCGTCCCTAGACATAAATAAGTGAACGTTTGTCGTCGTCTCAATGGAATAGGAATCCATTTTCTGCTGGCCGTTATGAAAAGCGGCATCAATGTCTGCATGATGATCAAACATCCAGAGTAACTGTTCTTTTTCCAGCTGTCTTAGTTCTGCATCTGCACTGTCAATTAATATTAGACCATAGCTTTTAAATAGTTCATGTATGAGTTGTTTAAAATGCGCGGTCCAGTTTAAAGGCAGCTTCATCAATTGATCATAGATGCTTTTTGTGCGTTCTGTTTCAAGCAGCTGACTGACGAATGCAGTAATAGTGGCTGTCATTTCACCTTCTGTCAGCTCGAAATGTGAAACAGAATCTTCCGCTTCACGCTTAGAAGCTACTTTTAACTTCTGCATCTTATTTTTATCACTATTATAGAGGTAAGCATGGTTGACTTCACTGAAATCATGATCCTCACCCGCTATCCAGAAGACCGGCACTATTTGAGTGTTAAGCGCTTTTGACTGCTCTTCAGCCAGAACGATGATTGAGATAATTTTATGTATCGTATAGAGCGGACTGATAAATAAGCCTGCCTGCTGACCTCCGATGACAACTTGATGACCTGAGCGCAGGGCCTGGATATTATCCCGCTGCAGGGTAGTCAGTTCAAGGTCAGACATATAGTTTTCAATGACCTGACTCAGTTTTTCTGTATGTGGATGAGGCGCAGTCTGATGACGCAACTCATAGATGCCAGGTTCCTGTATCGCATAGTCGTAGCTTGAAAAGTCACCTGCTGCATATTTGCCTAGAAAACTCTGACGGTCATCTTGAACTGTTGATATCTTCATGAGTCGAACTCCTTCATATTATTCTGTTCACAATTATAAAGATTTAAAGTACATATTACAATGTAGTTGCTTAAACATAAAAAAGCCCTTATTTCTATTCAGAAATAAGGGAATGTATTACTTAGCGACTACTTCTTTACCGTTGTAAGCGCCACATGATGGACATACACGGTGTGATAATTTCATTTCGCCACAGCTTGAGCATTCTACCATACCTGGTACTGAAATTTTGAAGTGAGTACGACGTTTTCTTTTTGCTGTTTTAGATGTTCTTCTTTTTGGTACTGCCATGTTTTTCTCCTCCTCTACATATTAAAGCAGATCCTGCAATTTAGCGAGACGCGGATCGACAGCAGGTTTCTGCTGAAGCTGATCCTCGTTAACAACTTCCCAGCCTTTTCCTTGCGTCAGAGACATTTCAGAGTCTTCTTTAACGGCGCGGACAGGCTTTTCGAGTACAACCAATTCTTCAACGACGGGCTTCAGATCAATCATCCCGTTGATGATTTCATGACGGTTGAGTTCCTCGTCCAGATCAAAATCATTCATATCAAATACTTCCATCGACTCAATATGAATCGGAACTTCAACAGGTTCAAGCGTTCTAGCGTCTTCCATCACATAATGACCTGTGATCAGAATATCTGCATAAACTTCCTTGGACTTAGTGGTTAAAGAGCCTTCTACATGAATCGGCGATAAGTCAATCAACTGAAGATTATCAATAAGATGTGGAAATTCAACATCATTCTCAAATTGAAGTGGTGCATCCTGGTGTTTACGAAGTTGATTTATAGACCATTTCATAGGTTTCACCTCTTACAAACACAAAATTTATTTTAACTTCAAACTATATACTTTGTCAAGATTTTTTCTTAACAGTATATTCTGCTACAATGTTCATTATAACGACAACAGGAGTGAATATCAATGAAGTCAGTCGCTATCATTGCTGAATATAACCCTTATCATAATGGTCATCAGTACCATGCAGAGATGGCACGTGCAAAAAGTCATGCTGATATCGTCATCGCTATTATGAGCGGCCAGTTCACCCAGCGCGGTGAACCCGCTATCTTCAGTAAATTCGCGCGTGCCGAGTCGGCTCTTAACGGCTGTGACCTCGTCGTAGAACTACCTCAGTTCTATGCAATGAGTTATGCTGACGACTTCGCTTATGGCGGTGTCAAAACAGCCCAGATTCTGCGCGCTGATGCGCTGGCGTTCGGGGCGGAATGCGATGATCTCGACTTACTTAAAGCTGAGGCAAACCGCGTCAGAGAAGCTGACATTAAAAGCGGCAGAAGCTATGCAGTGATGATGGGTGACGAAACTTTCTCACAGCCCAATAATATTCTCGCTATGCAGTATATTAAAGCGGCTGACCCAATGCTAGATTTGATACCTATTAAGCGTATACAGAATCACTATCATGATACAGAGCTGACAGGGCGTATTGCCAGCGCAACTGCTATCCGTAAAGCCATTAGCGCCGGTCATGATTTTTCTGAATCAGTACCCGCGTCTATCGATACAGCACTTGCCGTCAGCTGGGAGGATTTCTTTCCGCTCCTTAAGTACAAAATCCTCAGCCATACGCCTGAAGAACTCAGAAATATCTACATGATGACTGAAGGCCTTGAAAACAGACTGAAGTCAAGTATCGACAACTCACATGACTTCAGCAGCTATATGCAGACCATCAAGACAAAGCGCTATACTTATACCCGCCTGCAGCGTCTCCTGGCCTATACACTGCTTAATATTAAGGAAGGACAGCCTATCACTGATATACGCGTGCTGGCGATGAATGATAAAGGACGTGCGTATATCAAAGGTATCCCTCACCTTCACACAAATATCAACAAAAAAAATGCATCGCTCTTCGCAATGGAAATTCGAGCGACACAGATCTATAATCTCATATCAGGTGATAAAAGAAACGATTTCAACACACCTGTTATTTATCAGCGAACTTCTTTTTAAGTGCTTCTTCAACGTGTGCGGGTACGATTTCACTCACATTACCACCGTATTTAGCAACTTCTTTCACTATGCTTGAGCTGATAAATGAATAGTGATTATTCGTCATCATATAAAGTGTCTCTATATCATCGTTCAGTTTCTTGTTCATACTTGTCAGCTGCATCTCATATTCAAAGTCACTGACTGCACGCAGACCACGGACAATAGTCTGAGCTCCTATATTTTCACAATGCGTAATCAGAAGACCTGAGAAATAGTGCACTTGGACATTTGGCCATGCAGCAGTCGCTTCCTTGATGAGTTCCAGTCGCTCATCCATTGAAAACAGGCCTACTTTACTGGAATTATTCAATACAGAGACATGGACCTCGTCAAATATTTTAGCACTTCTTTCTATGATATCTAAATGTCCGAGGGTAATCGGATCAAAGCTACCAGGTACGACTGCTCGTCTAATCGTCATGTTGAACTCCTTTTAATATACTGATTTTAACCGTGCCATATACTTCTTCTTTAATGACTGAGAAAGAACGAGGATTCACTGCTTCATCTTTACCGCATTCACACATCATCAGTCCATCTGGCTTGAGCAGCTGAAATTCTTCAATCTGTTCCAGCGCTTTATTCAGAAGCCCTTTCTGATAAGGCGGATCCAGGAAGATGATGTCAAATTTAATATCGCGTTTCTTCAATGCTTTTAATGCACGGAACGCATCATTGCGATATACTTCTACTTGTTCATCAATTGCTTCAATATTCTTTCGAATGGCGGTAACCGCTTCTCTCGAGCCATCTACGAATATAACAGACTCGAGGCCGCGGCTCAACCCTTCAATACCCAGGCCGCCACTGCCTGCAAAAAGATCCAGGCCGATGCCATCAAGCGGTCCTAAAATATTGAATATGTTTTCCTTAATTTTATCTGTCGTCGGTCTGGAGGTCATCCCTGCCGCCGCTTCTATTTTAAGTTTCTTATATTTTCCTGCTATTACTCGCACGATTACACCTACCTAAAAGGAGATTAATTATGTCACAATCATTTATCGAACTGGGCCCCGGCCTCAGTGATTTCTTTGAATTTGAAGAACTGATCCGTTATAACCATGAACGTATCAGAAGTGTGGTCGCCCTGCATACGACACTTGAAAAGACACCAAAGACAAGTATCCTCGTGATCATGAACCCGACCAAACAAGGCCGTTTTCAAGGGATTTATTCTACTTTTGAATCTCTACCCTATCCTTACCCGGACTCCAACAAGCGTTTCGACTTGATCAGAGGCTGGGCAGAGAACTATCAGCTGCCTTTTCTGGAATTCGAGACAAAAGCGATGCATCACTTCCATGAACAGGCTCTTTTCTATAATTATCTGATTGGCGTCTTAAGACTTCAGAGACAACTGCCTCCGCTATAAGGATTCATAGTTGGTCTCGAGCGTCTGATAAGGAGAAATCTCGACATTCAGTACATATTTCAGACGTGATAACTGCTCAAGCACTTCATCGACTTTTTCTGTATCGATGTAAAGAGACAGCCATTTGTCCTTGCGGTTGAAGTAAGCGATATGGCCGTATTTTCTCAGCTGCCGCTCATTCTTACTGCTTTTCATATAAATAATTAAATTTGTTCTAGGTGTTAAAGTCATCGTTCAACCTCATTATTACAGTTTCTTTTATAGTATCACGTTATTTGGTAAAATAAAATGTATCAAAATGACTGGAGGCAATGATATGAATAAAACAGTAAAAACAGGCGCAATGCTCCTCGCTGCCTACGGTACTAGTATTGCTGTATCTAAGCAACTTGCTAAAAATGAAAAACGTGCAATCCGCCCTTATTTTACAGGTCGTGCACCGTACGTGTTTGCTCATCGTGGCGGCATGAAACTGGCACCGGAGAGCACGATGGCTGCTTTTAATGAAGCCGCTAGTCTTGAAGTAGACGGCTTTGAAATAGATATCCGAGTGACAAAGGACGATGTGATCGTGGTCTTCCATGATGCCTATGTCGACCGCGTATCTAATGGTACTGGTCTTATTGCAGACAAAACACTTCAAGAACTGAAGACGCTTGACTTTAGCTACTATTTCAAAGATATCAATGGTGACTATCCATTTAGAGGACAACAAGATGCAGGTATCGTCACGCTTGAAGAACTGATTACCAAGTTCCCGGACAAACGTATCAACATTGACATTAAAGACAGACCGGAGACTGTAGCAGGTATGAAAGCACCGGAACTTCTGAACGAACTTATTACGAAACTTCACGCTGAAGACCGCGTCCTTGTAACGAGTTTCCACGATGAACAGACGGCGCGTTTTACTGCCCTTAATTCACGTGTCGCGACAGGTGCCGGCGTCAATGAAGTCCGAAAAGCCTATGCGCTCTATACAAGTGGTTACGGTCATCTCTATCAGCCGCAAGCTGATACATTCCAGATACCTGTTTCATTCCGGGGTATCCGCCTGGATTCCGCTCGCTGGATGAACTTCCTTGCCAGCCATAATATCGCGGTCGGCTACTGGGTCATCAACAGTATAGACGAAATGGATGACCTGCTCCAGAAAGGGGCACACACCATCGTGACTGACCGACCTGACCTTGCTTATCACTTAATCAAAGAACGATATCGCAAATAAGAGAAATCGTGCAGACCATCTGCACGATTTTTATTCATTTGCCATTTTTTAACAAGTAAACTATATTATAAAGTGAGGTGTTTCAGATGAAACTCATCCCGGTTAAACCTCAGAGTCAGTGGTTTCCGAAACCGATGATCATGGGTTGTGAAGGTGTTGCGGCGAGTATGCTTCTAAATGGTGCTGTCAGCCCGGAAAAACTGATGAAATACTGGCCGAAGCATGACTCTAATCCAGAAAAAGGTTATGTCGGTCACCCTTCTTCTATCAGCTTAAACAGTCATCAGACTATTTTTCCGTCCGCCTTTGTCCCTTATTTGAAGCAGTTTGATTCAAACATCGCGGACGGTACAGGGGCTTCGTTATCTGAACTGGAGACGCTGCTTGATCACAATCAGCCTGTACTGATTTATCATACACATCTCGGTTTCACAGCCCTTGAGCGTATATTTCATACTTCAGACGGCAAGAAGCACTGGGTCAGTAATATACACATCACTCTCCTTATCGGTTACGATAAAAAATATTATTACTATATTGATCCGCTCTGGATGAAGATAGGACCTCTCCTCTTACCGGCACTCTTCCCGTCCAGACGACAGATCATGAAAATGTCCAGACGACGATTTAAAAAGAGCTACGAAACGCCTGGACGACTCTGTATCTATAAAAAAGAAGGTGTATGATGAATTCCCGTACTTTATCTTATTTGAAAACAGCATTGATCTTCATATTTTTTACTGCAGCAATGGTCATTCTGTCGCGTGAACTTGCGCAAGTCAATTTCAAGGAGACTATTCACTTATTCAGACAGCTGCCGACTCTCAATTTCATACTGATTATTGTTGCAGGTCTCCTCGCTGTTCTGTCGCTGTCACTCTATGACTATGTACTGACACGTCAGTTGAACGTGAACATTTCTCTCCGTCATTTACTGCCGGTCAGTTTTATTACAAATGCATTCAACAATATTCTCGGTCTTGGCGGATTATTCGGTGCCGGTCTCAGAATATTTCAGTATCAGCCAAAATCACCTGACCAGGCACCATTAAAGCGTGCCATCAGTCTGCTTTTATTATCAACCATCAGTGGACTCAGCGTCCTGTGTTATATCGCATATGGTCTGATTGATATTAAAGCGGTTCCTTATGGTAACTGGATCGTCCTTTTTGCCTGTATTTATGCACCTGCTTATATCGTGTTCAGCATCATCAAGCCGATCAGCAAAGATCAGCGGTTACTCGGTGTCAATTTTACGCTCGTTTCTATCATTGACTGGATTGCAGCGATTCTTTTATTTTATTTTATTCTGCATGAACTGAATATCGAAGTGCCACTTACCGCTGTTGCAGGACTTTTCATTATTGCGTCACTGTCCGGTACTATCAGCATGATTCCAGGCGGACTCGGTGCGTTTGATTTAGTGATGTTAACAGGGCTCGGCACATTAGGCATCAGTGAAGAAAAAGGATTACTTGCCCTGCTGCTTTACCGCACAGTCTATTATTTCTTCCCGCTTCTCGTCGCTCTCTTGCTGTCAGTCTTTGAATATAAAGAAAGCGCGAAAACATATATAGAAGATAATAAGCTGTTAAGTTCAGCGGCCATGACGGGCTCATTTATTCGGGCGATGCAAAAAGCTTCACCTTATCAGTTTTCAGGCTTGATTGTCGCGCTGCTGACCATTATCACCAGTCTCGTCTATTACTTCAACCATTTTCTGATTGTCTATGACGCGATTGCTGAGAGACGTTATACGTATTATGCAGTCATCATCATCTTCCATGTTGCAGCCAGTCTGACACTGTTAATCAGTGCAAACGGGGTCATGCATGGTACGAAACGTGCGACGATGCTCAGTATTCTGTCGACGGCTGTTCTACTAGTCACGACATTCCTATCATACGGAACGATTATTTCATACGTCTGGCTGACGACCATCCTTGCTTTACTGATTTATAAATACCGTAAGACGACAATGATCAAACGCAGTCTGACCCCTCTTAAAATAGTCATCAGTGCAACATTAATCACACTTCTATTAGCGGTCAATCACTGGGTGACCATTGATATGCTTGAGATTTATCCTCATAAAGCGACTCATTTCGATGATCAGCTTTTAGGCGCACTAATGTGGGGCACGGTACTGATCTTTGCCGTAGTCAGTGCACTTTTAACTTATTATTATTCAAGAAAATATAATCACTTACTTACTGAAGAAGTGACAGAAGAAGAACTGAAATCAATCATTGAAATAGAAGGCAGCTATGTCAGTCATCTCGCTTTCACTGGCGATAAATCATTTTTCCTGAACGAGGAACGGGATGCTTTCCTGATGTTCCATAAAACGAAAAATGCATTGATAGTAATGGGTGATCCTGTCGGGAATCATGAACACTTTGAACAACTCCTGATGGATTTCTACGACAAAGCCTTTTTCCTTGGTCATGACGTCATATTTTATCAGGTACAGTCCAAATATTTACCGCTTTATCATGGCTTCGGTAATCATTTCTTCAAAATCGGTGAAGAAGCGCTTATTCCGCTTCAGGACTTTACAGTCAGCGGTAAAAAGCAGCGAGCTTTTCGCGCAACGCTGAATAAGCTGGAAAAAGAAGGCTATACCTTCTCTATAGTAGAAGCGCCATTTGAAGATGAATTTATCGAAGAACTGAAGCGGGTCAGTGATGCATGGCTGAATGGCAAGCAGGAAATGCGGTTCTCTGTCGGCGCATTTACAAGACATTACCTTGAGCAGGCACCTATTGCTGTAATCAAAGACACAGAAAACCATATCGTTGCATTCAGCACACTGATGCCGACTCACTACAACAACACACTGTCCGTCGATCTGATTCGCTGGCTTCCGGACCTCGATATCCCAGCAATGGATGCACTTTACTTAAACATGCTGCTGTATTCTAAGGAGCAGGGCTACGACTACTTTAATATGGGTATGGCAACTCTATCAAATGTCGGACAGAATCGATACGGCTATGCCCGTGAACGTGTCGCAGGACATGTTTTCAATCATTTCAATAACTTGTACAGCTTCCAAGGATTACGAAAATATAAACAGAAATATAATCCGGAATGGAATGAAAGATTCGTCGTTTACCGGACATATACCTCACTCGTCTGGAATCTGATGCGAATCGGACTGACCATCAATAAGAAATAAGAAAGGGGCCACATATGTGGTCCCTTTTTAATTTGTGTTATCAGCGATAAATCCCGTTTGTCGCTCGTAACTCATTTACTTAAATATCAACGTGCCCATAACAAGTACGATAATCACGGGTATCACATACTTTAGCAATACAATCCAGACCTTAAACAAGCCTCGGTAACGCATGCCGATAACAATTTCCTCCTCCGCTATTCTTCTGTCCAGTACATATCCTGAAAACAGCGAAAAAGCAAGGGCACCAATCGGCAGGAGTATATTCGATACGAGATAATCCATGTTATCGAAGAAAGTGCCCGCTAAAAACTTCACATCTCCTAGGAGTCCAAAAGATAAGGCAGATGGTACCCCCACTACAAAAAGTAAAACTGAGATAAAGGTAACAGCTCGCCCTCGACCTGCGTCTTTACCTTTAATGATATTTGCCACATTGATTTCCATCAGATTAATCGAAGACGTAATTGTCGCGAACATAAAGAGCAGCAGAAATATCAAATAGAACAACTGTCCAAACGCCAGCTGGTCAAAGACATAAGGCAGAACAACAAATAACAGTCCTGGACCTTCTGCATTGTCGATATGAAGGGCTGTCGTCGCTGGAAATATAGCGAGTCCAGCTAATAGGGTCACTAAAATATTGAGTCCGACGATAGAGAACCCGGATTGCACGAGATCAGTGTCTTTCTTCAAGTAAGAGGCATAGGTCAGCATGCCTCCAAAACCGACTGACAGTGAAAAGAATGATTGTCCTAAAGCAAACAGGATACTATCTCGGTTCAAAGCATGAAAATCAGGTTTCAGGAAATAGACAATCCCTGCCATACTGCCTTCAAGAGTGACTGAGCGTATAATAATGACCATAAAGAAGATAAAAAGTAACGGCATCATGACTTTTGACGCACGCTCGATGCCCTTCTCAACCCCTGCAGCAACAATAAATGCTGTCAGTGCAATAAAGATGAATTGTCCGGAGAGAGCATAAACCGGTTGACTGATCAGTGTATTGAAGAGTTCATCATAACGTGCATGTTGATTGCCGGTAACCAGTGAATAAATAGTCCGTACAAAATAAATGATAATCCAGCCGCCAATAACGCTGTAAAAACTAAGTAATAAAAATACCCCGATATTCCCTAGGTGACCGATGCCATCATACATATTTTTACCCGTTACTTTACTGAACGCATTTGTACTGTTTGTCTGTGCGTGTCTGCCAATCACAAACTCGGATAAAAGAAGGGGCAGACCTATCAACAGCGTGAAAAGAATAAAGATGGTTAAAAATGCGCCGCCTCCATTCGCCGCCATCACATATGGAAACTTCCATATAGCGCCAAGTCCTATCGCTGAGCCTGCGCTTGCTAGTATAAAGCCTAGTTTTGAATTCCATGATGCACGTGTTTCCATATTGTTGCCTCCTTAAATTTTTCTCCTAAAAAAACGACCGATGTATAGACATCGGCCGAAAAAAAGAAGCCGATGTAAGATACACGGCCTCGGTAAATAATAACCTGAAGAGACCGTCATAGATGACTTATATCTATGACGGATATAAGTCCTATGACAGTTGCCAGCTTTTCAGTTGCGTCATTGGATTCTTCATGGTTAAACACCTCTTCTTAGAATAACTATACTTTATCAAATATTCTGATAATAGGCAACTCTAAATTTCGACATGATAGAACTTGACAGCTCGCTCTATAGTGACTTTCGGTAATAGACCGGCAGCGACGAGTACGGGCAGCCAGTCATAACGTCTCAGATCAAATAGGACGAATGAATGCCCTGTTCGAATCAATTCAGCAATCATTATTTCCGGTTCGTAAAAGAGATGAAACGGTATACTGACATAAATCACATCAAATTTATTTTCTTTGTAAGGTATATGGGTGCGTTTAAGCTGCTTATAGGAAAAGTGCGGATAAAGATGAATGGCCTGTTCCATATCTCTCGGGGCCTGGTCGATATAAAACCCTTTTATCGGTGAGTGGCGATCAATCGTACTAAGCAGAGTACCATGAAAACAGCCGATCGCAAGTACCTTTTTCTTAACAGGCAGATGATAAACAAATCGTGCATACTGTTTGAAATAAAATGAAGTCACAAAACCAGTCCGGTAAACTTGTTCTACTGGCTGTTCAAAAAAAGTATAACGTTTCTGCCAGTCTTTTCTCAGTTTACGTTCTTTCTTTTTACCCACACGAGCACCTCTTATGCTGAACAGGAACAGCCTCCGCTGCAACTATGTTCAGTAGTAAAAAATGGATTGCCGCTTTCTACTTTCACTTCATCCGATACGGAACGGGATATAATGATAAGTATTTCATCTAGTAACGTCTGTAATGCCATCTCACTTTTCTTCGCCTCTGCGACGACTGGATGCAGATCGTATTCTTTCTTTGCTCTTCTTGTGGTGAGTAGCGTCTCCATATAATCAGGATGATAGCGTCCAAACCGCATCACTTCGTCATAACGCTCTTTCAATTTAAGTAAGTTCTTCCTCATTGCGCTGACTTCTGCATGCTGCTGGAGAGCCAGCTGGTGTTGTCTATATTGTTTAAAGCATTCACTTTCCAGTATCATGCTGTTCAGTTCATCTGCCTGATCCAGCAGATTGAACAGCTGGTCATCATAAATCATCATCATACCCCATTTAATTCTTTCTATAGCTGACAGCATAACAATCACTTACTGCAGCGACTATACTGTTATAATGATTGTTAAGCATCTTTTCGCGCTGTTCTTGATTCAGCCATTGATTAACTGCTTCAGCTGAATCATAAGCTGTAATACTATTCTCTTTTTGACAGGGTGCATTGTTCTCTATTTTGTCCAGCGGATGTATTTCATAATTTGCCCGCATCATATTGATGAGTTCAACGACTGTCTGCTGAGCATTCTGTTCCTGCAGAACCGACTGCTCTATTCTCATTGTACGCTCTAGCGGCTGACCGTTCAAGTGGGCTGTGTATGGCAGCATCTGAACAAGCAGTGGTGCAGTCATAAATCTTGCAGCCATCACCTTGCCTGTCTGACGATCAATATAGACCTGTGCATAAATATCATCATACTGAACGAGCAGCTGGGTTTTCAGGTCGACTTCTGTCAATTCAAAATGGTAGTCGCCATCTTCAGAAGAGACATCAGGCTCAGTATCTATAGAAGTACCTCTAAAAATCTCTGCCGCCTGTTGATTAATCCTGAATGGTTCTATATCCGCTTCAGGTCCCGTCGCATAAATCATACCTATCTGTCCATCTCGTACTCTGACATCATAGAGTGCATTCTTTTCATTATAGATATAATGCTGATATTTATTGTCAGCCTGATAAATACGTTCAGGATAACCGTAGTCTTCTGTCCAGTCGTCAATCGAACCCCCTACATAGGTGCCGGGTCCACTCGAAAGCGCACTATTCTTCTGTTTTTCTTCTGTCTTATTCTTCTGCTCGGGTTCTTCCAGGCTGTTAAAGTCGCCTAGTGAATAGAACAGCAGAAAGAGTCCTATTAAAGCTGCCAGGACGAGCAGCATTTTAATTACAATATTCTTCATTATTATCTCCGTCTGTTTTTTCATATTATACATTATTTGCACTTAAGTAAATAACTGATTGCAACAATCCTCTTTTTGTCATAAAATTAGAGTTGAGCATATTGAGGGAGGTAAATAAAATGGTATTCGACAATTCAGGTATTGAAAACATCGTTGCTGATCAAAATGTGATTCAGCACGTTATGAATAAACATGGTCTTAATCTGGGTGGACATTGGGATTACGAACGTGTCACTTACGACTTAAAATATCAGATTGAAGAAGGTGTTTACTACCTTCGTATTCCAGGTTATGCCGTTGAAGGCGATGTGGGCGCTCGTAACGCTACAATCCAGATGATGGATCCTTACTTAGGTAAGCATTACTATCCAACAGGCATTGAATATGGTGAGGATGAATACTTCCCACCAGCAGTGGTTGAACATTGCAAACGTACAATCATCAGCATCAGCAACGATCTCAGAGAAATCCTTGCTTAAGACGTGGGCATCTGCCACGTCTTTTTTAATAGCGATAAGGAGGACAGAATTTGTTCAAGCGACTTTTAACTAAAAAAAATATCACTCTTATGATTTTTATTCTGCTGACGATACTCTTCTTCTACTTTATATTACCCATTTCTATTCCAATCGTCAGTGCTTTAATTCTCGCACTTGTGCTTGAACCTGCTGTCAGGAAGCTGGAATTTAAAATTGGCAGTCGTAAATGGAGTGTCACAGCGCTCTATTCAGGTATACTACTTATCTTACTCGTATTACTTTATCTGATACTGACAAAAGTAGTAGAAGCGCTATTTGATTTCGCTAAAACCTTGCCCACTAAAGCGGACACCTTGATCGATGCATGGTCCAGTGTAGAGGTAAATCTGAATCAGCTGCTACCTTCAAGTGTTACTGCGTCACTTAATGATGAAGTCCAGAAGTTTCTCCTTTCTATGCGCGACAGTATAGCGGACTATTTCAGTGTTCAGAACATCACAAATTTTGTCTCCATGTTACCTGAGCTGATTATCTCTGGCCTTGTTTTTCTTGTTGCTCTGTTCTTGTTCATGCTGGAAGTCCCCCGCATGAAGCAACTGATACGCAAACATACATATGAGAAAACTTATTATCGGGGTCTGCTCATCTGGAAAAAAGTATCAACATCTGTCTTCGGTATGTTAAGAGCTGCTGTTATTCTCTCTTTCATCACCTGGGTATTTACATTTATCGGTCTACTATTTATCGTCCCTGAAAATGCACTCGTCCTGAGTCTGATCATCTGTATTGTAGACTTACTGCCTATTATCGGTGCAACAGGTATCACGATTCCCTGGACTCTGTATGAGCTGATTACAGGCGATAATGTAACAGCGATTAAACTGGCCCTGCTGTCAGTGTTCCTGCTTGTACAGCGTAAAGTGCTGGAACCAAAGATTATGGGTAACGGTGTTGGACTGAGTCCTCTTGCTACATTGATTTCTATGTACATCGGATTAAAGCTGATGGGATTTGTCGGCTTCTTCATCGGTCCTATTATCCTTCTTGTCATTGTGACATTCATAGAATCCGGTGCCATTAAAACGGACTTTAAAATCTGATTGAACACACTTACATCGGTAAGTGTGTTTTTTTATGCAAAAAAGCAGCGGATAATCCGCTGCTCTTCATTAAATGCCTAATATCGCTTTAAATACAGACGTTGTTTCGCCGCCTTTATAGAAGACATAAAGGAGTAGATAAACCGCAACCCCTGTGATTGCAGTAAAGAACCAGATGATTGAAGTTGTCGGCCCCAGCTTTCTATGGATATTCAATCTGTCTTTCAGTCCTGACCAGATCATAATCAGTCCTAAAACACCACCTGTCGTGGCAAGTGTAATATGGAAGACAAGGAAAATCGTATAGTACAGTTTAATACTGTCCGGCCCGCCGAAAGAGGTATTGCCGATAAATAATGTCCGTGAGACATAGATGATAAAGAACGTCAGTGCACTCGCCCCAGCTGCAAGCATCACTTTCTTATGTCCTTCGTAGTCTCTCTTCGCGATTCTATACCAGCCTATAGCGACAAGAATCGCACTGATAACAATAAAGGATGTACTGATAGTCGGTAAAATCGGTAAATTCATATTATTCTCCTATCTGAATTGATTATAGTAAGCTTGTTCTTTCTGACGAGCTTCCAGACTTCTCTGAGTAGTTTCTTCTTCATTTCTGCCTTCTGACCAGCGCCAGTTGAAGAAGACATAGAAAAGCATAAAACCGAAGAATATCTCCTGCAGCACTTTCATGATGACCCCACCCGTCTGCTGGTCTTCAAGAGATGACATATTCGTAAAGTACTGTGGTCCTGAAATATTCGTTGCACTCATCACACTGTCCAGCGTCCCTTGTGGTACACAGAGAGCCATTGCACCGAGCCAGGCTTTTGGATCAGTATAAGTCTTATACATCGGATGCTGTGCAAAAATGATCAGTCCGCAGCTCGGTGTGAGTAGAACACCGATCATAAAGATGTAGACCAGCTTAAGTAATCCTGTCAGCTGCTTGCGTGGAAGTTCAGTACGGTTGAATACTGGATACCACATATTAAATGCAGCTACAAAGAGCAGTATCGTAAACAGTGAATGCAAAGTCGCACTCTGTTTTAAGAAATCCAGGACAACGGGTAAATGATAAACACTGAATAGACCATTGAAAAGAATAATGGCGAACACAGGACGGGAAACAACATCAAATACAGGTTTAATATAAGGACGGGAAACAAGGTAATCAATAAAATAACTCGGTATCGCAAAGAAAAGAATCGGCACAATCATTAAATAAAGTACAGCCATCTGCAGCATATGAAAACTGAAAATGATATGACTGAGTAAATCAATCGGGCTTCCTTTAACGATATACATCAATATCATACTGACAATAAAAAGAATCACTTCACTTCGTTTTAATGGCCGATTGCCGGGAATTTCATGACGCCATTTCGTAACCGTTAAAAAATAGACAACTGTTACAAACAGCAGTGCAACAATGTAAAACGGACTCCAGTTCGCAAAGAAACCAAATATAGAGACCGAACTGAGACTATGCATATAATCACTCCAAAAATATAATCTTAGTTTAATTATAAAATACAAAGGAAAAGGACAAACCTTCCAATAACGAACGTTTTATGTCTTTTTAAAAAAACACCACTGAACTTAATCAGTGGTGTCATCAATTATTTAAGTGGATCGCCTAACCATACTAAGTAAAGTGCTGTCACCATAAATGACAGGGCAAGGAAGATACCTGATAGCATGAATATTTTAGCGACGCCGTGTCCTTCATGCTTCATATGCATGAAGTAGAAGAACTGCAGAATAACTTGAATGAATGCCAGCAGAATCAATATCGGTAAGACAATCGCTTTATCAAGACCTGCTGCCACCATCGCAAATGCGATGAAAGTCAGAAAGATCATGACAGCAAATGTCGTTACTTGTTGTCTCATTTCTGCTGTGCGATTACGACGGTCGTAGTCAAATCGTGCACGGTTGAAACGTGGTGAGTGAGATTCATGAACTTCATGAGTAGTGTGCGTACTTACAGAATCTACATCTCTCACTTTAACATGTTCTGATACGTAATGTTCATTCGTCTTAGCCATATTATCCTAACACCCCTAACAAGTAAACTACTGTAAAGATGAATACCCAGACTACGTCAATAAAGTGCCAGTATAATGAGAAAGTATTAAACTTCGCTGCATTATAAACTGATAAACCACGCTTCATGTTACGGATGACAAGCAGTGTTGCCCATCCAAGACCGATTAAAACGTGAAGACCGTGTGTACCTACTAAGAAGTAGAACGCACTACCGAATGCACTAGAACGGAATGTATGACCTTGATGGACGTATTCTACAAACTCATAAATCTCAAGTCCTAAGAAACAAAGTCCAAGTAAGATAGTGATGACAATCCATGTAATCATTTTCTTGAAGTCATAGTTTTTCATATGGTACATCGCATAGACACTTGTGAGAGACGATGTTAACAGTAACATCGTCATTACAAATGCAAGCGGTAAATGGAATAGTTGTTCTGCTTTTAAATGTTCTTCACTTGGCACATGGTCTTTAAGTGCTAAGTAAGTTGCAAATAATGAAGCAAAGAGCGCTGTTTCACCGCCAAGGAAAATCCAGAAACCAGTTAACTTGTTTTTACCTTCAAGTGATGCAGTCTCAGGGTGACTTGGCCATCTTTCAACTGTCATTTTTTCTTCAACATGTGCCATTATTTCACACCTCTTTCGTACTCAATCAACTCTTCTTTAGTGATGTGGTAACCATGGTCATCTTTCAGTGAACGTGCCATCATAGCACCCACAGTAATCAGAAGACCTAATCCAAGAACATATGGAGACCAAGCTTGAACTGGTAAATCTTTTACTGCATCGATCGCCCATTCTTTACCATCAGCAAAGTATAAAGCACCAAATGCTGCTACGAATAATCCTAAAGATTGGATGAATGGCAGGATTGAATTGTTAGGCATGTGTACATCACCTAAAGATTCAGCTGGTAAAATTTCGCCATTCCCTTTTGTTTTCTCTAACCAGAATGCATCTAAGCCGCGTACAAGTGGCGTCTGAGCAAAGTTATAGAATGGAACTGGCTGTGGTAAAGACCACTCAAGCGTACGTCCATCTCCCCATGCATCGCGTCCGACTTTAGGTGCTTTAGCAGTCGTCCAGATTACGTTGATTAATGTAATGATAACCGCTACAGCCATCAGTAAAGCACCAATTGTAGAAACTAAGTTGAATGTATCATAACCTTGACCTGGTAAGTAAGTCGCGATACGACGTGGCATACCCATTAAACCAAGGAAATGCTGAATAAAGAATGTTAAGTGGAAACCGAAGAAGAAGATCCAGAATGCAATCTTACCTAATTTTTCACTTAAAATTTTACCGAACATCAGTGGCCAGTAGAAGTGCAGTGCCGCAAGTAAAGCGAATACAACCCCACCGACGATCACGTAGTGGAAATGCGCCACGATGAAATAAGAATCATGATACTGGTAGTCAGCTGGTGCTGATGCCTGCATGACCCCTGTTACCCCACCCATAACGAATGATGGAATAAAGGCTAAAGAGTAAAGCATTGGAGTCGTAAATTCGATACTACCGCCCCAGATTGTCAGTAACCAGTTGAAAATTTTGATACCTGTTGGTACGGCAATTGCCATAGTCGCAATCGCGAAAATCGCGTTCGCTGTTGGTCCAAGACCTACTGTAAACATGTGGTGAGCCCATACCATGAAGCCTAAGAAACCGATTAATACTGTTGCGAATACCATCGCTGAGTAACCAAACAGACGTTTTCTAGAGAATGTCGGAATAATTTCAGAGAAGATACCGAACGCCGGTAATACTAAGATATATACTTCCGGGTGACCGAAGATCCAGAATAAGTGTTCCCAGATAATTGTGTTACCACCTTGAGATACGATGAAGAATCCTGTACCGAACATTCTATCGAAGATCAGTAAGAATAAACCGATTGTAAGTGGTGGGAATGCGAAGACGATTAAAGCTGAAGCAACGAATGTTGTCCATGTCATTAATGGCATACGCATGTAAGTCATACCAGGTGCTCTCATATTGATGATAGTGACTAAGAAGTTGATACCGGCAATTAATGTACCCGCACCAGAAATCTGAAGTCCAAGTGCGTAGAAGTCAATACCATGACCTGTTGAAGCAAGTGATAATGATGCATAAGATGTCCAACCTGCATCAGGTGCGCCACCTAAAATCCATGATAAGTTCAGGAAGATTCCTCCGAAGAAGAATAACCAGAAACCAAGTGCGTTTAAGAATGGGAACGCGACGTCACGCGCTCCTATCTGTAATGGCACAACTGCATTCATAAATGCGAATAACAGTGGCATGGCTGCCAGGAAAATCATCGTAGTACCGTGCATTGTCAGTACTTGGTTATAAAGACCCGCTGATAAGAAATCATTCTCAGGTACAGCGAGCTGGATACGGATGAACATCGCTTCGAGACCACCCATTGCGAAGAACAGACCACCCATAATCAAGTAAAGAATCGCGATTTTTTTATGGTCAACAGTTGTTAAATATTCTTTAATTGTTGCACCAAAACCTCTTTTAGCTTGTGTAGACAATTGTGTAACCTCCCTTTAAACTTTAGTTCTCGACTTTACGTTCCATTAAATAAGCAGCAAGTGCATCAATGTCGCTGTCAGAAACTTTGTACTGACCCGTCATTTTGTTACCTGGTTTAACACTGTCAGGATTTTTGATCCATTTTTTAAGGTTCTCTTCGTTGTGCTCTAATACACCTGCGATACGTGTACGTTCACCGAATGTTGTTAAGTTAGGACCTTTAGCGCCTTTACCTGTTGGTGTAACAGCGTGACAACCGATACATGATTGCTTAAAGACTTTTTCCCCTTCTTTAGCTTGATCACTTGTAGCTGCTACTGCTTTTTTAGTACCTTGCATATCTTTAATCCAAGTATCGAAGTCTGCTTTGTCCATTGCTTTAACTTTGAAGTCCATCAGAGCATGTGAAGGTCCACATAACTCAGCACATTTACCGTAGAAGACATTGTCTGCTTCTTTTGCTTTTTTAGAATCAAAGATTAAGTAGAACTTGTTGATGTTATCAACGTTTGTATCAAGCTTACCACCGACAGCTGGAATCCAGAATGAGTGTTTTACATCTGCTGCATGAAGTCTGAAATAAACTTTAGTGTCAGTTGGAACCACTAATTCCTGAGAAGTCACAACTTCCTGGTTTGGATATTCAAATTCCCACCAGTATTGGTTCGCTGTAACATTGACGATCATTTCTTTGTTTTTACCTTTTTCATCGACTTTATCCATCGCTTTAGTATCTGCTAACTTAAATGTAAGAGATACTGTTGGAATCGCTAAGATAAGAAGTAAGATAATTGGAATTGTCGTCCAGATGATTTCAAGCTTGTGATTACCTGCAACTTGTTTAGGCATAAAGTTCTCGCCGACTTTACCACGTCTGAACTTGAGAACAGCCAGGATGAAGATAATAAAAACGACTAAAATAACGCCAATCATGATGTACACAGCAAGCATCATAAGGTTGAACTGCTCCTGTGCCACTTCCCCTGCTGGACGAAGTGCGGATAAGTATGGCTTACCGCAACCTGATAAAGCCATTGCCAGAACAAAAAACAGGCCAAACAATTTTGTGTTCTTCAATTTGTTCATTAAAAATAACCCCTCTTTCACTCATTCATAATTAAATCATTTGAATTAAAGTAACTACCACTATCATAACAAAAAATATCATTAAATAGTTTAAAGAATAGATAAACATTTGCATAGCCCATTTTGCTTCTTTAACGCTCGCGCGAAAGCCTGATAATGCAAGCAGCAGCCAGCCGATATTGAGCACAGTTGCCAGTATAATAAAGACGTTCCCTAGCTCTGCCATAAAGAATGGTGTCGGCAATAATGCGAGTACCCATAAGAGCATGCCAAGCCTTGTACGCTTGAAACCTTTTACAGTTGGCAGCATCGGGATATTGGCTAAGCCGTATTCATCCTTACGCTTGATTGCAAGTGCATAAAAATGAGCGGGTTGCCAGGCAAACATGATGATAAAGAGCATCCAGGCTGTTGTCGATAAGTGAGGATCGATACTTGCCCAGCCAATAAGCGGCGGAACTGCACCAGGAAAACTCCCTACTATCGTGTTTGACACTAAATGACGTTTAGACCATACAGAATAGAGAATGACATAACCGAATATGCCAAGAAAACCAATGATACCCGTTGTCATATTAATAGAAAACAGAAGCGCCTGTCCGACAACGATCAGTATCAGACTAAGCATCAGCAGTTGATTACTACTGATTTTACCTGTTACGCTTGGCCGGTTCATCTTACTCGGCATCAAAGCATCAATATCCTGATCGTAAAAATTATTTAATGCACAACTACCGCCCATAATTAAAACAGAGCCTACCAGCATTGCAATGAGTTCCGGCATACTACCCAGGAACGACTGACCCGTCAGAATAATTGCAAGCCAGCCCCCGACAAATGTCGGAATTAAGTTACCTTGCACCAGTCCAAGTTTGATTACAGCTTTAATATCTTTTGCTGTTAATCTGCTATCATCAATCGGAATGATGACATTTTCATTCAGCATTTCCAACCTCCTTTACACACCTGACGCATATAATAACAATAATAAATCAAAATTGACACAAATTCTATATATTTCAGAAATAAAATGATAACATTTTACTGTAACTGATGAGAGAGAGTATTCACATATGTGACACATTTACAGTTACTAAACATTGTTATACTATAACATATGGACTCAAACATGAAATGATAATCCGGAAATATTTTAACATATATATTGAAAGAATTGTTTTCGAATTTCGTGACCACTAGAACTTCAGAGGTGAACAGGTTGTTAAAAGAAAAAAACTTAAAATGGCTTTCAGTCTTTACGACTATTTTGATGCTCTTCGTACAAATAGGAGGTGCACTGGTTACAAAGACGGGTTCAGCAGATGGCTGCGGTAGAAGCTGGCCGCTCTGTCATGGTAAAATCATGCCGACTTATATTCCAAAGGAAACACTGATCGAACTTGCGCATCGAGGTGTTTCAGGACTTGCACTTTTATCAGTGACTTGGCTCGTCATACTCAGCATGAAGCATATCGGCCATAAAAGAGAAACAAAATTTCTCTGTATCATGAGTATTGGTTTTATTTTTGCTCAGGCATTAATCGGAGCTGCGGCAGTTGTCTGGCAGCAGAATAGTTTTATTTTAGCGCTTCATTTCGGTATTTCGCTGATCAGTTACAGTTCCGTGTTTCTGCTGATGCTTCTGATCTTCGAAGTAGACCAGAAATTTGATGCGACAAAGCTGATCATCAAAAACCCACTACGCTATCATACAGTCGGGCTTACGAGCTTTATCTACTTTGTTATATATAGTGGCGCTCTCGTCAGACATACAAAAGCAAGTCTTGCCTGCTCTACATGGCCGCTCTGTCAGCCCGGTAAGTTTCAGATGCCTCAGAATTTCTATGAATGGGTACAGATGAGTCACCGTACACTGGCGCTGATACTCTTTATCTGGCTTGCGTACATCACATATCATGCCGTTAAGAATTACGCACAGTACCGCGTCATTAAATATGGTTATCTGACTGCCTTTATTCTGATCTGTCTGCAGGTCACGACCGGCGCACTTACTGTTTTCAGTGGCGTCAATCTTTATATCGCGTTGTTACACGCACTCTTCATCACTTTACTATTCGGCTTACTCTGCTATTTCATCTTACTGATATCCAGAGCTAAATTAAGACAATAAAAAAGGAAGGTCAGCTGACCTTCCTTTTTTATTGTTCTATCACTGCTAATAAATCTCCTGTCTTAACCGTACTTCCTGCTTCAACATTGATTTCCTTGATTGTTCCTGCAAAAGGAGCCTGGACAGACGTTTCCATCTTCATCGCTTCTGTAACAAGAAGAACCTGCCCCTTAACGACCTTCTCGCCAGCTTTCACTTTCACCTCTCCTACTGTGCCCGGCATCTGTGCACCGATATGAGTCGGGTCTGAGGGATCGGCTTGACGTGCAGCAGTTGAAGTGACTTCTACTGCTGCATCTTTAACATAGACTTTACGCGGCATACCGTTCATTTCGAAATAAACCCAGCGATAGCCGTCTGCATGGACATGACCAATATTGATCAGTTTAACGATCAATGTTTTACCTTTATCGATTTCTATCGCCACAATATCTCCTTTTTGCATGCCATAGAAGAAGAGTCTAGAATCAAGTTTTGAAATATTACCGAACCGTTTCTCTGTCTCTTTAAAGCTCAGGAAGACTTTTGGATAGAGCGCATAGCTGATGACATCCTGTGCTGAGACATCTGCTTTCAGCAGTTCTTTCAGCTCTTCCTCAAGCGCCGCGAAGTCAACATCCGGAATGGTTTCGCCCGGGCGGCTCTTAAGTGCAGGCTGTCCTTTTAAAATCAGCTGCTGCAGTCTTGCCGGGAAACCACCGACAGGTTGTCCGATTTCACCTTTAAAGAACTGGACAACAGATTCCGGGAAATCGAGTGCTGCCCCTTTGGCAAAGATAGATTCCTCGTCCAGGTCATTTTGCACCATATAAAGCGCCATATCACCGACCACTTTAGATGACGGTGTTACTTTGACGATATCCCCGAACATTAAATTCACACGGCGATACATATCCTTGACGTCATTAAACTGTTCCCCAAGACCCAGACTCGCTGCCTGCTGTCTTAAGTTTGAATACTGTCCGCCCGGCATTTCATGTGCATAGACTTCAGCACTAGGCGACTTGATATCACTTTCAAAGCTGGCGTACAGCGGACGTACAGCTTCCCAGTAATGAGACAGTTCATTCAGTCCTTCAATGTCTGCAGCAACCTGGCGCTCTGTGCCAAGTCTTGCATGGTAAAGAGTGCCGGCGTTCGGCTGACTCGTCAGTCCGCTCATCGCACCGAGTGCTGTATCAACAACATCCACACCTGCATCGATTGCTCTCGAATAAGTGGCTATCCCGTTACCACTTGTGTCATGGGTATGAAGATGAATCGGCATATCAACTGCCGCTTTCAGTTCACCAATCAGCTGATAAGCAGCTTCCGGTTTTAAGAGTCCTGCCATATCTTTAATCGCAAGAATGTGGAAACCTGCTCGCTCCATTTCTTTAGCCATCTTGACATAATAGTCCAGCGTGTAAATGTCAGAACGCTGTGGATTTAAAATATCACCTGTGTAACAGATGGCCCCTTCTGAAATCTTACCTGCTTTTTGTACCGCTTCGTTAGCGACTTTCATCTGGTCCAGCCAGTTAAGTGAATCAAAGATACGGAAGACATCTATCCCTGCAGCTGCACTTTCAGCTACAAATTTTTCGACGACATTATCGGCGTAGTTTTTATAACCGACCGCATTCGACGCTCGTAACAGCATCTGGAAGAGCACATTGGGAATGGTTTCTCTTAACTGTTCCAGTCTTTCCCACGGATTTTCCTTCAGGAAATTATAGGTCACATCAAAGGTTGCACCGCCCCACATCTCAAGTGAGAATGCATCTTTCAGCAGTCTGCTGGTCGCAGGTGCGACGTCCATCATGTCTTTTGTGCGGACACGTGTTGCGAGAAGTGACTGGTGGGCGTCACGGAAGGTCGTATCAGTGATTAATACGTCCTTCTGACTTTTCAGCCATTTCGCTACCGCTTCTGGACCCTCGTCTATCAGGAGCTGTCTTGAACCCGTCAATGATTTTTCATAGTTCAACTGTGGAATCATCATATCAGGTCTCTCATTTGATACGCCAGGAAAACCATTCACACTGACTGAAGCGATATATTCAAGTGTCTTTGTGCCCCGGTCTCTCGGTTCCTGAATATCAAACAATTCAGGTGTCGCATCTATAAAGTTCGTGTTATATTCGCCGCTGACAAATACGGGATGCTTCACCACATTGATTAAAAACTGGATATTCGTTTTAATACCGCGAATACGCATTTCTTTTAATGAGCGAATCATCTTTTCTTCTGCCTGCTTGAATGTGATCGCCTGAGTGGATACTTTAACCAGCAGCGAGTCATAATAAGGAGAAATCTCTGCCCCCTGGAATCCGTCTCCCGCATCCAGTCTGACACCAAAACCACCGCTTGAACGGTAAGCCATGATGGTACCTGAATCCGGCATAAAGTTATTGAGTGGATCTTCTGTTGTGATACGGCACTGAATGGCATAGCCTAAAGTCTGAATTTCTTCCTGCTGCGGCATCTCTATACGCGTGTCATGAAGTGCTTCACCGTCAGCAATCAGAATCTGTGTCTTGACGATGTCAACGCCTGTAATCATCTCAGTAATCGTATGTTCAACCTGTACACGAGGATTGACTTCAATGAAATAGAATGCGTCATCAGCGACTAAAAACTCGACCGTCCCGGCGTTAACATAGCCGACTTTCTTCATCAGCTGAACAGCCGCATCGCAGATTTTCATTCGCATCTCCTCGGACAATCCGACAGAAGGTGCCACTTCCACAATCTTCTGGTGACGTCTCTGTACAGAACAATCACGCTCAAATAAATGGACGAGATTGCCGTGCTGGTCACCTAAGATCTGAACTTCGATATGCTTCGGATTCTTGATCAGTTTCTCCAGATAGACTTCGCTGTTGCCGAATGACTTCTGTGCTTCAGATTTTGCTCTTGTGTAGGCATCTTCCAGTTCAGCTGCATGTTCGACGATCCGCATCCCTTTACCTCCGCCTCCGGAGATAGCTTTAATGATAATCGGAAAGCCATGTGTTTCTACAAATGATGTCACTTCATCAAAAGACTGGACCGCTTCCTTTGTGCCGGGAATAACCGGCAGTTCAGCAGCAGTGGCCTGACTCCTAGCCTTCACTTTATCACCGAACATATCAAGATGGCGCAGTTCAGGTCCAATGAAGATGATACCCTCTTCTAAACATCTGCGTGCAAATGTTTCGTTTTCACTCAGGAAACCATAGCCTGGATGAATCGCATCAGCACCACACTTCTTAGCAATACTGATGATGCCTTCAATATCGAGATAGCTTTCAGTTGGACTTAAGTGCTCACCCACTAAATAAGCTTCATCCGCTTTGTAACGGTGCAGGGACCGGCTGTCTTCCTTGGAATAGATGGCAACTGTCGGAATACCCAGTTCAGTAGCCGCTCTGAAAATACGGATCGCAATTTCTCCGCGGTTTGCTGCTAAAATCTTCGTAATTTGGCGCATAGTCATCCTCCTCAAAATAAAAAAACATGCCAGCCCTGCTGACACGTTTATTATACAATATGAACAATCACTCTGACATTTCAAGATGTGACGATATAGTTATTTAACGGTTTAAGCGCTCCTGTTTAACGTGCTTAGAAGCCATCAGCAGTAAACCGACTGCGATAGAAAGACTCAGCATACTGGACCCACCGTAGCTTAAGAACGGGAGAGGCACCCCTGTCAATGGAATGAGCCCCACTACACCACCCAGATTGATAAAAGTCTGTATCCCGATATAACTTGCCACACCAATACAGATCAGGCGATAGAACATGGATGTTGCAAGTGCTGCATACATAAACCCTTTATAAACGATAAAGAACAGGAGTGAAATAATGATAATAACACCCACTAATCCGAGTTCCTCCGAAATAACCGCAAAGATGAAATCGGTATGCGGTTCAGGCAAGTAACCAAGCTTCATAATACCGTTACCGAGACCACGGCCGAATAAGCCACCATTACCGATTGCCATCAGAGAATTGGAGAGATGATAACCAATACCACTCTCATCTTTAAAAGGATTCTTCAGTACTTCGAAACGCGCGACCTGGTGAGGAGATAAGAGACTGCCGTTAGCCACTAAGTTGTAAAGAAGAGAAACGCAGGCAACCCCAAAAATGACTGCAGCCGTTTTTAACATCGTATAGAAAGCAATTCCTGAGTACATCAAAATACTGATGATAATCATAAATATCAGGAGCGTTGATCCCATATCCGGCTGAAGCATGACAAGACCTGAACAGAAACCTATCAGAATAATAGGCGCTACCAGATCCAGGCTCATCTGATTTAGATTTTTCTTTTTATCATAAATATAAGCTAAATAGATGATCGTGACGATCTTCAGAAATTCAGCTGGCTGTATCATCATAATACCCGTATTCAGCCAGCTCTTCGAACCATTGACTTCTGTACCGAAAAGCATCGTCGCGATCAGAAGAATCAGTACACCGATGATTGAACTTTGCTGGACACGCTTATTTTTAATGATATTGATATGCATAAAGTAAGTCATAAAGAAGACGATGCCGAAACTTAAGATAATTGCAAACAGCTGTCTTTTGTAAAAGTAAGTTGAACTGACAGCCCCTGCACCAGACAGCATCCCACGAGGACCGCCAACCATACTTGCGCTATAAATCATGACGAGACCGATTGTACATAAAACGATGTAGATAATCAAAAGCGAAAAATCAACATACTTGGAATAATCTTTTATGTATTTAAAGAACCTTCTTAACTGATTCACAACTCAACCACTCAATTCTAATAAAAATAGTCTAAAGCACCTGCTCTAGACGTTGGTAAATGCATCATGTAACTTGGAAAGTTCTTTTTCCAGGCCGGATAACAGAGTTTTTCCAAATTCTCTATCTATTAATCCAATCTTCGCGGCAAACTCCACTTCTTTACTCAGACCATACATCTGCGTATCGAGGACTTCTTCGTAAAGCGGACATTGGGGCATCGTTAAGTTATCCATCTGAACTTTAATCAGCTGCAGTATTTTTTCTGCATCCTGATTAAGCTGGTCATATGCCTGTTGTTTGTAATCGACTGGTTCCATAGACATACACCCCTTTTTCTTCTATACTTTAAAAGTTTATAGTAGCCCTGTATAAAAATCAAGCAAAAGTACATGACGGACGGGGCTTGTGATAGAATTATATCAAAGGAGTGAGGGACTTGATTATACAAATACAAGGGAATGTTAAATTTAAAATCACGCTTGATCCATCGACGTGGATTTTTGATGATCGTAAAATTACGATTGAAGAGATGGAAGCAGGTAAAACGACAGGCGTTGAGCCTATTTTATTCAAAGATAACAAAGCCTGGAACCGTGATATATTAGAAGGCGGCGCAAAACCACCGACATTAAATTCAGAGAAAAAGTTCAAGAAACAGCAGCTGCTTGAAAGTACATATGTCATCAATCTGGCGCCTTTTTTCGCGATTACAGAACCGAATGCAGATGCTAAAGTTATCAGATTATCGAATGGCAGTGAACACGAAGATATTAAGCTTGCCGACGTCGACAAGCTGTTCTTCCAGTTTTCTAAGAATGGTAAACGTCTTTATGAAGACGGTATGGTCGATGCCTTCATCTATGACAGTGAATATCGTCAGAAGATTGAGCATGTCAATGCAATTGAAGTGATATAAGATACGAGTGATGAACGGAATTGTTCATCACTTTTTTTATTTTAGCTGGGTTATGAGCGATAAATCATTATTATCAACGGTAATTCACTGAATTTATCAGCCTGAACCTAGTTACCAGCGATAAATCGCCATTATCAACGGTAACCCACTAATCTCATCCGCCTGCTCCTAGTTACCAGCGATAAATTGTCGTTATCAACGGTAACTCACCAATCTCATCCACCTGACCCTAGTTACCAGCGATAAATCGCCGTTATCAACGGTAACTCACCACACACACCTCTTTCACTCCACAATAAAACCCGCACAGATAATCTGTGCGGGTTCATTTTTACTGTTTACGTTCATTATGCAGTCTCAGTCGATAAAGACCGAAGACGATAGCTGCCAGTATCAGACTTTCGCCGACTGGCAAAAAGACAGCCAGGAATGTCAGTAAGATACAGCCCAGGAAAAGCAGGATATAGATTACAATATTCTGCCACAGCTTCAGTTTACGTGCAAAACCGAGGTGATATACGATGGCGCTTAAGATAAAGATCGCAATCAACAGCATCCACATACCTTGCTGTGGATGTGTATCCACCTGGAAAAGCTTCGCAAGGAAAGAAAGACGTTCGGACGGATTTGTGCTGACACCTTTACTTAAGCCGAGCATCTTATTCCTCTTCTGCTAAAGCAGCAGCTTTTGCTTTCTTCTGTTCACGTTCACGCTGTGCTTTATCTAAAGTTTTCTTTCTGAGACGGATAGACTCAGGTGTAACTTCCAGTAATTCATCGTCATTGATGTATTCAAGCGCTTCTTCAAGCGTCATGATTCTTGGTTTTTTCATTGTTGTTGTCTGTTCTTTAGTCGCTGAACGGATATTGTTCGCTGCTTTTACTTTTGTGATATTAACTGTTAAGTCATTGTCACGAGAGTTTTCACCGACAATCATCCCTTCGTATACTTCTGTACCAGGCTCCATGAAGTTAACGCCGCGGTCCTCTAATGCTAAGATTGCATATGTACTTGCAACCCCTTTATCCATTGAGACAAGAACCCCATTATGACGGCCACCGATACGACCACGAAGGTACGGACGGTATTCATCAAATGTATGGTTTAAAATACCATAACCACGTGTCATAGACATGAATTCAGTACGGTAACCGATTAAGCCACGTGCAGGCACGTTGAAGATCAGACGAGTCTGACCGTTAGACGTGCTCATATCGACCATTTCACCTTTACGTGTTCCAAGTGACTCGATGACTGAACCTGTATTCTCTTCAGGTACGTCAATCTGTACACGTTCATAAGGCTCATATTTTTTGCCTTCGATTTCTTTGATGATGACTTCTGGTTTAGAGACTTGAAGTTCAAAGCCTTCACGACGCATGTTCTCGATCAGGATAGATAAGTGAAGTTCACCACGACCTGATACTGTCCATGAATCCGGCCCAACTGATTCAACGCGTAATGATACGTCTGTTTCAAGCTGAGATTCTAAACGGTCCTGAATATTACGAGCCGTTACGAACTTACCCTCTTTACCAGCGAATGGTGAGTTATTCACTGAGAAAGTCATCTGTAATGTCGGTTCATCGATACGTAAAACTGGTAATGCCTCCTGGTGATCAACAGGTGTCACTGTTTCACCTACGTTGATGTCTTCCATACCAGAAACGGCAATTAAGTCACCTGGGTATGCTTTTTCGATTTCGACACGTGATAAGCCGAAGAAACCGAAAATTTTCGTCACACGGAAGTTTTTCACTGTACCGTCAATCTTGATTAACGCAACTTGCTGACCGACTTCCATCGTACCACGGAAGACACGTCCGATACCGATACGCCCTACATAGTCATTGTAATCAAGTAAAGCTGTCTGGAACTGAAGCGGTTCGTCACGGTTATCGATCGGTGCCGGAACATATTCAAGAATTGTTTCATATAAGCACTGCATGTTCTCATCTTGTGTGCTTGCATCAAGACTTGCTGTACCGTTGATTGCACTCGCATAAACAACCGGGAATTCCAGCTGGTCATCATTGGCATCAAGTTCGATAAATAAATCATATACTTCATCAAGAACTGCTTCTGGACGCGCAGATGGTTTGTCAATCTTATTAACAACAACAACTGGCTTCAGATTTTGTTCAAGCGCTTTTTTCAGTACGAAACGAGTCTGTGGCATTGTACCTTCGTAAGCATCTACAACAAGAACTACACCGTCTACCATTTTCATGATACGTTCTACTTCCCCACCGAAATCGGCGTGGCCTGGAGTATCCAGGATATTGATACGTGTTCCTTTATAGTCAATAGCTGTATTCTTCGCTAAAATCGTGATTCCACGTTCTTTTTCAAGCGCGTTAGAATCCATTGCACGTTCTTCAACATGTTCATTTGCACGGAAAATACCTGATTGTTTTAATAATTCGTCTACTAATGTTGTTTTACCATGGTCAACGTGGGCGATGATGGCAATGTTACGCACATCTTCTCTGTAATTTGTCATGTTATGTCCCTTTCACATCTACAGTTTATTATGTAACTGTGATATTATAGCATATATCAGAAATTTATACTATATAGCTGTACGAAGGGAATCATATGAAAAAAAGTAAAGCCATTTTTCTGCTGCTCGCATTTCTTGCAGTCGTCTGTATGATCGGTATCAGTGCCGGTCTTGCTGAAGGCAGTGTCTTAACAATATTGATCAGCATTATCCTTTTTGTCGTCATACTTGGTTATGGATTTACATTGAAGAAAAAATACCGCGAAAATCACTGGCTGTAAATTTTCTTCAAAACCATCCACTTTTATCACTAAAAATGATGAAAGACCAGCAGTTTATCATAAACTGCTGGTCTTTTATTTATTTTTAGCATTTTCTGCGATTTGTCAGTCCTGTCCTTCCATTATAAATTAAGAATGAAAGGAGAGAGGTCATGATTGTCAAAAAAAGAACTTATCCTGTGCTTGCCCGTCTAGAGGCGCTCCGACATCGTTCTACTTTATCTGAAAATGACTTGCACATGTTACAGTCACTCACCCATCAGAAATCAATGGAAGAACAGTTTGAAGCATTTTTAACGCCGGAAGTAATCGCTAAAGTTGATGTCATCTGGCATTATACTTATCAGGATTATCACCGTAACATTCATTTAAATGTCATTCTAGTCGAATCTGATACGATCCACCTGCTAAAACTAAACACTTATCAGGGCTTACACACTATTAAACATCAAGGGATGCTCACAGAGTTTTTTTCCGGCAGAATCCATGAAGACTTAGCACAGCTGATGAGCATCAAACTTGGCCTTCAATATCTGATGGACCGAACACTGAACATCGAGATGCGGGCAGTATGTCTCAGTCCTGATTTTGAACTGGATGCGCATAGTCAGAACAGAATGATTCTGACAGCAGAAACACTACCTGACTATTTGACTCAGATGACGACATCTAAAATAAACTTAAGCTATTCTGCTATACAGTTTGCTGAAACGACGGATGTACCTTACAAAGTAGCCGCGAGCATTAAAAACGGACTTCGCTGTCCTCATTGTGAACAACTATCAGAATTTAATTTTCACCATCATCTCATCCTTTGTCTGAAGTGCCGTGAAATTTCTCAGCTTGAGCAGGCATTTATAAGAGCTGCACATGAATACATGTCCCTCTATCCTGAAAATAGACTGACAAAGGATATTATGTATAAATGGTGCAACAAAAAAATACCTGCTGCAAAAGTGGCTTCTCTGTTAAAGAAGCACTTTAAGACAGCAGGTAAAACGAAAGGCACTTATTATCTGTTAGAGAATTGACCTTGATGAATTTCACTTAAACGGGAACGGTATGGTCCTAAATAATCATTAAGCAGTTCCTGGTGCAGACCTGGATTTGCAACAAGTATAGAATTGGAATGCAGCGGATCAAGCTTCTCGCCTAACTGGTTAGATACAACTGCGCCCACTTCTTCAGCGATTATCAGACCACCGCTGAAGTCCCAGGGGTGTAGTCTAAGTGTAATGTAACTATCAATAATACCTAGTGCAACATAGGCAAAATCAAGTGCTGCTGAGCCGTAACTACGGGAGCTGCGTGCTGCTTGCACAATCGGTACATACATATCTCGTGTCCGCTCTTTTGTCAGCCAGTTCGGATTCATGGAGATAATGGATGTGACAAGCTTTGTATCTTTTAGTGCAGGTAGTTGCTGATCATTTAAGTATGCACCGTGACCCGCTTCAGCATGATAAAGTTTATCGTTCATCACATCATAGATGACGCCTGCATATTTTTCACCGTTATAAAAAATACCGATGGAAATTGCGAAATTCTGCTGCTGATGAACAAAATTCAGTGTGCCATCAATTGGATCGATCACCCAGAGATACCCTTCCGTATCCGTCACATCCTGGCCATGGCCTTCTTCACCGATGATGCGATGATCCGGATATTGTTCATTGATCTGTGAGACCAGAAAAGCTTCTGTCGCTTTATCCATATTGGTCACTAAATCGTTAGGATTGGATTTTGTTTCTATAATAAGTTCCTGAGACAGTTCTTCTCGTATTCTCTGTCCTGCAAGAAGCGCGATTGACTTTGCGAATTGATAAATTGACATAAGCGTTCCTCCTTGATTTAATTCTATTATACATGAGTCACCATTCAATCAAAATTAATTGGTTTAACAAAAGTAGGAGGACAAGATGTATCACTTTACAAAAAAAGACTTCAACGTTTTTGAAATAGACGGTCTTGAAAATCGAATGGCCGCCCTCATTGAAACTACTCGCCCGAAACTTGAAAATCTAGGTGAGTATTTCAGTGATTTCTTAACAGCCCATACAGGAGAAACTTACTATCCACATGTAGCCAAACATTTAAGACGAACAACAAATCCACCCAATGACACGTGGGTCGCTTTTTCAACTCATAAACGCGGCTATAAAATGCTGCCTCATTTCCAGATAGGCTTATTCGGATCCCATGTCTTTGTTTTATATGGCATCATCTATGAATCACCTGAGAAAGATAAAACAGCAGAAACATTCCTGAAAAAAGAAAAGACAATACTTGCTCTGGAAGACTTCATCATGAAGCGAGACCATATGAAAGAAGCAAGTGAAGTCATAGAAGAAGAAGCACTTCATAACAATATTCTTCGTCTTAAAAATGTCAAAAAAGGTGAGCTTCTTTTCGGTAAAATATACGAGCCTGGACATCCGGCTTTAAAATCTGACAAAGTATTTCTGAAAGAAGTAGAAGATACTTTCTTGAAGCTGATAGAACTCACATAACTCACTTCCCTCAATTTAAAAAGTCTCTGACCTAATCAGTCAGAGACTTTTTCATATTCACTACGATGAGTACTCCGATTAAAAGAACTGGTACAATCACTAGCGGAAGAGAGATGACGATTGCAACCACAAGCAAAATATTTAACAGACTTTTTCGTATTACATTCAATGCTGTTATAAGTACAGCTGCTAAACTCACCAGCCAGATGCTCAGGCCAAGTACCGCCCTTCGCATAACACTGACCGTCATTTCGTAATTAAAAATCAGCAGCATGCCTTGTGAATAAGAGATTCGTTCTTCTTGTATCATTTCTCTGATACGGTGATTCCAGCCGCCTGTAAACTCATTGATAAAACCAGGGTCAAAAGTCAGAATCATTATTTTAAGCGGGAAGAGCATAACCGCTCCAGTAATGATAAGTGAAATAACCAATAAGATTTTCTTCATACTTACAAAAAAAGAGCTTTTCAGCTCTTTTTAGTCATTGTTGTTCATACGGTTATTGTAGTTCTGGCGACGCTCTTCTGTCGCATCAACTGTTTTGTCGACGTACTTCACGCGGTCACCCTCTGAACGGTGATAAGTTACAGTATCGTCTGTATCAACAGGTGTTGTTTCAACAGTACGCTCTTCTGTCACAACTGTTTCCTGAGGACGCTCAACTTCTTCCGTACGGTCTACATACACACCTTCACGTTCTGTACGATCAATGTCGTTATAACGATCACGTTCGATGTCAGCGTCACGGTCTACATAGACAGGTGCTGCCTCGCGCTCACGGTCATAAGACACTGTTTCATGATCGTGATAATAGTCTTCGTTGCGGATGACTTTATCCTTACGTGCAAACAGCAGAATTGCTGCGATGAAGAAGAATAAAGGAATCCAGAATAAAGCGATTGTCACGAATAAAGGCGCAGTCAGTAATCCAGCAAGTAATAACATAACCCCTGCTAAAATACGTTTTTTCATTGATAATAATCCAATGAGACCTAAAATAAGAGGTAACGCTAAGTAAGCCATGATGCCCCAGGCAATTTTCATGATGTAGCTGACAAACTCAGGTACTGTCATGTTATTCTGAGCCATCAAATCACGGAAATCTGATAGCTGAGGGTTTTCACTCAACTGACGTTCCATCTCATTCATAAAGTTCGGATCATTACCAGATACAAGTAATGAATAAAGACCGAGTCCTAATAATCCGAGCAGTGATAACCAGCCTAACCATCCAAAGATTTTCTCCGGAATTCTGCTGACAGGTTTCACTGTCTGTGTATACTCTCTTCTCGCCATATTTTCATCTCCTTAACTGTATTTAATATTTCAATACCCTCATGAAGCAATGATAATCATATAAAATTGCAGACTACTTAAGTGACATCTTGAAGCGCAGAAATCTTTCGTTATATTCTGCGATTTTTTCTGGTCCTAAATCCTCATAGACTTCGAGTTTCTGTCTGACAGCAGGACTTGGGTAGAACCGTTCATCTTCACGTGTTTCTTTATCAAGGAGCTGGTAACTCGCTTTGTTCGGTGTTGCATAACCGACCCATTCCGTATTCTGTTTACCATTTTTCGCATCTAACAGAAAGTTGATGAATTGATGTGCACCGTCGACGTTCTGAGCAGTCTTTGGAATGACGATGTTATCAAACCAGAGATTGGAACCTTCTTTTGGCACGACAAAATCCAGGTTTTCATTCTCTGTCATGATATCAGCACCCATACCACTCCAGACGACGGCCACGTCCGCTTCTTTCTGAACCATCATCGTATTGATCTCATCACCGACGACACCGCGAACATTAGGTGCAAGAGACTTCAGTTTATCCTCTGCTTTCACGAGTTTAGCAGAATCTTTTTCGTTTAATGACTCTCCCATACTGTTAAGTGCAAAGCCGATACCTTCACGTGCACCGTCTACAATCAGCACGTTATTTTTCAGACGTTTATCCCACAGACTTTCCCAGCTGGAGAAATCGATGCCTTTAGTCGTCTCCGGATTAAAGAGGATGCCGACTGTTCCCCAGAAATAAGGAATTGAGTATTCATTGCCTGGGTCGAAGTCTTTATCAAGAAAGTCCGGGTCTATATTTTTCAGGTTCGGCAGTTTTTGATGATCAATCGGAATAAGCAGGTTGTCTTTTTTCATCTTCTGAATGGCGTACTCACTTGGGACAGCGACGTCATAGTGTGTACCCCCATTCTTGATTTTTGCGAGCATGGATTCATTCGAATCAAATGTTTCATAAATAACACGGATACCTGTTTCCTTTTCAAACTTCTTGAGCAGGTCAGGATCCATATATTCACCCCAGTTGTAGACATACAGCACATTGCCTTTGCCTGCTTTAGGCGGTGGATCGATAAATCTTGTCGAAACGAGGAGAAGAACCGCTATAAGAAGAGAAACACCCACTAACTGCAATAATCTTTTCATCGGATCGCTCCTCTTCGTTTATTTTCGCTTTTATTCGTGATGAAGTAATAGACGACAATAATCGCCATGACGACAACAAATAGAATGGTTGATAATGCATTGATTTCCATAGAGATACCTTTACGCGCCATTGAATAAATTTCAACAGATAGCACACTGAAGCCATTGCCGGTCACGAAGAAACTGACAGTGAAGTCATCTAAGGAATATGTCAGGGCCATAAAGAACCCTGCAATCGCGCCAGGCATTAAATGCGGTATCACGACTCTTGACAACGTCTGGTAAGTAGAAGCACCAAGGTCTGTCGCTGCATTGATAAGTGACTCATTCATATCATAGAGTTTCGGCAGGACCATGAGTACGACAATCGGTACACAGAACGCAATATGTGAGATAAGGACTGACCAGAATCCAAGACCGAGACCTGTAAAATGTCCGATGATTGTGAATAAAATCAGGAACGAAGAGCCGATTACGACGTCACTACTCACCATCAGAATATTATTTAAAGTCAGTAAGCCAATCTTCAGTTTCTTGTTACGCATATAATGAATGCCGAGTGCACCAAAGACGCCGATCAAAGTTGAAATACTGGCCGCAATCAGTGCCACAGCAATCGTATTAAAGATGATGACCATCAGTCGTTTGTTCTGGAAGACGGCTTTATAATGGTCGAGCGTAAATCCTTCAAAATGGTTCATATTACCCGCACTGTTAAATGAATAAAACATTAAAAAGAAAATCGGGAAATATAAGAGCAGCATTGTAATCGCTAAGACGATTTTAGATTGTAGTTTCATTAGCTTCTGCCCTCACTTTCACGTTGCTTGGTCAAGATCATGACAAGTGCCATAGAAAGAATCAGGAAGACGGCAATCGTTGAACCCATGCCGTAGTTCTGTGTGACAAGGAACTGCTCTTCAATGGCTGTACCGAGGTTCACAACTTTATTACCGGCAATCAGACGCGTAATCATGAAGAGACTGAGCGCCGGGATAAAGGTAATCTGAATACCTGTCTTCACGCCTTCCCACGACAGCGGCATGATGACCTTTCTAAATGTGGTCCATCTGTCTGCTCCAAGATCCCGTGACGCCTGAATCAGGTTCTCAGGAATCGCATCCATGCTGTTGAAGATCGGCAGAATCATGAATGGAATATAAATATAAATCGAGACGATGATAAAGGCTGTGCTCGTAAACAGCAGCTGCGTATGGGGCAGATGCAGGAATGACAGGATATCATTAAATGTCCCTTCCTTACTTAAGATACCGATAAAGGCATAAGTCTTAAGCAGCAGGTTAATCCACGTCGGCAGAATAATCAGCAGCAGCCAGAACTGCTTGTTGCGCGTGTTGCGTATAGCAAGCGCCACTGGATATGAAATAACTAAACAGAAAAACGTGATGATAAAGGCATATAAGAATGACGTCAAAGTCATCTGCAGATATGTTCCTGTAAAGAAATCAGCATAGTTTTCCAGCGTGAACTTGCCATCGAGACCAATAAAGCTGGAATAAAATATCGAGACAAGAGGCAGAATGATGAAGAAGATGATCCATATCAGATAAGGAATCAGAAAATATTTTTTTGCTTCTCTCATGCTTGTACCTCATAAGATTCAATTCGTGCATCAAACTCATCTTCAGTCTCTCCCGGCAGCATGATATGAATCGCCTGCTCAGAGAAAGTTAAACCGACTACTTCTCCGACTGGCGCCGGTTTCGTAGAGTGACAGATCCATTCATTGCCCTCTGCATCAAACAGACAGATCTCGTAGTGTACCCCTCGGAACAGCTGGGAGTCTACACGTGCCTGAAGCTTCCCTTCAGCAGCAGATGTGACCGTTAAGTCCTCTGGTCGGATAACCACATCAACTTCGGCATTCGGCTTAAAGCCTCTGTCTACGCATGTATATTCCTTGCCGTATATCTGCACGACATAATCTCGCACCATGCGGCCAGGAATAATATTCGATTCACCGATAAAGTCAGCGACATAACGGTTGACCGGCTCATCGTAAATATCAAGCGGTGTCCCACTTTGTTCAATATGACCATCACGAATCACGAAGATATAGTCACTCATCGCAAGTGCCTCTTCCTGATCATGTGTAACAAAGATAAAGGTAATACCAAGACGCTGCTGCAGTTCACGCAGCTCATACTGCATCTCTGTACGCAGTTTTAAGTCCAGTGCGCTAAGCGGTTCATCCAGCAGTATCACTTCAGGTTCATTGACGATAGCACGCGCAATAGCAACACGCTGGCGTTGACCCCCACTCATCTCTGAAATACGACGCTTCGCGTATCCTTCAAGCTTCACCAGTCTTAAGGCTTCCAGTACTTTTGTTTCGACTGTTGCTTTATCCATCTTTCTGATACGGAGACCAAATGCGACGTTCTCAAAGACATCCAGATGTGGAAAAAGCGCATAATCCTGAAAGACGGTATTGACCTGACGTTTATTTGCCGGCACATCATTGATACGTTTACCTGCAAAATAAACATCACCGGAAGTCGGTTTCTCAAAACCTGCAATCAGGCGCAGAATCGTTGTCTTACCACATCCTGAAGGTCCAAGTAACGTATAGAACTTGCCTTCCTCAATCTCAAAGTTAACCCCTTTGAGTACCGGGTTACCATCATAAACTTTCGTCACATCTTGAAATACAATAAACTTGTCCATATATTCCTCCTATAAATAAGATTCAGTTGCGACAATGAGAATTTTCGCTTCTGCTTTCTCCTGATTAAACAGCTGATGAGATTCATTTGCCTTAAAGTAAAAACATTCGTGCTGCTCAGCCGTATAAACTTTACGACCTATTCTGATAGAAGCTCGACCTTCCATCACATACATAAAGCTCTCTGACGGAGAAGGCTCAAACTTTTTGTATTCAGCTCCCGGCTTTAAAGTAATAATAACAGGCTCCATATCATAGTCATTTGATTCGGGTACGAGCCAGTTAATCAGATAACCATTATCATATTCATCATATAATGTCTGTTCTGATAAAGGATAATGAATCTGCTGCTGATAAAGCGCATCACTGAAGAAGTCAGCTGGTTTAGCGCCGAGTACTTCCAGTATATTAAAGAATGTCTCCATAGAAGGAGAACTTAAGTTACGTTCTAACTGTGAGATATAGCCTTTTGATAAGTCTGTACGCTCACCGAGTTCTTCCTGGGTCAGATTCTTCTGACGTCTGAGATCCTTGATTTTTTTACCAATATCCATAACAAACCCCCTTCTGTTTAAAAATAATAAACAATAAGTTTAATAACATTACTTATAATTTATCAAAATTAATGCATTTAAACAACACGAAGGGGGATATTCATTATTATTTTGCCATAGAAATCAATTGCGTCTGTGTACCGAGTTCTTCTCGCATTTTCTTGATGACGGGATAACCATCGTAACCTGATACTTTCTTAAAGTCCTTATAAATATTATTTTCTTGTGCTTTGCCAGGACAGACCTGTTTAAAGAGATCGTATTTTTTCTTGAGTTCATTGATCTCAATTTTACTTTCATAGCTCTGTTCAATCGCTGTCAGAAAATCGACAACAGCGACCATTTCATCTGGTGTCCAGTCTAAATCCAGTGGATAACTATATTCCATATTGACCTCCATAAAAAAACGCTATTCTATAAATAGAATAGCGTTTTTGAATCTGATTGAAAAGTATTACATAGTGTGGATAGGGTGACCAAGCGCAACTTCAGCTGCTTCCATTGAGATCTCACCTAATGTTGGGTGAGCGTGGATTGTCATTGCCATATCTTCAGCAGTCATACCTGTTTCAATTGCTAAACCAAGTTCAGCGATGATGTCAGATGCGCCAGAACCAGCAACTTGAGCACCGATTAATAATCCATCTTCTTTAAGAGAGATTAATTTTACGAAACCTTCAGATGCATTGATTGATAACGCACGACCATTAGCTGCGAATGGGAATTTAGAAGCTTTGTATTCAAGACCTTCTTCTTTCGCCATTGCTTCAGTGTAACCTACTGTTGCAAGTTCAGGTTCAGTGAAACATACAGCAGGGATTGCAAGGTAATCCACTTCTGATTTTTCGCCTGCGATTGCTTCAGCAGCGATTTTCGCTTCATAAGATGCTTTATGAGCAAGTGGTGGTCCAGCAACGATATCACCGATAGCGAAGATGTTTTCAACTGATGAACGACCTTGTTTATCAACTTCAATTAAACCACGATCTGTTAATTTAACACCAAGTTCTTCTAAACCGATATCATTTGTATTAGGACGACGACCTACTGTTACTAAGCAGTAATCAGCTTCAACTGTTTTAGTTTCGCCTTTTACTTCATAAGTCACTGTTACACCGTTTTCAGTTTCTTCAGCTGATTTAGCCATTGCTTCTGTTTCGATTGTAACGCCTTTAGCTTTTAAGCCTTTTTTAACGATTTGAGTCATTTGTTTTTCGAATCCGCCTAAGATGTCTTTAGCGCCTTCTAAAATAGTGACTTCAGTACCGAAGTTAGCGTAAGCAGTACCAAGCTCAGAACCGATGTAACCGCCACCGACAACTACTAACTTTTTAGGAACTTCAGGTAATGCTAAAGCGCCTGTAGAATCGATAATACGTTTACCGAATTTGAAGTTAGGGATTTCGATTGGACGAGATCCTGTTGCGATAATTGCATTTTTGAATGTGTAAGTTTGTGACGCTTTATCAGTCATCACTTTTAAGTTGTTTGCATCAACGAAGTAAGCTTCGCCTTCAGCGATTTCAACTTTACGACCTTTAAGTAAAGAACCTACACCGCCTGTTAATTTGTTAACAACGCTGTTTTTGAATTCTTGAACTTTAGAGAAGTCTACTTTAACACCCTCAGCTGAAATACCCATATCTTCTGAGTGTTTTGCTACTTCATAGCGGTGAGAAGCTGCAAGTAAAGCTTTTGATGGGATACAGCCGACGTTAAGACATACACCACCAAGAGCGCCTTTCTCAACGATTGTTACTTTTTGTCCAAGTTGTGCTGCACGAATTGCTGCAACATAACCACCAGGACCTGCACCGATTACAATAGTATCTGTTTCAATTGGGAAATCTCCTACTACCATTCTTTACCCCTCCATTAATAATAATTCTGGATTATTTAATAAACGTTTGATGTGGTTCATCGCTGCTTGACCTGTAGCACCATCGATTTGACGGTGGTCAAAGCTGAGTGATAACGCAAGTACTGGAGCCGCAATGATTTCGCCGTCTTTAACGATTGGCTTCTGAGCAATACGGCCAATACCTAAGATAGCAACTTCTGGATGGTTGATAACTGGAGTGAACCATTGACCACCTGCAGAACCGATGTTACTGATTGTACATGAAGCACCTTTCATTTCAGCAGGTGCCAGTTTACCGTCACGTGCTTTAACAGCAAGTTCGTTGATTTCATCAGAGATAGCGAAGATTGATTTGCGGTCAGCGTTTTTCACGACTGGTACAAGTAATCCACGTTCAGTATCTGCTGCGATACCAATGTTGTAGTAATGTTTGTGAACAACTTCTTCAGTTGCATCATCAAGAGATGTGTTAAGTGCTGGGTATGCTTTAAGAGCTGAAACTAACGCTTTAACGACATAAGGTAAGAATGTCAGTTTAGTACCTTGTTCAGCAGCCACTTCTTTGAATTTTTTACGGTGATCCCATAATTGTTGAACATCGATTTCGTCCATTAATGTTACGTGAGGCGCAGTATGTTTAGAGTTAACCATTGCTTTAGCAATTGCTTTACGCATTGCAGGAATTTTCTCACGAGTTTCTGGGAAGTCGCCTTCCGGTGAAGCGATTGGTTGAGCTGGAGTAACAGCTGCTTCTGTCGCTTGTGCTGCTGGAGCTGAAGCCACTTCTGCAGATGCTGATGCAGCACCACCATTTTTGTAAGCTGTGATATCTTCCTTTAAGACACGACCATTTTTGCCAGTACCTTGAACCGCTTTAATGTTAACGCCTTCTTCACGAGCAAATTTACGTACAGATGGCATTGCGATAACGCGACGATTTTCGTCAACTTCAACATCAGTTGCTTGTGTTGCAGCAGCTGGTGCTGGAGCATCTGTTTTAGTTTCTTCTTTTGCTTCTGCTTGAGGCTCTTCTTTAGCTTCTTCAGCATGAGAGTCAGCAGGTGCATCAGGAGAATCAATCTTGATGATTACGTCACCAAGGTTTGCAACAGTACCTTCTTCTGCTACTACTTCTGTAACAGTACCAGATACTGGTGATGGGATTTCAACAACAGATTTGTCGTTCTGTACTTCACATAAAATATCGTCTTCATTAACAGTGTCGCCAGCTTTAAAGAACCACTTAACGATTTCACCTTCGAAAATACCTTCACCAAGTGCCGGTAATTTAAATTCAAATGCCACTATAAGTTCCTCCTAAATAATCTAAATTATATATGGGAGTGAAAAGTACTTACGTACTTTTCACGAATTGCTGAAATTAGAATTCTAAAGTACGTTTTGCAGCTTCAACAATCATATCTTTGTTTGGTAACCAAACATTTTCAGCTTGTGTGAATGGGTAAGCAGTATCTGCTGCAGCCACACGTGCGATAGGTGCTTCAAGGCTAAGTACAGCGCGTTCTGAGATTTCAGAAACAACGTTCGCACCAACACCCGCTTGTTTTTGAGCTTCCTGAACCACTACAACACGGCCAGTTTTTTCAACTGAAGCGATAATAGTTTCAATGTCAAGCGGCTGAACCGTACGTAAGTCAACGATTTCTACAGAGTGACCGTCTTTCGCAAGTTCTTCTGCTGCCTTGACTGATTCCTGAACCATTGCACCGTAAGTGATGATAGAAAGATCTGTACCTTCTTGAACAACCGCCGCTTTACCAATTTCAACTGTGTACTCTTCTTCAGGTACTTCAGCACGGAATGAACGGTATAATTTCATATGTTCTAAGAAGACAACTGGATCGTTGTCACGGATAGCTGAGATCAGAAGACCTTTAGCATCGTAAGGATTTGACGGAATAACAACTTTAAGACCTGGAGTCTGAGCCATTAAACCTTCTAAGTTGTCTGCGTGAAGTTCAGGTGTGTGAACACCACCACCAAATGGTGCACGGATAACAACAGGAGCTGGTTTAGTACCGCCTGAACGGAAGTTCTGACGAGTTAATTGAGCTGCGATTGAGTCAAATACTTCGAATACGAATCCGAAGAACTGAATTTCCATAACTGGACGGAAACCAGTTAAAGATAAACCAACAGCTAAACCACCGATACCTGATTCAGCAAGTGGTGTATCGAATACACGGTCTTCGCCGAATTCTTTTTGAAGTCCTTCAGTCGCACGGAATACACCACCGTTGACACCAACGTCTTCACCGAATACTAAGACATTTTCGTCATTTTTAAGTTCAGTTTGAAGTGCATTTGTTATTGCCTGGATCATCGTCATTTGTGCCATGACTTACTTCGACTCCTTCTCTTTGTAGATTTCATATTGTTCTTTTAAGTTAGCAGGCATTTCACCTGAGTACATGATTTCTGCTAATTGAGAAACAGTCTGTTTAGGTGTGCCATCTGCTTCTTTAAGTGCAGTTTTGATTTCTTCTTTAGCACGTTCCATTACTTCGTTTTCTTTTTCTTCAGTCCAAAGACCTTTGTTTTCTAAGAATTTACGGAAACGTACAAGTGGATCTTTTTTAACCCATTCAGAATCTTCATCAGAAGTTCTGTAACGAGTTGGGTCATCCCCTGCCATTGTATGTGGACCATAACGGTATGTCATTGTTTCAATTAATGATGGACCGTCGCCAGCGATAGCGCGTTCACGAGCTTGTTTCGTTACGAAGTAAACAGCAAGTGCATCCATACCATCTACAACAGTACCTGGGATACCTGCTGCAACAGCTTTCTGCGCTAATGTTTTAGCAGCTGTCTGTTTTTCACGTGGTGTAGAGATTGCATAGTTGTTATTTTGGATAACGAAGATTGCAGGTGCTTTGAATGCAGATGCAAAGTTGATACCTTCATAGAAGTCACCTTGTGAAGATCCGCCATCACCTGTGTAAGTGATTGCAACGTTCTGTTTGCCTTTTTTCTTAAGACCAAGCGCAACCCCGGCAGTCTGAACATATTGAGCACCGATGATGATTTGTGGTGCAAGTGCGTTCATACCTTCTGGGAACTGGCTACCTACAAAGTGTCCACGAGACCATAAGAATGCTTTAGTCAGTGGAAGACCATGCCAGATTAATTGTGGAACATCACGGTAACCCGGAAGAATCCAGTCTTCTTTATCAAGTGCGTATTGTGACGCTAATTGAGAAGCTTCCTGACCTGCTGTAGGTGCATAGAAACCTAAACGACCTTGACGGTTTAATGAGATAGAACGTTGGTCAAGGACACGAGTCCATACCATTCTTTCCATTAATTCTACTAACTGTTCGTCAGTTAAGTCAGGCATATATGCGTCATTTACGACATTACCATCTAAATCTAAAACTTGAACTACTTCAAACTTAGATTCAATTTCATTGAGTACTGATACTGCATCGAATGGTGCTTGTTTCTTCGAAGCCATTCAATTCACCAAACCTTTCGGATATATTTATATTTACTTGAATCATTCTAACACAAAACTGTTCTAGTGTTAAACAAAAAAATTCCATAACAATTTCAAGGGTGTATTTACTGTATTAATTAGGTTTTAACACTCTGTAATACTCATTTAACACTTGCTGTTATAAAACAATTATTTATCGTTTAATAATTTGACGATGTCGCCGGATTCCTTTTGAACTTGTTCCATCGTTTTATTGAAAGTCGTCATATTTTTCTGGAAAGCACTTGTTGATTTATTCAGATTTTCAATCTTAGAATTGACTTCACTCGTCTCTGGACTTTTACCCTCTAAGTACTTGAATAAATCATTTTCTTTCTTCAGTACATCTTTGTATGCAGTCATCAGACCATCATGCTCTTTGTATTTCTTTTCAAGTGCATTCGTCAGGTCAGACGCTTCTTTTTTCTGATCTTTATCTTTAATTTCGCTTGCTAAATCTTTCGCTTTTTTAAATTCAGCTTCAGATTCATCATAAGCTTTAATCTCTTTGTCGATTGCTGCACTTCTTGCAGATGCATTTTTAACCAGTTTTGTTGCTGTATTATTGATGACTTTAATTTCCTGTTTTTTAGCTTTGCTGATTTTATTGAACAGTTCCACTTTTTCAGATTCGAGCTTCTGCAGATTTTTATTGACTTCTACTACCGGTTTTTCTTTAGCGTTGACCGTATCTATCTGTGTGTAGAATTCTTCTAACTGTTCAGTCTTATTGCCGCAGCCTGCAAGCATCATCACTGACAGTCCTGCTATTACTAGTTTCTTCATATTTATTATTTCCTCCTTTATCATTCAGTTTTATAGTAGCCTTTTTTAAAAAGTGATTCAATGTTTATCCTAGTGCGTTGTTTCTGCTATATTATAAAAAAGGAGTGATTACATGTTAACCATGAAAGACATCATCAGAGACGGACATCCGACGTTAAGAGAGAAAGCACAGGAAGTCATTCTTCCATTATCACAGGAAGATGTTCAGCTCGCTGATGACATGCTTGAATTCCTGAAAAACAGTCAGGATGACAAGATAGCTAAAAAATATAAGCTGAGAAGTGGCGTCGGACTCGCCGCACCTCAGCTTAATATTGCGAAACGTCTGCTCGTCATTCATTTCTATGATGAAAAGAAAGAGGATTACATTACGCACCAGCTGTTCAATCCAAAGATTGTCAGTCACAGCGTGGAGAAAGCCTACCTCCCTCAAGGTGAAGGCTGCCTCAGTGTAGACGAGAGCATACCAGGACTCGTTCACCGCTATGCCCGTATTACAGTGAAAGCTATTAATCGTGAAGGTGAAGAAGTCAAGCTTCGTTTAAACCGCTTTGCTGCTATTGTCGTGCAGCATGAGATTGATCACTTGAATGGTGTCATGTTCTATGACCACATCAATGAGGCTGATCCATTTAAACCTGAAGCGAATGCGACAGCAGTCGAATAAAAAGAGTTGCCAGTAGTTTTACTGGCAACTCTTTTTTTGAGTCTGGGTTGGAAGCGGCATGAGTATCGTCCCGCAGATTCTGTTGCCGGGACGTTGCTACTCTTGTTTCGCTGGATTCTCCTGCGTAACGTCCCGCTAGAGCTGTTTCCGGGACGTTGCTGCAGAATACCAATCCAAATCACTACTCACTTCTCTATTAAATTAACCCCAGCTTCTTGAATGCATTCTGTATCCCATTATCCTCTACATCAGTGGTCACAAAATCTGCACCTTGCTTGAGTCCTTCTACTGCATTACCCATCGCAATGCCTGTTCCTGCCCATTCAATCATTTCGAAGTCATTGTTGCCGTCACCGAGTGCGATGACATCTTCCTGACTGAAGCCTAGTTTCTCTGCGAACTTCTTGATTCCTTCTGCTTTTGAACCATTCGAAGGTACAACATCACGACTGAATTCATGCCAACGATAGAACTTAATGAGAGGATACTGGTTATTGTATACCTCATCCGCCTCGCTATCATGAAAGAGAAGCGCCTGAAAAATATCATGATTTTTGAAATAATCATCTTCAAATCTTGGATGATTCAGTTTGATAGAACCCATACTTTCTGTAATATGGTCGTGATGTTCAATATTGGATACCGCTTCTTTTTCACCTAAAAATACCATCGGATGGTCGTGCTCTCTTGCCAGCTTCTCAAGTTTCGTCAGTGTCTGCGTGTCCAGTGGATTACGGTAGATCACTTCAGAGTTATAAACGACGTACTGACCGTTATAAGCAACGAAATTCGGAATCTCCGTATCCGCCATGACCTGCTGCATATTATAAGGCGCACGACCTGTGGCAATAGCGAGTGTATGCCCTGCTCCCTTCAACTGACGGATCGTCGCATGTGTTGTTTCCGGAATATGATGCTGTCTGTCATAAAGTGTGCCATCTATATCGAAAAAAATCAGTTTTTGTGTCAAAGTGATTCCTCCTTTTCTTTAACCATATCTCACTTTATTGCTAAACTCTAGTTTTTACTTTGCACTCCCACTCGACTTCATGTAAAATAAAGATACTCATACAATCTGTACGGTGAAGAGCCCTAGAGCAGCTAGGGCCTTATTTATGTTAATTATTCATTTAGGAGGATATATATATGGCAATTTTTAAAGTATTTTATCAGGAAGACAGAAGCGAAGTTATCATTCGCGAAAACACGAAAGTTCTATATGTTGAAGCTGAGACGGAAGAACAAGTCCGTAAATCATTAGCAGATCGCCCTTACAACATTGAATTCGTTCAAAAACTTGAAGGTGCACATCTCGAATATGAAGAGAAATCACCTGCATTTAAAGTGGAGACTATCTAATGAATCTCCTGCAAAAAAATGAAGTCGGCGTATTCGCGCTAGGTGGAATGGGCGAAATCGGTAAAAACACCTATGCTATTGAATATAAAGATGAAATTATCGTCATCGATGCAGGGATTAAGTTCCCGGATGATGACTTACTCGGAATCGACTATGTGATTCCGGACTACACTTACCTTGTGCAGAATCAGCACAAGATTAAAGGTCTTTTCATCACACATGGTCACGAAGACCATATCGGTGGTGTACCTTTCTTACTTAAACAGCTGAATATACCTATTTACGGCGGTCCGCTCGCACTTGGGCTAATCCGCAACAAGCTTGAAGAACATCACCTTCTGCGTACGGCTTCACTGAATCCGATTACAGAAGACAGTGTCTTTGAATTTGATAATCTGAAAGTGACGTTCTATTTAACGACTCACTCCATTCCGGAAGCATACGGTGTCGTCGTACACACGCCAGAAGGTAAAATCGTTCATACAGGTGACTTCAAGTTTGACTTTACGCCAGTCGGTGAACCTGCGAACATCGCTCGTATGGCTGCTCTTGGTGAAGAAGGCGTACTCTGCCTGCTTTCTGACTCAACGAATGCAGAAGTACCGAACTTTACAATCAGTGAACGTGCGGTCGGTCAAAGCGTTGAACAGATTTTCCGTAAATGTACAGGTCGTATTATCTTCGCTACTTTCGCGTCAAATATTTACCGTGTACAGCAGGCTATCGAAGCAGCGGTTAAGTTCGACCGCAAGATTGTCATCTTCGGCCGCTCTATGGAAAACAATATCAAAATCGGTACAGAACTTGGTTATATTAAAGTACCCCCTGAGACATTTGTAGAAGCGAACAAGATCAACAGTATTCCGAAGCACAAACTGCTCATCCTCTGTACAGGTTCTCAAGGTGAACCGATGGCTGCACTGTCACGTATCGCCAATGGTACACACCGTCAGGTCAGCATCATTCCTGATGACACTGTTATCTTCTCAAGTTCCCCTATTCCGGGTAATACGAAGAGTGTCAACAGAACGATCAATGCACTATATAAAGCAGGCGCAGATGTGATTCATGGTAAACTGTCTAACATCCATACATCAGGTCATGGTTCTCAGGAAGAACAGAAACTGATGCTTCGTTTAATTAAGCCGAAGTTCTTCATGCCGATTCACGGTGAATACCGTATGCAGAAGCTGCATGGTCAACTTGGTATCGACTGCGGCGTGAATCCTGATAATGTCTTTATCCATGAAAACGGGGACGTGCTCGCTCTGACACATGATTCAGCCCGCCATGCAGGTAAAATCCAGTCGGGTAATATTCTTGTTGACGGCAGCGGTATTGGTGACATTGGTAATGTCGTCATTAAAGACCGTAAGATTCTGTCTGAAGATGGACTTGTTATTGTCGTTGTCAGCATCGATTTCAGAACTGGGCAACTTTTATCGGGACCAGACATCATTTCACGCGGCTTTGTCTATATGCGTGAATCCGGTCATCTGATTTACGACGCACAGCGCATGATCAAGAAAACGGTTATCGAGAAACTGAACAATACAGAAAACGTTGAATGGCATCATATCAAAAATGCAATCACGGAAAGCCTCTCGCCTTATCTTTATGATAAGACAGCTCGTCGCCCGATGATTCTGCCAATGATTATGAACGTCGATAACTAAAAAGCTGAACAGCAAATGCTGTTCAGCTTTTTAGTTATCTTCTAATTTACTCTCAAATCGGCCGAGGTCATTATCATGACCGATAACAATGAGGATATCTCCACGCTGGATGTACTCACCTGGATCCGGTGAGACTGTGATATGCCCATTACGCTTAATCGCTATGATATTCAGTCCGTAATTTGCACGAAGATCTAAATCCAGTAAAGACATGCCTTCAAGTTTAGGACCTGCAATAATCTCAACGATTGAATGCTCATCAGCAAGTTCCAGATAATCCATGATAGAAGAGTTAGACAGTTTGTGAGCGAGTCGTCTGCCCATATCCCTTTCAGGATGGATAACCGTGTCTGCTCCTATCTTATCCAGCACCTTCGCGTGATAGTCATTCTGTGCTTTAGCGGTTACTTTCGCAACCCCTAAATCCTTTAAAATCAGGGTCGTCAGAATACTGGCCTGGATATTGTCCCCAATAGCGACGACGACATGGTCAAAGTTCCGGATACCTAGACTCTTCAGCACAGTTTCGTCTGTAGAATCTGCGATGACCGCATGGGTTGCGATGTCTGCGTATTCGTTGACACGCGCCTCATCGCTGTCAATGGCCATGACATCGATGTCCAGTTTATTCAGTTCTCTGACGATACTGCCACCGAATCGACCGAGTCCGATGACTACAAATTCCTTTTCCATTCCCTACCTCCGTTTTCCTGAGACGTAATCTGCATCAAAGATGAATAATCTCAGTAATAATACTAAAGAAGGAACAAGTAAAAGTAAACCTGCAATAAATACAATCACCAGTGCAAGTGCCATCGAATCATTTACCACTGCATGATTTAAGTCGATATAAGGATAGAGAATATAAGGCATCTTACTGATACCATAGCCGAAGAACGCTAATGCGAACTGAATCATGATAGCAATAAACGCGATACCGTGGTTGCGGCGCTGCCAGATCAGGACGAAACCGATCAGGAAGAAAACAATACTTAAGCCGAAGAGCCACCAGTAATGTGTAACAGCAGTATTAAAGTGTTCAGCATTATGCTGTCTTAAGCTTAAGAAAACGAACTGACAGATGACAATCATTGGACCTGCCCAGATCATAAACCATTTTCTAAGCAGTTCATAGGCCGGCTTATCATCTGCTTTATGTGCGTAATAAGTCAGGAATGCTGATGAGATATACAGCACAGAAACGATAGATAAGAAGACGACTGCCCATGCATACGGGCTCATCAACAGTTCAAAATAATCCAGTGATACACCATTCTTAGTCTTCTCAATAAAACCACCTTCAGAGATAGTGAGTACAGTAGAGAATGACGCAGGAATCAGAAGCCCTGTCATACCGTATAGAAAGACCCACTGGAACTTCGTATCTTTACCGTACGTCTCAAATGCATAGAATGCGCCACGGATGGTCAGTAAAATCAATGCAATGGAAGCAGGAATAAGTAAAGTGGTTCCGAAGTAATAGGCCGTATCCGGGAAGAATCCGACGATACCGACAAAGAAGAAGACGAGGAAAACATTCGTCACTTCCCATACCGGATTCAAATACCGGGATACCAGTTCATTGATGATATGATCTTTTTTGATGATTTTTGCATAAAGCATAAAGAAACCGGCGCCGAAATCGACGGCGCCAACTATGATGTAACCATAGAGAAATGTCCACAGTACAGTGATTCCTATGTGCTGATAGTCCATTAAGCTTCTCCTCCTACATTAGCGCGGTTATTTTCAATATCGATGACCGCGGGTTTATCTTTAAAGATACGAATCAGTACATAAACACATGAGAAGCCAAGAATTAAGTACAGGAGGGCAAAAGCTGCGAGTGTCAGTGAAACCCCGTTAGCCTGTGTCACACCTTCTGCTACTTTCATGTAGCCTCTTAAAATCCATGGCTGTCGACCCATCTCTGCTAAGAACCAGCCGAATTCAATCGCCAGCATACTCATAGGGCCAGTCAGTGCAATCATATAGAGCATGAAGGAATGGTGCGCCCAGTCTTTCTTGAATTTCTTCAGTATAAAGTACAGAACAGAAATCGCGAACGAGAAGACCCCGAAGAACACCATTAAGTCAAAAAAGTAATGAATGACAAGCGGTGGACGTTCGTCTACTGGTATTTCATTCAGTCCTTTAATTTCAGTATCAATACTGTTATCCGCGAGGAAGCTCAGCATGCCCGGAATTTTAATAGCCCCTTTGATTTCCTGTGCTTTTTCATCGACCGTACCAAACAGAACAAGGTCAGCACGGCTGCTCGTATCAAAATGCCATTCCATAGCAGCTAATTTCTCAGGTTGTTCGTGATGCAGGAACTGTGCTGAAGCGTGACCTGCCATCATCGCAAAAAGTGAGAAAATAAGACCTGTCAGTACCGTCACTTTTAAGCCTTTTTTATGATAAGCGCGGTCGCTGTCAAACTTATTGCGCAGTAACTTAACAGCAGCAATACTGGCTAACATAAAGGCGATTGTCATGCCGCCTGTTGTCACTACGTGGAATGCACGCACGAAGAAAGAACTGTTTAACATGGCCGCAACCGGATCGATATTAACCAGCTGGCCGTTAACCATATCGAAGCCTTCCGGTGTATTCATAAATGAGTTCACACTTGTGATGAACAGGGCACTCATCGTAGAACCGATGATGATTGGAATCGTCAGTAACCAGTGCAGCCAGCGGTTTTTGAAACGGTCCCATGTATATAGATAAATACTTAAGAAAATCGCTTCAAAGAAGAATGCGAAAGTTTCCATGAAGAGTGGCAGTGCAATGACTTGTCCACCGATACGCATAAATGATGGCCATAAGAGTGATAATTGCAGACCAATGATTGTACCGGTAACAACACCCACTGCGACTGTAATCGTAAAACCTTTCGCCCAGCGTTTTGCCATAGCGAGATACGCAGGGTCTTTCTTGTAAAGGCCGAGCCCTTCCGCAATCATGAACATAAATGGTAAAGCAACACCTATCGTTGCAAAAATAATATGAAATGCCAGCGTCATACCTGTCAGTAATCTGCTGATAACAACAGCATCCATTAATTTCCTCCTTATGTGATTTTTATCACAAATTTAATAGTTTTATTATACTAGACCATTCCCTATTATTCTAATAGATGGCTCATTTATTTTGTAAAGATTTAGTGAACAAAGTTTGAAATTTCATACAGAAAACGCTACGATGATAAAGATTACAACTTGGAGATGATTGAATGAATATTACCATTTATACACAGGATAGCTGCCTACCGTGCCAGTATATCAAAAACTATTTTAAAGGGCAGAATCTCCCTTTTACCGAAAAGAATATTAAGAACAGTGCATATCGTCAGGAAATGATGGACATGGATGCATTCAGTACACCGCTGATCATCATTAATGGCGAAGTCATCCATTCAGTCGATATGGATAGAATAGAAGCGCTGATACATGAATAAGAAGTGGCTGCCTTTTAAGTCTGAAAAAGAAGATGTTGTCATCAAAAAGCATTCACTCAAATTATTGAGACAGCCGCATGCAGAACCACTTAAAGTCATCCATATTTCTGATCTGCATCTCGGCTTTCACTATAGTTATGATGACCTTATTTACCATATCCAGATCATCAATGACTTGCACCCTGACCTTATCATTATTTCAGGCGACCTGTTTGATAATATAGACTATTACCAGAACCCGGAGCATCTTATTCCACTTCTTAAGACATTGAAAGCACCACTCGGCGTCTTCTTCTCTTATGGCAACCATGATCAGCGTATTCATCAGACACCGAGGATCAATCGTATACTCAGTGCAAGCCATATTCAGCTGCTGACGAATACAGGTGTGCTACTCAATTATGATTCTGAGCCAATTTTCTTAGGAGGTCTGGACGATGTCATCAATAGTAAAGGGAATGTCTATCAGACGCTGAAAAACCGTCCAGAGGACATGATGACCATGATGATTGTCCATGAGCCTGACTATGCAGATTTTGTTGAACAATTTGGCATCGATTTGCAGTTCTCCGGCCATAGTCATGGTGGACAGATTCGGATTCCGTTACTCGGTGCACCTGTCAGACCGCAACTTGGACGAAAATACGTCAGAGGTCTTTACAAAGTAGGTAAGATGACGCTTCATGTATCGCCCGGTCTCGGAACGACTCATCTGCCTATCCGTCTCTTCTGCCCACCAGAAATAACTTTATTTAATATTAAGTGATAAAAGCCATATCCTGGGACAGGATATGGCTTTTTAACTATGAATGACTATTTAAAGACTATGGCCACAGCGCAAAGTCCCGCAGATCCTGTTTGCGGGACTTTCCTCCTTTCTTACAGCAGTCTTTTAAAATAAAAACAGCGATAACTTCTGAATTTAATCAGAGCTATCGCTGTTAAAATTTCTATATTACTGGTTGTTAACGAGCTGAACGACTTCTTCCTGTGTCGCACAGTTAAGCGCCTGTTCTGCCAGTTTTTCCATCTGACCTCTATTTAAGTTCTTGATCTGACGACGTGCTTTCAGGATGCTTGTTGCACTCATAGAAAACTCATCTAAGCCAAGTCCTAATAATAAAGGAATTGCTGTTGTATCTCCGGCCATTTCACCGCACATACCTGTCCATTTGCCTTCTTTATGGCTGGCGTCAATGACTTGTTTCACTAGACGCAGGATAGCCGGGTTATACGGCTGATACAGGTAAGAGACACGTTCTGACATACGGTCAGCTGCCATCGTGTATTGAATCAGGTCATTCGTACCGATACTGAAGAAGTCCACTTCTTTAGCAAAGATGTCAGCCATAGCTGCTGTTGAAGGAATTTCGACCATGATACCCACTTCGATATCATCTGCGACTTTAACCTTCTCATCTTTTAACTTCGCTTTTTCTTCTTCTAAAATCGCTTTCGCCTGACGGAATTCATTGATTGTCGCAATCATCGGGAACATGATGCTTAAATGACCTTCTGTCGATGCACGAAGTAACGCACGAAGCTGTGTTCTGAAGATGTCCTGCTGGTCTAAGCAGAGACGAATCGCACGGTAACCAAGGAATGGATTCATTTCGTGCGGTAAGTTTAAGTATGGCAGCTCTTTGTCGCCACCGATATCCAGTGTACGGACAACGACGCGTTTCCCTTTCATTTCTGAAAGAACGCGTTTATAAGCTTCATACTGTTCATCTTCAGTCGGCATTGACTCACGACCCATATAAAGGAACTCTGTACGGTAAAGACCGATACCTTCAGCACCGTTATTAATAACACCTTCTAAGTCGTCAGGTGTACCGATATTAGCAGCAAGTTCAACGTGAACACCGTCTGCTGATTCTGTTTTGTCATTGACAAGCTGTTTCAGCTCTTCTTTGTCCTGAATAAACTTCGCTTGTTTATCTTTGTAAGCAAAAATCATGTTTTCATCAGGATTGATGATAACATCTCCAGTAGAACCGTCGATGATGACAATATCACCTTGTTTGATTGACTTCGTCACATCTATAGTACCCACTACAGCCGGAATTTCCAAAGAGCGGCTCATAATAGCAGAGTGACTTGTACGGCCACCTATATTAGTTGCGAACCCTTTAACAAATTCTTTGTTCAGCTGTGCAGTATCTGATGGTGTTAAGTCATGAGAGATAATGACTACATTTTTATCAATCGTACTTGGATTAGGTAAAGTAACGCCTAACAGATGCGCAAGCACACGTTTAGAAACGTCACGGATATCCGCGGCACGCTCTTTCATATATTCATTATCCATTGATTCAAAAATAGTGATAAAGTTATTCGCAACTTCCATCAAAGCACACGGTGCATTTGTCTGATTGTTACGGATATTTTCTTCAATCGGATTGATCAGTTCAGGATCTTCAAGCACAAGTAAATGGGCATCAAAGATAGCTGCTTTATCTGGACCAAGAGCGACTTCCGCATTGTTTCTAATCTGCGTGAGTTCTACTTTTGATTCATTAAGAGCTGCTTTAAACTTTGCTACTTCTGCTTCAGTATCTGTTACTTTCTGATCATTATAAGATAAATCGGGTTCAACTAGCAGATAAGCTTCTGCAATTGCAACGCCATCTGAAGCGCCGATTCCTTTTAAAGTCATTGACATTATTTAGTCAGACCTTCTTTAGATAATATGTCACTGATTGCCTGAATCGCTTCTTTTTCATCAGTACCTTCAGCATATACAGTGATTTCAGCGTCTTTACCGACACCTAAACTCATTACGCCCATAATAGATTTAAGATTCACTTTTTTACCGTTGTATTCTAATTGCACATCTGAATCAAATTTACTTGCAGTCTGTACCAGCATTGTTGCCGGACGTGCGTGAATACCTGTTTCGTCGATAATGACATAGCTTTGTTGTTCCATCGTTCATCTTCTCCTTTAGGTTGCATAATTTTATATATAAACCTTATGTCTATACAGATTTAGAATAGCAAATCATAGCCGATACTTCAAATTTTTAGACAATTACATTAAACTGCGTGCGACCTGATCACATTTCCTCGCGTGATCTTCGCCCAGTTTCTTCATCAGCTTATAGCTGATACCCGCAGCCACTGCCTGTCCTACAACTGGAATCCATCTGACTTGTTTCGCTGCCTCGCGTTTAGCAAAAGCCTTCAATACGACTGTCAGCAGCTTGGTTGTGATATTACGTCCGATAAAGTCACTACCCTTTTTCGCCGCTGTAAACATGACCTGCTGTTTCATATCTGCAGCCATATTGTTGACCTGTTTATGACTCAGTCCGTAGACTTTATTGATGTCTTCAATAATATCTTTCATCAGTTTCAGATCAACCCCGACGTCAATACCCGGAATCGGTACGACAGAAGCAGCCGAACTCATCAGCGCTTTGTTCTGGATGACTTTGTCTGCCTGCTGACGTCGTTCAATCAGTTCTGCTTCTGAAGTCGGCAGTGAATGAAGAACCGTTTTTTCGTCCTTATTGATGGTTTTACCGACTTGGTTGATTACTGTATCTAAAATTCCCATTAATGACACGTCCTTTTTTATAAAGTTAATGTGTTATTCCCGGAAATGGTCAGTTTTAATCAAGAATTTTAACGAAGACCACTTTCAGATACTTAGAGGGTTTGTATGAATTCGTTGTTTTGAAGTCTTTCGGCAGCCCCATGACATCAGTAATTTCATATTCTCTGCCTGCCAATGTATCGTGAATCATTTTTTTGAACTGTGGCAGCGAATAATTGCTGGCATTGGTACTCAGTACCATGTAGCCGCCGCGATTTAAGATTGGCAGAGCGCCTTCAATGAGTTCATGATAGTTATCCTTGACGCTGAAACGCTTCTTCTTGGAACGCGAGAAACTAGGTGGATCAATAACGATCAGGTCAAAAAGCATTTTCTTACGTGCACAGTATTTCAGCATATCAAAGACATCCATCGTATAGAGCAGCTGTTTGTCGATATTGATTTCGTTTAAGGCGAAGTTCTGCTCAATCAGTTCCAGTGAGCGCTTTGCGATATCAACGTTGACTGTTTCAAGACCATTTTTCGCTGCCGCTACACTGAAACCGCCTGAATAAGCAAACAAGTTCAGCATCGGTTTCTTCAGATCGAGTGACATGATTTTATTGCGGACATCCCGCTGGTCAAGGAAGATTCCTGTCATCGGCCCCTCTTCAAAGTTGATCGTATAGAATAAATCATTCTCTGTAATGATGATCGGAAACTCCACCGCTTCTTCACTGATACGATGAGTCGGGACATTTTTATCGAATCTGAGTTTCTCATAAAGCGTTTTATAGTCAAAGACCTCCTGCAGACTTTCAACAATCACATCTTTATAATGATAGATGCCTTTTGAGTACCACTGAATCAGAAAATGCCCATCGTAGTCATCAACCGTAAATCCGCCAAGGCCATCTCCTTCACCATTGTAGACACGAAAAGCATTCGTATGCCCAGAATTGTAAAGTGACTCGCGTTCTTCTTTTGCCGCTTCAAAGAGCAGCTTAAAGAAATGCGTATCTAGTTTAGTCTCAAGATTGTCACCGATTTTATAGCCTGCCCCGCGATTCTGGCGACCAAAATAAAAAAGACCGAGGTCAGTGCCGTCTGACGCCTTCAAAACAAAGCGTTCACCCTCGTTCATTGTATCCATATCGAAAATATCCGCTTCTTCCAGCACGAGGTAACCGTCGCGATACTTTTTATCGTGCTTATGTTTTAAAACTACTTTCTTCATGTCTGCACCTTCTTTTTCTGTTTTCTCCACTATAACACAAAAAGGATGCCTCCCCAGGCATCCTTAATGAAACGCTCTTGTTTTATCACAGCACTTTCCCCAAAGTGCTATTCTCCCATCACTGCACATCTTTATTATAATGGACTGCAAACTGTTATACAATAGCAATTAGTAATTTTTACGTAAATGATTGAAAAACAGTGGTGTGACAAGGAGAACAAGCAGTACTATAACAGGTGGAATAAACAGTGATACTGAAATTCCTTTAAAGAGCATCAAATAGAAACTTGTGATGATCTCAATAAAGAGAATCGAGATTGTGAACAGCTGCCCGAAGTAGCCTCGGTGGCGGATATGAATCAGAATCGTAAAGACTAAATAGAGAACGCCCACTACAAAAAGCAGAAACAGACTGAGCCACTCATAAAAGTACTGCATCTTCACGACATTAAACTTGCTGACATTGAACAGAATATTACGGTTATTGAGTTCAATCAGGGTCAGCATCAGAATCAGTACACCGAAGATGACTTCAACCTGGAAGAAATTAAACCATTTCGGCTTGCGCATCCAGCGCGGGATATCTTCATCCTGTAGATTGATTTTACGGCGGACGCCTTCTTTGAAACGATTCCAGCTGAGCATCAGTCTTTCATCAATCTTCATCGACTGTTCAGATAACTGCTGCAGTGCATCATTTGTCTGGTGATTGATGGCACCACTGAATTTTTTATCCCGTTTACGTTTATTGGCTCGACGCATCGCATGTTCTGCCGGATCTATCTTCTTCGCACGGTGCAGAAAAACGTAATTGCCTAACGCAAGTGCTCCCATGCCGGAGAAAAGAATAAAGAAGAAATTCAGTGCCATCAAATCGAGTGGCGTCACCTTTTCATCTACAAGCTGGTCATAGACATGATTCTGCGTCACGATATATGCCAGACCGAAGATGAAAATCAGAATCAGGTAATGCAGCTTGCGGAACTCACTATTTAAGTGACGACGGTTCAGCACGAAGAAGACGAGCAGTAGAAATGCTGCAAAATAAAACAGCGCGTAAATATGGTAGACCTTGAACATAAAGAGCGCCGTCAATAAAAATAAGAAAATAGCCGTCATCAGATAAAAAATAGAAATCTGCGAATCATGGGCCGTTGTTTTCTTCAGGGTACGACTGATATAGAAAAGACCTAGTCCGTAAAGGACAAATATCAAGCTATAGATGTAGGGATAAGCTATGATGTAATGACTAAGCAGTTCTATAAAGGCATAACTATAAATATTGATGAAGTCAGACAGCTGTGCCATATGGAGACGGTTGATGGCGATCTCCTTAAAATGAACAATCTCATCAGCATTGAAAAATATAAAAAGACCCATGCCAAAAAGCAATGCGCCAAGCAGATAGCCGATCAGGACTTCTATGTTATTTTTAAACCATTTCATGATTTCACCTCACGCCTTATTATAGTGAAAACAGGGACATTTGTCCCTTATAAATGGAAATATCAGACTTAAGTATTAGATGTTTAGGAGCGATTTTTTCCGGGAATAACAGACTATCATCATTAAGGAGGAATTTATCATGACAAACGATAAAATCGAACAACATAAAGAAGATGCTGAAAAAGCGAAAGAACCAGTAGAACAAAACGATCAACACGAAACAGGTAAAGAAGCAACTCACGAAGACGTACAGAATACATTTGAATAATATAGATAGCATAAGCGAGGCTGCGGCCTCGCTTTTTTTAATGGAGGGTTATGTAGTAGTTACGAGCGATATTTCACGTTCATCGCTGATAACTACCTGGCATCGATGCTTCTACATGAGTTATCAGCGATATTTCACGTTTATCGCTGATAACTTGCTCACAAAAAAGCGAGACCTGCTCTTGCAAGTCTCGCTTCCTACTACAATGCACGATGTGCGATATCTTTTCGATGAAACAAGCCGTCACTTGTAATCTGTCCTACTTTTTTATAACTTCTTTCAACAGCTTCCTGGATACTAGCCCCTTTACCGACGGCCAGCATGACACGGCCACCTGACGTCACCCAGTCTTCTTCTTTTTTCAGGCCGCTGATGTAATAATCAAGCGAACCGTCGTAACCATAGACTTTATGACCTTTGTCGTAGCTGCCTGGATAACCTTCTGAAGCAAGGACGACACCGACGACCGCATCATCAGACCACTGCAGTTGAATATCTTCTTTTCTCTCAAGTGCTTCAAGCACTTCAATCAAGTCGCTCTCCATTTTCGTCAGCAGCACCTGACATTCCGGATCACCGAAACGAGCGTTGAATTCGATGACTTTTGGTCCGTCTTCTGTAATGATGGCACCAATATAGAGTAAGCCGAAATAATTCAGCCCCTCTTCATGCATCGCGCGTGCTATCGGATAGGCGATGGTCTCGTTCGTCACTTTTAATACATCATCGCTGATATGTGACACTGGACAATAGGCACCCATACCGCCAGTGTTAGGGCCTAAGTCACCATCATAGGCACGCTTATGGTCCTGTGCAATCACATCAAATGGAATGATGAAATCATCATTGACAAAGACCATGAGTGAAAACTCTTCACCTGCCAGAAACTCCTCAAATACCACTTCAGCGTCACCATTCTGATAGAAGAGTTCAATCGCACCGACTGCTTCTTCGTGTGTCATCGCTACAATGACCCCTTTACCGGCAGCAAGGCCGTCCTGTTTCAGCACAATCGGCGCAGGATGACTGTCTAAGTAGTCAAGTGCTTCCTGTTTCGTTGTTACGACTGCATACTCCGCTGTCGGAATATCGTATTTCGCCATCAGTTCCTTCGCAAATGACTTAGAACCTTCAATCTGGGCCGCCTTCTGATTAGGACCAAACACTTTGATGCCTGCTTGCGTCAGTACATCCGCAAGTCCTTCTGTCAGCGGCTGTTCCGGCCCGATGACGACCCATTCTACACCCTGTTCTTTAGCGAAGTTCAGAATCTGGTCATGCTCTGTCTCTTTAATATCACTGACGACTGTTGCTACATTGACCATCGCATCGTTACCTGGTATCACGAAAACTTCGTCTACGCGTTCAGACTGCTTAAGCTTATGGCTAAGTGCGTGCTCACGACCACCTGAACCGATTACAAGTACTTTCATAAGAGCCTCCTAGTGTTTGAAGTGACGCATGCCGGTTGTTACCATAGCAATGCCGAGTTTATTTGCTGCATCAATCGAATCCTGGTCTTTAATTGAGCCGCCTGGCTGGATGATACATTTGATGCCTGCTGCTGCAGCTGTCTCTACTGTATCGCTCATCGGGAAGAAACCATCACTCGCTAAAATCACATTGTCGTTCATTTCAATTGCACGTTCAATCGCAATCTTCGCTGCGCCGACACGGTTCATCTGACCCGCACCGATGCCGACTGTCTGCTTCGGATTTGCCAGCACAATAGCATTACTTTTCACGCTTTTTACGACTGTCCAGCCAAGTTCCATCGCCTGCCACTGTTCTTCTGTCGGCTGCGCTTCTGTAACGACCGTCATGTCGTCACGCGTCAGCACTGCTGTATCTTTGTCCTGAACTAAATAGCCGCCTGACACAGAGACGAATTCTTCTGTCTCAGCTTCTGCATCCATCTGAATTTCAAGTAGACGGATGTTCTTCTTTTTCGTCAGCAATTCAAGTGCCTCGTCGCTGTAGCCTGGTGCAATGATTACTTCAAGGAAAATTTCACTGAGCGCAGACGCTGTCGCTTTGTCTACTTCGCGGTTCAAAGCGACAATCCCACCGAAGATAGACTGACTGTCTGCAGCGTATGCGTTACTAAATGCTTCCTCAATCGTTGCACCGATGCCGACACCACAAGGATTCATGTGTTTCACTGCCACTGCTGCAGGCTCACTGAATTTCTTCACAAGCTGAAGCGTCGCATCCGCATCTTTAATGTTGTTATAGCTGAGCTCTTTACCGTGTAACTGCTTAGCGCCTGCTATTGTATTCGGAGCGTCAGATGTTTTAACGAATTTCGCTTTTTGCTGCGGGTTCTCGCCGTAGCGAAGAGACGTGCTCTCTCCACTGAAAAACTCCACGATAGCAGCATCATATTTGGCTGTATGACTGAATGTCTTGATCATCAGCTCTTTACGGAATGCTTCGTCTACCTGTCCAGACTTCAGGTTGTCGATGATTCTTGTATAGTCTGCAGGGTCCACCACTGTTAAAACATGCTTGAAATTCTTCGCACTCGCGCGGAGCATCGTCGGACCGCCGATATCGATGTTTTCGATGGCGTCAGCTTCAGTGACATCCGGTTTAGCGACTGTCTCTTCGAATGGATAAAGATTGACCGCTACAAGATCGATTAGTTCAATGCCATGTTCACTGAGTGCTTCTAGATGCTCAGGGATATCACGGTTTGCCAGAATACCCCCGTGAATATTCGGATGAAGCGTTTTGACACGACCGTCCATGATTTCCGGAAACTGTGTCAGTTCACTGACTGATTTTACCGCGATGTTATGGTCGACCAATGTCTTTTTTGTGCCACCTGTAGAAAAAATTTCGAATCCCTGCTCAATCAGCTGAGCTGCAAATTCAGTGATACCTGTTTTGTCTGATACACTTAACAATGCTTTTTTCATGACTGACTCCTTAAATGATATTTTTGATAACTCTGGAATAAAGTTCGTATTCTATCGCCTGTATGCGCGGCTGCAGAGACTCAGCTGTGTCGTCTGCATAGACTGGGCAGGCCACCTGATCGATAATCGTCCCGGTATCCATGCCGACATCGACATAGTGAACAGTCACACCGGATACCCGGCAGCCATAGCGGACTGCCTGACCAATGGCATCTTTGCCCGGAAAGCTTGGCAGAAGAGAAGGATGGATATTCAGGATACGCCCTTCATAAGGCTTAAGCAGGGTCGGGCCGATGAGTTTCATATAACCGGCAAGTATCAGCCATTCGACCTTATCCGCCTTCAGTCTTGCCAAAATCGCTTGTTCATATTGTTCTTTTAAGGCAAATGTTTTCAGCTCGAAAAGATAAACGGGCACTGCGTAGCGCTTTGCCCGTTCAATGGCGTATGCGTCCGCCTGGTCGACATAAAGACCTGTCACCTGGATGTTGTCCAGGTAACCCGCCTCTATATTAGCCATTATCTTTTCGAAATTTGAGCCACTGCCTGACGCAAATATCGCCACTTTTTTCATACTAAATACCTGTAATCGTGATTGGTTCTGAGTTTTCTTCAATCGTTCCCATCACAATACCTTCTTCACCGCTCGCCTTCAGTAAATCAAGAACTGCCTGCTGATCCGCTTCAGCGGTAATGATGACGAAACCAACGCCCATATTGAAGACATTGTACATCTCCAAGCGGTCAAGCTGCCCTTGTTCTTCGAGCCATTTGAAGACCGGCTGCTCCGGAATCTCTGCCACGTCAATACGTGCTGATAAGCCTTCCGGCAGTACACGCGGGATGTTTTCGATAAAGCCGCCACCTGTAATATGGCACATACCGTGTGCTTTCTTCGACTTGATGATGTCTTTGACTGCTTTGACATAAAGACGAGTCGGTTCAATCACTGTATCAAGAACGGTTTTATCTCCGATTTTACTTTCTAAGTCGATATTATTATCTCGAATAATTTTTCTTACTAAGCTATAGCCATTACTATGAATCCCGCTTGATTTCAGACCGATGATCACATCGCCCTCCTGAATCTTGTCACCCGTGATATAGTCCTCTTTTTCAACTGCTCCGACTGCGAAGCCGGCGATATCGTAATCACCAGCATGATACATGTCGCCCATCTCTGCTGTTTCGCCGCCGATCAGTGCACATTCAGACTGTACACAGCCTTCTGCAACACCTTTGACAATCTGTTCAACAATTGCAGGATCTACTTTGTTTAGGGCAAGGTAATCTAGGAAGTAGAGTGGCAGAGCGCCTGTTGTCAGAATATCGTTGACACACATTGCCACCGCATCAATACCGATTGTATCGTGACGGTCTGCATCTATCGCTAGACGGAGTTTCGTACCGACACCATCTGTCCCTGAAACTAAGACCGGTGCCTTCATGCCCAGCTGAGAGAGATCGAATGCTGCCCCGAAACCACCGAGACCTCCGAGTACTTCCTGACGCATCGTACGCGCGACGTGTTTTTTCATTCGTTCTACAGATTCGTAACCGGCATGGATATCCACGCCTGACGATTTATATGCTTCTGACATAATTAGACTCCCTTCGTCTTCTTCTCTTTTTCTTCCGGTAACAGATGATCCACGATTTCAATCGGATAGTTGCCTGTAAAGCAGGCATCACATTCGCCTTTAGATTCAAACTGCTTATAGACACCGTGCATGCCTTCAACAGACAGATAAGTCAGTGAATCCACTTCTATCTCCTGACGGATTTCTTCTACTGTCTGGTAAGCCGCAATCAGTTCTGCGTGTGTCGATACATCGATACCGTAATAACAAGGATGTTTCAGTGGAGGTGATGAGATGCCCATATGCACTTCTTTAGCGCCTGCTGAACGAAGCGCCTTGACGATATATTTACTCGTTGTACCACGGACGATTGAATCATCAATGACGATGACACGTTTCCCTTCAACGACGTCGCGAATCGGTGCGTGCTTCATGCGCACGGCACGCTCACGCATCTTCTGGTCCGGTGTAATGAATGTACGTCCGACGTAGCGGTTCTTTAAAAGCCCCTGCTCATTCGGGATACCCGAATAGCTTGAGAAGCCTTTTGCCGCCTGCAGAGATGAATCCGGTACGCCGATCACGATGTCCGCGTCGATATTCATCTCCTTCGCCAGCTGTTCACCAAGTGCTTTACGTACGTTATAGATGGAGTGGTGTCTGAACTCTGAGTCCGGACGCGCAAAATAGACATATTCCATTGAGCACATGCGATGCTTCGTCTCAAGGGCGTAGTTATCTTCTTCCATTCCGGCATCATTAAATGTCAGAATTTCGCCCGGCTCAACGTCACGGATATATTCCGCACCGATCGCCATCAGGGCGCAGGATTCACTCGCAACGCAGTAAGCACCGTCTACTTTACCGAGCATCAGCGGACGCACGCCGTGGCTGTCCAGTGTTGCTGTTAAACTGTCCTTCTGCAGAACAAGATAAGCGAATGCACCTTTGATCTGATTAAGCGCTGCTTTTAAGTTTGACTTGAAGCTTGGCGACTTTGCTTTAAACAACAGGTGGCCTAATACTTCAGAGTCAGAAGACGTCTGAAAAATCGCGCCTTCTTCTTCCAGCGCGTGACGAATCTGTCTCGCGTTCGTCAAGTTACCGTTATGTGCAAGACCTAGGTCACCTTTCGAATGTTTGAATAAGAATGGCTGGACATTTGACAGTTCAGAAGCACCTGTCGTCGCATAGCGTACATGACCGATTGCACTGCGATAGCCTCGCAGTGAATCCAGCTGCACCTGACTAATCGCGTCCGGGAGTAAGCCCATACCGCGTGCACCAAAGAGGTTTTCACCATTTGAGCAGACAATCCCCGCTCCTTCCTGACCCCGGTGCTGCAGGCTGTGCAGTGCCATATAAGTCAGTTCCGCTGCGTTCGGGTGATTCCAAATACCGAATACACCACATTCCTCGTTTAGACCGCGGATGTCATACATTGACCGATTGCTCCTCTCCAAGTTGCGATGATGCTGTTCACATCCTCTTCAATTACACCGTTACTTGCTTCTACTTTAAAGCTGTCAGTACCGAATGTACCGATTTTAACAGCGTCTTTCAGTTCGATATCTTCTTTAGCAATCAAGAGGTAACGACCTTGAGATTCACTGAATAACTGTTCGACAGGTACCTCAATTTTCGCTTCAATACCTGTTTCAAGGTAAGCCGCCATCTGAGCGAGTTTGATCACCACGCCGCCTTTACCGACTGCCTGAACGTAAGATAACTTGCCGCTTGTAATCAGTTCACGAATGGCTTCTCCGCGTTCAACTTCCAGCGCTAAATCGATTGTGACTTCCTCGTGTGCGACTTCATTAAATAACAGCTTTTCAATCTGAGAACCACTGAAATCAGCATGAGTTGCACCCACTAAATAGATCGATTCGCCTTCTGTCGGTGTGAAGTCACGTAAATATTCGATATCTTCAATTAAGCCGACCATACCGACGACTGGTGTCGGGAAGATGGCTTCGCCTTTTGTCTCGTTATAAAGAGAAACGTTACCAGACACAACAGGTGTATTCAGTGCTGCACAAGCTTCAGCCATACCGCGCGTAGAATCTGCAAGCTGCTGATAGATTTCCGGTTTCTCAGGGTTACCGTAGTTCAGGCAGTCCGTCATCGCAAGTGGCAGACTACCCACTGCGATTAAGTTACGATACGCTTCAGCAACGACCATCTTACCGCCTTCGTAAGGGTTGTTGAAGACGTAGCGCGCTTCACCGTCAATAGTCGAAGCGACCGCTTTCGTTGTTCCTTCGACACGTGTCACCCCTGCTGATAATCCAGGCTTGATGATCGTGTTGGCGCCGACCTGCTGATCGTACTGTGAATACGCCCATGTTTTAGACGCAATCGTCGGATGATTCAAAAGACGTGTGAAGACATCTTTTGCGTCAATAGCAGAATAGTCATGGTCGACCGCAGCATATTCTGCTGCTTTACCGTCCAGGACATAGACAGGTGCTTCGTCGCTTAACGGCTGCACCGGAATATCTGCATAGATTTCATCCTCATAGCTTAAGACGAAGCGGTCTGTATCTGTTACTTCACCGATAACAGCACTGTCTAATTCGTGATGATCGAATAAATCAAGGAACTTCTGTTCTGTCCCTTTTTCGACAACGAGCAGCATACGCTCCTGTGTCTCTGATAACATCATTTCATAAGGAGAGATACCTTCTTCACGCGTCGGTACTTTCTCAAGGTGTAAATGAATACCTGATTCACCTTTAGCCGCCATTTCAGATGATGAAGACGTCAGACCTGCTGCACCCATATCCTGAATACCGACAAGCTCCGGGTAAGTGATAGCTTCAAGCGTTGCTTCCATCAGTTTCTTACCGACGAATGGGTCACCGATCTGTACAGAAGGACGTTTAGATTCTGATTCCTCGTTCAGTTCCTCTGATGCAAATGTTGCACCGTGGATACCGTCACGACCTGTTTTAAGGCCGACATAGATCACCGGGTTGCCCACACCTTTTGCTGTCCCTTTTTGAATCTTATCATGGTCGATCACACCGACACACATCGCATTGACAAGCGGATTGCCATCATACTGAGAGTCAAACTCGATTTCGCCTGCCACTGCCGGGATACCGATACAGTTACCGTAGCCACCGATACCAGCGACAACACCAGAGAAAAGACGCTGGTTCTGTTTAGAATCCAGTTCTCCGAAACGTAAACTGTTTAACAGCTGAACAGGACGTGCACCGATAGAGACGATGTCACGGACGATACCCCCGACACCTGTCGCTGCACCCTGGTAAGGTTCAATCGCACTTGGATGGTTATGTGATTCGACTTTGAAGACGACAGCCTGATTGTCACCGATATCAACAACACCGGCACCTTCACCAGGACCCATCAGTACACGTTCACCTGTTACAGGGAACTGTTTTAAGAACGGCTTTGAGTGCTTATATGAACAGTGCTCACTCCACATGACAGAGAAGATACCAATCTCTGTGTAGTTCGGCATACGGCCTAAAATATCACAGACTTTATCATATTCTGCATCTGACAGACCCATATCTGCGTATAATCTGTTATTTTTAATATCATCGATTGTTGGCTCTAAAAATCTCATCTGTTATTTCCCCCAGCTTTCTAGAATACCTTGGAATAAGCGTTTACCGTCTTCAGAACCGAGTAATGTATCCATCGCACGTTCCGGGTGAGGCATCATTCCGCAGACGTTACCTTCCTTGTTCACGATGCCGGCAATATCTTCTAAAGAACCGTTCGGGTTCTCTGAGTAAGATAAAATAATCTGTTTGTTATCCTGCAGTTCCTTCATTGTTTCAGGTGAGCAGTAATATGAACCTTCGCCGTGCGCAATCGGATAGACCACTGTCTCGTCCTGATCATATAAATGCGTGAACTTCGTCTCATTGTTGACGATGGTTAAGTGTTCATTACGGCAGACGAATTTATGGCTTTCGTTATGCAGAAGCGCGCCTGGCAGTAAGCCGATCTCTGTTAAGATCTGGAAACCATTACACACACCGAGAACCGGTCTGCCTTCAGCAGCAAGACGTCTGACTTCATCGACAATCGGTGCCACACGTGCCATCGCTCCGCAGCGTAAGTAATCACCGAAAGAGAAACCTCCTGGAATCAGCACACCATCATATCCTTCAAGAGATGTCTTGCGGTAATCCACGTATTCTGCTTCCATCCCTGTGATGAGCGCTGCATTCAGCATGTCCCGGTCACAGTTAGACCCTGGAAATTCAATGACCGCAAACTTCATTATTCCGCCTCCACGACTTTGTAGCTGTATTCTTCAATAACCGTATTCGCGAATAATTTTTCGCTGAGTGTACGGACCACGTTATCAACTGCTTCATCAGTCGCTTCGTCAACTGTCATATAAAGGACTTTCCCGACACGGATATCGTTGACCTGGTTATAGCCTAAATCATGAACGGCACGAGTTAATGTCTGACCTTGTGTGTCTAATACCTGTTTCTGTAATGTGATGTAAAGTTCGATGTTTTTCATGATTATAAAGCCTCCATTTTATTGTAAAAGTTAGTGTAAGTATCAATCAGTGAACCTGTGTCTTCACGGTAAACGTCTTTATCAAAGTTTTCTTTTGTGTCTTTTTCCCAGATACGGCATGTGTCAGGTGAGATTTCATCAGCGAGTAAAATGTTACCGTCTTTATCTTTACCGAATTCAATCTTGAAATCAACTAAATCGAGGTTCATACGATTCATGATGTCTACCAGTTTGTTGTTGATATTGAGCGCCTGACGTTTCAGTTCAGCGATATCAGCATCATCTGCGATACCGAGCAATTTAACGTGGTCGTCTGTGACAATCGGATCGTTCAATTCATCCTTCTTATAGTAGAACTCGATTAAAGGGGCTTTGAACGCTTCGCCTTTTATAAAACCGAGACGCTTCGTAATAGAACCGGCAGCGATGTTACGGACGACGACTTCCAGTGGAATGATGTCGACTTTTTTGACAAGCTGTTCTGTCTCAGATAAGCGTTTGATGAAATGTGATTCATAGCCTGCTTCTGTCAGTAACTCGAAGAAACGACTCGTGATCATATTGTTCAGACGACCTTTACCTGCCATCGCATCTTTCTTCGCACCGTTACCTGCAGTCACTTCGTCTTTGTACTCGATGCGGTAGACCTGGTCATCATCTGTTGAAAAAACGCGTTTTGCTTTACCTTCATACACTAACATCTACATTCTCTCCTTATAAATCGCTTCATAGTCGTTATTTAAATCAAGAATCGTTACATGACCCATCTTGCGGTTTTCCTTGCGCACTTCTTTACCGTAGACATGGACGTGCCAGTCAGCATGGTCGCTGAAGATGTCTTCCATCGTATTCAGATCCTGACCGAGCAGATTGAACATGACGGCTGGTTTCAGTAACGTGATCTGTTCCGGCAGCTGCCAGCCTGCAACAGCAAGTATATGGGTATCAAACTGCGAATAATCACATGCTTCTATCGAATAATGTCCGGAATTATGAGGACGAGGTGCAATTTCATTCACATAAAGCGTGTCATCCTGGTCGATGAAGAATTCTACTGTGAAAGTACCGACGAAATAAATCGCCTGCATGATTTTCTTCACTTCTTCTATCGCCTGTGACTGATGCGGATGTTCACCTGTTACGGTCGTCTTATAGAGAATCTGATTGCGGTGTTCATTCTCCTGGACCGGGAAGAAGACGACTTTGCCGTCCGGAGCAGCTGTAGCTGTAATAGAGATTTCTGATTTTAAGTTGATACGTTTTTCAGCGACACAAGGACGGATCGCTAAAAGTTCATCCGCTTCTTTAAAGTCCGCTTCACTTTCAATCACAATCTGACCTTTGCCGTCATAACCGCCGAACGTCGTCTTCAGCATAAACGGGAAGCCGAGTATGTCAGCTGCTCCTTTCAGTTCTGCCTCATTCGTCACAGAGACGAACGGAACAACAGCTGCGCCTGCTTCTTTAAGGGCTGTTTTTTCAGCGAGACGGTTCTGCAGGGTCACCACTGTATCCGCGCCCTGCGGAACATTGAACTGCGACGTGATATTCTTTAGTTCCTCACCGCTGATATTCTCAAATTCATATGTGATGACATCTGACAGCTGACCGAGTTCAAGCAGCGCCTGTGCATCGTTATAAGGTGCGTGGATGAAGTGGTGACTGACGTAGCGTGCAGGACATGTATCATCCGGATCGAGGACAGCCACTTTAAAGCCGCGTGCCTGTGCACTTTGTGCCATCATTTTACCGAGCTGACCGCCGCCGATGATACCGATTGTTGAGCCAAGTTTCAGTTTAGTATAAGTCATTCTGCATAGCCTCTACTTTCTTGACGAGTGATGCTTCGTAGTCGTACAGTTTCTGTACTAAAGTCTCTTCTTTCAGACTTAACATGCGTGCGGCGAGGATTCCGGCATTCTTTGCGCCTGCAGAACCGATTGCCGTCGTTGCGACAGGAATTCCGCCAGGCATCTGGACGATGGATAACAATGAATCCATTCCTTTTAACGTCTTCGTTTCAATCGGAACTCCAATGACAGGCAGTGTCGTCATAGAAGCGATCATACCTGGTAAATGAGCAGCCCCACCAGCACCTGCGATAATGACATCAATACCGTTTTTTCTAGCATCACGAGCGAAGTCGACCATCTGAAGCGGCGTGCGGTGTGCCGAGACCACAGAAGCCTCAACTGGAATATCAAATGATTCTAAGATGGTGACGGCTTCTTTCATCGTCGGCCAGTCAGATGATGAACCCATTACTACAGCAACTTTCATCAAAAATTACCTCCATATCTATTGAAAACCGTTACATAAATTGAGATGATTACAGTAGTAGCATAACAGTAGTGCTATGAGATTTCAAGAAAATAAACGAACATTTTAATTAATTTTAGCTAAATTGTACGAATTTAGTTCGTATTTTCGAGAAACTTAAGTTGAAATTAATCAAAAATGTTCGATTTACAGGAGGAGTCAGCATGACAGCAAAAGTTTTAGATGGTAAAGCAATCGCACAGGAGTACCGTGCAGGTCTGCAGAAGGAAGTAGAGAAACTGAAAGCACAGGGCACAACGCCTAATTTAACGGTTATCCTTGTCGGTAACGACGGTGCGAGCCAGAGCTATGTCAACAACAAGAAAAAATCGGCTGAAAAAATCGGTATGTCTTCAGAAATCGTCAAGATGGATGAAACAGCGACAGAAGAAGAAGTGCTGGCAGAAATCAAGCGTCTGAACGAAGACCCGTCCGTACACGGTATCCTCGTACAAGTACCGCTGCCAAAACAGATTTCAGAAGCAAAAGTCTTAGAAGCCATCGATCCTAAAAAAGACGTCGACGGTTTCAACCCAATCAACATCGGCCGTCTGTATGCGGGAATGGAAACATTCATTCCATGTACACCACTCGGCATCATGGAAATCCTGAAAAATGCGGATATCGATTTAACAGGTAAAGAAGTTGCAGTTATCGGACGCTCACACATCGTCGGTCAACCCGTCGCTAAACTGCTGACGAATGAAAATGCAACAGTGACACTGCTCCACTCTCGCAGCACAAACATGAAAGAAGCATTAAAACGCTCAGACGTCATCGTCTCAGCAGTAGGTAAGCCAGGTCTTGTCACTAAAGACGATGTCAAGCCGGGCGCTGTCATCGTAGACGTCGGCAACACAGTCGTAGATGGTAAGCTGACAGGCGACGTGAAATATGACGAAGTCTCAGAAGTCGCCGGTGCCATCACACCAGTACCAGGTGGTGTAGGTCCATTAACAATCACAATGGTACTGAACAATACATTACTTGCTGCACAACGTTCCGTGAAGTAAGAGCAGAAAATCCGCTTTCCTATTTGGGAAGCGGATTTTTTATTGAGACTCTCAGGGTGTTATCCATCCTTGAGAGTCTGAATAACTAAATGAGCAAGATGTTCATCACTGGCAAACATCCCGATAAGCGGCACACAAAAAATCCCGGCAGACGTCTGCCGGGATTCCATAATTTCTGTAGCTTTGTTGAGTGCAGTGATGGATGCGGGTTCTCCAGTTCAGGCACTGTGCCTTCTACATAGACTTTGGATTCATATTTGAACTGACCATCGCCTGCTGGTGTTGCGCCATTAGCCCAAGAACCTTGTGCACTCTCTTCTGAGCTTGCTGAATGGTTATAAAGAGAGAAAGCGATGTCTTCACGTTCCAGTTTACGGTCAAACGAACCTGGAGTAATCTTACCTTCAGCGGCCTCAAGTTCTACGATAGCCTGCAGCCATAAATTCTGGTGATAAGAGTCACGGGCGATCAGCACAGCGAGCATATCTTTCAGTCCTGGATCATCTGTCATCTCATAGATACGGACAGCCTGCGTGCGGCCCTGTGATTCTGCATTTAAGTTAGCGCGGAAGTCGGCAAGTAAGTTACCGCTTGAAATGATATAGCTACCCATCCAAGGATTGCCGACACTGTCAGCCGGACGGGCGTTCATGCCAGAGACAATCGCATGCTGGGGGTTCATGCCGCTGAGAATAGCTGCCGTGGCAGGATCTTTCATCGCTGCTTCCTGATGTTCAATCGAAGTACCATTTAGCAGACGTCCGACCATCGTTGCCAGCATCTCGATATGGCCTAATTCCTCAGTACCGATATCAAGAAGCAAGTCCTTATAATGTTCATTACCTTTTCTGACGCCCCAGCCCTGGAACAGGTACTGCATCGCGACACTCATCTCGCCGTACTGACCACCGATCAGTTCCTGTACACGTTTAGCCATCAGCGGATTCGGTTTAACTGGCTTTGCTTCAAACTGTAAATGTTTATCGTGTAAAAACATAGTATGCTTCCTCAATGATTAAAAAATAAACAGACTGCACGGGTAGCCTGTCTTTATTATGCTTCTTTTGATACCATTCTGACTAAAGCACGAGCGATTGCTGATTTCTCTTCGCCTTCAGCATTGTTCCATAATTCGTTCAGCACTTTTTCTTCACGGTTTTTCGGTTCTTCGTTTTTCGCTAAGTGATCCGCTACTTTTTCAGCAGCTTTCGCAATTGTTTCTTCACTGAAACCGAGTTTCTCAGCTTTTTCGACTTTGCTGCCTAAATAGCTTGTGAACTGATTGAAGCTTTCTAAAATCTGGTCTTTCTCTTCCTGGCTCAAGTTATTGACTGCTTGTTCTGGATTAAGATTTGACATGATTAGCGCACCTTTTTCAGACACGTGGTCTCTATTTATAACCGGTAACGATAACCGGAAATATCATGTAATAAACATTCACTATGAATATTGATGTCTGATGCTGCACAAGAGTTCAGCGCTTATAGCACTGATTCTGTCCATAAAAAAGCAGAAGCATCAGCTCCTGCGTTACATAGTGATACTCATTTTCGGTCCGAAAGGCTCAAAATGAATCTGCTCGCGTGCAATACCCATGGCAGTGAGTGTCTTCAGCATCACTTCCATAAAGTTGACGCTGCCGCACATGTAGATTTCTTCCTCGCCTGTTAATATACCTTCAAGCTTTTCTTTCGTCAGACGGCCTGCAGATTCTGAATAATTGAAGTAGAACTGCACATTCTCCTGGTTATGAAATGCAGTGATCTCATCCTTAAACGGTACTTCCGCACGATTATATGCAGAATGAATGAATTTGACATCTTTTCCTTTAACCGCCTGTTCATGCAGCATCGCCATTAAAGGTGTCATCCCGACTCCTCCGCTGATGAAAGCGAGCGGACGGTCTGTCGCCTTGACTGTGAACTCTCCTGCCGGTGCTGACAACAGAATCTCATCGCCTTCTTTGAGCGTGTCATGCAGATAGTTGGATACGGCACCTTTTTCCTCACCGTGAACATCACGCTTGACGGCAAACTCAATTCCTTTAGTTATATCGGTATGACAGATGGAGTAGTGACGGAGCATATCATTCGGATCACCTTCCGGATGAACTTTCACTGTGATATACTGGCCTGCTTTGACCGGTTTCAGTGCTTGACCATCAACCGGTACGACTATAAATGATTTTACATGTGCAGATTCTTCTTTTACACGTGCAACTTTAAACGGCTTGAAGCCCTGCCACTCTGCTTCGTCGTACAGTGCTTTCTCCAGCTGGATGAAGACATCAGCAATGACACCATATGCTTCTGTCCAGGCATTGATAATCTCAGGTGTCGCTGCTTCACCTAACACTTTCCTGATGGCGTAGATCAAGTTCTCGCCGACAATCGGATAATGCTCCGGCTTGATCTCAAGTGCTCTATGTTTATGTGCAATCTGATTGACGTTCGGTATAATCGCTTCTAAATGATCGATATGCTTCGCTGCCGCTAAGACAGTCTGTGCGAGCGCGGTCTGCTGACGGCCGAGTTTCTGGTTGGTCTTATTAAAGATATTCAATAGTTCCGGGTGTTCTTCAAACATATGCGCGTAGAATACGGATGTGATTTCAGTACCATGCTGTTCCAGTACGGGTACCGTTGCTTTGACGATATCTCTCGTTTCCTGTGATAACATATAGCGCCTCCTAAAAGATATATTTTAAATACATCTTTAATCTTAACGTTAAAATACTCTATAGACAATGCCTAATAATTTTGTTTAAAAAGTTGTCACATTCTATCTGTTAAAAAACTGTCATGGCACTGATACTCATTTCTGCACTATAATAAAAGCAAGGAGGTCTGAACATGAAACTAACCTTATACTCAGATTACTCACTCCGCGTGCTCATGTATCTCGCGTCGCAGTCAGAACTGACTCAGATAGACGAAATTGCAAAGTTCTACAATATTTCAAAGAACCACCTGACAAAGGTTGTCCATAACCTGGCACTAGAAGGCTATATCTTATCTGTCAGAGGCCGCGGCGGCGGCATTAAACTGAACAGACGGCCGGAAGATATCAACATCGGTCAGCTCATCCGTAAGACAGAAGAGCACTTTGATCTCGTGGAGTGCTTCAACCCGGAGACCAACACCTGTCCGATCATCGGTAAATGCGGACTGCAGCCTGTGCTCAGTCAGGCGCTTTTCGCTTATCTGCAGGTGCTGGATCAGTATACATTGAAGGATATAACACCCTGCACTAAATAAGACACCTGCGCTACTCTCATGAGTGCCGCAGGTGTCTTATTTACGGACCGGCAGTCAGAGTCCAGGTCAGTGTACCTGTATAAGTATCAGCAGCTGCCTGAAGCGGATTGGTTCTGAGCAGAATGCCATTCTCACTTGTCCATTTTGTTTCTACTTCTCCAGCCGTCGCTGTCGCAGCTGCTTTCGTCTTATCTGTGACTTTGACAGCAGATTTTAGAGAACTGATCGATGAACCTTCCTTAAAGACGAGCGCATCATCCAGAACATCGCCCTTCGTGCTTGTCATCTGCTTTGTCGCCTGAACAGTGACATTCCAGCTGCCGCTTGTCTTAGTATCCTTGACACGCAGATTGAAATCAACCGGAGAAAGCCTAGGGATAATCAGGTCCGGATTACTTTGGATCGTTGTTGTCTTGAATATGATATCAGCAGGCTGAACCAGTTCAAGAACTGTACCGGTTACTGTACGGGAGACAGCAGATGACGTATAGCTGTTCTGCGTCGCCGTGAACTGCAGGACATCATCTTTCAGGAGTGAACCGGCTGGCACAGTGAATGTAAAGTTACCACTAGAGTCAGCTGTCACTGTCTGAGTGGCATTCGTCCGTGTGTTTTTCATCGTCACCGTTGAACCAGCTGACGCAGTGCCTGTTATCGTCTTTGCATCATTATAGATCGTCTGCTGCGGATTAGGAACAGCCGTCTCGGGCACGAACTGCAGACGACGCATGGTCGGCGCAAAATCTGTATTGAAGTTCGCAGGCATACCGGAGATAGCAGTCGTCGCAGACTGCATTTTAAATGAACCGCTTGCAATGATAGCAGTCTGTTTATCCGGTGTCGTTTTACTGACATCTGTCAGCCAGCTTCTGACTGCCATATTGGTGATATTGAATGTCATCACGTCTGACTTTGTGAATATCTGACCGGTCGGGTTGATAAAGTCGACTTTAGCAGCACTATCGATATTATAAGTGAATGGTCTTGAGACATTGATCGCTTCAGAACTGCTTGTCCCTGTTTTTTCGAATACCAGCTTACCATTCGATTTGATATTGACAGTGACAGGGTTGCTGCTGGCATTCGCATAAATGACATCGCTAGCAGACTTCAATGTGACATTTGCGCTACTGTTTACATCTATAGTCACAGGATCATTGTTGAACTTGAACGCATTCGCATTAGTGTTAATATTGACTGTTGAGCCTGCATCAAAAATAATATTACTCATCTGTGAAGCGGCTGCATTCGAAAGATTGACATAAATCCCTTTGTTCCCACTCAAATTCATCGTACTGCCTTGGCCTACACGGACTTTATAAGGACGATTTGAGTCAAAATGCAGCACGTCACCTGAAGTCGCTTTAATATTGACTGTCGCATTATTGCCGATATTAAGCCCTGTATTCGCTACTGATGAAACATTGACATTCTTAAAAAGGAAACCGTTCTTCGGATTCGTAATATCAAGGGAAGCACCGTCATGCACAATGATATTGCTGTAGCGCGCCATAAATTCAGGTCCTGCAATAGTGACCGTGTTTCTACCGTAAAAATGCAGTGTGCTGTCATAGCCGGCACCTAAGTGGCTGCTGCTGCGGTTCGCACTGTTATAAGTCACATTTGAATATTTAAGCTGTCCTACTTTACCATCTTCAAAACTGGCAAATCCGCGGTCAATCCCTGCATCTGTATTGATCAGGTTAGCTGCATTCTGAATAATCAGCTCATTGACAGCTGATGACGCTGGTACACGTAAACTGTCTGAGTTACCGAGTTCAAGCGAATAGTTATTGACATCGATCACTTTCATACCTGTTGAGCCGTTTACATTATTGGCATTTGAATTGACAATATTATTCTTCAGGATAACCACTTCGACAGTTGCATCTCTGACGGCTGAATCGAACTCAGCAGCTGTCGCGACACAGACAATCTTACCGGTCACCGCTTTACTGAAAACACCCGTGTTATTGGCAGCATTATATTCACTTACAGTCGGACAAGTTGACGAAGTGGTCAGAGATCTGACCGTGGTTGAAGGCGCTAAAGAAAGAGAGAAAGTCCGTGGCATCAGCGGTTCCTCTTGCATAACCACTGATTCTACTGTCGGCTCTTCTGTTGATTCTTCTGTCGTCGGGGTCTCTGTCGTCGGCTCTTCTGTTGGTTCTTCTGTTGGTTCTTCTGTCGTCGCGGTCTCTGTTGTCGGCTCTTCTGTTGAACCCGCTTCTGTCGTCACAGTCTCTGTTGTCGGCTCTTCTGGTGATTCTTCTGTCGTCACGGTCTCTGTTGTCGATTCTTCTGTCGTCGCGGTCTCTGTCGTCGGCTCTTCTGTTGATTCTTCTGTCGTCACGGTCTCTGTTGTCGGCTCTTCTATTGAACCCGCTTCTGTCGTCGCTGTCTCTGTTGTTGGCTCTTCTGTTAAACCCGCTTCTGTCATCGCCGTCTCTGTCGTCGGTTCGTCAACTAGCCCAGTACAGTCAAAAGGACCGTCCAGTACGATTTCCTCTTCAGCAGATTCAGTGACCACATCTGCAGTTAATTTATTCATACCTTGCTCAACCTGCACTTTATCATCAGCAAGAAGAGGCGTGCTGAGTAACAGTTCATAAGTCCCATCGCTTTTAACAGTCAGCGGATATTCAGTCTCATTGACTTTTATAACCAACATTTTATCTGCAAGAGCCGAACCCATGATTTTCTTATCCTGAGTCATAGGTGATGTAAGTTTAAAGACAGTCTGCTCACAAGTAGCGGCTACTGCTTGCCCGCTATAGGGGAAGAGTGTCACTAAAATCAACAGGACCATCATATATTTAATCAGCTGATCTTTCATCACCATCTACTCCTTCACTTTTCTCTTCAACCTCATTACATAGTAAATTAATCCACCAATAATGAACATCAGAGCAGCGATTGCATAATACCACCAGTTGGATTCCTGTTCAAGTTCAATGGCTGCATTATTAACCTTTTCAGCCTGTACTTCATCGATCATAAATGATTTCTCAAACTGGTAATTTTCTTTTCCTTTTTTAAAAGAAGCTTTATAAATATATTTCCCGGGTTTCAGCGGTTTATTATCAAACATCAGCGGAATATCAAAAATGCCTTGAGGCGCAATAGCGAAATTATCAATCTGATGCGCAAATAAAGGCTTCTTACCTTTTTCTCTGAATACCTGCTCTTTGAACTTCATTTTACCCATAAGCAGCGGCTGCTTATTAACAAACTGTGCAACGATTGCTGTACGTTCATCAACCAGCTTGGGTGTCACGGATTTAAGCTTAAGCTCAGGCTTGAGTTTTTTATGGTTCGCCTTCTCGTGCAGTCGCACCGCAATAGCATAAGCATAATTATTTTTAATCGTCAAACTGTCAGTCGCTTCATCATCAGACTTCTGCAGAAAATGTAATCCCCCGAGAATCTCACCATCAAATCCCTTTTTAGGAACCTTGATAGGGATAGTCGTTGTATAAGTTTCACCTGAATCAAGACTGATATGTTTTTCCCGCACATCTGCTATTTTACTGAAAGGATATTTGACACCTTTCTCTTTCAAAGAACCATCATAAATCAGTAAACCATTAGCATTCGTAGCGGCAGAACTCGCAGATACTTCAATCTCAATTTTTTTAGTCGTGCTGTTATAAAGCCTGACCTGAAGATCCTGTTTCTGATTCGCTTCGACGGCCAGGTCATAGTATCCCCGCACATCTGCAGACTGGTTTTCTGGAAGCAAAGGTTCAACTGAAAAAGGCACTTCGCCTGTTTCAGCAAAAGCAACTGTCGGCACAACCATAAGCAGCAATAACAATAGGACTGTTTTTTTCATTTAATTACCTCGTTCTATAATAAAAGTGCCCCAGGCTGAAAGCCTAGAGCCATTAATGTCATTATACTATTGAGCAGGTGAGGCACTCAAGGTCCAAGTGATTGTTGATGTATGAGTTCCTGGCGTCGCTGCTGCCTCAGGGACTGTCAAGGTTACTTTTTCATTTGTCGCGTTTGAAGATATCCAGCTTGTCAACCATGTACCAAGACCTTGCGCTGTCTTCAAGTCTGCTGTCTTTGCCGCTGCATTTACAACTGGAGCTGCTGCGCCGGCTGTCGGTAAGACGATTGAAGCATTTGGCAGAGGCGCAGGTGTCGAAGAAGTAGAAGCTTCAGCACCATTGTTCAAAGTGATTGTTGAACCTGGTAATGTTGATGCACTGCCATCAGTGAATGCACTCGCTTGCGCAGTGACATTCCATCCTTCACCTGTACCACGGCGGTCTGAAACCTGAATATAAGGTTGAAGTGTTGTAGACTGATATACAGTTGTTGCCGGATTGATTGCATGTGTACCGAACTCGATATTTGATACAAAGTCAAGTGTGAGGGGGCCACCAACCGTATTCACGGTACCTTGCGTAGGCGCATCCGGATTATTTGTACCGGGTGCAGTAGGTAATTTAGGTGTCACTGTATCAGTCGGAGCTGTAAAAGTGACTTTAGCAGTAGAATCTGCTGCAAATGCACTTGTACTTACGAACGGAGCAACGGCTAAACCTGTGATTAATGTAGTAGCTAAAATTTTATTAGTTTTCATTATATTCTCCTTTTAATTAGCGCCTCTATGCTGGACGCTTTAACAAAGAGAATTATATCATGTAAGATTTAAATAAAAGCATTATTTTAATTTTTTTTAATTTAATTTCCCCGTAGTAAAAATAAAAACTTTTAAATAGTAAATTAATGCTTTAATATAATAATGATATCTTATAAAAACCCTTATTAACCAACCTTTTTTTATATTTCAATATAATAGTTATCGCCCTATTGTCTAGTAAATATAGACAGATCGAAAATTAGAGTGTGGCAACATGATTGTGTTGTCAAATGTAACATATTAAGTACAGAAGTAATTTTTATTTAACAAAAACAACTTATCAATAGCACCGCTATTTCTTAGATTATCCTGAAGAACATCAGCATTTGCTGCTCAACTTTCTGCCGAAGCGTATACCTGGTAGTTCTATATAGCGGTAGCTCCAAGCTGCAGTCATTATACTTAAGACAGAGACAGTGAGCAGCACCCCTAGATATTGCAGCATACTATCTGCTCGATACACATGAAGATAACGTAGTACGGTCATCGCTATTTCAATGAAGAAAAAGTGAATGAGATAGACGATGAAACTGATTTCCCCTAAAAAGACCAGAAACTTATTCACCAGAAGACGGGACTGATATTGGGATAACTGAAAAGCAAAAAATGAAAACAGCAGACCGTAGAGATAATGATTAAAATAAAGCCAGTAGCCGGTGAATTTAAAAGTGGACTATATCATCATTATGGTGATTGTCATGACTATTAATACCTTAAGGGTATTTGGCCGCATTTCAGATGCTACTCAGACCACTCTACTATTAAGTAAAGAAGAATGCCCATAGAGAACACCGGCAGCTGATTAGGGAACCAGTAGAAGTAATACATATATAGACGTGGATTATAATCATAGAAATGCACTACCAGCAACGTCACACTGAAACCCAGTATCACGATAAACAATGTTTCAATCACCCCCGATCTGACATCTCTTATCATATAAAAAAGCAGCTTTAGTAAAAGATAGAACAGCACTCGCTAAGGTCTTGATGTAATTGTTTGAATCAGTTTGCCCTCTTATTATTTGAATAAAGCTTACTAAATTAATGAATAGTAGATATATTAAATAGATGTTACACAAACTGTGAGGAGATAATTACAGAAATAATTTTGGTTAGTTATACAATCAAGTTAGCCACCTAAGGTGGAAGATACATTAATTATTTATAAAAAAAATACGCCATGACGAATTCATGTTAATATTGTAGTTCTCACACCGACAATAAAGGAATGAATTCGTATGACGCATATCAATGGTAACACGAAAACCGTTAAGGGCAAACACCTTTC
>NZ_SCWA01000030.1 GCF_004359615.1 Macrococcus brunensis
TTCTCACCCTGTCTGGTGATGATGGCAGAGAGGTCACACCTGTTCCCATACCGAACACAGAAGTTAAGCTCTCTAGCGCCGATGGTAGTTGGACTTACGTTCCGCAAGAGTAGGACGTTGCCGGGCAAATAGAAAGAGACCTGTCAGGTCTCTTTTTTTATATTCTTTTTTAGTATAATAGATAGGAATGAATAGAAGCGAAGGTGATGGAATGCATATCATAATAGATTCCTTAGAAGACATGAAGAAACTTGCATCAAGTCTCGCTGTTCAAGCACAGACGAACGATGTGTATTTGTTAAAAGGAGATTTAGGTGCGGGAAAAACGACGTTCAGTCAATTCTTTGGACAAGCACTCGGTGTGACGCGAACCATTAATTCTCCAACCTTTAATATTATTAAATCTTATCAAGGACACCTGCCTTTTCATCATATGGACTGCTACCGACTTGAAGATGCAGAAGAAGACCTGGGATTTGATGATTATTTTTATGGTGAAGGTGTTACGCTCATTGAATGGCCACAGATGATAGAAGAATTTTTACCTGATAGCTATATGACGATTGAGATCAACAGAGTGTCTGAGACAACCAGAGAAGTGATTCTCACTGCAACTGGCAAACGTTATGAAACTGTACTGGAGGTCTTATCGTGAAATTACTTAATATTGATACGGCGAATCAGCCTTTATCTGTCAGTGTAACCGATGGCATAGAAGTTCTGGCTGAATTCAATAGTGCGAAAAAAATCAATCATTCGATTACTTTAATGCCGATGATTGAGATGGTCATGAAACATGCTGATTTAGAAATGAAAGAACTTGAAGGGATCATCATCAGTGCAGGACCGGGTTCCTATACTGGACTTCGGATAGGAGTAACCACTGCAAAGACACTCGCCTATACACTCAATATCCCGCTGTACAGCGTATCTTCTCTTAAAGCACTAGCCGCGACTGTCAGAATGCATGAATTCCTTTTGGTGCCCGTCATTGATGCAAGAAGAGATGCTGTCTACAGCGGCATTTACCGATTTAAAGGGACGGCAGTAGAACAGATGATAGAAGACCGCTATATGACTATAGATGATCTTAATCATTATTTGAAGGCTCAGCACATGCCTTATCTCTTTATAGGAATGGATGCAGTCAAGTTGAAAGATAAGCTTAAAGGACCGGTCTTTTATTGTATCCCGCGTAGTGCTGAGATGCGACGTATAGCTGATTTTGAGCATCCGGAAGATGTTCATGGCTTTGAGCCGACTTATTTAAGAATGACGGAGGCGGAACGCAATTGGCTGAACAAGCAGGATTAACAATCAGAAAGATGACGGTTGAAGACGTTCCCGCTGTGCATGAAATAGAGAAACGCAGTTTTCCGTCTGGTACTTGGTCGATTGATGCATTTTATCACGAAGTGGAGAAAAACGAGTTTGGGCACTATTTTGTCGTGGAAGCAGAAGAAGAGGTCATCGGTTATCTGGGGATGTGGATCGTCATCGATCAGGCACAGATAACGACTGTTGCGATACGTGAAGATAAGCGTGGCATGGGCTTATCCAAAATCTTATTAGAATACATCATGAACTATGCCCGTCTCACTTGTGAGATGATGAGTCTCGAAGTCAGAGAAGAAAATGCAGTTGCCAGAGCACTATATGAGAAAATGGGGTTTTCTTATGGAGGCCTTCGTCGTGACTATTATGGTGCCGGGCAGGATGCAAAAGTGATGTGGGTGAGGTTAAGAGATGAATGATATTACAATATTAGCAGTAGAGACAAGCTGTGATGAAACAGCTGTCAGTGTTGTGAGAAATGGCCGTGAAGTGTTAAGCAATAGCGTCAACAGTCAGATTGAATCACATAAACGTTTTGGCGGCGTCGTACCTGAAGTCGCGAGCCGGCATCATGTCGAAAATATCACGACAGTGATTGCGGATGCGCTAAAGACGGCTGATATAACGATGGCTGATATCGATGCTGTCGCAGTGACGGAAGGCCCGGGACTCATTGGTGCGCTTCTCGTTGGAATCAATGCGGCTAAAGCACTGGCACTGAGCCATCAGAAACCGCTGATTCCAGTTCATCATATTGCAGGGCATATTTATGCGAATCATATAGAAGAACCGCTCAAGTTCCCCCTGCTGGCACTCATTGTTTCTGGCGGGCATACAGAGCTTGTCATCATGCGTGACCATCTGAACTTTGAAGTGATTGGTGAGACGAGAGATGATGCAGTAGGTGAAGCCTATGATAAAGTAGCACGTACCATCAATCTGCCTTATCCAGGTGGACCGCACGTCGACCGACTTGCAGCTGAGGGACAGGATTCACTGAACTTTCCGCGTCCAGTACTTGAAGGCTATGATTTCAGTTTCAGTGGTCTGAAGAGTGCTGTCATCAACACGCTGCACAATAAAGCACAAAAAGGCGAGACTGTACCGCCCGAAGATGTTGCTGCAAGCTTTCAGGCCAGTGTCATTGACGTCTTAACACAGAAGACGTTTGAAGCGTTGGAAGAATATCATATAGAGGAACTGATTGTCTGCGGCGGGGTCGCAGCGAACAAGGGATTACGAGCAAGACTTGATGCGATGGCAAAAGAGCGTGATATCAATCTGCGTATCCCTCCGCTCAATCTCTGTACAGATAATGCTGCGATGATCGGTGCCGCAGCTTACTATTATTATGTAAAAAATGTCAGAGCAGACCTCAATTTAAATGGAAAAAGTACGCTTGATTTATAAAAATCAGGCGTTTTTTTATGGATACGAACATACGTACTTGTACACAAGTTGTTAACTGATTGTGGATAAATTTTTGTCTAGTGACCATTTTACACAAAAATAAACAACATAAATTGTCTGAATTCTGTGGATAAGTCTAATAACTTTGTGGATTACTGTTATAAAGCTGTTTTTACTGTGCATAACTCTGTGAATAGAAAAAAGAAGCAGAGTTATTCTGCTTCTTCTAGTTCAGCCCATTCTTCCATTGCTGTTTCCAGTTTATTCTGTAGATCAACCATTTCCTGATGCAGCTCGTAACTGCGCTGTGAATCATTGAATACATCGGGCTGCGTCAGTTCGAGTTCAATGGCCTGAATACGTGCTTCGTACTCTTCAATATTTTCTTCCAGCTGCTGAAGTGCGCGTTCTATTTTTCGGCGTTCTTTCCTTTGCGCTTTATTTTCTGCATAGTCCGTCTGTTTTGGTGTCACTGTTTCTTCTTCGACTGCCTGGTATGCTTCGTGCGCCAGACGTTCCTCTTCTTTTTCGATGAAATAAGTATAATCCCCGAGGAAAAGACTTGCACCAGAATGTGTAATATTCAGTACTTTTGTCGCAATCTGATTGATGAAGAAACGGTCATGCGACACAAAAAGAATAGTGCCGGGATAAGTCATAAGGGCCTGTTCCAAGATTTCTTTTGCATCGATATCCAGATGGTTGGTCGGCTCATCAAGAATCAGGACATTATTATTCTCAAGACTCAGTTTTGCGAGCTGCAGTCTGGCTTTCTCGCCGCCTGACAGATCATTGATGACTTTTTTGACATCATCCTGCACAAACAGGAAGCGGCCAAGCACTGCTCTGACATCTTTCTCCTGCATCTCAGGATAATACTGCCACAGTTCTTCTAAAACTGTATTCGTTGACTTAAATTCTGCCTGCTTCTGGTCGTAGTAACCAATCGAAACATTGGCACCGTATTTAATGTCACCGCTCAGTTTTTCTAATTTTTTAGCAATCGTCTTAATCAAGGTTGTTTTGCCAATACCATTGGGACCGATAACTGCGATGGCATCCTGTTTTTTGACGTCAAAAGTGATGGGAGCAGTGATAGGGCTATCGTAACCTACCTCCAGCGCTTTTACGTCCAGGACATCATTGCCTGATTCACGGGCAATATGAAACTGCAGGTTGACAGAATGGTCATCAAGCTTAGGGGCTTCAATCCGGGTCATCTTCTCCAGTATTTTACGGCGGCTTTTAGCCATGCCACTTGTAGAGGCACGAGTGATATTTTTCTGGACGAAAGTCTCCAGACGTTCAATCTCTGCCTGCTGACGTTCGTATTCAGCAGACATTTTCTCGTAGAAGGCATCTCTCAGATCCAGGAACTTGGAGTAGTTACCGACATAACGCATAACACGTCCGAGTGCGACATCGTAAACCGTGTTAACGACTTTGTCCAGGAAGTAACGGTCATGGGAGATGACGACGATAGCGCCCTGATAGGTCGTCAAATAGTTTTCAAGCCATGCAGTAGTTTCCATGTCCAGATGGTTGGTCGGCTCATCCAGCATCAGCAGGTCCGGTTCTCTGATCAGCATCTCCGCGAGGGCGAGTCTTGTCTTCTGGCCGCCTGAGAAGTAGTCAATCTTCTGATCGAAATCAGAAGAGCTGAAATTCAGTCCTGTCAGAATGGTCTTAATCTTATGTTCATACTGATAGCCACCTGCATTTTCGAACTGCAGCTGCAGTTTCTCAAGTTCTGACAGCTTGGCAGCATATTCTTCTGTACCTGCTTTGTCACTTTCTTCAGCAAGATAAGTCGTGATACCTGTCAGTTTCCTTTCCATGTCCTGTAGATGACTGAATGGCTTCAACATCGCCTCGTACACTGTACCTTCGGCATCAAGCGTCATCTGCTGAGTCAGGTAACCGATGTTGATATTTTTAGCGCGCATCAAATGTCCGCTATCATAACTTTCAGCGCCTGCCAGGATTTTCATCAGCGTCGTTTTACCGGCACCATTTCGCCCGACAATAGCGATGCGGTCATTTGTCTTTATTTCTATTTTGACATCGGTGAAGATATCTTCTCCGCCGAATGATTTATTCAGTTGGCTTGCCTGTAATAAAATCATATTTTCACCTCATTTATATTTTACATGATTGATGAGTGACATGAAATAAAAGGGCTGAATTTCACATAGTCAGTTAAGAGCAGACATGTTATAATTTAGGTACTGTGAAAAAGGTCACAATTAAAATAAGAAGGTGAACAGCGTGCCAAAAGCTGAAGTTAAGATTCCTAAAGCGACACTCAAGCGCCTGCCCCTTTATTACCGGTTCGTCAATACGCTTCATAGCGCAAAAGTTGATCGTGTTTCTTCAAAGGAACTGAGCGAAGGATTAAAAATCGATTCAGCGACAATCAGAAGAGATTTCTCTTATTTCGGAGAGCTTGGTAAAAAAGGATATGGCTATAACGTAGAATATTTACTGAATTTCTTCAAAACAACCTTGCAGCAGGATACGATGACGAAAGTAGCGATTATTGGTATCGGTCATCTGGGTCATGCCCTCGTCAACTATAATTTCTCGATTAGTGACCGTATGCAGATAGAAGCGGCGTTTGATATCGCACCCAATGTTGTCGGTGAAAAAATCGGTAAAATATATATCCAACACATGGACGATTTTGAAGAAGTCGTCGAGAAAATGGGGATAGAAGTAGTCATTCTCACTGTGCCGGGAAAAATTGGTCAGGATATAGCAAATAGAGTGACAAAAGCCGGAATAAAAGGTATATTAAACTTTACACCGGAACGCTTAAATGTTCCATCAGATGTCCAGGTACACCATATTGATTTAGGTGTAGAACTCCAGTCTCTTATATTCTTTATGAAAAATCATTAGGAGGTACACTATGCTGTATGCTAATACATTAGGTTTTGCATCACCTGCTATTTTAATATTTCTAGGTGTGGTTGCACTCATTATCTTCGGACCGAAGAAACTGCCTGAATTTGGCCGTGCAATGGGTTCTTCACTCAAGGAATTCAAAGATGCGACAGATGGTATCATGAAAGACCATGATAAAGACGACGTACGTAAATAATGATTGAAAAAGCGACAGTCACTGTCGCTTTTGTTATGAGGAGGGAAGACCTTCAGATGAATAAAGATGAATTAACGATAGTTGAGCATTTAGACGAACTTAGAAAACGTCTGATGATCGTTGCTTATTTTCTGATGGGCGGCATCATCGTTGGCTTTTATTTCGGTAAGCCGGTCACACGATTTTTAACAAAAGATGATGTTCCTGCTGAAATCACGCTGCATTATTTTAAGGTAACGGATCCTCTGTCAATTTATATCAGTGTCATCATGCTGATAGCTGTTCTATTGATATCGCCAGTTATTCTCTATCAGTTGTGGGCGTTTATCTCGCCTGGCCTGCATCCGCAGGAACGACGCGCGACGCTCAGTTATATTCCAGTCAGTTTTGTCTTATTTGTAGCAGGCCTTACATTCAGCTACTTTATTATATTTCCTTATATGATTCACTTTACGATTGGACTTGCAAACGAAATGGGCGTCAAGCAGATTATTGGGGTCAGAGAGTATTTTAACGAACTCCTGAAGTTTACGATTCCATTCGGATTTGTATTTCAGCTGCCTATCCTGCTGCTCTTCCTGACGCGACTTGGTATCGTCACACCTGCTTTTCTGAAGAAGAACCGTAAATATGCTTACTTCTTCCTGATGGTCATTGCCGCAATTATAGCGCCGCCTGATGTGATGACTTACGTCATCTTTGTACTGCCTATGGTCGTCTTATATGAAATCAGTATTCAGATCAGTCACGTCGGCTATCGTATGTATTTAAAAGGTGAACAGAAATTACTAGAAGAAGAACTGAAAGAAAATTAAACCATCTGATTATGAGATGGTTTTTTTTGTCTGTCGATGTTATATTTTAAAGTAATTGAACGATCGATAAGGGAGTGCGTAAAGTGGAATGGATGCGAGAAAAACGCTATATAACAGAAAATGAAAACGTGCGCCAGGAGACCACAGATTCAAGATGGCGGCAGCATTTTCATATTCAGCCTTCAGCTGGAATGCTGAATAGACCAGCAGGCTTCGTCTATCTGGACGGACTCTATCATCTTTTCTATGAATGGCTTCCAATGTCCGGACTTAAATATAGATATCATCTTACTTCTCCTGATCTTATTCACTTTGTGACACATGGACCGGTCATCATACTTGATGATTCAGATGATGATGACTTTAATGTGAATCAGAGATGGGATGATGGCTTTGATTTTTATGCGCCGCAGATAACGTACGGCGCTGAAGGTGAACCCATACTGATCGGCTGTATCAGACAGTCGAATGTAGAGTATACTGCCCATTGCTTCACTATTCCTCGTCTGCTCTCTTTTGAAGAAGAGAAAGTGATACAACGTCCTTATCCTTTAGTCAAGAAATGGCGCGGTAAGCCTGAAACTGCGGAAGGCTATGCGATGAAGCATGATATCCGTCTACATCCTTACGAAGGCGACTGCTACGAAATGGTTATAGATATTTTAGAGAACGAATCAACTGAATTCTATATTGAACTGCGTGTATCTAAGCGAGAAGCAACTAGGTTGATCTATAATCATGCGAGCCGTCAATTCACGCTGGATCGTTTTGATAGTGGGATTCTTAGCCCTTATGGCAACGATTTCACACGTTCAGTCACTTTAGATAATCATTTAAAGAGAATTCATGCCTTTGTCGATCAATCGAGTATTGAGATTTTTCTGAATGACGGTGAGAAGGTCATGACATCTCGTATATTTCCTTCTGATAGTGCGACTGGCATCAGAACGTCCACTGAATCTGGGCAAGTCTATCTTAAATTTACGAAATATGATATAGAAAAACAGGAGAGCTGACTATCTTAAAAGAGAAGAGTGATGAGTATGCCGATTGTTCTGAATCAGCTTCAATCTATAGAGCATCTGTTGTCGCCTGTCGAGAAGAGAATTGCTGCACTTATTAAGGAAAGCCCGCTGGATTTTGCAACATTACCCGGGAAAACGCTCGCTGTACAGGCGGAGGTCAGTGAATCTGCATTAGTGCGTTTCAGCCAGAGAATCGGCTTCAGTGGTCTGCGTGAGATGAAGCTGGTACTGATGAGAGATCTGCACATGCTGGAGCACGAAATCCAGCTCAGGCAAAAGACAGACTCAACTTCAGCGCTGATACATCAGACATTTAATGGCATGCAGGAAGCTCTGAAGCGGACAGAACGCTTGCTTGATTTTAAGCAAATCGATGGTGCAGCTGAAGTAATTGAACTGGAAAAGCGGGTGTTAATATACTGTCAGACTGACCAGATATCTGTTGCACTCGACTTTAAGCTCAGACTGGCTGAGATAGGTATTTCTTGTGACATCGTTCAGACATATGAGCGCTACCTCAAACTAGCCAGTTATTTTAAAGTGGTGATGATGATGGATGAATATAAGCCGGAACAACCTTTATCTTCTCATCAAACTCTTATTATGCTTGGACATCAAGTATCGCCTCGGGCTCAAGTTAATCTGCTGTCTTCCTATGAACAAGATATGACGAGTCGACTGGTTCAACATGCGGTTATTGATGTGCTGTATATAAAAATCCGTCATCTGCAGTCCATCACTTGATAGTTAGACGATACTCGAGATGAAAGAAAAAACGCATCAATAACTTTAAAACAAAAAACCAGCAATCACATCTGAATTTTCATCAGATATGATTGCTGGTTTTAATTTATAAATGCGAGCTCTTCATTATTTCTTGATGATGAGACGGTCTTCAACGGGTTTAAATTCTTTAGCGTCTGCTTGTGTACCGATTGTACCGAATGGCATCTGTGCAACGAGTTTCCAGTCACGTGGAATATCAAATGCAGTATAAACGGCTTCGTCGATGACCCCGTTATAATGCTGCAGAGATGCACCGATATTTTCAGTAGCGAATGCAGTCCATACTGCATACTGATGCATCGCGTTTGTATGATGGCTCCAGATAGGGAAGTTATCTGCATAAGCGGCAAAGTTGTCCTGCAGCCCTTTTACAACTATTTCATCCTCGAAGAACAGAACAGTGCCGTAACCCGCTTTGAAGCTATTTAATTTAGCTTCTGTTGCTGAGAAATCGCGCTCGGTTCCCATTTTCTCTTTTAAGGCGTCAGCCGTTAGATCCCAAAGCTTTTGATGCTGGTCATTTAAAAGTAAGACAAGGCGTGTAGACTGTGAATTGAATGCAGAAGGAACGTGCTTAATAATATCAGATAAAATACTTTCGATTTTAGCGTCCGAGAGTGGAATTTCACCTTTAATATCATAGATTGAGCGACGTTTTTCCATTGCCTGACCAAAGTTTTCATAACCGATTTTTTTAAATAACATCATAATAACCTCCAGATTTTTAATGTTGTTGGTACATCACCCGAATAGCGATGCCATTCGGGTCACGCAGGATTTCTGAATGACCATCTTTTTCTGTCTGCAGCCCTTTAGCTTCTAACTGCTGTTTGAAATATTCAAAGTCTTCCGGATTAGGAATGTTGATTTCAAACTTTCTCAGGCCAGGTGCATCCAGTTCAGGTGAAACTTGTGCATGCTGCCAAGTGTTCAGTCCTAAATGGTGATGATAGCCTGCTGCACTCATAAAAGCAGCCTGCGGGCCGTATAACTGCATGATGTCCATACCGAAGACATCTTCATAGAAAGCGATTGATGAGGGTATATCTTTTACTGATAAATGAACGTGCCCCATGATAGTATCAGGATGCAGGCCAGTAAACGGTTTACCGTCATTTGCATCCAGTACACCCTGATAATCCATTTCTGTCGTCCCCATGACGACATGACCGTTGTCCTGGAATCTCCATTCAGCAGATGGCAGGTCACGATAGATTTCAATGCCATTACCTTCAGGATCCTGAAGGTATATCGCTTCTGAAACGTCATGGTCACTGGCGCCTGCTAGCGGATACTGAGTCTTGATTAAATGATTGAAGACATTCCCGAGTTCTGTACGAGAAGGTACAAGTAAAGCCATATGGAACAGACCGGCTTGTCCCGTAGCACGTGGTGTGCGTGTCTCATATAGATAGACAAGTGGACGTCCTGAAAGACCTAAAACGGTATATGTCTTATTCTGTTCAAGTATAGCCATTCCGAGTATTTCATGATAGAAGCGGATACTGTTGTCCAGAAAATTGACGTTCAGATGAACAGCACCCATATGTGTATCATGGGTAAAAAATTTTGTTTCCATTGCCTACCTCCATATAATTAATATATCTAATATAATTATTATACTAATCATTTATTTGAAATGCAAATATTACTTTTCATTGCAGTAAGATATTATTTATTAAGACTTGATAACATTCTACAACACTAATAGTTATTATACACTTCTTCCTATATAATGGGTGTTAACAGAAATATGGAGGAACAATCATGCGTAAACTATTTTTAACCTCGACTTTAGTGCTGACGCTGACTTATGCAGGGACAAGTGATGTAGATGCAGCTGAACCTATCGGAAAAAATAGCGCCGATGAAACGATAGAGATCATTTCAGCAGAGATGCCGGATCAGCCAGTGACGACAGAGACGCCTAAGACTGAAGCACCTAAGACTGAAGCACCTTCAACGGAATCAATGACGACTGAACTGCCAAGTACGGAAGTGCCCAGAACAGAGATTCCTGTAACAGAAATCCCAAGAACCGAAGCACCTACTATGCAGGCACCTGTTACGCAAGTGCCTATAACAGAGGCGCCTTCATCTGAAAGCATCACTACAGAACAACCGCCTGTTCATTCCTATGAACCTGCACCATCTGTTGAGCAGCCTGAGCTGACGCCCGCTCAACCTGCACCGTCTATCTCACAGAACCAGCCTGCAACACCGCCAGCTGTTCAGGAGCCGGTCACTCCGGGGGTAGTTGAATCTGAAGCACCGCAGCCTGCAACACAGCCTGAGCTGGATGAACAGCCCTCTAAACCGATAAAAGTCGGACGTTTTCATCCTGAATCATCTGAAAAGTTTTATAAGTCATTAGATAAGCAGATCAATGATATCGTAACAAAAAAGCTTAAACTGAAAGAAGATAAAAAGAAACTGCATATCCTGCCTGAAACAGGAGAAGAAAAATCTTACTTAGCTGTGATTTTACTGATGTTAAGCGGATTGTCACTTTTAGCATTCTCACGTTTTAAAGCATAGTTAAAAGAGTCTGGGACATAAATAACTAAATCTACGATTTATCTACTCGACTCAAAAGAAAAACGGAAATTCCTGTATGGAATTTCCGTTTTTAAGTGCAAAAAAAGAAGCTCTCTTTTATAATGTAGTCACC
>NZ_SCWA01000031.1 GCF_004359615.1 Macrococcus brunensis
ACACATTTCCATTTAACTTCACTTGAATAAGCAATTCTCTGCATAATAAAACACTCCTATCAAATTCATTTTATATGAATTCAACAAGAGTGTTTTTTATTCTGTCCCATTAATTGGGGTCAGTCCGTCATTATGATAGTCTTTTTATATATGCCTGTTCTCTTCAGCAATGAGAAATTTGTGAAGCAGAAAAAATATGAGTGGCTGAGAAATGAATATTGAAGCTTTACATAACTAAAATTTACAAGGAGAGTTAACATGAAGGAAAACAGCTTATGTTCTAAATGCGGTGATAATGATATTTTATTGATACCAGGCAATGCAGGAGCGTATGGCTCAGGCAATAATATACAAGTAGGGCTTACAAATCTATCAGCCATATTAGTAGATCGATATGTCTGCTGTAACTGTGGTTATACTGAAGAGTGGATTAAGTTGGAAGATATTCCTAAACTGAAAAAGAAATTTAGAAGATGAAAACCACGTAAACTTCAAATAATATCTTTTTATTATTCTTGTATTATCTTGAATCAAAAGCTTACAATAGTCATTAAAGAAACTCAACTAAGGGTGATTTGATGACTGTTCTAGAAAATCTAAATGCTTTCTCCAACAAAAAATTAATCGAGCTTTGCATGTATTTTGGAATCAAGACGAGTGCAAATAAAGCAGATATGATTCATAGCTTAAAGTCTCGTTTGTTTAATCCTAAAGATTTTAAAGAAATATCTAAGCAATTGACAGATAATGAGCATAACATGCTGCGTTATTTTGCTGAAGGCCAGGTATCATATTGTCATACTTCTGATGATACTGCTTTTGCGTTTCCGGTTCTGACTCGTTTTGGCTATTTACCTTATAGTCCGGAAGGCATTGAAGTACAGGTGCCAAATGAACTGATTAACCTTTATATTAAAGTTGAATTAAATGGCGCTTATCCATTGATTAAAGATGATTCACTTGATTATGAGATTGATGAAATCAGACGTCAATTTCGAGAGGCACTGGAAAGAAGAGAAGAGGACTGGATTAAGAAAGAGCTGGATAAACAGATTCGTGCTTTTAAGAAGGATACACTTTATGACTGCCTTGTTGACTATCCAAATGATGTCCTAAAGGATATCTGCCGTTTTTACAAGATTAAAGGTTTCTCTTCTAAAAATAAGTCGCAGCTCGCTATGTTAATCTGCAATCGCTTTTTTGAGGATTTCACTATGCTTGAAGAGATGGTCGAGCATATGCCGCTTGACACCATTGAAATTGTTGAGATGATGGTGCGTCTTGACCGGATGCATACAATGGATCGTCCTGAGCTTGACCCGATGATTTTCTTCTATTATTTAAGTGATTCTGAATTATTTGTTTCAACTAAAGATGTAAGGGCACATTTCAGAGCCTATCTGAAGAAAAATGAACTGCATCCGGTAGTAACGAAAAAGTTATTCTATCGGCGTCTGCTGCACTTTTATGGTGCTGTCGACTATGAGCATCTCCATAAGATGGCACAGAAGCTGCTGGATGAAAACATTACGCTCGCTCGGGTCAAACGAGATATCAAATCGTTGTTCTCTCATGATGAAGTGATTTTCAGCAGTAAAGGTATTAAACACAGTAACTGGGAAGCAGTCGATGTAGATGAACTGGAACGACCTCCATACTACGAGCCGACACTAAAGGAACTTGAGCCGTTTTTAGAAAAAGGCTATATCAATAAAACTCATCTGCGCAAAGTTCTGAAGAAGCATGCACGTCACGCACATCAATTTGAGATAGAAACGCTGGACCGGGAAATCCGTAAAGGTATTCGTGTCTGTCTAAGTATTGAAGATGTGCTTAATTTTATCGCAGGTTTAATTGATGAAGGTCTGTTTGAGGAAGAACTGATGACAGATATAGGTCCTGAAATAGTTGAATTGATGAAAGAAGCGCGTTTCTGGGCGACAGCCGGTAATCAGATACCTCAGTCATCTCTACAAAGTCAACAGCGTCAGAAGGCTCGTACACCACGAAAAGGACAGGTTATGAAAAAGTCGAAGAAGCGGAAGAAGAATACAAATGTTGCACGAGTGGTCCGTCTGGATGAATATAGATAACAAAAATGAATAATTACAATTTGTGCTTTTCAAAATGATGGTTAATAACTACTCTATTAAGTATTGAACTTATCAAAAGTTGCCCCCTCACCTGTGGAAGTAGTGAGGGGTTTTGTGCATAAATATTGTCGAGTATTCTTCATTTATACGACAAAAACTGCATAAACTTCAAGAAAATGTCGTGTATTTCATATTTACACGACACTTTTCTTATTTCTAATCTGCTAATTACTTTGAACACACTTGCTTGTCCTCTCTTTTTTTCATATAATGAAGAGGAATTTAATAACCGACCGATAAAAGGACGGGATGCATGGCTGCTGTAGTAGAGAGTGACCGATTGTGGTGAAATGGTCACCGGCGGTATGTGTCTTTTCATCTTTTTGGTTGCTTAATAAGAAGTTAAGCCGGCTCTGCCCGTTACGCATGAATGAAGTGTATGCTTAGGCATAAATTTGGGTGGTACCGCGGAAGTCTTTCGTCCCTTGTAGGACGCGAGGCTATTTTTTTATCTATTTTTTAGGAGGATTATGATGGAGCTTAAACATAAGTTAAGTGCGCTGCAGTCTGAAGCACTGACGAAAATAAATGATGCGAGTGATGCGCAAAGTCTGCAGCAGGTGAAGGTGGAGTATCTCGGTAAGAAGGGAATTATCACGGGTTTGATGAAGGAGATGAAATCTCTGCCGAACGAGGAGAAGCCGATGTTCGGTCAGCTCGTCAATGAGGCGCGTCAGGCTGTTGAAGCGGCGATGACGGAAAAAGATTCTGAGTTAAAAGAGAAAGCGATCAATGACAAACTGGCGAATGAAACGATTGATATCTCATTGCCAGGCCGCACGTTCAATGTCGGGAGTGCACACCCTTTAACGAAGATTGTCGAAGAGCTTGAAGATTTATTCATCGGTCTTGGTTACGAGGTCGTTGAAGGTTACGAAGTTGAGACGGATTACTATAACTTTGAAGCATTGAATTTACCGAAGTCTCACCCGGCACGCGACATGCAAGACAGCTTCTATATCACTGAGGAGCTGCTGATGCGTACGCATACGTCTCCGGTGCAGGCCCGTACGCTTGAAAGCCGTAAAGGTCAGGGTCCTGTTAAAATTATTTGTCCTGGTAAAGTTTATCGACGTGACTCAGATGATGCGACACATAGTCATCAGTTCACACAGATTGAAGGCTTAGTTGTGGATGAAAACATCAAAATGAGTGACTTAAAAGGAACACTGGAACTATTCGCGAAGAAAATGTTCGGTGCTGAGCGTGAGATTCGTCTGCGCCCAAGCTTCTTCCCGTTCACAGAACCATCTGTTGAGGTGGATATTTCATGTTTCAAATGTTGCGGTACAGGCTGTAATGTCTGCAAAGGTACAGGCTGGATAGAGATTCTTGGTGCAGGGATGGTTCACCCGAATGTCCTTGAGATGGCTGGATTCGATTCAACTAAATATTCAGGATTCGCGTTTGGTATGGGGCCGGACCGTATTGCCATGCTGAAGTATGGTATTGAAGATATCCGTCACTTCTATACGGATGATCTCAGGTTCCTTGAACAGTTCAAAGCAGTAGAAGATGGAGGTAGTGAACATGTTAGTCAGTAAAGAATGGCTGAATGAATTTATCCGTGTCAATGTGCCAGTAGAAGAACTGGCGGAGAAAATTACGCGAAGCGGGATAGAAGTAGAAGATATTACAGATTACAGCAAGGATATTAAGAACTTAGTCGTCGGACATGTTCTGACGAAAGAGAAGCATCCGGATGCTGATAAACTGAATGTAACAACAGTCGACGTCGGTGACGAAACACTGCAGATTGTCTGCGGTGCACCGAATGTAGACGCTGGTCAGTATGTCATCGTCTGCAGACCGGGCGGTCGTCTGCCCGGCGGCGTCAAGATCAAACGTGCGAAGTTACGCGGCGTGGAATCAAATGGAATGATCTGCTCTCTAGGCGAGCTCGGTATTGCAAAGAACCTGATACCTGCGCAGTATGAGACAGGTATATTCAATTTCCCGGAAGAAGTGACACCAGGAACGGATGCGTTAGAAGCATTGTTCTTAGCAGATGGCGTGATGGAGTTCGGTCTGACACCGAACCGTGCAGATGCGATGAGTATGCTCGGTTCTGCTTATGAAGTCAGCGCCTTATATGAAGAAGAAATCAAATTCCCTGAAGCGGATTTGAATGAATCAGGAAAAGCTGCTGATTATATCTCAATCAAGATCGAAGATAATGAAGCTTCACCGTATTATGCAGCTCGAGTGGTTCAGAACGTTGAAATCAAACCATCTCCAACCTGGATGCAGATGCGTTTGATTAAAGCGGGCGTCCGTCCGATCAATAATGTCGTTGATGTCTCGAATTATGTCATGATGGAACTCGGTCAGCCGCTGCATATGTTTGATGCTGACAAAATCGGTTCACAGGAAATCGTTGTCCGTTATGCGAATGACGGCGAGAAAATGACGACACTTGACGATCAGGAACGCGAACTTTCTACTGATGATATCGTCATCACAAATGGTACAGCTCCGATTGCCTTAGCTGGTGTCATGGGCGGCGATTTCTCTGAAGTGACTGAGAACACGACAAATGTCGTCATTGAATCAGCACTGTTCAATCCCGTGAATGTCCGTAAAACATCACGTCAGACAGGACTTCGTTCTGAAGCATCCAGCCGTTTTGAAAAAGGCGTGGCCCCAGAACGTGTGAATATGGCGCTCGACCGTGCAGCATTCCTCCTTCAGGAACATGCTGAAGGTAACATTCTTGCAGGTATTGTGGCTGCGGGAGAACTGCCTGAACTTGAAACAACGGTGCAGATTACAACAGATGAAGTCAATAACTTGATTGGTTTTGATCTCTCTAATACTGAGATTAAAAATATCTTTGAACGTCTCGGTTTTGATAGCCAGGTGGACGGTGATGCGTTTAATGTTCATGTACCGTCTAGACGTGGTGATATCACCATCAAGGAAGACCTGATTGAAGAAATTGCGCGTATATATGGTTATGATGAACTGCCGTCGACACTCCCAGTAACGAATACAAATAAGCGTGTCGGTCTGACTGCTTATCAGTCAAAACGCCGCGCAGTAAAATCACTTCTTGAAGGACTGGGCCTGAATCAGGCGATTACTTATGCCCTTGTATCAGAAGAAAAAGCACAGCAGTTCACGAAACAGACAGAAGAGACAGTCAAACTGATGATGCCGATGAGTGCAGATCACGCAGTGCTGCGTCAGAGTCTCCTGCCACACTTGATTGATGCCGTTCAGTACAATAATGCACGTCAGATGAAAGACGTCGCATTATATGAGATCGGTAACGTCTTCCATGGCCGCGGTACGAATCAGCCGGTAGAAGTCGAACAGCTCGCTGGTATTATTACCGGTCAGTTCAGTGCAACAGAATGGCAGGGCAAAGTAGAACCCGTTGATTTCTTCGTGGTTAAAGGTATTGTTGAAGCATTAAGTGAGAAACTCAGCGTTCAGTTCGCATACGAACGCGCTGAACTCGCCGAGCTGCATCCAGGACGCAGCGCGCACGTGCTCTTAAACGGTGAAGTTGTCGGTGTCATCGGCCAGCTGCATCCGCTTGTGGAACGCGCACATGACTTAAAAGACACTTACGTCTTCGAACTGAATTTACAACGCATTCTGGAAGAAACAAGCGCTGTGAAATATCATATGATTCCTAAGTTCCCGGGCATCTCTCGTGATATCGCACTTGAAGTGGACCGCACGCGTGCGACTGGGGAACTCATCGATATCATCATGCAGACAGATAATAAATATCTGCAGCAGGCGACGGTCTTTGATGTTTATGAAGGGGAGCATATCGCAGAAGATAAGAAATCTGTCGCTATCCGTATGGAATTCCTGAATCCGGATGATACATTGAAAGATGAAGATATCCAACCGATTGTCGATAAAGTCCTTGAAAACTTGACATCAGCAGGCGCTAAACTGCGCGGTTAAAAAGGAATTTTTTATAATTGAAGTGGGAGTTACCAGCGATAAACGTGGAATATCACCAGTAACTCACTAAAATTCTTAAGATTAAGCAAGTTACCAGCGATAAACAGACTTTATCGCTGGTAACGTTTTGGAAACGAGAAGACTGCATGCCTTTTAAGGCATGCAGTCTTTTTTCATCTAAAATCGATCCTACCTTAACGTTACCTTAAAAATGTCAAAAATGACTATGCAAAAGATGGTAAACAGTATTTAATTGGAAGTGTAAGCGATTAACAAAGGGAGAGGGAAAATATGAAAAAATTAGCCGTTAGCACGATTGCCGTCGTTTCTCTTTTAGCGGTGTAGCCATCAGCAAATGCAGCAGTCAGTGAGAAAGCATTACCTGATTTAACAAATAAGACGACCATCAGCTAGATCAAAGCCGGTACCTATTCTTTTAAAGGTATTAACTTCAATTCAACACGCCTGGATGTCATCAAAAAACTGGGTAAGCCTCAAAACGAATCCTTTGGACGCAGTATATACGGTTCTAACTTTGATAGTTCATATCACTAGTGTTGCATAAATAAATACAGAATTTTCTGAACTTTTATTTTCTACGAAAATTTAAAAATTGAAAACACCTAAACAGAGGTAGCGATCATCCATTTTTTTACTGATGTAATTACGTAATAA
>NZ_SCWA01000032.1 GCF_004359615.1 Macrococcus brunensis
CCATGAGGTGAAAAATATTATCCGGTATTAGCTCCGGTTTCCCGAAGTTATCCCAGTCTTACAGGTAGGTTACCCACGTGTTACTCACCCGTCCGCCGCTGACTTCAGAGGTGCAAGCACCTCGTCTGTCCGCTCGACTTGCATGTATTAGGCACGCCGCCAGCGTTCATCCTGAGCCAGGATCAAACTCTCCATAAAAGTGTTTGATAAAGCTCTTTGATTGGTTAAGCCAATCACTCTTTGACATTGTACAAACTCGCTACGCGAGTTCGCAAATGCGACTAGCGATTAAAAATCGCAGTCTTATTTGGAATTAACGTTGACATATTGTCATTCAGTTTTCAATGTTCATTTATTTAATGGAGCGGGTGATCGGAATCGAACCGACAACATCAGCTTGGAAGGCTGAGGTTTTACCACTAAACTACACCCGCATATATAATTTTAAAAAGTAGTGCGGTCGAGAGGAGTCGAACCTCCACGGGTATTACACCCACCAGATCCTTAGTCTGACGCGTCTGCCATTCCGCCACGACCGCTCGTTAGCAGATAACTTTTATGTTGTCGTCTGTTTTAGCGACAATATTTATTATATAATCTTCAAGTTTTAAAGTCAACACTTTTGTTTAACTTTTTTAAAAGATTATGACCCCTACGGGATTCGAACCCGTGTTACCGCCGTGAAAGGGCGGTGTCTTAACCGCTTGACCAAGGGGCCTGTTGTTTTAGCAACGAATACTATCATAAAACGTTTCGAAGCTGATGTCAACACTAAAAAAGAATTAATCAGTAATTTTTTTAACTACTGACTAATTCTAGCTTTCCGTGGCATTTGCCACACCTGTATCTATCGATATTGATACGTCTTTTTCGCTGGTAATGTATACCACATTGACTGCAGCGGTATATAAGATATTGCTCCTTCGTGACAGGGGCACAGTACCTAGGAGCGCCGGTTTCTTGGCAAAGCTTTTTGAAATCCTGGTCTCGATGTCTGTAGCCTTTCCCTTCCAGATGCAGATGATAGTGACACAGTTCATGCTTAATAATGGCTATCACTGCTTCTTCGCCGTGTACTGCTAATTGTCTGGGATTAATCTCGATATTGTGACTTAAGAGCATATAGCGCCCACCTGTTGTTCTTAGACGCCGGTTAAAAAGAGCCTCATGCTTAAATGGCTTATGAAACACTTCCTGCGATACTGTCATCACAAGCTTCTGCAGTTCATGATCTGTCATTTTGGCTCTTTCATCGTGAGCCCTACTTTACCCTTATCCAGATCCACCGTCTCTACCCATACTTCCACTATGTCACCAACACTGACGATATCTGTCGGATGCTTGACGAAACGTTCAGACAGTTTTGAGATATGGACAAGTCCATCCTGTTTGACTCCGATATCTACAAAAGCACCGAAATCCACTACATTCCGAACCGTTCCGGATAGTTTCATTCCCTTTTTCAGGTCTTCAAGTGACAGGACGTCAGATTTAAGGAGAGGGACTTCATAATCTTCCCGCGGATCCCGCCCCGGCGCAATGAGTGCTGTGATGATATCTTGTAATGTCAACTCGCCGATATCAATTATCTGCGCCATATCAGCAGTATTCATGGTCTGAAGCTTCGATTTGAGCGCTTCTGTTCCAAGTTCACTGATGTGACTATCCAACTCATCAAGCAGCTGGTAAGTTGCTTTGTAACTTTCAGGGTGAATCGCAGTCTGATCAAGAGGCTCTGAACCGTCCAGTATTCTTAAGAAACCAATACTCTGCTCGAATGTCTTAGCACCAAGTCGAGGAATCTTCGCAATTTCTTTATGATGACGAATAGGTCCATTCTCTTCCCGGTATTTGATGATGTTATTTGCAACCGCTGTCGAAAGTCCTGAAACATGCTGCAGGAGTGGCAGAGAAGCCGTATTGACATTGACACCGACCTGGTTAACGGCTGTTTCGACGATAAAGGACAGAGATTCTGTCAGAGACTTCTGGTTGACATCATGCTGGTACTGGCCGACACCAATTGATTTCGGATCAATTTTAACAAGTTCACTGAGCGGGTCCTGTACACGACGTCCGATTGAAACGGCACTTCGTTCTTCTACCTTAAAATCCGGGAACTCCTGACGTGCAAGGTCACTTGCAGAATAGACAGAGGCCCCTGCCTCATTAACGATGATAAATGCTGCTTTTAATTGATGCTTTTTAATCATCTCAGCGACAAACTGTTCTGTTTCCCTGCTCGCTGTACCATTACCGACGGCAATCAGTTCAACGTTATACTTTGTGACCATATCTATAAAGATTTTTTCTGCTTCAGCTTTCTTACTAACTGGCGGGTGCGGATACATGACAGACTTTGCTACAAATGTACCGTATTCATTGATGACTGCAAGTTTACAGCCTGTGCGGTAAGCAGGATCAACGCCGAGTATCACTTTACCTTTTAATGGCGGCTGCAGCAGTAAGTTTTTCAAGTTAACCGAGAAAATCTCAATAGCCTGTGCTTCTGCTTTTGTCGTCAGCTCGCTTCGGATTTCTCGTTCGATAGAAGGCAAAATCAGACGCTTCAGACTATCGGTAATGATTTCATTATAGAGGTCGTCATTCTGAGTTGTCTTTTTAACGAACTGTTTCTTAATATAACGTTCCTGGCGCTCAAGGTCGTGTTCTATAGAGACTTTGAGCACACCGAGTTCCTCACCCCGATTAATGGCAAGTGTACGGTGAGGAACCACTTTACTGATACGTTCACTATAATCGTAGTACATTTCAAAGACTTGTTTTTCATCTTCTGCATTTTTCTTTTTGCTTGAATGGAGCTCCCCGTAATCCTGGACGGATTTCAAGATAAAGGCTCGATATTTCGGATCATCTGCAATCACCTCTGCTACGATGTCCATTGCACCTTTCAGCGCCTCTTCTACTGTGTTCACTTCGTCACTCAAATAATTTTTTGCTTCCATTCGATCAAAGTCCTCGAACTTCAGCAGCCTGTCAGCAAGCGGTCCTAAATTTTTACGCTTCGCTTCTGTCGCCCGCGTTTTCTTTTTCTGCTTGAAGGGCCGATATAAATCTTCTACACGCTGTAGCTTCGTCTGTTTCTGGATATCTTTTCTTAAATCTTCAGTGAGCAGGCCCTGTGCATCGATGGCTTTAATAACATCTTCCTTACGTTTCTGCAGGGCAGCCATATAGCTGTATTCAGTCTCGATTTCTTTGATCTCTACTTCATCGAGCCCACCTGTCACTTCTTTTCGGTAACGGGCGATGAAAGGTACTGTATTCTTCTCTTCCAGCAGGTTCAGCACCGCTTCTATCTGCCCATTCTTATAAGGTAGTTTTTCTATGATTAAATTGATGATTGCTTTCTCCATCTTCTCGCCTCCAGTCCATTTATTTTAACACAAAAAAAGACACATGCTGTTAAGCATATGTCTAGTTCCCCTCCTGTACAGCGTCTCTCAGTTTCTTGATCGCTGTACGCTGAAGTCTTGATACATGCATCTGGCTGAGGCCGACCTTCTCGCCGGTTTCTTTCTGGCTGAGGCCTTCGATGAATGTACATTGTATAATCTCTCTTTCACGGTCTGACAGGATAGGAAGAATCTTGGTTAGGATCATCCGTTTCTCAGTTAAATCGTAGCCTTCCTCCTGCTGCCCCATCACGTCAAGTAGCGTGACAGTAGAACCGTCCTTATCCGCTTCAATAGAATGGTCGACGCTGAGCGCATTATAGCTCTGTCCCATCTCCATCGCTTCCAGAACTTCTTCGTCTGTTACTTCAAGATAATCAGCAATTTCTTTAATCTGCGGAGAACGTCCAAGCTGGTTGGTCAGTTCATCCGTCGCCTTCTTGATTTTCGGTCCAATCTCCTTGATACGGCGCGGTACATGCACACTCCACGTCTTATCTCGCAGATAACGTTTAATCTCACCGATAACGGTCGGCACAAGAAACGCTTCAAATTTTCTTTCAAATGAAACATCAAAACGATTGATGGCACCGAGTAATCCGACCATCCCTACTTGAACCAGGTCTTCGTGATGACTTTGTCCTTTAGAATAGCGATAGGCAAGTGATTCCACGAGTTTTTTATAGTGTTCAACGAGTGTGGTCTGTGCCATTTCGTCCTTTGTTTCCTGATAAAGCTTGATCCAGGCATTAATCTGCTCTGGAGAAATGTCGTTAAATGATGTTGACTCTCTCGCCATCAGGTTGCACCTGCTCTCCTGCTATGTACTTAGTCATGCTGATTGTGACACCGGCATCTTTCTTAACGTTCACTTCATCCATCAATGATTCAATCAGGAACAGTCCTAGTCCTCCTTCACGAATAAAATCAATGTTTTCATCTTCTTTATAAGGTCCGAGTTCTGATTTCGTTTCTTCGTAATCAAAACTTTGACCTGAATCTGATACAATGACTTCCACTTTTTCGTCGAAGATCACGTAACCGACTAACACATCACCTTTTACTTCGCCTTTGTATGCATGTTTAATCGCATTCGTTACAGCTTCAGAAACAGCAATTTTTGAATCTTCGATATCGTCATATGAAGCGCCCGCCCTGTTCAGAATGCCTGATAACGTCAGACGTACAAGTCCTACATATTCAGCTGAAGCCGGAAAACGCATCTCTATATAATCATAATTCGTCATATTAAACCTCCGTCTCCGCATTCACGTGCATCAGTTCTTTTAAACCTGTGATATCAAACAATCTTTCGATACGACTGTTGGCCCCTAACACATAAAGTTCATGATGATGTTTGTTGAGCTCTTTTAATGTACCTACAAATAAACCAAGACCTGTTGAATCCATATAGCTGACCTCTGAAATATTCAGGTGAATGTCATGAGTTCCTTTTTGGTGTAAAGGCTGAAGAACAGCCAGCAGTTCAGGGGCTGTATAGACATCAAGCTCTCCTGCTACTTTAATTTCATAAAATGTATCATGTTCGATTGTATCAATATTCAAGTTCATTACATACACTCCTAGTTACACTATAATTTTATCTAATTTAAATACGTAAAATTCAATTAAAAATACCCTTTATCTGAATCATTAAACCGGACTGACCCCAATTAATGGGACAGAATAAAAAACACTCTTGTTGAATTCATATAAAATGAATTTGATAGGAGTGTTTTATTATGCAGAGAATTGCTTATTCAAGTGAAGTTAAATGGAAATGTGT
>NZ_SCWA01000033.1 GCF_004359615.1 Macrococcus brunensis
TGCCCGGCAACGTCCTACTCTTGCGGAACGTAAGTCCAACTACCATCGGCGCTAGAGAGCTTAACTTCTGTGTTCGGTATGGGAACAGGTGTGACCTCTCTGCCATCATCACCAGACAGGGTGAGAATATTATACTCTCAAAACTAGATAAGTAAGAAGAAATTGATTCACAAGCTCACCGAGCTAAAAAATCTGATATTTTGATTAAGTCTTCGATCGATTAGTATTCGTCAGCTCCACACATTACTGTGCTTCCACCTCGAACCTATTGACCTCATCATCTTTGAGGGATCTTATAACCGAAGTTGGGAAATCTCATCTTGAGGGGGGCTTCATGCTTAGATGCTTTCAGCACTTATCCCGTCCATACATAGCTACCCAGCTATGCCGCTGGCGCGACAACTGGTACACCAGAGGTATGTCCATCCCGGTCCTCTCGTACTAAGGACAGCTCCTCTCAAATTTCCTACGCCCACGACGGATAGGGACCGAACTGTCTCACGACGTTCTGAACCCAGCTCGCGTACCGCTTTAATGGGCGAACAGCCCAACCCTTGGGACCGACTACAGCCCCAGGATGCGATGAGCCGACATCGAGGTGCCAAACCTCCCCGTCGATGTGAACTCTTGGGGGAGATAAGCCTGTTATCCCCGGGGTAGCTTTTATCCGTTGAGCGATGGCCCTTCCATGCGGAACCACCGGATCACTAAGTCCGTCTTTCGACCCTGCTCGACTTGTAGGTCTCGCAGTCAAGCTCCCTTGTGCCTTTACACTCTGCGAATGATTTCCAACCATTCTGAGGGAACCTTTGAGCGCCTCCGTTACTCTTTAGGAGGCGACCGCCCCAGTCAAACTGCCCGCCTGACACTGTCTCCCGCCACGATAAGTGGCGCGGGTTAGAAAGTCAACACAGCCAGGGTAGTATCCCACCAGCGCCTCCACGTAAGCTGACGCTCACGCTTCAAAGGCTCCTACCTATCCTGTACAAGCTGTGCCGAATTTCAATATCAGGCTGCAGTAAAGCTCCACGGGGTCTTTCCGTCCTGTCGCGGGTAACCTGCATCTTCACAGGTACTATGATTTCACCGAGTCTCTCGTTGAGACAGTGCCCAAATCGTTACGCCTTTCGTGCGGGTCGGAACTTACCCGACAAGGAATTTCGCTACCTTAGGACCGTTATAGTTACGGCCGCCGTTTACTGGGGCTTCAATTCGTAGCTTCGCTAATGCTAACCACTCCTTTTAACCTTCCAGCACCGGGCAGGCGTCAGCCCCTATACGTCACCTTACGGTTTTGCAGAGACCTGTGTTTTTGATAAACAGTCGCTTGGGCCTATTCACTGCGGCTCTTCAGGGCTTGCACCCTAAAAAGCACCCCTTCTCCCGAAGTTACGGGGTCATTTTGCCGAGTTCCTTAACGAGAGTTCGCTCGCTCACCTTAGAATTCTCATCTTGACTACCTGTGTCGGTTTGCGGTACGGGCACCTGATATCTAACTAGAGGCTTTTCTTGGCAGTGTGAAATCAACGACTTCGCTACTTAATTTCGCTCCCCATCACATCCTGACCTTACGAGTGCCGGATTTGCCTGACACTCAGTCTCAATGCTTGGACGTACATAACCAACAGTACGATCGCCTATCCTTCTGCGTCCCCCCATCGTTCAAACAATCTCAGGTGGTACAGGAATATCTACCTGTTATCCATCGCCTACGCCTGTCGGCCTCGGCTTAGGTCCCGACTAACCCAGAGCGGACGAGCCTTCCTCTGGAAACCTTAGTCAATCGGTGGACGGGATTCTCACCCGTCTTTCGCTACTCACTCCGGCATTCTCACTTCCAAGCGCTCCACATGTCCTTACGGTCATGCTTCGACGCCCTTGGAACGCTCTCCTACCATTGTCCTACGGACAATCCACAGCTTCGGTAATATGTTTAGCCCCGGTACATTTTCGGCGCAGCGTCACTCGACTAGTGAGCTATTACGCACTCTTTAAATGATGGCTGCTTCTAAGCCAACATCCTAGTTGTCTGGGCAACGCCACATCCTTTTCCACTTAACATATATTTTGGGACCTTAGCTGGTGGTCTGGGCTGTTTCCCTCTCGACTACGGACCTTATCACCCGCAGTCTGACTCCCGCATTAAATTATCTGGCATTCGGAGTTTGTCTGAATTCGGTAACCCGAGGGGGGCCCCTAGTCCAAACAGTGCTCTACCTCCAGTAATCATCATGCGAGGCTAGCCCTAAAGCTATTTCGGAGAGAACCAGCTATCTCCAGGTTCGATTGGAATTTCTCCGCTACCCACACCTCATCCGCTCACTTTTCAACGTAAGTCGGTTCGGTCCTCCATTCAGTGTTACCTGAACTTCAACCTGGACATGGGTAGATCACCTGGTTTCGGGTCTACGTCCTGATACTCATTCGCCCTGTTCAGACTCGCTTTCGCTGCGGCTCCGCATCCACTGCTTAACCTTGCATCAAAACGTAACTCGCCGGATCATTCTACAAAAGGCACGCCATCACCCATTAACGGGCTCTGACTACTTGTAAGCACACGGTTTCAGGTTCTATTTCACTCCCCTTCCGGGGTGCTTTTCACCTTTCCCTCACGGTACTGGTTCACTATCGGTCACTAGAGAGTATTTAGCCTTGGGAGATGGTCCTCCCGGATTCCGACGGAATTCCACGTGTTCCGCCGTACTCAGGATCCACTCAGGAGGGGACGACTTTTCGACTACAGGACCTTTACCTTCTATGGTTGACTTTTCCAAAGTCATTCGTCTAAATCGTTCCTTTGTAACTCCGTGCTGAGTGTCCTACAACCCCAGGATGCAAGCATCCTGGTTTGGGCTCTTCCCGTTTCGCTCGCCGCTACTCAGGGAATCGAGTTTTCTTTCTCTTCCTCCGGGTACTTAGATGTTTCAGTTCTCCGGGTGTGCCTTCTCATATGCTATGTATTCACATATGGATAACATGACATAACTCATGCTGGGTTTCCCCATTCGGAAATCTCTGGATCAGTGCTTACTTACAGCTCCCCAGAGCATATCGTCGTTAGTAACGTCCTTCTTCGGCTTCTAGTGCCAAGGCATCCACCGTGCGCCCTTAATAACTTAATCTGTTATTAATAATGTGATGTCTGTATGAATACAGACGCGCGATTTTTTGAGAATTCAATAAATGAACTCACTCGGTTTTGCTTGGTAAAATCTTTTTTCTTCTT
>NZ_SCWA01000034.1 GCF_004359615.1 Macrococcus brunensis
TGTATTGGATTTGGATGTGTATTACTACCTCCAACCATTATAAAGGACTTTTTTTGTACAGAAAATAAATTTTTAGAATATTCTATTTAAAACCGTAGGTTGAAATATTTTTATGCAACACTAGTGAAAATTATTAAGTAAAATAAAAGATTGTGATGTAATGAACATAACAAAAAGAAGGGACTGATAACATGAAAATAGCAGTAGCAGTAGCAGGCGCAGGTGCAATGGGAAGCAGAGTGGGTTTATATTTAACGCAGGCGGGTCAGGATGTTGTCCTTTTAGATGATTGGCAGATGCATGTAGATACAGTGACAGAACACGGATTGAAAGTGAATACACTGGGGGAAACAGAAACTTACCCTGTCTCAATCAGAAACTTTAAGGATTACAGTGTACCAGTAGACTTAGTGATTGTTCTGACTAAAGCAATGGCAGCTGAAGAAAAAATTAAACAGCTGATGGATCAAGGTGTCATCACGGAAGATACTAATGTCATGTCCATGATGAATGGTCTCGGTCATGGTGACTTACTCAGAAAATATATTGCGGATGACAAAATTCTTCTTGCTGTGACGATGTGGCCTGCAGGTTTCAATGGTCCAGGTGAAGTAACGCTTGAAGGTACAGGAAATATTGAATTCGGTCGTATTGATGGCACAGTAGATAATTTCGTTAAAGAATTGAATGATATTTTTAACGAAGCGAAACTGAATGGCAAGATCAGTGATGACATCGTTACAAGTATCTGGAACAAAGCACTCGTTAACTGCTGCTTTAATACTTACTGTGCGGTAACTGACAAAAAAATCGGTGAGTTCGGTGCATACGTGCATTCCGATGATATGCTGATTCCGCTAATGAAAGAAATTATTACAGTCGGGGAACAGAAGGGTGCTAAGCTTGATTTCGATGCGACTTTGAATAAATTCCATGCGATGTACAGCCCTGATGTCGTCGGACTTCATTATCCTTCTATGCATCATGATATTCATAATGGTCGTAAGACAGAAGTCGATTTCCTGACTGGCCGTGTGGCAGAGTATGGTCGGGAATTCGGTATTCCAACACCGTACTGTGACATCCTCACGCATCTTGTCCATCAGATTGAAAAATAAATTGAGACATGAATAGGGAGTTCAGACCGAATTCCCTATTTTTTTATGGATGTAAATTTAACTGTTGACGACTTTACAATTTCTTTATATACTTAAAAAGTCCTTTTAAAACAGCGCAGCAGTAACGTTTAACTATTTACACTTTTTAATAATTGACTAGTAAATAAGATAAATGATATATTAGCTGAGTAACATTTTTTATTGACGCGGGATGGAGCAGTCTGGTAGCTCGTCGGGCTCATAACCCGAAGGTCGGTGGTTCAAATCCGCCTCCCGCAATTTTAAGTGGTCCCGTGGTGTAGCGGTTAACATGCCTGCCTGTCACGCAGGAGATCGCGGGTTCGATTCCCGTCGGGACCGCCATTATGGCTCAGTAGCTCAGTCGGTAGAGCAATGGATTGAAAATCCATGTGTCGGCGGTTCGATTCCGTCCTGAGCCACCATTTCTGGCGATTGTGGCGAAGTGGTTAACGCATCGGATTGTGGTTCCGACATTCGTGGGTTCGATTCCCATCAGTCGCCCTTTATTTATGCGGGTGTAGTTAAATGGTATAACCTCAGCCTTCCAAGCTGATGTCGTCGGTTCGATTCCGATCACCCGCTCCATTATTGTTCCACAGTAGCTCAGTGGTAGAGCTATCGGCTGTTAACCGATCGGTCGTAGGTTCGAGTCCTACCTGTGGAGCCAGGCCCCTTGGTCAAGCGGTTAAGACACCGCCCTTTCACGGCGGTAACACGGGTTCGAATCCCGTAGGGGTCATATATCAGAGGTGAAATATCGCTTCTGATTTTTTTTATTATGGAGGGTTGTCCGAGCTGGCCGAAGGAGCACGCCTGGAAAGTGTGTAAACGTCACAAGCGTTTCGAGGGTTCGAATCCCTTGCCCTCCGTTAATCAAAGCCTTTATCTCTAAAGGCTTTTTTATTTTGACATAGAAATTTTTAGGATTTATAGCTATAATAAACATAATTCTTGAATAAGATTGGTGTATGATATGAAAAAAAAGAAAATGACGATACGTCAGGCGCTGGAACAGCTTGAGTATCCTTTAACTTATAAGAAGTTCTCCAAAACATTCAAAAAAATTAAAAAGAGTGAACGTCGGTTCTTTATTAAGCTTTTAAAAGTGTATTGTTCTGAAATTAAGAATCATGAACTCGTTCAGTATGCTTCGGCAAGTCAGCTGAATCTGAATCAGAAAGGCTTGATTCTTGTGTTGTCAGATCGCCTGATGCTGATTCATAGTAAAGAGCGCTCAAAAATCATTCATTTTGACGAGATTAAATTCAGCAAAATAGCGCAAGTTGATTTTGAGCGAGTAGATGAAAATGGAAATAACGACGAAATATATGGCTCATTATTTCTTAAAGTGGCCCGTAAAAATATGGGGACGAAAAACTACAACGTTCGTGGCATTCTTAAAAGGGATTTGCCTAAGTTAACTGAATTCATTAAAATGAAGAAGTCATAACTTTTAGGAGGCTGAATCATGAAGGAATATAAAATGAATATTGATAAACTCGTACAATATGCAGAACTGAAAGCAGGTCAGTTTGGTGTTGACTACCGTGAAAATCATGAAGAAGATGAAGTGGCAGAAGTAGCACCTAAAACAATCACTGCACGTGGCACATCTGTTATCCTGGACTACGATGCGAAATCATATGAAATTGATTTGACACAGTCCGGACTTACAGGAGAAGTGACAGCTGAAGATGCACAGGCTGTGGCGGACCGCATGACTGAATTTTATCGTTTCAGCTAATCAAAAAGACCGAATCCGTGGAGAGGCCACTGAAAATCTCACGATTTTCTATAAGCTCACTAATTCCAACAACTCAATAGTGTAAAAGAACCCGTCAATTTCCTCAACATTAGGAAATGACGGGTTCTTTTATCCTATTTTTCATCC
>NZ_SCWA01000035.1 GCF_004359615.1 Macrococcus brunensis
TGTATTGGATTTGGATGTGTATTACTACCTCCAACCATTATAAAGGACTTTTTTTGTACAGAAAATAAATTTTTAGAATATTCTATTTAAAACCGTAGGTTGAAATATTTTTATGCAACACTAGTGAATCTTTATTTAACTCATATAAATCACGATTATAGGACTTTTTCAAAACATCTCTGGTTAAATACCACATTAACCTAACGATAGGCTTCGGTGTATAATATTGACCAAGTAGCCGTCTATATGTTTTTTTTGAAGAGTTATCTTCTTCTTGTTCAAGATAATGTTCATAAATATCTCCAAGAATATCTTGATTAATTTTTTTGAAATTTATATCGTTAAAAAGACGAATTAATTCTATAATAAGATCTGAAATTCTATCATCTTCTGAATCTAATACCCAATTATATATATCTTTTGAAAGTATAAAAGAATAGGATTTTAAATCATGTTGTTGAAAGTTAAATACATTAAAAAAATACTTTATTAAACTATCTTTACCTTCTTTTCTTTTTTGCTCTAATATACCATTTGAGATATATCTTCCGTTGATTTTACCCTCTATAAATTTGGTTGTTTTTGAGGCAGAATCTTCTAATATTCTTAAAAACATGGTTTTATTAATAATGTTATAAAGAGAAGTCAAAACGAAAGCATCTTTTTTCTCTCTATCATTTAAATACGCTTCAATTTCATTTATATCAAATTTTTTAGAATCTTCAAAAAAATCCTCTAAATAATTCATTTCAATTCCCCAAATCAGATAATTCATTATCGGAAGATACGTATCCTGTGAAATTAGTAATTTAAATGATTTGCTATTTATTTTATTTGCTCCTACACCCAATTGAGAATGAACATCTACTAATTTAATTTCAAAAATTGGGACTAATTGATTATTTAGACGAATCATTAAATGATAAAGTTCAAAAATAAAGTTTTTTCTGACATGAGGATCGTTAATTGAATTAGTGGTTGCAAAATCATCAGGATTTATAAATTTTTGATTTTCAAAAATTTTCTTGTAACTTAATATGGATAGTTCATTTAAAGTATTGGAATTTATATTTTCTAGATTAATTATCCTAAAAATATGTGAGTTGAATATTTTCTTTTCCGTTTCAGTGATTGAGGATAAGTTATTAAGTTTAATTTGTGAATGCTTCTTTAAATCAGTTGCATTGAAAATATATAATGTTTGATAATCTGTTAATACGATTAATCTTACTTTCGATTCATTATATTTGATATACCTTTTTAACTGTAAATAATCAATATTTTCTAGATTTTTTAGTGACTTGTAATTTTTTGTTTCTATGATGAACTGACTATAACTATGTTTTGATTTATATTCGTAATTACCAAAAACTCTTATATCAACACTTTTAGAACCTACTAAGCCATTTTGTGGAACATCTTGTAATAAGTTAGTTTCATCATAACCTAACGGCTTTAAAATATGGTTAATAAATATCGTTCTATCATTAATTTCGTAGCCACTATTATTTTTGTATGCATGTTTTTTCTCTAAAATATCATTATATTGGATCAGGTTTTCTAATATCATGAAGGTATCCCCCTGAGTATTGGTTTTACAAGAATATATACTGTTAGTTAAATATATCATTTTAGACGATATAATATAAACAGTTTATTAAACAAATAGCGATGATGTTATATTGTATAAGGTATTTGGAATTATATTTTCTGCTTTATATATAAGGATCCAAAATCATAAGAGCTCGCTTTTAGTCGCATAGTCTTGCTAATTTAATATCTTGTTCACCTAAGAGAACAGACAATCATATACTTAAAAAGCTTTAAATAGTAACGAGAATAAGAAAGAAGTAGAAGATTTGAATATTATCCCTCTACATAAAATAAATAATAATTTAAAATTATTTATTATTTGCTAGACTAATAAGTAGGCTTAAACACTGTTGAGTAATAATAAGAAAAGTGATATTATAAAGTATTTTATCAGGATATCTAAAAGTTTTAGTCAAGAAAATTTTTTAACTGATAATTTCTTTCCTTATTATATATAATATAGTGTATTGCTATTATACATATTATGAACGATATTATATTTCAAAGGGAAAATGTGGTCTGTCAACATAATATTGGACAGTTTTTATAGAATATTTCTTTATATTCCCTTGGTGTTAGATAATTTAATGCGCCGTGCGGCCTGACATTGTTATACCAGTTCACATAATCAAAAAGTTCAAT
>NZ_SCWA01000036.1 GCF_004359615.1 Macrococcus brunensis
TTCTCACCCTGTCTGGTGATGATGGCAGAGAGGTCACACCTGTTCCCATACCGAACACAGAAGTTAAGCTCTCTAGCGCCGATGGTAGTTGGACTTACGTTCCGCAAGAGTAGGACGTTGCCGGGCAGTTTTTTTTATTTATCCACAGTAGCTCAGTGGTAGAGCTATCGGCTGTTAACCGATCGGTCGTAGGTTCGAGTCCTACCTGTGGAGCCAGGCCCCTTGGTCAAGCGGTTAAGACACCGCCCTTTCACGGCGGTAACACGGGTTCGAATCCCGTAGGGGTCATTTGGAGGATTAGCTCAGCTGGGAGAGCATCTGCCTTACAAGCAGAGGGTCGGCGGTTCGATCCCGTCATCCTCCACCATTTTAAATTTTACTCTTACATATATAAGCTGGAGGGGTAGCGAAGTGGCTAAACGCGGCGGACTGTAAATCCGCTCCTTCGGGTTCGGCAGTTCGAATCTGCCCCCCTCCACCATTCTTGGGGTATAGCCAAGCGGTAAGGCAACGGACTTTGACTCCGTCACTCGTTGGTTCGAATCCAGCTACCCCAGCCATTAGAGCCATTAGCTCAGTTGGTAGAGCATTTGACTTTTAATCAAAGGGTCAGAGGTTCGAATCCTCTATGGCTCATCTTAAACCATATCCAGAAGGATATGGTTTTTTTGTATGACTAAATATATATAGTGTAGTGTATGGAAATATCTTCAATTTTATACATAGTTGCATATCACAAGTGTCTCGTTTAAAATAAAGTTATGAGAACGTTTTCTTAAACTTGTTTAAAGGGGATTCTATAATGAATAAAACAATTGAAATTATTGGTGCACCGAGTGCATTTGGTCAGCGTAAATTAGGGGTAAATCTTGGGCCGGATGCCATACGGTATGCTGATTTAGTAGCTAGACTTGAAAACTTAGGACTTGAAGTAAATGATAAAGGAAATGTTAAGAGTCCAGCAATCGATATGCAGAAATATCGTAGTGAGCAGGACGGAGGGCTTCGCAATCTTCCTGAAGTCGTGGAATTCTGCGAGACTCTTTGCAATGAAGTCGATCAGACAATAACAGCAGGAAAGTACCCACTCGTTATCGGAGGAGATCACTCGATAGCGATGGGAACGATATCCGGCGTGAAAAAACATTACGATAATCTGGGTGTTATCTGGTACGATGCGCACGGAGATTTAAATATTGCTGATTCATCGCCTTCTGGCAATATTCACGGCATGCCTTTAAGAGCGCTGATTGGTGACGGTCATCCAGACTTAATCAACATCGGTGGCTACAAGAATAAAGTGAAAACAGAGAATATTGTTCTGATCGGTATGCGTGACTTAGATGAAGGCGAAAAAGCGTATATCAAAGAAGTCGGTATTAAAACATACACGATGTCTGATATCGATAGAATCGGTATGGGTCAAGTCATTGAAGAGACGCTTGAATACTTGAAGGAAACGGATGGCATTCATTTATCGCTCGATGTAGATGCACTGGATCCTGTAGAGACACCAGGGACAGGCACAACAGTCCCAGGAGGTATATCTTACCGTGAAAGTCATTTAGCACTTGAGATGCTGCATGATTCTGAACGTGTGACGTCAATGGAAATTGTTGAAGTCAATCCGCTGATTGATATTAACAACAAGACGGCAAACCAGGCAGTAGAATTACTGGTCACGTTCTTCGGAGATAAATTACTATAGAAAAAGAGCAGCCCTGGCGAGGTCACTGAAAATCTCCTTTAATAATCTACGATTATTCTGATAATTAAAGAAGAATCGCAATTGAATAAAAATCTTTTAGAGAACATGAATTTTGAAATTCATGTTCTTTATTTTGTTCTCATCATTTAAACTTAAGGAAACAGGGGG
>NZ_SCWA01000038.1 GCF_004359615.1 Macrococcus brunensis
TGACCATCTGTAATTTGAATTCTGGACTGAAACTTCTTCTTTCACGTGACATAAATAAATCGCCTACTTTCTTAGATTAACAATATCTATTCACATAGAAATTGTCCAACTAAGTGTAGACGATTCAATAATTTTCTTTAAATCTTTAGATACATCTATCTTTTCCAATTCTTTGTTTTCCAAGAATTCTCTATGATAGATTTCAAATGTTCTAATCAACTCCACATGAAAAGCCTTCACATTATACGTATATGAGTTAGGTTTAATTAATTCAGATGTCAGAGTATAAAAAAGCGGAAAATTTGAATACCATTTATTGAGCACTTGATCTAAAATAGAACTTATTTTTTCATAATATATCACATTACTACTATCATGAAATTTTCCATCTGTATCTTGCGAGTATATTCTCGTTATTACTTTATCATTTCCATCAGAAATTACCATTTGTATTCGATCAAAAACAATATATTTATTCATAAATATATTCAAAAATAATTGAAGCTGATAAAAACTATAAAAACACCCGTTCAAATTTTTTTCAGGACTGAACTTTAATTTTAAATTTTTCTTTAAGATTATTTCATATTTCTCGTTTTTTACTTTTTCAAAATAGGATAAGCCATCAACCAATGATAATGTTTCAGAGATAAGATATAAATCCTTAGGATAATTATTAATTTCTTCATTCTTGTTACTAGTTAGGTAATTAAATCTTTTATTTATCCACTTACTAAGAAAATTGAAACTACAATTGATTGACTTAAACTGTGTATTATTATCAATAAACTCTCCAACCAATACCTCCTTTATTATATAACTATTCGTCGTAATTTTACTTCCGAATGAATGTGATATACAAAACAAATCTTTTAATGTGATTTTTTCTCCCTCTTCTGTAAAACCATATAAAAATTCTATATTGTTATATAATTCCCCCCAATCTTCTCTATATATTTTCAACGTAATTTTATTATCTTTTTTATACAAAGTACCACTAAACTTGTCATTTAAGTTTTCATTTATCGACCAGTATCCAAAAACTTCAAAGTCATCATTAATTGCAATCTTTGATAGCTTCATCGTAATCCTCCAGCCTATTATTTTATCGGAATCTACAACTAAAGTATTGATGGTATAATCTATATTTTATACATTGAATCGTCTACACTTAGTTGGACAATTTCTATGTGAATAGATATTGTTAATCTAAGAAAGTAGGCGATTTATTTATGTTACGTGAAAGAAGAAGTTTCAGTCCAGAATTCAAATTACAGATGGTCAAACTTTATGAGAATGGTAAACCTAGAAATGAAATTGTACGTGAGTATGACCTGACGCCTTCGGCATTAGGGAAATGGATC
>NZ_SCWA01000039.1 GCF_004359615.1 Macrococcus brunensis
ATTTTTTTCGTCTTTTTATGATTTTTACAGATAATCTGACCGCCTACGGCAGCCATTTTTCTTATATTTACTGCCATTAAGGCGATACCAATTTCTTTTTTTACTTTGGCAGTTCCTCGAACTGACATTCGAGTGAACCCCAAAATAGCCTTCAGATATCCAAATACTGGTTCGACATCTATCTTGCGACGCGCATAGATGTTACCAGTTTCCTGATCTGAAAGCTTTTGTCTTGTGTATTCTTTAAAGTACTCCAGGTTATTATTCCTGAAGATTTTCTTGTTTCCGGCTGCTTGTGCTGAAATACACTGGGTCTTCAATGGACATTCCTGACACATATCGCATTGATAGACCTTTGATACTTGCTCTTTATCACCATTTTTTCTCACACTATAACCTTTAAAAGGGAGTGGATGATTCTGAGGACATATAAAGGCATCCTCCAATTCATGATACTTCCAGTTAAAAGTGTTAAATCGATCTTTTCTGTAGCCTGGAGACTGCTCTTTTACATACATATTGAAAGGAATGAGCGGGATGACCTGCAGGTCATCTATAAGTATTTCATAGTTACTTTCACTTCCATAACCAGCATCAGCCACTATGTGTTGCGGAAATTTATGATAGAGCGCTTTGTATGTATTCAGAAATGGAATCAGTGTCTTAGTATCTGTAGGGTTTGGAAAGACATCGTATGCGAGAACGAACTGGTTGTTAGTGGCAATTTGAATATTATATCCGGCTTTCAACTGACCATTCCTCATATGATCATCCTTCATACGCATAAACACGGCATCATGGTCAGTCTTAGAATAGCTGTTTCTTTCTCCTAATATCTTGAGCTGTCCCTCATATTTTTTATTTCTTTCAAGGATCGCTCTAATTTCTTTTTGCCCAGCCTTTAATGATGTTCTCTCTTTTCTGATACTTTTTCTTTCCTCTGAATCGTCGCTCTGCTCCATTTTATGTGTTAAATCTTCGATTTTCTCTGTGAGAGCTTCGTCGATATACGGGGTATCATCAATATTAAATTCTTCATCCATTTCGTTCTTTATCTCCTGAATGATTTCATTTTCATAGAGATCCTCATAGATAAGCTGGGCTCTGGTCACAGCTTTGGACTGATTATTGAGAACAGTCTTCTTCCATACGAATGAATACTTATTTGCGTTTGCTTCAATTTTTGTTCCATCTATAAAGATGGCATCCTCATCTATCAGATTGTTTTCAGTTAGCTGAGCTCTGAAATTAGTATACAAATTTTTCAGTAGGTCATCCATCACCGGATGAACTCTAAAGCGATTGATGGTTCTATAGG
>NZ_SCWA01000003.1 GCF_004359615.1 Macrococcus brunensis
ACATCAAAAATTATAATGAAAATAGAATTCAACAAAAATTAGGCTACTTATCTCCGGTTCAATACCGAATACAAGCAGCCTTATAAAAAGTGTTTTTTATTCCGTCCCATTTTCAGGGTTCAGTACCATGACACTTGGAACATTTTGTTCATAATGCTTCATAACGAACAGAAATATCAATGCCAATATAAAGGATCTTGCCACTGCAAGAAGATAGAGTTTCGGACTTTTTCCTCTTGAATAGAACAATCTGATTTCCTTACCGATGCTAAAAAGGAAGTTAAAAAACATGAATACCAGAACAAATAATCCTACGTTAAAAAACGCCATTGCTCTCTGATAAGCGTATTCCTTTTCAGATAAATTATAATCCACTGGGTCGAACAGCCCTGATTGACTCGCAATATACCATAAAAGTGCTGTAGTTGGCAGCAAGAATATCAAAGTAATCCATCTATGATAATCATCCATCTCATAACTGATCGGCGCTTTCGGCTTAAAGAAGTTACGCGTATAATCTTGCCAGGCTTCCTATCAGGTAATTTTATTGTTCATTTTGGTCGGCCCCTGTTTTTCTCACGTTATCTACATAACTTTGATTATTCATAAATATCAACACTAACATCATTAGAACACCGAACAGCATATCTCCCTTCATATTTAGATAGAAGGTGATAAAAGAAAAAGTAATCCCTCCAACAACAAAGAAGATAAAAGTTAACATATAAGGCAAAACACTTTTACCTCTTTTAGTGAACATTCTTAATTCTGTTGGTAAAGTGGGAAGAATGATAGCGCTGGAGATTAAGATGAATACTAGACCACGTTTAAAAGATTGGACAATTTCAAAGTGATCCTGTGTCTTTTCAGCTCTATTCCAAAATCCTTCTGGATATTTTCCTATCTGATAAATAATAATAAACCATATGATTGTTAAAACTACACCTAAAGGTCGCACGAGACGACTATGTGCCTTATACATCTCATAACTGATCGGCGCTTTCGGCTTAAAGAAGTTACGCGTATAATCCTGCCAGGCTTCCTGCCAGGTAATTTGCTGTTTCATTTCGATACTCCTTCCTGAAAAGCATTAATATTCTTTTCGTAGTCGATCTGCTTTTCTGTTATTTATATATCTCCAGTTGTTGAAATAAGACGGTAAATAAAAGAATATGATGATGAAAAACGTTTGATTCTCTTGCTCGAATCGATACATCAAATAAACAAATAATAATGAAATGATGGGAGCTACTATCAGTGCAATCAGATAGTCTCTCGCACTTTTTCCTCTTGCATGAAACATTCTTAGTTCAGTTGTTAAATCTGTTAGGTGAAAGATGAAAAGAAAAAGTGTAAAGACAAGTCCTGACAGAAAAGCTTGTTCTACCTTTAATTTATGGTATTTTTCAAGTGATTGATTCCAGTCTATCGAGTCGAATAAATCTAACTGATAACTGATAAAAAAGAACAGAATAAGCAATAAAATGAGCAATGGCACAGACACCCATCTATGTTTGTCGTACATCTCGTAACTGATCGGCGCTTTCGGTTTAAAGAAGTTACGTATATAGTCCTGCCAAGCTTCCTTCCAGGTAATGTTGTTTTTCATTAAATTGCCCCCTTTATGAATACCTCAGAATTATTTTAAATAATAGTTTCCCATCGTGGTCATGCTCGGGATAAAATAACCTAGCACAAGCACATAGAACTGAACTTCCTGATGTAGAAAGTAGCTGATCAGACAGTAGATAATCGAACCGATAAAAAAGATAACATGGGACACCCGATAAGGCATATCAGATTTGTCTCTTGTATTGAACATGCGTCTTTCTACCGGATTTCTAAGTATTGTTATTATTAAAGCTGCAATTACAAATGTCACACCGTAGATAAAGGACTGTTTGATTCCTTCATTTAAATTCAAGGAAATCAGAAAGATAAAAGATAAGAAAACAGGTAATGTCATTATCGCGATTAAATTTAATTCATCTCTATACTGTTTATAATTAATGGGTGCTTTCGTATTATAAAAGTAGTCGTTATAGTCCTGCCATGTCTCTTTTAGATTCATAGAAAAAACCACCTTCGTCGTTATACATTTAGTATAATCGAAAAGGTGGTTAATTTTACTATTTTCTGTATTTTTAAGGTAAGTTTAAGGTTACTTCAGCTGATACATTAAAATACCGGCACAGACCGCGACATTCAGACTTTCTGCCTGGCCAAAAATCGGTACAAATAAATTTTCATCAGTTTCATTTAAAATCAGTTCATCGACGCCCTGCCCTTCATTGCCGAGAACAAGTATGAATTCTTTAGACAGTTCGACTTCCTTATAGTTCTTACCATTCTTCAGTGATGTGCCGTATATCTTGCCGCTGAAGTCTTTCCTGATATCGTGAAAATCCGCTTCCACAACCGGTATATGAAAGACACTGCCCTGACTCGCGCGCAGTACTTTATCATTGTAGATATCAACGGTGCCTTTTGAGATGACAACACCATCATATCCTGCTGCATCTGCTGTACGGATAATCGTGCCGACATTGCCTGGATCCTGGATGCGGTCAAGATAAATCAGCTGACTGAAATCGCCTATCTGATAGTCCGGCATGTTGCATACCGCATAGATACCTTGAGGCGATTCTGTCTGAGACAGTTTCTCCGCAATCTTAAAAGTAATCTGGAACTGTTCCTTGCTGCCTGCTGTCATCTCACTTGATATATCATCCGGATTGACGCTCAGAATTGTCTCTACTTCAATGCCGCTTTTCACTGCTTCTTCCACTAAATGATAGCCTTCCACTAAGAACTGCTGTGCTTTTTTGCGGTCTTTACGTGTATGCAGTTTGGCGATATTTTTAATTCTTGTGTTCTGTACTGATTCGATTAATTCCATGTCTTCACGCCTCCGATTTATCTGATTACCTCTATTATAACTTAATTCGCTGTCTCCTTACAGGTTGATTAAATACCCAGAAAAAGGGAAGAGGAAAATATAATAGTAGAGGAGGTTCAGTAATGAATTATGATGTAATTTTTATCGGTAGTGGTCATGCAGCCTGGCATGCCGCGGTCGCACTTGCACAGTCCAAAAAGAAAGTGGCATTAATCGAAAAAGAGACACTGGCAGGCACTTGTACCAACTATGGCTGTAACCCAAAATTTTTACTCGAGGGCCCATTTGAGATAGTTGAAGATATGGAACGTCTCGGTGATATATTTGAAAGTCAGCCAGCAGTTAACTGGGAAAACTTGATGCGTTATAAACATGAAGTTATCGATCCACAGAAAGATGGCCTCGAGAAGATGTTCAAAAAAATGGGCGTCGATATTATTTATGGTCACGGCGTCATCAAAAACAAGAATACGGTGACTGTAGATGGCACGGATTATTCTCCAAAATATATCGTCATTGCAACAGGCCAGCGCAGCCATTTACTGGATATTAAAGGCAAGGAATATTTGCACGACAGTCGTGACTTTATGGACTTGGAGTCATTTCCGAAACACATCACTTTTATTGGCGGCGGCTATATCAGTATCGAGTTTGCTTCCATCGCCAGTAAATATGGCTCAGAAGTGCATGTCATCAGCCACTCTGACCAGATCTTAAAAGCATTTCACCAGCCGTACGTGAAGAAACTGACTGAAAAGCTTGAAAAAGAAAATGTCACCTTCCATTATTATGAAGATACTACAAGCGTTGAGAAAACTGAATTCGGCTATAAGTTAACGACTGCATCAGGTCTCACGATTGATACTGACTATATCGTAGACGCAACAGGCCGTATTCCAAATGTGGAGAATATTGGTCTCGAGGAATTAGGAATTGAGTACAGCAAAAAAGGAATCAAAGTAGATAAACATTTACTCACTTCAGTTGATAATATTTATGCCAGCGGAGATGTCCTGGATAAAGATATTCCGAAATTAACACCGACTGCGACATTTGAATCCAACTATATTGCGCTGCAGATTATGGCACGCGAGGCGAACCTGCTGAATCCTGTCAAGGCACTCGAACTGCTGCCTATTAAATATCCGGCTATTCCGTCTGTCGCCTACACACTGCCACGAATATCTCAAGTAGGGATGCCAATCGCAGAAGCAGAAGAAAAAGGTTACAAAATCAAAACTATTAAGTTCGGAGAAAGTCTCAGATTTGAATATAAAAACGAGACAGACGCCGAGATGGTCTTTGCACTGGATAACAGAAAGCATGTTGCGGGTGCCGCGATCTACGGTCATGCAGCAGATGATTTGATCAACATCATGACTTTCATCGTCGAGAAGAAGATGTCTGCCCGTGAACTGAACATGATGATCTTCGCATTCCCAAGTGCTTCAAGTGGTATTTTAGACTTGCTGAAAGTACAGATGATGGATGTGGATATCGAACTATAAAAGACAGCCCGAATGACTCGGGCTGTCTTTTAGTATGTCTGCTCTATAATCTGGTCGACGATGTCATCAGTCAGCTCTGCAAGTACAGCGTTCAAGAGTTTCAGTGCGCCGTTATAGTCCTGACGATTCATCATCGAGACGTTCGAATGAATGTAACGCGTCGGCACACCGATTGTGATAGCCGGAATGCCGTCAAAACTCTGTGCAATATGTCCAGCATCTGTGTAGCCGCCTGTCAGGTAGTCAAACTGAATCTTAATGTCATGTTTTTCAGCGATATCTGTAACGAACTGTCTGAAAGTCGGATGGCCGATATGCCATGCATCGACGAGCACAATAATCGGTCCATCGCCCATCTTCGCGTTCCCTGTCATACCTGGCGTCTTCGCACAAATACCGACATCAAGCGCGATGGCGAGTGATGGCTTCACTTTATGAGCTGCTGTCTTAGCACCGCGTGACAATGTCTCTTCTTGAGTGACTGCCCCTGAGTAAATAGTGATATGAGGATCAGGGTTGTCTCTCAGCGCTTCAATCGCAAGTGCACAGCCGAAACGGTTATCCCATGCTTTAGCGAGGAGGTAATCAGGGTTAGTCATCACTTCGAACTCGCTGTACGGTGTGATCGGGTCACCGATACGCACGCCGGCATCAAGTGCTTCCTGTCTGTTATTCACACCGATATCAATAAACATATTGCTGACTTCAGCAGCAAGTTCCTTCTCTTTAACGCCTAAAACATGAGGCGGCTTGCCGCCGATCACGCCTCGGACGTCTCCTTTACTGCCGGTAATGGTGACTTTCTGGCTCAGCATGACATTTGCCCACCAGTAGCCGAGGTTGGTGAATCGGATGAAACCATCCACTGTAATCGCTGTCACCATAAAGCCGATTTCATCTAAATGACCGGCCAGCATAATGGAATGGCGTCCCTGCCCCTTCTTACCGAAAATACTGCCCGTATTGTCTTTCACGATGTCGTCTGATATCGGTTCTAAGTAATCGTTCATCAAGTTTGTCATCGGTCCTTCGAAACCGGCAACTGCATTACAGTCCGTCAATTTTTTGAATAAGTCTAGTTGTTCCATGTATATCCCCCTTTTCATTAATTTCAGTATAGCACTTTTAAATTTAAGTTTTTTCAATATTTCGTCAAAAACTGCATGAGAAGTTCGCACAGTTTTTAAAGAAATAGCAGCAGAAAATGAAAAACTGTAGATGGGATTCGAGTTGGCCAGTTTGTCAGGAATTGCCGGAGCTTATTTAGTGAGTGTGAGGTGATGACATGTTATTAAAGAGACACCAGCCATCTGAATATATTCAATATTTAAGAGCGGCAGATAAATCGGCGGGACGCTCATACTTACCTTTTTATCACCCATCGCTCAACATTTAATTTTGACAATGGTTCCACATTCATTTTAACGATTGGGCTATAGCCGATTCTATGTTCAAAATTGGTCTTGCACTCAACTAGCAGAAAGAACAGGCAGAGAACGATGGCGATGACTGCGAACGTCGCCATTAGCCTTACTACGATGCGATTTTTCAGAAAGTCCATCTGATCACCCTCCATTTTTTTCTATTTTAACGTAAAAAGGGTGTCAAATTTCATTTTCCTCGTGTTTTTAAGGAAACTTTAAGGTAATCTTCTTTCTCTGGAAAATCTGAACAACATCAGTGACACTATTACTGTTCCAATCAGAATCACCACTGCCCACACAATCAATAATGTATAGGACGCGTAAGCTCCTAGTATCATGCCGCCAAGTAACGCACCAAATGAAATACCGAACTGCACCGATGACGTACTGACCGTCTGATTGATACTCGCATATTTTTCTGAACGTTCAATCAGATAGGACTGTGTCGGAGCATTAATGGACCAGCCGACAAGTCCAAGCAGCGCAGTATTGATAAACAGCCAGCCGACTGAACTTGAAACCAGGTAGCCGGCCATCACAACAGCATAAAGCATACTTAAAACCACTAATGCCCGTCTGCTGCCCCATTTCTCTGTCAGGAGTCCGCCCAAGCCGCTGCCGAGTGTACCACAGACACCAAAGACAATGAAAAGCAAACTGATGACAGTTGCACTGACTTTTTCATGTAGTAAATAAGGTGAAAAGTAAATATAGAAAACACTCTGACCTGTAAAAAAGAGAAAGGTATAGCAGTGGGCTGCAATCAGGTCTTTTCTGAGCAGTCCTTTTAAATCATCTTTAAGCGACAGCTTCTCAACTTCCAAATCAGACGGAAAATATTTAACGGTAATCAGTAACGTCACAACAGACAAGACAGCAATCCCCATAAAAACCATCTTCCAGCTATAAAGAGAAGATAAAAAGATTCCAATCGGCGATCCGAGAACCATGGCGCTGCTGAGAGCCATCAGGACAATACCGATTGCTCGTGGCTGAAACGGCTGCCTGACTACTTTGACACATAATGAAAATGCGAGGCCGACAAGCATCGACACACTGATTGCAAGAACGATTCTTGACAGCATGATCATACCGTAAGTCGTGCTCATCACGCTGAGCAGATTACCGATGATAAAAAGTATATTAAAACCGATCAAGAGTGTACGTCTTTTAATAGCGCTCGTTACCATCATCAGGATGGGTCCAGCAATAGCAAAGATAAAAGCAAAGACGGTTACGAGTAAACCTGCCTGCTCTGTCGTCACCTGAAAGTAATCGGCGAGGTACGGAATAATCCCGGCGATAACAAATTCAGCAAGTCCTGCGAGAAAGGCCATCAAAGCGAGTAACAATAAATTGATATTCATATTCTCCTCCAATAAAAAAGCACCTTCCGAATTGGAAGGCGCTGCAGTCATATACATATGAAAGCGGGCAATGTGCCGCCTCTATGAAATTAATTTTATTATACTGAAGGCAGTTCACTTAATCAATAGCGAACTGCTGCTTGAATAAGGCCTTTGCTGCATCTGTTCCGCTGATTTCATCGAACGCCACTGCCTTTAATACATCGCGGTGAACATCCGCATATTTTTCGCTGTGCGTCGTATCGGTCAGCTGATCGATTAAATAATAATAGCCGCCGTCATCAAAGCGTTCGAGCACATCGTCAATCTCTATTTTTGACTCACTGACTATTAGTATTTTACGGCCGAAATTAGTTTTTTTCTCAAACCAGGATTCAGTCTTCCGGCATCTTACGACATCTCCGACAATAATCATAGCAGGATGCGAAACCTTTGCTTCGCCAACTGCCCGCTCTATATGACAGAGATTACTGATGACTGTCTTCTGGTAGCCATAGCTTGCTTGTCCGATGACCGCTATAGGCAATGTCTCGCCATTTTGATCAATCAGGACTTTGACGATATTCGGCAGTTCCTTCATCCCCATATAAAGTGCGAGTGTCCCGCCTTTAGCGAGCGCCTGAAAATCTATTTCTTTAACACTGTCTTTCTGCAGATGACCGGTCGCAAAAGTCACATGTGGGGAATACTCACGGTCCGTTAACGGAAATCCGCTATAGACTGCTGCCGCCGTCGCGCTCGTAATGCCCGGAATCACTTCATAGTCCGTATGAACAAGACTTTCAACTTCTTCTGTCAGCCGACCGAAAATAGCAGGGTCCCCGCCTTTCAGCCGTACAATCTGCAGTCCTTTAGCCGCTTCATGATTAATCACTTCATTGATCATATCCTGCTTCATGTATTTGACGTCAGGGTTTTTACCCACATATATCAACTTACATTCCGGCTTTGAAAGCTGCAGAAGAATAGGATTAACAAGCCGGTCGTAGATGATGACATCTGCTTTTTCAATGGCTCTTCTTGCTTTTAAAGTCAGAAGGCCGGGATCCCCCGGCCCTGCTCCGACAAAATAAACTTTGCCTACACCCATACGAAAACTTCACCGTTTTCAACTTCAGTCTGATATGTTTCTACACAGCCGTCGCTATCAGGAGGCTGCACTTCCCCGTCTTCAAGACTGATTTTGCGTTCATGGAGTGAACAGAACACATAATGACCGGATACTGTGCCTTCACTAAGTGTCCCTTGCTGGTGAGGACAACGATTATAGACTGCTTTCACTTCACCATCATCAAGGAGGAAGACACCGATTTCTTTATCGCCGACGAAACACTTCATGCCGATCTGAGGTTTTAAGTCCGACAGATTGAATACTTTTACTTTTTCCATATTATACGCGCCCCACTTCGAAGATTTTACGTTCATTTTCATTCTCGATGACATTTCTCCATGGCTCATGCTGACGATCTTTGTTTGCATCCATGAGTCTCGCATGAAGCTCCTGACGTTTTTCGAAGTCCATCAGCACTTCCTGCACCTGCTCAAAGCCGAGACGCTCAAGCCATGGTGCTGTACGTTCGCCGTAAATACCTGTCTCACGGTAGTACTGCATCATTGCGCCACATAACTCGATCACTTCATCTTCAGTCTCAACAGTTGTCAGCAGTGTCGCTGCTTTAACTTCTGTACCGCCGTTACCACCGATATAAATCTGGAAGCCGTTTTCCACACCGATAATACCGAAGTCTTTAACACCTGATTCCACACAGCTACGTGGACAGCCAGAGACACCCATCTTAAATTTATGCGGCGTATCAATATATTCAAATGTGGACTCTAAGCGAATCGCGAGGTCTGACGTGTACTGTGTACCGAAACGACAGAACGCTTTACCGACGCATGATTTAACAGAGCGTGTAGATTTACCGTATGCTGCAGCTGACCGCATATCAAGTTCTTCCCAGATCTTCGGCAGATCATCTTTTTTGATACCGTACAGGCCGATACGCTGTGCACCAGTAATTTTCAGTAAATCAACATCATATTTCTTCGCCACTTCACCGATCTTAATCAGCTGATCCGGATTCGTAATACCGCCCTGCATCTGTGGAATAACAGAGAATGTACCGTCTTTCTGAATATTGGCACGGAAACGTTCATTAGCGTAGCGAGAATCTTTTTCGTCTTCATGTTCATGCGGCCATACCATATTGAGGTAATAGTTGACAGCCGGACGACATTTAGAACAGCCGCCCTCGTTTTTCCAGCCGAGCACATTACGTACTTCTTTAGAAGTTTTAAGGCCTTTTGCTCGAATCTGAGTGACAATCTGATCACGTGTCAGTTCTGTACATTCACAGATACCTGTCGGTCCGCCGGCATTAAAGGCATCACCCAGTGTAACAGCAAGTAGATCAGCAATCTGACCCTTACATTTACCACAAGAGCCCCCTGCTTTTGTATGCTTTGTCACTTCAGCAACAGTCGTCAGCCCTTTTTCGTGGACTGCAGTGACAATCTGTCCTTTAGAGATACCATTACAGCCACAGATGGTTTCATCGTCAGCCATTTCTGCTACAGAAATCGCATCCACTTCACCTGCTTTATGAAGCAGTGACACAAGTGTAAATTCTTCGATTGTTTCGCCTTTTTTGATCATGTTATAGAAGCGGTTACCTTCTTCTGTATCACCGTACAGCACAGCACCGACGACTTTACCTTGTTCAACGAAGACTTTCTTATAGACATTATCAATGCCGTTGTAAACTTCAATGCCGCGTGTTTCTTCACCTTCGTAGATTTTGCCAGCACTGAAAAGGTCACAGCCGGACACTTTCAGAGAAGTGAAGGTCGCTGAACCATGATAACCATCTGTCGGACGCCCTGTAATATGGTCAGCCAGTACTTTACCTTGCTCATAGAGAGGCGCTACTAGCCCGTATACTTTAGAGTTGTGCTCTGCACATTCTCCGACTGCATAGATATTTGGATCACTCGTCACCATAAAATCGTCGACGACAATCCCACGACCTATTTCAAGTCCTGCAGCACGAGCCTGTTTTGTGACAGGTCTGATACCGACTGCCATGACAACAAGATCGGTCTCAATAACAGTACCATCACTTAAACGGACAGCTTCTACACGCTCGTCTCCGATAATTTCCTGTGTATTACCCTGCAGCTTGAATTTCATACCCTGCTTCTCTAAGTCCGCTTTCAGCATATCGCCTGCTTTACGGTCTAACTGCATTTCCATCAGCCATTCAGCTAAGTGAACGACTGTGACATCCATGCCCTGATCAAGCAGACCACGGGCACATTCCAGACCAAGCAGCCCACCACCGATAACGACTGCCTTACGGTAATGTCTAGCCTGTTCAATGATGTATTCTGTATCTTTAATGGTTCTCCAGCCGATAACACCGTCTAATTTGACGCCATCAATCGGTAAAAGGAATGAAGTAGACCCTGTCGCCATAATCAGTTTGTCATATTCATAGACCGCGCCGTCTTTCGTGATGACCTTTTTATGATCACGGTCAATCTCTTCTACACGGTCGCTGTTGTGCAGCGTGATACCCTGCTCTTTATACCAGGCATAATCATTTAAAATCGTTTCTTCGACTGTCATCTTTTTCTGTAAAATGTTCGACAGCATAATACGGTTATAGTTTGGATAAGGTTCTTCACCGATGATGGTAATATCAAATTTTTCCGGATCTCTATCAATAATCTCTTCTATTGTTCTGACGCCGGCCATACCGTTACCGACCATGACTAATTTTTCTTTCATGATTGACTCTCCTTTATGAGTTAAAAAATAGTTTAAGACGTTCTTTTAGTTTCTTACTGGTCTCAGGACTTTTACCGTCTGTTGAAATCATGATGCGCGCGTCGTCTGTTCTAAAGCTGGCCATATTAAAAAAATTGGAGTTCTTTTTATTCGTACAGTCGTTGACGAGCTGATGCGGTTTAATCTGCTTCATGACACGGGCATTCACTTCTGCGTCATCAGTCGCAATAAAAATCATATCGAAATGTGATAGATCATGATGGAAAGGTTCTTTAATACAAGTAATGGTCTCACCATTAATTGTTTCCAGGATTTCAGGTGCGATAACGGTGATGCTGGCGCCTGTCTCTTTCAGTCCATTCACCTTACGTGCGGCGATTCTGCCTCCACCGACAATCACGATTTTCTTATCTGTTAAATCAAGCATGACGGGATACATCGAGTGCCTCCAGTTTATTCAGTGCTGCTTCGACCATTGATTCATCCAGGTCAAGCGTGTCAGTGAAATGAATAGTCTTTCCTTCCTCTATAAAAGGCTGACTCAGTCGCTTAATCTTGCGAACGAGATGCCCATCGAAAAGGAAATAAGGCATAATGGTGATTTCCTGTGCCTCTGTTTCTGCAAGCTGATTCTCAAAACTGAGTGCACCGTAGAGCATTGCAGCCTGCAGACGCTGTTCCGTCTGTTCTTGCATATTATGTACAACCTGTTCAAGCATGCGGTCAGGTTCTGCAAAACGCTTGTTGCCATGCGCTGTAATGAGGATGAGTCCCTCTGCATCTTCTATTCTCTTTAAGGCAACCTGCCAGACACTTACTTCATCACCAAAGCAGTCTGCAATATGGTAAGTCGCCCGACCGTTCAGGACTGAGTCAAGTTGCTCAGGTATATCTTCCTGAGCATGCATAGCAGGGAAAAGCAGCATCGGCATGACTAAAAAGTCAGTGACACCTTCTACCAGCATTTCACCTGCTACACGCGGCACATTTTCATCGTCTTTTTCAAGGAATGCGAGTCGCTGAATACTTTCAGGCCGATTTTTGATGATTTTATCTACAAAAGCTCTGAACTTTTCATTTTTATCCGGCATTTTCGAGCCATGCGCAATATAAATAATTCCCTTCATTCTATTCCCCCTCGAATACACTTTTATTTTATCGTATCCATGTCATGATTTATAGCTATTAATGTGACTTTGTTCACAAATAGGGAATTCCCTTATAGAGAAAAATTGCAACAAAAAAACTCCAGCATCTTTAAAGATACTGGAGTTAAGTGATTATTTATTTAATGCTTTTTTAGCTGCTTCAACTAATTCGCCGAAAGCTTTGTCGTCAGAGATTGCAACTTCTGATAACATTTTACGGTTGATGTCGATACCAGCTAATTTAAGACCGTTCATTAGACGGCTGTAGCTGATGTCGTGCATACGTGCAGCCGCGTTGATACGTGCGATCCATAATTGACGGAAGTCACGTTTTTTCTGACGACGGTCACGGTATGCGTAGTTTCCTGATTTCATTACTTGCTGTTTAGCTACTCTGTATAATGTGCTTTTTGAACCGAAATAACCTTTTGCTAATTTAATGGTTCTTTTACGGCGAGCGCGTGTCACCGTTCCACCTTTAACTCGTGGCATGATAATTCCTCCTTAAATAATTCCTGATTTTATTATTTTACGTAAGTTAACATTTGAGCAACACGTTTCTGATCGCCTTTAGAGACTAATGACGCTTTACGAAGCCCACGTTTTTGTTTAGTTGATTTGTTGGCGAATAAGTGAGAAGTGTAAGCTCTTGAACGTTTTAATTTACCTGAACCTGTTCTTTTTACACGTTTCGCTGCTCCGCGGTGAGTTTTCATTTTAGGCATTTCGTTATCCTCCTAGTTTTGTTTTTTGTCGACGATTGGCGCAAGCATTAAGAACATCGAGCGGCCATCCATCTTTGGTCTTTGTTCTACTGTGGCGATATCTTTACACTCATCAGCAAATTTCTCCAGCACACGCTGACCAAATTCTTTATGCGTGATTGCACGTCCACGGAATCTGATAGATACTTTGACTTTGTCCTCTTTTTCAAGGAACTTACGACCATTTTTCAGTTTCGTATTAAAGTCATTCTCTTCGATTGTAGGACTCAGTCTGATTTCTTTGACTACAACTACTTTCTGGTTTTTACGTGCTTCTTTTTCTTTCTTCTGCTGCTCGAATTTATACTTACCATAGTCCATAATCTTAGCGACTGGTGGTTTTGCATTAGGGGCAACTAGAACAACATCAAGATTGACACGTTCAGCGATTTCGATGGCTTCAAATTTAGATTTAACACCTAACTGAGCGCCGTCATGTCCGATGAGACGTACTTCTCTCGCACGGATTTTGTCATTGATTTGCGTTTGATCTTTAGCTATGATTGACACCTCCTATTGGATTTACGACGAACAAAAAGCGGGCGCAAAAGCGCCCGCTAAAAATAGACATGATAACCATGTCTTTACCCGGTCACTGCTCTTGGCGTTCTGCGGGTGAGAAGCGGGAGGCTTCTACTTGTCCGATTCGTATTCAACAGATTTAATAATAACAGGATTATTTGACAGTGTCAACATCTATTTTTTCATATTCACTCATATCATGAGCTTGCGATAAGTCTACTTGTTCAAGCGGTATTTTCTTCGTTTTATATTTCACTTTGTGATAAAGATAGAAGGCCAGGAAAATTGGGATTCCCATATAAGTGATCAGGAAACCGTTCAGCTCAAACTCACCTCGTAGAATCAAGTCTGTATCCTGACCGATAATAACAAACAGACAGAGCATAAATGCGAATATCGGACCGAACGGGAACCACATCGCTTTATATTTCAGGACTGACAAGTCTTTATTCTGACGATAGAAGGCACGTCTGAAGCGATAGTGACTGATCGCAATGCCCAGCCAGGCGATAAAGCCGGTTAAACCGCTTGCCGCAACGATATATTCATAGGCCCCGCTTGCCACACGTTCTACAAGGAAGATGATGACAACAACGACGAATGTCGCCAGTAAACTCGGAATCGGTACACCTTTCTCGTTAGTTTCAGAGAACTTGCGTGATGCAAGACCATCTTTACCCATTGCGTACAGCATACGAGTAGATGCATACATACCAGAGTTACCTGCTGACAGAATAGAACTCAGAATAACTGCATTCATAAATGATGCTGCAAAAGCCAGTCCTGCATTTTCAAATACGAGTGTAAACGGTGATTTGGAGATGCTGTCCCCACCCATTAAGTTCGGGTTTGTATAAGGGATGATGAGTCCGATAACGAATATAGATAAAATGTAGAAAATCAAGATACGCCAGAAAACCTGTTTAATGGCTCTAGGAATTGTTTTCTCCGGTTCTTCTGACTCACCTGCTGTAATACCGACAAGCTCTGTCCCCTGGAAGCTAAAGCCCGCTACTAAGAATACACCGAGGATGGTCAGGAACGAGCCTGACAGACTACCACCAAGAAACGGTGCTTCACCTGTTGTGAAGTTTTTAAGACCAATATATTCCCCGCCTAAAATACCGAATATCGTCAGTACACCGATGATTAAGAAAAGGACGACTGTGACGACTTTAACAAGCGCAAACCAGTATTCACTTTCTCCGTATACTTTAACGCTCAGTGTGTTAAGCAGGAAAATCAGCGCAAGAAAGACGAGACTCCAGCCCCACCCCGGCAGAAAATCAAATATCGCCCAGTACTTGATGACGCTGGCTGCAATACTGACGTCTGCTGCAACGGTAATAACCCAGTTGAACCAGTAGTTCCAGCCGAGCGCAAAGCCAAGAGACGGATCCACGAACCGGGTCGCATAAGTTGAGAATGAACCTGAAATCGGCAAGTATGTCGCCATCTCACCGAGACTGGTCATCAGGAAAAACACCATGATACCGATAATTAAGAAACCAAGCAGTGCACCACCAGGACCTGCATCACGGATAGCACCACCTGAAGTCATGAACAGACCTGTACCGATACAGCCCCCGATCGCGATCATCGAAATATGGCGCGGTTTCAGTAATCTTTGCACTTCATTGTTATTACTCATTTTGACACTCCATTCTTCACACAAAAAAAGGTGCACATCTATAGATGCGCACCTTTATCTATTGTATCAGTAGCGCATCACAAATGTGACAGTCTGATATATATTCTATATCAGCCCAGCAGCAGACGGTTATCAGACGTCTGCCACTTCGGCGATGTTGCCTTTCACCCTGCTTCAGCTACGTGATACCGTATCAGCAAGGCTACTCTTCTTCATCGCGACCTCTACCTCTTATTGAGGAATATTTTATTTCTTTATACTATAACGTATTAAAGTAAGTCCTGCAAGCCTATTTTTTGAGACGGATTTCATCGACAAGTTTCCAGATGAAATCATCGCGGTCGATTGTTTCTGAATCCTGGCTGCCGTATTGACGGACATTGACTTCATTATTCTCAACTTCTTTGTCACCCACAACGATTTGGTATGGGACTTTATGCATCTGAGCTTCACGGATTTTATAGCCCATTTTCTCTTCGCGGTCATCGATATGACAGCGAACACCTTGAGATTTCAGCTCATCATAAAGTGCACGTGCATAGTCATAATGGACTTCGTTAGATACCGGAATGATTTCCAGCTGGTTTGGCGCAAGCCATGTTGGATAAGCCCCTTTGTATTCTTCTGTCAGGAAGGCTACGAAACGTTCCATCGTTGAAATGACACCGCGGTGAATTACGACCGGACGATGTTCCTGACCATCGCTACCGATGTATGTTAAATCAAATTTCTGTGGTAACAGGAAGTCGAGCTGTACAGTCGATAAAGTCTCTTCTTTACCTAGTGCTGTCTTCACCTGAACATCCAGTTTAGGACCATAGAATGCCGCTTCGCCTGGTGCTTCCTCGTAGTCAAGACCCATTTCGTCTACTGCTTCTTTCAGCATCGCCTGTGCTTTTTCCCACATTTCATCGTCCTGGAAGTATTTCTCTGTATCTTCCGGGTCACGATATGACAGACGGAAGCTGTAATCGTTTAAGTTGAAATCTTTGTAGACGTCAATCACAAGCTGTACAACACGCTTGAACTCATCTTTGATCTGATCAGGACGAACGAAGATATGCGCATCATTTAAAGTCATGCCGCGGACACGCTGTAAGCCTGATACAGCGCCACTTGCTTCGTAGCGGTGCATTGTACCGAGTTCAGCAATACGGATAGGCAGCTCACGATAGCTGTGCGGTTTGTTTTTATAGATCATCATATGGTGAGGACAGTTCATCGGACGAAGAACGAACGCTTCATTGTCCATTTCCATGACCGGGAACATATCTTCCTGATAGTGATCCCAGTGACCAGATGTTTTGTATAGGTCAACAGAACCCATCACCGGTGTATAGACGTGGTCATAACCGAGCGCGACTTCTTTATCGACGATATAACGTTCTAATTCACGACGGATAGTTGCACCGTTCGGCAGCCAGAGCGGCAGACCTGCTCCGATTAACGGGCTAGTTGTGAAGATATCGAGCTCTTTACCGATTTTACGGTGGTCACGTTCTTTACGCTCTTCCAGCATTTCTAAGTGTGCTTTCAGATCTTTCTTATCGAAGAACGCTGTACCGTAGATACGCTGCAGCATTTTGTTGTCAGAATCACCACGCCAGTAAGCACCTGCTACAGATAACAGCTTGAATTCCTTGATTTTAGCTGTTGAAGGCACGTGTACACCTCGACATAAGTCAGTGAATTCACCTTGTGAATAAAGTGTCACGTTCTCATCTTCCGGAATCGCGTCAATCAGTTCCTGTTTGTAAGGATCGTCTTTAAAGACTTCTTTTGCTTCGTTACGTGAAACGACACGGCGTTCAATCGCAATGTTTTCGTTGACGATCTGTTTCATGACTTTTTCGATATTCTCAAAGTCTTCAGCAGAGATTTTCTCCGGCATATCGAAATCGTAGTAGAATCCTTCTTCAATCACAGGACCTACACCGAAATGAACGTCGCCGTAAATACGTTTAAGTGCCTGTGCCATTAAATGAGCTGTTGAATGACGAAGGACCTCGATTCCTTCCGGTGAGTCCGATGTGATGATCTCGATATCACCATCTGTTTCAAGAGCAGTCGTTAAGTCGACCATCTGACCGTTAAACTTACCAGCCAGTGCTTTCTTCTTCAGACCCGGGCTGATAGAAGCTGCAATCTCTTCAGTTGTGATGCCACTCTCAAAACTTTTTTCATTACCATCTGGAAACTTGATCTTAATTTCACTCATTCTAAACACTCCTTTTATTTTTTAAACACAAAAAGACCCCATCCCACAAGGGACGGAGTCATTCCGCGGTACCACCCTAATCACCATAAAGGCAACTCTGCATAAGATAACGGTCTTGAGCCGGACATGGATTAGATGTCGATTAAAAAAGGGAGTAAAACAACATGTCATCCATCAGGCTCACACCTACCCTGACTCGCTATATGATGAGAAATGCGTTTCATATCCTTTTATCATTGTTTGAATTGTTTGACTATAATGCTATTATACACCTTGCCGCAAATTTATCAAGAGCGACGATAATTTTTTCCCTTAAGCGGATAAGCTTCTGTCAGCGCATCAATTCGTTCCATCATCCGGTAAGCTTTTGTCTTCTCTTCGCCCACCTTCGTCTTCTGGAAATGATATCTCAGTTCCTCTTTGTTGAAGTTGGATGAGAAGAAAGTCGGTAGCTGGTTCATCATGCGGTAATGTAAGAGGGGTCCCAGCACTTCATCTCTGACCCACGTCGTCATATCTTCAGCGCCGATATCATCCAGCATTAAGACAGGACTTTTTTTGACGCGGTCCAGTTTTTCCGCATAAGTCTGATCATTGAAGCCATTTTTCAGTTCACGGATAAATTCCGGCACATAGAAAATGGTCGTATAAATATGGCGCTCCTTAAGCTGATTGGCTATCGCACCTAGAATGTATGATTTGCCTGTACCAAAGCTGCCGTAAATATAAAGACCCTTCGTCGGTCTGCCTGCAGCGATATCGTTACAGATTTCCATTGCCCGTTTAACGATATTAAGACGGTCCGTCCCCTCTAAATCAATCGAATTAATCTTGGCATTCAATGTTTCATACGGCACATGCATAGCAGTGACATACTGTTTCATCAGCTGCTCTTCGTCATGCACTTTTTTATTCGGACAAGGCGTGTAGCTGATCTTTATGCGGTTATCTTCTATATATAGATGCGGGGTATGCCCTTTGACGAAGTTGATGCACTGGCCGTAACTGGCGCAGCGGTCACAGAGCTTAGACTGGTCTTTATATTCCTGCAGAACAGTCAGATCTTTGTCAATCATGTCATCTGTCACGGCATGTGCTTCTAAGAACGGCTTGATTTCAGGATGCTGCACGGTCTCTTTTTTGACCTGCTCAATCCGCGCCATAATAGCGGGGTTATTCTTTACAAATGCACTGAACGGTTTCATGATTCACCCTCCTTCCAGAAGTTCTTCAGTTCTTCTTCTAGTTTTCGTTTTTCTTCTGCTAAATCTGTCACTGCTTCAGCGGTTTTAGGCTGTTCCTGATTGTTCAGCCATTCCGGTGTTTTTTCGTAGGATGCTTTTTCACGCTGAACTGTTTTTCTCGTTTTTTTCTTCTCTTCTACTTTCATCGCATGATTGTAGGCTTCCTCGCTGGAAGAGAGTTTGAGTTTCTTCCAGTTAGATGCTATCTCTTCTATATAGCTCTGCGGCAGTTTCATCTCACTGGTCAAAAGTACATACTGCAGCAGAATATTCATGACCCCAAAAGGCAGTTTCTCCCGCTCCAGAATACTTTCAACCATCCGCTTCTGTTTGACAGTCGGCTCTGACTGACTGAAACTTGCGAGCATCTCAATCGGACTCGTCGTGTCGAGCATCTCAAACCAGTTCTTATCACTCTTAGGCGCAGCTTCAGCTTCAGCAGAAATAGTCAGCGCCGGCAGATTACCTTCGTGTTCAAACTGATAGAAGTCCCGTGCATTACGTCTTAAGTCTTCATGCGATATCGTCTGGTTGGAGGTCAATGACTTCAGGATAATTCGTCTCATATCTGTCGGTGCAATGTCATAGAGTAACGACAGCTGGGCGATCAGTTCCCGGACATCTCTCGTCAGCTGCTCTTTTGTGATCATGTTCTGCGCGAGGAGCATCTCGAGCATCTCAAAATCAAACGTCTGCTGATGAACAGGGATGCCGAGCGACTCTCTCGTCTTAATCAGATGATCGTTACCCGCGTAAATTGACGCCGGTGGTGATTTCGGTGTGCCGTATATATCGATATAGTTCTTGCTGATTTCCTGATAACTTGAAACATCAAAACGTTCTGTGCAGAAATGACGTTTCAGCTGATTGAAACGCTCTTTGCCGACCGTCTGAAATAAATAGACAGACAACATGGGATCATTGAAAAACTGGTCCGGCATTACTGGACTGATCAGCTTATAGACAAAATGCTGTGCTTCATCCGTCACTTTCATAAATGATTTCATCAGACCGATGCCTTCTAAACGAAACCGCAGCTGCTCAAAATGGCTGAGATTCATCTTCAGTTCGTTCATAACGATATAGTGAGTGACCTCGTCAGAGACCTGGCTTTTCTCCAGAAACTGACTTAAATACTGATAGACCGCTATACTTTCGAGACCAATCAAAGGAATATACAGACGTTTTAATATCTCATCTGTCAGACTGGTTTCGACATAATTGGTCGTGACGACAAAACGGTCGGCCGGCCGTAACCCTGAAAAATATTGCATGTGTACACCTACTTCTTATTCTTATCGCTTAAAATCCCCTGCATCGTCGACAAGAGCTGATCGATATCTTTGAACTCCTTATAAACCGAGGCAAAGCGCACGTAAGACACCTGATCCAGCGTCATCAGCTGCTCCATGACGCGTTCACCGATATCAACTGATGATATTTCAGTCTTACTGCCCTCACGCAGCTGATATTCAACATCGTTTGCAATTTTCTCTAAGTCATCATATGCGACCGGTCTTTTCTCGCATGCACGTACCAGACCGTGCAATATTTTATCGCGGTTGAACGCCTGGCGCGTACCGTCTTTTTTAACGACGATAAGCGGAGACAGTTCTATACGCTCAAACGTCGTAAAACGAGTGCCGCACTGTTCGCACTCTCTTCTCCTTCTGATGGCATTCAGATCATCTGCATGACGTGAATCGATGACTTTAGACTGATTGTAACCGCATTTCAGACATTTCATATGATCGCCCCTTTAGTTAGTATCACTTCATTATACATGAATCAAGTCTTCATAAAAACTGTTATTGATTTTACTGACAGGGTATAATGACCACAAACGGAGGCGAAAAAGATGATTGAATTAGAAGAATTTGAAGAAGGCAATCCAGTCAACAAAGAACGGGAGAAATTCAACCGTAGAAATGAAGCCATTCTTTATCATGAAGATCCAGTCGGTGCTGTCTTTATCGGTGATTCCATCACCGCCTACTGGGATATCGACAGTTACTTCAGACATACTGAAGGCAAACGTCTAATCAACCGCGGGGTCAGCGATGACTATTCCATGTACTGCAGAAGACGCTTCGAAGCTGACGCACTGCAGCTTAATCCGGAACTCATCATATTGTCAGTAGGCGTCAATAATACGAAAGAAGCGTCTGACTCTGAGAAAGCAGCTGACATCATCCAACAGGTCGTGTCAGATATCCGGGCGATGGTCGAAGAGAGTAAGAACAGGGGCATTAACATTGTGATTACTTCAGTCACTTCCATCAACCGTCCCCACACGGATCTTCAAGGTATCAGACAGGACGCTATTATAGAGATCAATCGCCGACTAATAGAGCTCGCGACCGAGGAAAACATTCACTTTCTGAATTATTATGACGTTATGACCATAGATGACAAGCTGAATCCAGAGCTGACGATAGATGGTCTTCACCCTCATGTCAAAGGCTACGATAAAATGGCGGAAGTTCTGACTAAACAGATTAAGAGTATAAAACTGCAATAAAGAAAGCTGGCATACGCCAGCTTTCTTTATTATTTCGCTAATTTTTGTCCCATTAAGACAGCAAGTTCTACAACACGAGTTGAGTAGCCCCACTCATTGTCATACCAAGAAAGGACTTTCACTTTATTGCCGTCCATGACGATTGTTGATAAGCCATCAACAACAGATGACATTGGGTTTGTGTTGAAGTCAACACTTACTAATGGTTCGAAAGTGATGTCAAGAATGCCTTTTAAAGAACCTTCTGCCGCTTCTTTAAACGCGTTGTTGACGTCTTCTACTGTTACGTCTTGTTTAAGGTCAACGACTAAGTCAACTAATGATACGTTTGTTGTCGGTACACGCAGTGCCATACCGTGTAATTTACCTTTTAATTCCGGTAAGACAAGCGCTAAAGCTTTTGCTGCACCTGTTGAAGTCGGGATGATGCTTTGTGCACAAGCACGCGCACGACGTAAGTCTTTGTGCGGGTTATCAAGGTTTTTCTGGTCATTTGTATAAGCGTGAACAGTTGTCATTAAACCGTTCTCAATACCGAATTTTTCGTTCAGGACTTTCGCTACAGGTGCCAGACAGTTCGTCGTACAAGATGCGTTTGAGATGACATCATAAGTTTCAACATCTAATCCTTCGCAGTTTACGCCGCGTACGATTGTCTGAACATCCCCTTTACCAGGTGCTGTTAACAGAACTTTTTTAGCGCCCGCTTTTAAGTGAGCAAATGCTTTCTCTGCATCGTTGAATTTACCTGTTGCTTCGATGACGATATCAATGTTCAGATCTTTCCAAGGTAATAATTCCGGATTACGTTCAGCTACAAGTTTGATTTCTTTACCGCCGACGCGAAGGCCGTTTTCAATCGGTTCTACTTCAAGCTCATACTTACCGTGAGTTGTATCGTATTTAATCAGATGCGCTAATGTTTCCGGCGGATAACTTGCATTGATTGCTACAACCTCTAACTCATCGTTCAGTGCTGCTGCACGGAATACCATTCTACCAATTCTTCCTAAACCATTAATTGCTACTCTAGTCGTCATGTCATTTCTCCTTATTGTGCTATACTTTTATGTCAATAGTATAACACAATGAATCTAATATGGAAGCGGTTGCTAGCAACTTTTTAGTGAGATTTGTAATATTCTGCGACAATTTCATTGATGCGTCTTTCCAGATCTAAGAGCGTGCCATTATTATCGATGACGACATCTGCTCTTTCCTTCTTATCTTCAATGGACAGCTGAGACGCAATGCGTGCAAGTGCCGCTTCCTTGTCCAGGTCATTACGCTTCATCAGTCGTTCAAGTTGTACTTCCTTTGTCACGTAAACGACCCAGACTGCATCAACCGTCTCTTCCAGTTTATTCTCATAAAGCAAAGGAATATCCATAATGACCGGTTTCCCGGCAGCAAGTGCTGACTGTTTCTCTTCTTCCATAATTTCTCTGACAATAGGATGAATAATCCCGTTCAAAGCCAGACGCTTCTCTTCATCATGAAAAATCTGCTGCCCGATATAGCTGCGGTTCATCTCACCGTCTTTAATTGCTTCAGGTCCGAATACGGTTTCTACCTGCCTTAAACCTTCTGATCCTTTAGCGACTGCCTGGCGTGCTGCAATATCTGCATCAACGATCACAAATCCATGTGCCGCGAGTAATCTTGATACTGTTGATTTCCCGCTTGCGATACCACCTGTTAAGCCTATAACTGACATACTTTATCTCCTATTTCTGACAATGCGTGCAGTAGTGGGTGTTGCGTCCGGCAATGACTGCCTTCTCTACTTCACGACCACATGTCCCACACGTCTGTCTGCCATATATTTTGAACCGGGTCTGCATCTGGCCACTTTCGCCTTCAACGTTACGATAGCTCGATATAGACGAGCCGCCGTAACGAATTCCTTCTTCAAGACTTGCTACTAGCGCCTTAAAAAGTCTGCGCTGTTCATCTTCCGTCATGTCTTTCACCAGTCGATGAGGATTAATAGCTGCTGTATGCAGACCTTCACACGCATAGATATTGCCGCAGCCACTGATCACACTGTGATTCATGACCGCTTCCTTGATTTTCTTCTGCTGCCACTTCTTCTGCTTGAGCTGTCTGATGAAATAATCTTCAGACCCTTCTTCAAAAGGTTCGGGTGCAATCGCCATAATCTGAGCGGCATCTTCTAAGTGTTTGGCTAATCGCATCTCACCGAATCGCCTGATATCACTGTAGATCAGCTTTTTCCCTGACTGCAGTTCAAGTTCCACATGCCAGTGATTGATATAGTTTGGAATGCCGATATCGTCGATTGTATCGACCACGAAATAGGCCCCGGACATACCGAGATGACTGATGATAAACTGTTCTCCAAATTCATTTTCAAGCGTAAAAATCAGATATTTACTTCTTCTGTCTATCGACTTAAATCTACTGCCTATGACTCGTTCTCTGAAAGATTCTAGATCGATTCCCTTTATAATTGTTTCCTTACCGGCTTCTTTGCCGATATGAACTTTGTCAGAAAAGGTCACACCGGTGATCACTTCACCGGTGACCTTGGGTTCAAGACCTCTTTTGACATGTTCGACTTCTGGTAATTCAGGCATAACTTCCTCCTACTTCGCTTCATACCACGACTGACCGTAATTAGATTCCACTAATAACGGCACGTTCAGTTCTAGTGCGTGCTCCATGATATCTTTCACAAACAAGCTGAACGCTTCTATCTCTTCTTCTGGTACTTCAAAGATCAGCTCATCGTGTACTTGCAGTAACAACTCTGCTTTAAAATCAGTGTTCTTCACTTCTCTCGCGTAATTCACCATCGCAAGTTTAATGATATCAGCAGCACTACCTTGAATCGGCGTGTTCATAGCTGTACGTTCTGCAAAGCCACGCGTATTAAAATTACGTGCATTGATGTCCGGAATATAACGGCGGCGATTGAGCAGTGTTGAGACATAGCCATCTCGTTTTGCTTCTAAAATAATATCGTCCATATATTGCTTAACATTCGGGAAGCTCGTTAAGTAATTATCGATAAAGCGGGCAGCAGCCGGACGTGAAATACCGAGTGACTGACTGAGACCATAATCACTGATACCGTAGACGATACCGAAGTTGACCGCTTTCGCCTGACGTCTCATATCCGCATCGACCTCGTCCTTTTCCACATCAAATACTTCCATCGCTGTCTTCGTATGAATATCGATACCATGATTAAAGGCTTCCATCATACTCTTATCTTCTGTGATATGAGCGAGGACACGCAGTTCAATCTGTGAATAGTCCGCTGCAAAGATCACCCAGCCTGGTTTCGAAGCAGTAAACGCTTTTCTGATTTTGCGCCCTTCTTCTAAGCGGATTGGAATGTTCTGCAGATTCGGTTCGACTGAAGAGAGACGGCCTGTCTGTGCGAGCACCTGATTGAAGCGTGTATGAATCTTGCCATCTTCAGCAATCATTTTCTGCAGTCCTTCGACATAAGTCGACTGCAGCTTTGCGAGCTGTCTGTAGTCCAAGATGGCCGGAATAATGTCGTGCTTGGTTCTTAAACCTTCTAAGACATCAACCGCTGTTGAATAACCCGTCTTCGTCTTTTTAGCAGCCGGCAGACCAAGCTCTTCAAATAAAATGACACCCAGCTGTTTCGGCGAGTTAATATTGAATTCGTGGCCGGCGAGTTCATAAATACGATTCATCAGCTCATCGATACGTGCTTTCAGTTCACCCTGCATGTCGATCAGTGCCTGTCTGTCTACTGTAATACCGCGATACTCCATTTCCGCTAAGACAAGTGATAACGGCAGCTCCAGTTCATCATGCAGCTTCAGCTGTTCATTATTCTCGAGCTCTTTTTTCATGATATCGGTCAGCTGATGTATGGTCATCGCCTGTCTGCCGAAATAATCAAAGAGTGTCTTCCTATCTGGAATTGCCATTTTAGCGCCTTTACCGAAGATCTGTTCATTATTCGGCATGACCATTCCGTGCAGCGCGGCCGTCTCTGCAACGTCAACGATAGTCTTCGATGGATCAAGCAGATAGCTTGCCAGCATAACATCAAAATGAATATTCTGCACATTGACACCTAAACGCTTCAAAAGTACAGCCGTTTTCTTCGCATCGAAGACATTCTTCTGGTCAGGACCTTCCAGGTATGCTACGAGCGCATCCGGCAGTTCATCAGATGATGTCACAAAAATCTTCTCGCCATCTGTCACAGCAATCGGCAGAATTTCGTTGACTAAGTAATTATCTTTGAAGCAGTCGATAAATAGTGACGTAGCCCCTGTAAGATCAATAGCATCAAACTGGTCTGTCAGTTCAAGCGCCTTCTGTTCGATGACAGGTGCTGTATCCATCTGGTCAAGCATCTGTTTGAATTCGAGTTCCTTGAAAAGCTCAATTTTGTCGTCATTGCTTTCTGCGGACAATTTGACATCTTCCAGATGAATTTCTATCGGTGCATGGACTTCTATCGTCGCAAGCTGCTTACTCATCAGTGCATCTGCCTGATAAGTCGTTAAGTTCTCATGCAGCTTCTTGCCTTTAATCTCATCTAAGTGGCTGATCACTTCTTCTACTGTGCCGTATTCAAGCAGCAGTTTGACTGCAGTTTTCTCACCGATGCCCGGTACACCCGGAATATTATCTGATTTATCGCCCATCAGACCTTTTAAGTCGATGATTTTATCAGGACCAAAACCATACTGTGCATGGACAAATTCAGGTGTATAGTGATCGATATCTGTAACACCCTTTTTAGTGTAATAGACAGATACAGAGTCGTTGACAAGCTGTGTCAAGTCACGGTCACCCGTGATAATAATCGTCTGCATCTTCTTTTCAGTCGCTTCACGAGCCAGCGTGCCGATGATGTCATCCGCTTCATAATTTTCAAGCTCATAGTGTTTGATGTGATAGGCATCGACCAGCTTTCTGATCAGCGGGAACTGTTCACTTAGTTCCGGCGGTGTCTTCTGACGTCCACCTTTGTAGTCGCCATATGTAGAGTGACGGAAAGTCGTCTTCCCTGCATCGAATGCCACTAAGAAGTGAGTCGGTGCCTCATCTTTAAGTATTTTTTCAAGCAGTAAAGTAAATCCGTATACCGCATTCGTATGAATACCCGCGCGGTTACTTAAGAGCGGCAGTGCATAGAAAGCACGAAATGCCAGGCTGTTACCGTCTATTAAAATCAATTTTTCAGTCATAAAGAACCTCCATCAGGTTGATACTCTTATTTTACCACAGCACAGAAAAAGCCACGCACTCACGTGCATGGCTTAACTTTTTTTAAGATATACTCTGAAAGTGGAACCTTTACCCACTTCACTTTCAACTTCTATCACACCGTCAAATGCCTCGACGATATGCTTGACGATGGCCAGACCCAGTCCCGTACCGCCACTGTCTCTGCTTCTCGCTTTATCCACTCTATAAAAACGCTCAAAAATTCGCGTCTGCTCTTCTGCTGCAATACCCATTCCTTCATCAACAACTTCCAGGATGCCCTGCCTGCCATCTTTAACAATGACTTTGATCCGTGAACCTTCCGGTGAATAGTTGATGGCGTTTGACAGCAGGTTAATGATGACTTGTTTCAGTTTGCTGGCTTCTGCCATCACAATGACGTCATGGTCAATCATAGCTTCAATCGTTATATTCTTCTTAGTAGCAAGTGGTTCAACGACTTCAATACAGCTGAGCGCCTTATTGCTCATATTGACCGCATCGAGCATGATATGACTACTCTGCTCTATTTTAGAGAGTTCCAGCAGTTCACTGACAAGCCCCTGAATTCGGTTGGACTCTTTTAGAATGATATCCAGGAACATGTCCAGTGTATCGGAATCATTTTTTGCGCCGTCGAGCAGCGTTTCAGAGAATCCTTTTATAGAAGTGATAGGAGTCTTCAGTTCATGAGAGACATTGGCTACAAAGTCTTTTCGCATCTGTTCCAGTGACTTCAGCTTCGTGATATCATGCAGAACGACAACGACACCTTCCAGTTTGCGGCGACGTCTTGATAATACCGGCACAACAGCCGCATCGAAATACTTGCGGTAGACGGTCATCTGAATATCTATCGTCTGATTGATCGGCTTCTCAGAGATGATAGCTTCTTTGATCATCTGTTTAACTGACGCGAAATGAATCACTTCTTCAAAATGTCCGGAAAGTATCTGCTGACCTTTATTAAAGGTTTCATTGTAGTTATCATTGACGATAACAACCTGTCCCTTCTTATCGATCATCAAAATAGCAGAAGGGATGTTTTCAAGGGTCGTCTCCAGCCTGTTACGCTGCAGTTTCTGCTCATTGTTCAATGTCTGGAGTGTCCGTGCGAGTCGATTAGTACTGATGTAAAGTTCTTTCGTTTCAGTGACACTGCTTTCCGGCACACGGACTTTATAATTACCTTCTGTCAGTAATCTCGATGCATAGGTCACTTCTCTGATCGGTGCTATATAAGTCCGGTTGATGTATCTCGCTATAAAGAAGATGACCGGAATTGCAGTTGCCAGTGTCAGAAGCATGTACTGCCAGATGGTTTTTGTCAGACTTTCCAGATTGGTCAATCTGTCTATAAGAAAAATGGTATAGCCTTCTTTTCTATAGATCAGCATGGCATCGCTGCTATCACCTTGAAAACGGTAAAAATCAGAAGCCCCGCTGTTGATCCATGGCGCCATCACTTTTTCAATCTGTTCATCATCTATTGTGTCGCTTTTAAAAAGCGTCTTTTCACCTTTTTGTATCCAGACTTTTTTGAGTGATACTTTATCATAGTCTCTGATTTTCTGGAGATACTGGTCTTCATTTTTTAAGACTTCTATTAATCGCTCAGCCTGGCGTTCTAATTCTGCTTCCTTCGTTTTACTGATTTGTTCGCCTAAAATATTGGACAGGAAAAAGCCGATCAGCAGAAAACTTAAAATCATCAAGGCAACGAGCGAGGTAAAAAGTCGGTTTGTGAAACTTCTCATATTGAACGAGGGTTCTCCAGCTTATAGCCGAGTCCACGTACGGTCTTAATATATTGCGGCTGTTTCGGATTCTCTTCAATCTTCTCTCTTAAATGACTGATATGTACATCGACAATTCGCGAGTCACCCGCAAACTCATAGTTCCAGACAGAATTCAGCATATGTTCACGTGTGATAACGCGTCCCTGCCGTTCAATCAGATAAATCAATAGTTCAAATTCTTTAGGTGTCAGATCTAATAACTCATTGTTTCGGTAAGCTTCAAAATGTTCAGGCAAGATTTTCAGTTTACCGATATTGATTTCTTTACTTTGTCTGATATCCATCTGCTGTTCATTGACAACCGTACGTCTTAATATCGCTTTAACACGCGCCACGACTTCTCTTGGAGAAAAGGGTTTCGTCATATAGTCGTCGGCACCCAGTTCAAGCCCGAGCACTTTATCAAATTCATCATCTTTTGCTGTCAGCATCAGAATCGGAATCTGATTCTTTTCGTTACGAATGGACTTACAGACTTCTACGCCGTCCATTTTAGGTAACATCAAATCAAGCACCAGTAAATCCGGTCGTTCTGTAAAAACTTTCTCGAGTCCTTCTTCTCCGTCAAAAGCAGTTTCCACTTCGAATCCTGCCTGCTGTAAATTATATTTCAACAGTGTCACGATTGATTGCTCATCGTCAACAACTAGTATTTTCTGTGCCATTCACTACCTCCAGATGATATGTCTCTTATATTATATATGAAGTCGATTTATTAAGGCTATATTTAATCAATAAACTTCAACTGCCGGTAATAAAATTTACAAAATATTTATATTTCAGATATAGCCATAAAAAATAAGCCGCTGTTACACGGCTTACTTGATTTACATATTTTTAATCAGTTCATCAGCAAACTCTGAACATTTCACTTCTGTCGCACCGTCCATTAAACGGGCAAAGTCATATGTGACCACTTTAGATGCAATGGTTTTTTCCATTGATTTAGTAATCAGTTCGCCCGCTTCTTTCCAGCCGAGGTGATCCAGCATCAGCACACCACTTAGGATGACTGATGACGGATTAACTTTATCAAGACCTGCATACTTCGGCGCCGTACCGTGAGTCGCTTCAAAGATTGCATGACCTGTCTCATAGTTGATATTAGCACCCGGTGCAATACCGATACCGCCTACTTGAGCAGCGAGTGCATCAGAGATGTAATCACCGTTTAAGTTCATAGTTGCAACAACATCAAATTCAGCGGGACGTGTCAGAATCTGCTGCAGGAAGATATCTGCAATTGAATCTTTAATCAGTAATTTGCCGCTGTTTACTGCTTCTTCCTGTGCTTTTTCTGCTGCTTCTTTACCTTCTGATTCAACCAGTTTATCGTACTGTGCCCAAGTGAAGACTTTGTCGCCAAATTCACGTTCAGCTAAATCATAACCCCACTGTTTAAATGCACCTTCTGTGAACTTCATGATGTTCCCTTTATGAACCAGTGTCAGAGACTTACGTCCTTGGTCTAATGCATAATTGATGGCAGCACGGACTAAACGCTCAGTTCCTTCTTTAGAGACCGGTTTGATACCGATACCTGATGTTTCCGGGAAACGGATGTTTTTAGCGCCCATTTCATTCTGCAGGAAGTCAATGACTTTCTTGACATCATCTGATCCTTCTTTATATTCGATTCCTGCATAGATGTCTTCTGTATTCTCACGGAAGATGACCATATCTGTATCTTCCGGACGTTTAACTGGAGAAGGTACCCCTTCAAAGTAACGGACAGGACGCAGGCAGACGAATAAATCAAGTTCTTGACGTAATGCGACGTTCAGTGAGCGAATACCTCCACCGATCGGCGTTGTCAGAGGTCCTTTAATCGCGATTAAATATTCATCAATTGTATCAAGTGTTTCCTGCGGCAGCCACTCACCTGTCGTATCGAATGCTTTTTGACCCGCTAGGACTTCTTTCCATTCAATTTTCTTTTCACCGTTATAGGCTTTTTCTACAGCTGCATCAAGCACACGGCTTGCTGCATGCCAGATATCCGGGCCTGTGCCATCACCAATAATGAATGGGACAACAGGATTGTTCGGTACATTTAATGTTCCGTTAGAATTCGTAATTTTTTCAGCCATGATAATCCTCCTATAATTGATTATTTTCGTTCAGATACAGGGACATATTTACGTCCAACTTCACCGACATACTCTGCACGAGGGCGGATGATGCGGTTATTTTCGTACTGCTCAAGAATATGCGCTAACCAGCCGGAGACTCGTGATACTGCGAAGATCGGTGTAAATAAATCATGTTCAATGCCCATTGAGTGGTAAACCGTTGCTGAATAGAAGTCAACGTTTGGCAGTAAGCCTTTTTTCTCTTCCAGTATTTCAGCGATGCGAACAGACATATCGTATAATTCTTTCTGCCCTGTCTCATCTGTAATACGACGTGACATCTCTTTCAAGTACTTCGCACGAGGATCGCCTTCTTTGTAGACGCGATGACCGAAGCCCATGATTTTTTCTTTATTATCAATTTTTTTCTGAATATAAGATTCCACATTTTCCATAGACCCGATTTCACTGAGCATTTTCATGACCTGCTCATTGGCACCGCCGTGAAGAGGTCCTTTTAAAGCGCCGGCTGCTGCTGTCACGCCTGAGTACATATCTGTTAAAGTCGAAACGCAGACACGTGCAGTAAATGTAGATGCGTTCAGTTCATGATCCGCATGAAGAATAAGTGCTTTATTAAATGCCTCTTCCTGCACGTCTGTCGGTACTTCACCGAACAGCATATAAAGGAAGTTCGCTGCATAGCTCAGCTCTGCTTTAGGTTTCAGTGGCTCTTTACCTTGACGGACACGCGCAAATGCTGCAACCAGTGATGCCACTTTCGCCTGAATACGAGTCGCTTTATTGAAATGTGCTTCATCATTGAACTCTTCAGCACGCGGATCAAAGTGAGCCAGATAACTAAGTGATGTTCTTAATCCTGTCATCGGATGAACATGGTCTGCTGCATAATCTTCAAAGTGTTCATAGATGCGTGGATTTAACTCCATATTTTCAAGTAACTGCGCTTTGAATTCTTCCAACTCTTGCTCGTTTGGTAATCTGAAGTGCCATAATAAAAAGATAACTTCTTCAAACTTAGCATTTTCAGTCAGATCATCGATATCATAACCTGCATATGTTAACTGCTGTCCAACGATAGAACTTACTTTCGTCTCAGTAGCAAGGACGCCTTCTAAACCTCTGATTACATCTGCCATATTATAGTCCCCTTTACATCTTATATTCGTACTCTTTCGAAATTACTTTACATGATTATTATACAGAAACCAGTCAGATATGTGAACGTTTTCAATACTTTGATATTATTTATTGCTAGCTATAAGTTTTACTTATGAAATCGCATTCAAAAATTTTCTTGCAATTTAGAATATTTCGTTATATGCTTTTGGAGATTAAAACGTTATATTATTTCAAAACTAGAAAAGGGGAAATATTATGGATAATAATCTTCAGAGAACATTAACGAATCGTCATATCCAGCTGATCGCGATCGGGGGCGCGATTGGTACCGGGTTATTCCTTGGAGCTGGAAAATCCATTCACTTTGCAGGTCCGTCAATTCTGCTGACTTACGGAATTTTAGGAATTATCTTCTTTTTGTTTATGAGACTGCTAGGAGAGTTATTACTTTCTAACCTGAACTATCATTCATTTACAGACATCACTAAAGATTACTTAGGTGAATTTGCAGGTTATATGACAGGCTGGACTTACTGGTTCTGCTGGATTGTTACAGGGATGGCCGAAGTAACAGCTGTTGCACAGTTTATCAACTTCTGGTGGCCGGACTTTCCGACCTGGTTATCGGCACTGATCACCATTCTTTTCTTAATGACTTTAAACTTATTAACAGCTAAATTATTCGGTGAACTTGAATTCTGGTTCGCTATCATTAAAGTTATTACCATCATCGCACTGATTTTAGTCGGTATTTTCTTAATCATCATTCAGTTTAAAACACCATTCGGTCATGCATCACTTACTCACTTATGGAGTCACGGCGGCTGGTTCCCGAACGGAATCAACGGCTTCCTGCTCAGCTTCCAGATGGCAGTCTTCAGTTTTGTCGGAATTGAGTTAATCGGTGTAACAGCCGGTGAAGCGCAGGATCCAGAAAAAACGTTACCAAAAGCAATCAACAATGTACCGATTCGTATCATCTTATTCTACGTGGGTGCTTTAACCATTATCATGAGTATCACGCCTTGGGATCAGATCAATCCAGAACTCAGCCCATTCGTTGAGCTCTTCAAAATGATTGGTATTGTCTTTGCAGCAAGCTTAATTAACTTCGTTGTTATCACATCTGCTTCTTCATCTTGTAACAGTGGTATCTTCTCAAACAGCCGTATGTTATACGGCTTAAGTAAACACTACGCAAAAGGAACAGGCTTCTTTGAAAAGACAAACAAAACAGGCGTTCCTGCTAATGCAGTTATTTTCTCTAGTGCATTACTTTTAATCTCTGTATTACTGAACTACATGATTCCGAATGCTTCACAAGTATTCACACTCGTGACAACACTCGCAACTGTATTCTTCATTGTTGTGTGGTCACTGATCACGATTTCTTATATGGTCTATCTAAAGAGACGCCCAGACTTACATCAGGCTTCTAAGTTCAAGACACCTGGTGGTATGGCGACTGCCGTCGTACTGTTAGCTTTCTTCATCTTCATGTTTGCGCTGCTCTTCATGGCGCCTGACACAAGAATCGGCGTTGCGCTTACACCACTCTGGTTCGTACTGATTTTCCTGATGTATCGTTTTGATATGAAAGGTAAAAAAGCTTAAAAAAAGAAGCTCATCCGAGGGATGAGCTTCTTTTTTTATACTTTGGCATGACCTGCATAAATCTTATTATGCTGTGCATCTACTGTTACAGTAGCGCCGTTTTCAAACTTATCATAGATGCCTTCTATGCCGACGATGGTCGGTTTTCCAAGTGTCAGTCCTACAACAGCGGCATGACTTGTCAGTCCGCCTTCTTCTGTTGCAATAGCGACTGCCTGTTCAAGATAAGGCACCATATCAGCATCTGTAGAATGCGTGATGATAACTGCATCTGTCAGATCTTTGTCAGCTAACTCTCCAGCATTTCTAGCGATTACGATACGCCCGACTGCTGATGTACGACCGATACCTTGACCAGTAGCGAGTTCGTCACCTACGAGCTGAATCTTCATAAAGTTCGTCGTGCCAGCTTCACCTGTCGGGATACCCGCTGTAATAATAATCAGGTCGCCATTTTCCACGCTACCTGCTTCAATAGCTGCTTCTGATGCCTGTTCCAGCAGCTGGTCTGTCGTTTTCTTGCCTTCTTTGACGACTGGAATCGTTCCCCAGACTAGAGCCATATGACGAGCTGTCTGCTCATAAGGCGTCATCGCAATGATGTGTGCATGCGGGCGGTATTTAGAAATAATCTGAGCAGTGTGACCACTTTCTGTCGCAGCTACAATAGTCTGTACGTCCAGGTTAAGCGCTGTATGAGCCACAGAAACCCCAATTGCATTGACCATATTTGTTTCATTTAATTTTGTTCGAGCGTTCAGCAGGAACTTATAATCCTGTGCTTCTTCTGCAGCAAAAGCGATGTTAGCCATTACTTTTACTGATTCTACAGGATACTGGCCGGCTGCTGTCTCGCCTGATAACATGACTGCGTCTGTGCCGTCATAGATCGCATTCGCAACGTCACTTGCTTCTGCACGGGTCGGACGCGGATTACGCTGCATAGAATCCAGCATCTGCGTAGCTGTAATGACCGGCTTACCAAGTGCATTACACTTACGGATTAATTCTTTCTGAACTAACGGCACACGTTCTGCTGGAATTTCAACACCCATATCGCCACGAGCAACCATTAACCCGTCTGACACCTGAAGAATCTGGTCGATATTATCGATACCTTCTTCATTCTCAATCTTAGGAATGATGCGGATTGTTGTACATTTACGGTCTTCAAGAATCTTACGGATTTCAAGAACATCGCTTGCACGACGAACAAATGAGGCTGCAATAAAGTCGACTTGCTGATCGATACCAAACTTGATGTCTTCAGCATCTTTTTCAGTAATACCTGGTAAGTTGACTTTAACGCCTGGCAGGTTAACCCCTTTTTTGTTCTTTAGTTCACCAGCGTTAATGACGTCACAGACAATTTTACCTTCATCATGCTTTAAGTCTTTCACTTTCAGTTCAATCAGACCATCGTCTAATAAAATCGTTGAACCGACATGAACATCGTTGATCAATTCAGGGTAAGTCACAGAGAATTCGTTCGCTGTGCCAAGTACTTCCTGCATATTGATGACAACTGATGTATTCTTCTGCAGTTCAATCTTATCGTTCTCCATATTATGCGTACGGATTTCAGGCCCTTTCGTATCAAGCAGGATGGCTACTGTCTTGTTCAGTTTTCGGGCTGTTTCACGGATACGTGCGATACGCTCACCATGTTCTTCATGAGAACCATGTGAGAAGTTCAGACGCGCAACATTCATCCCTGCTGTCATCAGTTGTTCAAGTATTTCTGGTGATTCCGAAGCTGGACCAATCGTACATACAATTTTCGTTTTTCTCATTATTTCTCCCCCATTATCAGTTTAATTAAATCGATAGTTCGTTCGTCAGGCGATACATATCTTCATCAATTTTATGCTGACTTGAGAAGATATCTTCAAACTTCGTCTTTGTCAGTTTGTTATTCTGTATACCCACTGCTAAACCTGATTCATCATTCATGAGTAAGTCCACTGCATAAGCACCGAAACGAGAAGCGAGCACTCTGTCGATGCCTGATGGTGAGCCACCACGCTGCATATGACCTAGAACAGAGACACGTGTATCTACATTGATATATTTTTTTAGTTCTTCAGCGCAGTCTTTACCAGACATGACCCCTTCAGCTACGATGATGATCGAGTGTTTTTTACCACGCTCAATCCCTTGTTGAATCTTGTCCGCAATTTCCTGAACATCTTTTTTGAATTCAGGAATCAGCACAGTTTCTGCACCGCCTGCAAGCGCTGACCATAATGCCAGATCTCCTGCATCGCGTCCCATAACTTCGATGATAAAAGTTCGCTCATGACTGGATGCAGTATCACGAATTTTATCGACTACTTCAATGATAGTATTCAGAGCTGTATCAAAACCAATTGTGAAATCTGTACCGTTAATATCATTATCAATCGTTCCTGGAATACCAATTGTCTTGATTCCTTCTTCATTCAAACGCTGAGCACCACGGTAGCTGCCGTCTCCCCCAACGACGACAAGACCTTCGATACCTAATGCCTTCAGATTTTCAATCCCCTGCTGACGAACTTTAGGTTCTTTGAATTCAGGACATCTTGCAGACTGGAGAAAAGTACCACCACGCTGAATTTTGTCCCCTACCGCTCCTCGGTCCATCTGCTTGATATTGTTGGTAATCAGACCTTGATAGCCTTGATAGACACCGTATACTTCCAGATCGTGATAAATCGCTTTACGGACTACTGCACGTACAGCCGCATTCATCCCCGGTGAATCTCCACCGCTCGTTAATACTGCAATCTTTTTCATAATGGCTTCCTCACTTTTTGTCGGTATTTATTTATAACGTACCACAAAAAAAAGTAGGATGCTATTAATTGCAAACAGGGTTGAAAATGAAAACGTTTCACATCATATTCTTAGTTAAATGACTGGCCGGAACCGATATTTCGGTATTTTTCATAGCGCTGATTGATCAGTTCATCAGCAGATAATTGAGTCAGTTCAGAGAGAGAATCAGAGATGGCTTCCGCAATTTTTTCACTTTGTCTTTCAACGTCTTCATGAGCGCCTCCAACTACTTCTTCGATTACACGGTCTGCAACATCTAAATCAAGTAAGTCAGGCGCAGTAATTCGCATCGTTTCAGCGGCACGTTTAGCCTGTGTACTATCCTTCCAGAGAAGAGCGGCTGCGCCTTCCGGGGAAATGACTGAATAAGTTGAATTCTCAAGCATGAGCAGATGATTACAGATACCGATTCCTAGAGCGCCACCGCTTCCACCTTCACCGATAACAATCGAAATAACGGGTACTGATAGTCCCGCCATCTCCACTAAGTTGCGGGCTATTGACTCACTCTGCCCGCGCTCTTCTGCTGCTTTACCAGGATAAGCTCCTTTCGTATCGATAAAACAGATAATCGGTCGTTTAAACTTCTCTGCCTGTTTCATCAATCTCAGCGCTTTACGATAACCTTCAGGATGTGCCATACCGAAGTTGCGGTAAATATTGTCCTTTGTATCTTTTCCGCGCTGATGACCGATGACGGTAACGGGTGTGTCATGGAACATAGCGATGCCGCCGATCATCGCTGCATCGTCACCATAAGTACGGTCGCCGTGCAGTTCAATGAAGTCGTCAAAAATCGCATAGATATAATCAAGAGTCGTCGGTCTGACACCTAAGCGTGCAATCTGGACCCGATCCCAAGGTTCCAGTTCACGATATATTTTCTTCTGAAGTTCCGCACGTTCTTCTTTCAGTTGTTTCAGTTCTTCTTCACTGCTCTTCTTTTCCAGTTCCTTGATTCTGTTATCCAGCACTGCAAGTGGTTTCTCAAATTCCAGTGTCATCTGCTTTACCTCCGTGCATCATTATTAATTGACTAAGTGTCTGTTTCATATCCTTGCGGTGAACGACTTTATCCAGCTGACCATGCTCCAGTAAAAATTCTGCTGTCTGAAAATCGTCTGGCAGTTTTTCATTGATGGTCTGCTCAATAATACGTCGGCCCGCGAAACCGATCAGACTTTCCGGTTCAGCCAGATTGATATCACCAACAGAAGCAAAGCTGGCACTGACTCCACCTGTTGTCGGATGTGTCATATATGCGATGTAAAGCCCGCCCGCATCACTATGACGTTTAATCGCAACACTAGTCTTCGCCATCTGCATCAATGAAATAATACCTTCCTGCATTCGCGCTCCGCCACTCGCCGTAAAAATAACAAATGGCAGCTTATGTTCAGTACAGTAGTCGATGACACGGCAGATTTTTTCTCCTACTACAGCACCCATCGACCCCATACGGAACCTGGAATCCATGACGCAGATTCCGAGTGGCATACCGTCAATTTTGATCGTTCCTGTTACAACTGCTTCATTCAGCTGAGTTTTCTTTCTGTCTTTTTCAACTTTCTCCATATAATCAGGGAAATCGAGCAAGTTCTCCGACAGCATCTCTGCATCAAATTCAACGAAACTGTTTTTATCAGCGAGAGATTGAATGCGGTCATGTGCCGTCATCGTTAAATGAAAGTTACATTCCACACAGACATTCAGGTTTTTGTTAAGTTCTTTTGTATACATGATTTTACCGCACTTCGGACATTTCACCATGATACCTTCAGGAACGTCTGTTGCCTTTATTTTGGGTACTGCCACATATTTCTTATTGCCATTATTACGTTTAAATAAATCTTTAATCATGCTCGGACCCCTTCCCGCTGAATACTTTATCGTAACGTTTGATCAATCTGTAGACACGAAAGATAATTCTATTCTTGTCCCCGTGATGACTGATAAATCCTTCTAAAAGTTGCTTAAATTCTGTGATTTCATTCTTCTGTTTTTCTGAATAGATTAAAAAGCGGCCGATAATTTCAAAAAGCTGATGGTCATCTACATTGGAGAGAAAGGTTCCCTCGCCTCTTTTAGTCGTGATGATACCGATGAGTTCCATCGCTCTTAATGCTTCACGAATACTGGACCGGCTGATATTCATCTTTTCACTTAAATCCCGCTCTGAATGTAGTTTGTCTCCAGCAGACAGATCATGGGCTATCATATAGTTTTCGAGTTCTTTAACAACAGATATAAACCCTTTTTGTTTTGCAGTGTTCATCATTCTGCTCCTAGTATGTAAAGTAAAAATTCCTTAGTGGTCTGACCACTAAGGAATAATATATCATAATCATTTCAGTTTATAAAGTTAAATCAGGCGGATCAGTTCAGGCGAATAATGTGCTAGCAGCTGCTTCATTGTCTTCTGATTCACTGTAGCAATCTGCTTAGACTGACCTGTTGCATAGTCAAAGAACAGAAGCGCAATCTCTCCATCTTCCAGCGGTATCTTAGGCTCTTTGAGAAGATAGATTTCTTTCACTCTGTTCATATAATTATCTTTGAACTGCTTAAAAGTAGCCATCTCTTCCACAATGATTTTCCCTTTATCATCTCGTTTGCCTCTGATAACGACCTCTTTCTCATTAAGCACCGCTTCAAAACGCTCAAATGCAGATGGAAAAATGACCAGTTCAGCTTCTGTCGAGCCATCTGTTGCGGTCGCAAAAGCCATAAGCTGCCCCTTTTTAGTGCGAATCTCTTTGACCGACGTCAAACTGACGAGCAGCCAGTTTGACTGGTCCATATGATTCAGCTTAAAAAGCGGCAGATAAAGATGGTCATTGTACAACTTCTCAATTGGATGTGTCGATAGATAGAAACCGAGATACTCCACTTCATACTGTGTACGTTTCTCTTCTGACATTTCAGGGCGATCCTGATAACTTTTTTTCAGGCTGAAACCCAGTTCCTCGAGAAAGTGGTCATCCTCCTGTCCCTGTTCCATATCCATAATACTGTCAATGGACGCGAGTAACGTTGCACGCGTCTGTCCGAATTCATCGAAGACACCTGTTACAATCATCGCCTCGAGCGCTGCTTTTGAAACTGATCGTTTAGGCATACGCTGCATAAAATCATAGATGTCCAGGAACTGACCTTTCTGCCGTTCGTCCACTATCTCCTTTACCGTCCGGTAACCCATTCCTTTAATCATACCGAGTGACAGAATAACCTGATCCTGGTCTGCTCTGAAAAACCAGTGCGACTGATTGATAGAAGGCGGTTTAAACGTCATCTGTTTTGCCTTCATTTCAGCGATTAAATCGGCAAGTTTATCTTCACTGCCGATCACGTTGCTCATTGTTGCCGCATAAAAATAGGTTGGATAATGAACTTTTAAATAAAGCATCATATAGGCGATCTGCGCATAAGCAACCGCATGGGCCCTGGGAAAACCATAATCAGCAAATTTCATAATCAGCTCGTATATCGCCTCGGCTGTCGCTGTATCATAACCATTTTGCTCGCTGCCCCTGATAAAATGCTGACGTTCAGCTTCCAGTACATCCCGTTTCTTTTTGCTCATTGCGCGTCTAAGCGTATCGGCTTCCCCTAAAGTGAAACCTGCAAACTGACTCGCAATCTGCATAATCTGTTCCTGATAGATGATGACACCATAAGTTGATTTTAAAATAGGCTCAAGATCAGGATGCAGATAGTCAAACGGCTGACCATGACGTCTTTCAATGTAAAGCGGAATCTGTTCCATCGGTCCGGGACGGTACAGACTGAGTACGGCGACAATATCTTCAAAGTTCTGCGGTTCAAGTTGACGCAGTACCTGCCTGATACCAGAAGATTCGAGCTGGAAAATCCCAGTTGTATCCGCCTGACTGAGGGCATCAAAAACAAGCGGGTCATGATAATTGATCGTTTTCGTCGTCAGTTTCTGCCGACTCGCATTTAAGACACGCTGAATAATCGTTAAATTGCGCAGACCCAGAAAATCGATTTTCAGTAATCCCAGATGTTCGACTTCTGTCATGGTCCACTGCGTTAAATTCAGCGTGTCTCCTTTAATGAGCGGGACGTAATTCGTCAACAGCTGGTCATGAACGATAATACCCGCTGCATGAGTAGAAGTATGGCGAGGTAAACCTTCCAGACGCTTGGCGATAGTATACCACTGCCGATGCGCGTCGTCCTGCTCGGTAAACTGCTTGAACTCTGCGTTCTGATAGGCATCCTCAAGCATAGTTCCTGGTTTTTTAGGAATGAGGTGAGAAACAAACTTTAAATCGGAATCGGGAAACTGCAGAATCCGTCCGACATCGCGCATCACAGCGCGAGCCGTCAGATGGCCGAACGTCACGATGCCTCCTACATTAAATGCGCCGTATTTCTTTACACAGTATTCGATGACTTCGTGACGTCTTGTATCCTCAAAATCAATATCGATATCCGGCATCGTCACCCGTTCAGGATTTAAAAATCGTTCAAATAACAGCTGATGTTTAATCGGATCAATCATGGTGATATCCAGCAGATAACTGACAAGAGAACCCCCTGAAGAACCACGTCCCGGGCCGACAAGGATGCCCTGACTTTTCGCATAACGGATCAAATCACTGACAATCAGGAAGTAGTCACTGAACCCCATATCCGTAATGATCTGATACTCTTTCTCCATTCTTGCCTTATATACTTCAGTAAAACCAGTGCATGCTTCGTCCAACAGCTGCTTTAAATAATCATCACTCGTTTCACCGTTTGGCGTCTGAAATTTCGGCAGATGGTGCAGCTGCGGAATTTGAACGTCACACATCGCTGCAATTGCTTCAGTTCGTTCTAAAAACGGACGCTCGACATGTGACAAGGACTCAGAAGTTCTAAAGAAGTCTTCCCCTGTCACTTGATCCAGTGCCATCTTCTGATTATTCTCGATGGCCTGTAAAACATTCAGATCCGTCAGACCAGCTGACTCCATATATTTCACACTGCTGACATAGACTTTCTGCTCCGCTCTGACGTCAGACAGATGACAGGCATAGCTTCCCGGGAATAGTTCCAGAAACCCGTTATGCGCCTGCTTGAAAATAACGATGAGCCCTTCCAGATATTGCTTCAGTAATTTTTCTGATACAAAGTCCAGTTCTTTAAGCTGAATACGTGAGGACAGTCGAATAAGATTATGATAACCTTCCAGATTTTTCGCAAGCAGAATAGTTTCTGTTTCATCAGGACCTTCTGTCAGCCAGACTGTCATACCGATAATCGGCTTGATGCCTTGCGCCAGACACTTCGTATAAAATGCCTGCACACCGTACATGGTATGGGTGTCTGTGATGGCAAGTGCGGTCTGACCCGCTTCTTTTGCACGGCTGATGACTTCATCTATTCTGACTGTTGATGCAAGCAGGTCATAAGCAGTATGAATATTCAGATGCACGACCATCACTTTCACCTCACTCTTTGACTGTAGATTTTAACTCACTGATCAATTGCTCAAGTTCTTCTTTACTGTAAACTGTTGCGCCGCTAGCCATCGGATGACCGCCGCCATTATATCGTGCAGCAAGCGTGTTGATAGGTGCTCGTTTGCTTCTGATGCGTGCGCGAATCTGATTGCCTTCATCCACTGCAAAGACCCAGGCTTCAATCCCTGCTACATCGCTTATACTATTGACGAAAAGCGAGGCATCATTTGCACTGATTTTGAACTGCTGCAGGATATCCTCTGTAATAAAGATAAAACCAACATGGTCCTCGTAACTGAAGTGCTGCAGCACATAGCCTTGAAAATGCATGCTTTCAAGTGTCCGCTGACTCATCTGATTCAGCATCTTTGTATGATCAAAATCATATGACAACAGCATACCTGCAATCTCCATCGTGCGTGGTGATGTATTGTTAAAGAGGAAACGGCCCGTATCACCCACAATACCGATATAGAGGCGCTCCGCGATTTCTGTGTTCAGATAGTCCTGTCCAAAGCCAAACTGCATCAGCAGTTCAGCGATTAATTCACTTGTAGAGGATACTGTTGTATCAACGATATTGATGTCCCCGTAATTTTCTACAGGCGGATGATGGTCAATCTTGACCAGTTTATCTCCTAAATGATAGCGTGCATCATCTATTCGAGCCGCATTGGCTGTATCCAGCACAATGACAAGTGCATTCTGGTAGTCACTATCCTGCACTTCATCCATTGAGCCGATGAATGCCAGGTTATCAACTGTTTCGCCAGTGGCCAGTATTTTTTTATTAGGGTACATCTTCTGCAAGAGTGCTTTAAAACCTAGTTGAGAGCCCAGTGCATCTGGATCTGGGCGTACATGTCGATGCAGAATAATGGTATCGTAATTATTGAGCCAGTTCTGTAACAATTTGATGCTATTTTTAGTCATAGTTTCTCCTTTTAGCAAATCCTCTGCTATAATGCAGATGGAGGTTGTTCATTATGTGGAATACAATATCACCCTATCTTGCATCATTTGCGCTGGCTGTCATGATTATTTCGCTCGTCCTGACTTTATACCAGGTGGCACGCTACTTCAGAACGAATCGTGAAGTACGTCGCGCATGGTATCGTGCCCGCGGCAGAATGATGTTCGGCATCTTCTTAGTTGCCTTTTCATTTAATCAGATCATCCAGTTCACAAACCTGGTGACTTATCTCATCTGCGCCGTCCTTATTGTCTTCGCAGTTGCCAATATCAGTTACGGTGTACGTGCAATGCGCTACTTCGAACAGCATTTTGCAGAAGAAGACCGTGCATGGGCAGAACTTGAGAAAGAAAAGAAAGCATAATGCTTTCTTTTTTTATGCTTCTATCAGCTGACACATCAGCATGGCTTTTGAGACGATTTCTTCTTCAGAGTGAATCGTCACTTCCATCTTCGCGAATTTCCGCCCAAGGTCCAGCATTTCACATGAGATTGTGAGGACTGTATCAATCGGTACTGTTTTCAGGAAGTAGATGTTCAGGCTTTCAATAAGCGCTTCACCTCGTCGCTCCCGCTTGAGCAGATGTTTCGTCGCTTCTTCTATGATGGCGACGAATACAGATTTACTCATCGTTCCGAGCTGATTGGACATCTGCGGCGTCACTCGGATGGTGATATCATCTCCGAACTTCATCTGCTTCAGCACCTGATCATTCAACGTATGACCAATCTGCGGCTGACGTTCTATCGACTGCATGGCGCGCAGAACATCTTCACGTGTGACAATACCAATCAGTCGATGATTCTTGCTGACGACCGGTAAAAGCTCGATGCCTTCCCATATCATGACATGTGCACAAGTCGCGATGGTTGAGCTCAAGTTAACCGTGATAGGATTCTTCGTCATGATGCGTTTTATTTTCATGCTGTTATCCAGGTCAATAATATCTTTGTTCGTTACGATGCCATAAGCACGGTTCTGATCGTCCAGTACAGGAAAACGTGTATGACCTGAGCTGTGAGACAAAGCTTTCCAGTCTCCTACTGTATCGTTTTCATACAAGACATTGGTCTCACTGACCGGAATCAGTATCTCTGCGACCGTCAGGACTTCCTGTTTAATCAGTTGATCATAAAGCGCACGGTTGATGATGTTCGCCACGGCAAAAGTGTCATGGCTCGTCGATAGAATCGGCAGACCTTTCTGGTCGGCCAGCTGTCTGATTGAATCACTGACTGCAAATCCACCTGTCACGAGTACCGCACTGCCTTTTTCAAGTGCAAGCTGCTGGATGTTCTCACGGTTGCCCACAATGAGCAGGGTGTTCTCACCTAAATATTTTGTGACGTCTTCCTGCTCCATTGCCCCGATAGCAAAGCGCGACAGAGATTTATGAAGTCCCGTACGGCCACCGATCAGCTGACCGTCAATAATTTTGACGATTTCAGCAAATGTCAGATTTTCAATCGCTTCCCGCGTTTTTTTCTCGATACGGATTGTTCCGATACGTTCCATTGTAGAGACGATGCCTCTGTTTTCAGCATCTTTAATCGCTCTATATGCTGTTCCTTCTGAAACAGACAGATCTTTAGCGATCTGTCTGACGGAAATTTTGCTGCCCACTTTGAGCACTTCTATATGTTTGATAATTTGTTCATGTTTCGTCATGCTGGCACCTCAATTATAATGTGACGGATTCACCCGGCTGTATAATTTCTACCTTTCCATCTACTTTGCTTTTAAATACTTCAGGATCCTGTTTAATCAGATCAAACGTATCATAATGAATCGGCACTGTTATATCCGGTTTAATAAAATGGTTGATTGCATAGCTTGCATCGTCAATGCCCATCGTAAAATTATCACCGATTGGAATAAAGCAGAGATTAACAGGATGTCTGTCAGCAATCAGCTTCATATCGGAGAATAGACCTGTATCACCCGCGTGATAGATCACTTTTTCACCTAGAGTAAAGATAAGACCGCACGGCATCCCTAAATAAACAATGCTTCCGTCTTCTTCGGTATAGGAATTACTATGAAAGGCCTGAACAAATTTAACCTGACCAAAATCAAATGCCCGGTTTCCTCCGATGTTCATCGGATGTCCATTCTCCACACCTTTTGTCGCCAGATAATCGATGAGTTCCGGCAGGGCGATGACCAGCGCACCTGTACGTTTCGCAAGCGCAATCGTGTCACCTAAATGATCGCCGTGTCCGTGTGTCAGCACGATGAAATCAGCCTCTACTTCCTCAACGTTTAAATCTGATAAAGGATTTCCTGTAATAAAAGGATCTACAATCACTTTCTTATCGTTTGCCTCAAAAGAAATACAAGATTGTCCGTGAAAAGTCACTTCCATTTCTACTTCACTCCTCTTCATTATTTACTGTTATTATACCTCATTGCACTGTCTTTTGATATGATGGGACATATGAAGGAGTGTGGAACGAAATGAATAATGAAAAATTAAACGGACTAAGAGAACTTCTTGCTTCAGAAGAGCTGAACGGCATCTGGATTTCCAATCCTGAGAACATCAATTACCTGACAGGTTTCTTATCCAATCCGCATGAACGATTACTGTCATTGCTGATCACTGACAGCGAACTGACACTTTTTGTCCCTAAGATGGAAGTAGAATCAGCAAAAAAAGTATTTGATGGCAATATCATCGGTTATCTGGATACTGAAAATCCGTACTTAATCCAATCATTCAAACTCACAAGTCTCGGCATTGAAAGTGAACATCTGACTGTCGCACGATTAGCAGAATTACAGAGTCATTTTGCTGTTGAAGATACAGTCGCTATTGATCAGACAATCAAGGAGATGCGTAATATCAAGACTGATGACGAAGTCAGCATCTTAAAGCAGGCTGCTCAATATGCTGATCAGGCTGTACAGATCGGTGTTGAGCACTTAAAAGTCGGCATCACTGAACAGGAAGTTGTTAGAGTCATAGAAAATAACATGCTGCAGATTGATGACATCACGGCGATGAGTTTTGAGACGATGGTGCTTTTCGGTGACAATTCAGCCAATCCTCACGGTACGCCGGGCAGTAATACACTTAAAGAAGGTGACTATGTCCTCTTCGATTTAGGCGTTGTTTATAAAGGTTATTGTTCTGATATCACAAGAACCATTCCATTCGGCGCGCCGTCAGAACTGCATCAGCGCATTCATGCCATTGTCACTGAAGCCAACAAGCGTGCAATTGAAAAAGTTGCGCCTGGTGTCAAGATTGCAGATATTGATGCTGCAGCACGTGACTATATTAATGAACAGGGATACGGCGAACAATTCCCTCATCGTCTCGGCCATGGCCTCGGCATCAGTATTCATGAATTCCCTGACATTTCTTCTACAAATGAAGATGTCCTGCAAGAAGGCATGGTCTTCACGATTGAACCTGGTGTTTATGTGCCCGGCGAAGTCGGTGTACGAGTTGAAGATGATCTGCTCGTTACAGAAGACGGCTATGAATTACTGACTCACTACTCTAAATAAGCATAAAAAAAGACATGAACTTTGCGTTCATGTCTTTTGTTCTTTCTATAAGTCAGCAAGTAATTCGCTTGCGTCTTTGAATTCTAAACCTTGGTCTTCTGCAACTGCTTTGAAAGTGACGTGACCATTTAAAGTATTGATACCTTTGAATAATGCTTTATTTGATTTTACTGCTTCTACATAACCTTTGTTAGCGATCTGCAGTGCGTAAGGAATTGTTGCGTTGTTCAGTGCCATTGTAGAAGTACGAGGAACAGCGCCTGGCATGTTAGCTACTGCATAGTGAACGATATCATGTTTCACATAAGTTGGCTCATCATGAGTCGTGATACGATCAGTTGTTTCGAAGATACCACCTTGGTCGATTGCAATATCGATAACAACTGAACCAGGGTTCATAGATTGAATCATTTCTTCTGTTACAAGTTTAGGAGCTTTAGCACCTGGGATTAATACGGCACCGATAACAAGGTCACTGTTTTTAACGCTTTCAGCGATATTGAATGGTGTAGACATTAGAGTCTGTACTTTGCTGCCGAATAAGTCATCAAGCTGTGCTAAACGAGCAGGGTTTAAGTCAAGAATCGTTACGTCAGCACCAAGACCTACTGCCATTTTCGCTGCGTTTGTTCCTGCTTGACCACCACCGATGATAGTCACTTTACCTTTTTCAACGCCTGGTACACCAGCAAGTAAGATACCTTTACCGCCGCCTGTACGTTGCAAGAACTGAGCACCGATCTGAGTTGCCATACGTCCAGCTACTTCACTCATAGGAGATAACAGTGGTAATGAACCATTGTCTGCTTGAACGGTTTCATATGCGATACCTACTACTTTGTTGTCGATTAACGCTTTAGTCAGTTCTGGTTCTGGTGCAAGGTGAAGATATGTGAAGAGAATCAGATTTTCTCTGAAATACTGGTATTCAGAAGCAAGTGGTTCTTTAACTTTCATAACCATTTCTGCTTTCCATGCTTCTGCAGCAGATGAAACAATTTTACCGCCTGCTTCAGTGTAGTCAGCGTCTGTGAAGTAAGAACCTTCACCAGCAGTCGTTTCGATCAATACTTCGTGACCGAACTGAACAAGAGAATACACGCCAGCAGGTGTCAGAGCGACACGGTTTTCGTTGTTTTTAATTTCTTTAGGTACACCAATAATCATTGCTAATTCCTCCTAATAATTGTTTGCGGTTTCAGTTTAACACTTTAAAATGAAAACGCAAACATTTTTAATTAAAAAATATTTTTTTGTGCTATAATGAAGTCAGAAAAAGACTTTGGGAGGGATTTATATGTTATTCTACAAAAACATTTTAATTGCGGTTGATGGTTCAAGCGAAGCTGAATGGGCGTTCAACAAAGCAGTTGAAGTAGCAAAACGTAATGGTGCCAAACTTTCAATCGTCAATGTTATCGACACGAGAAGCTATGCTAGTGTTGAAGCATACGACCGTTCTATCTCTGAACGCGCTGCTCACTACAGCAATAAATTACTTGAAGGTTACAAAAATGTAGCTTTAGAACGTGGCGTTGAAAATGTAGAAATCTTCACAGAATATGGTTCACCAAAAACTATTATCCCTAAACGATTAGCGAACAAAATGAATGTTGACCTGATCATGTGTGGTTCAACTGGACTTAATGCCGTTGAACGTTTTATTATTGGTTCAGTGTCAGAAGCGATTGTTCGTCACTCTGAATGTGATGTGCTTGTCGTTCGTACAGAAACATTACCAGAAAACTTCGAACCAGAAGTCGCGACAGAACAGTTTAAACAAGATAATCAATAAAAAAATAAGACTCTAGTCCAGGACTAGAGTCTTTTTATTATGCTTCGATTTATTACGCTTCGATTTTACCGAATTCCATAGTATCACGTGCGATCATCGCTTCTTCTTCTGTAGGGATGATCATGATTTTTACTTTAGAATCTTCTGTGTTGATGAATGCTTCTTTACCACGAAGTCCATTGTTTAATGCTGGATCGTATTCCACACCCATGAATTTGAAGTTATCAAGTACTTTAGCACGGATTAAGTCAGAGTTCTCACCTACACCTGCAGTGAAGACGATAGCATCTAAACCTTGAAGTACCGCTGCGTATGAACCGATGTATTTCTGAATACGGTCAACGTAGATATCAAGCGCTAACTGAGCACGTTCTTTACCTAATTCTGCTGCTTCTTCAACGTCACGTAAGTCACTTGAGATACCAGAGATACCTAAAATACCTGATTGTTTGTTGAAGACGTTCATGATAAGATCTTCTGCTGTTTTACCTGTTTTCTCCATTACGAACGGAATAACTGCTGCATCGATATCACCTGTACGTGTTCCCATTGTCACACCTGCAAGTGGTGTAAAGCCCATTGATGTATCAACTGATTTACCACCATCTACTGCAGTGATTGAAGCACCGTTACCGATATGGCAAGTGATAATTTTCAGTTCTTCTGCTGGACGTTCCATTAATTCAGCTGCACGTTGAGATACATATTTGTGGCTTGTACCGTGTGCGCCATATTTACGTACACCGTAGTCTGTATAGTATTCGTAAGGTGTGCTGTAAAGGAATGCAGATTCAGGCATTGTTGAATGGAATGATGTATCGAATACAGCAACGTGTGGGATATTAGGAAGCATTTTACGAAATGCACGAATACCCATTAAGTTTGGACCGTTATGAAGAGGAGCAAGCTCGATTAATTCTTCAATCTGCTTCTCTACTTCGTCAGTAACAAGTGCTGAAGTCGGGAATAAGTCCCCACCTTGAACAACACGGTGACCTGTACCATCTAAGTCGTTGATATCGTTGATGATGCCGTGTTTTTTCATTTCTTCAAGCATCATGTTAACCGCTTGTTCATGGTCTTTAATATCTAAAGTCTGAGTGATTTTCTCACCGTTGACAGAGATTGTGAAAATAGAATCTTTCATGCCGATACGTTCTACTAAGCCTTTAGTCAGAACTTTTTCTTCTGGCATTTCGAATAATTGGAATTTTAATGAAGAACTACCGGCGTTGATCGCCATAATTTTTTTCATAAGGATCCTCCTCGTTATTTATATACATATGCTATTTAACCATTATTACAGCAATTAATCAATGAATATAACAGTTATTTATTTTTTCTGTTAATTTCAAACCACTCATTGAATTCATCAAGGAATTTTTTCATCGCCTGACTGTCTTTGAAGTCGGGGATATTTGCTAGCAACACTTCAACTGGCAAACTATTTTCCAGTGGTTTCTTCTGCAGTACGAGGATGGATTTCTGTGCAGATTCTGTCTTAAACAAGCTTTTTGGCAAATTTAAAAAGGCCTGCATATAGGTCTCTGTAGCAATAAATTGCTGGAGCTGTTCTACTCGGTCATATTCAAATAACTGACTTGGAACGATAAGCATCGCAAATCCACCAGGTTTAAGTCCCTGCACACTTTGTTCAATCATTAAGTGATGAGAGAAGCTATGACCTTCTTTAAAACCGAGCTTCATTTCGTGGCTACGTTCGTCAACAGGATAATAGCCGACCGGCAGATCTCCGACCACGACGTCGACTTCGTCTACCTGCAGCGGCATCATTGCGTCCTGAGGATAGATATCAAAGGGAACTTCCAGGAAATTCGCAAGGTGAACACTGACCCGCGCAAGCACCGGGTCTACTTCTACAAGCGCATGCTGAAATGATTTATCAGGGTTCTGTTCATTGATGGTTGCAGATAGATGACCTGTTCCGCTCGCTATATCAAGGATGGTAATATCAGTGACGTCTTCAGTGAACATTTTCACCATATAGCTGACAAAATAGCCGATACTATCAGGCGTAATCTGATGATTCGGTTGAATCATCTCTTCTTTCAGCATACTTAAATAAGCAAACTGAAAGGCTTTACGGCGGTCACTGAGCGTGCTTTGCTCCAGCATCTCCCGCTGATTCATATAAATATCTTCCATCGCGAGCCCCAGGTTCTCGATAAAACTATGACCGTTGTCCTGCTGTAATTCTTTTGTTTTAGCGTCTAACGTATTAAATAGAGTTTCAATCATTGATTCCATGTTATTTCCTTTCAAATAAAAACTGCCCATAAAAGGGCAGTTCAAGTTATTAAATTGATTTAAGTGCTTCTACTGCTTTATCGTAGTCAGGGTGATCTGTTCCTTCTGGTACGATTTCTGTATAAACCACTTTATTATCAGCATCCAGTACAAATACTGAACGTGCGAGCAATCTCAATTCTTCCATCACGACACCGTAGCTTGTGCCAAATGACAGGTCTTTATGGTCGCTAAGTGTCACAACATTTTCAAGTCCATTACCTGCACACCATTTAGCTTGTGCAAACGGCAGGTCACATGAAATAGTGATAACCACTGCATTATCAATACCTGACGCATTTTCATTGAATGTACGCGTCTGCGTGCTGCATACACCTGTATCGATTGATGGTACCACGCTGATTAATTTCTTTTTACCTTCAAAATCAGCAAGCGTACGAACGCTTAAATCATTTGCAAGTACTGAAAAATCCGGTGCTACAGTACCTTCTTTAACCTGCTCACCGATTAATGTCATCGGTGTTCCTTTAAATGTCACTTGAGTCATTGATAATTCCTCCTTATGAATAAGTTCATCTTTAATTTATCATGAATTAAAGTTAAAGCGTACTATTTTGTTTCATGAAAGGAGCCATCAGACGGTCGCGTAAACGCTCCTGTCTTTCGTAAATCACGACGGTATCACTGAGCATGTCGTGAATACCTTGCTTGTTTGGGTTGAACAAGACGACGAGATAGAGCAGATAACCTGGGAATCCGCTGATATAACGTCCAAACCATTCACGTGTGACAACCTGCAGAAAGTTCAGCGGTTTGTCATTGGCCGAAATGACTTTCAGACCCATCAGTATCTTACCAAGTGTCGCACGGAAGAACCAGGTCATCAGAATAAAGTACAAGAAGAAAATCATGGACGACGCAATGTTCTCAATACTGAAAATAGGTGCCCATACATAGCTGCTGAGATCCCAGTCAAATAGTTTCGCCAGTGGATTTAAAATGATGGCTTTCAGACTTCCGACAACGATGCCATCGATAAGAAACGCAACCAGTCGCACACCAAACCCTGCATGCGTGCTATTGATGATATCACGTTCATAACCTTCTACCATTGAAGAGGGGTACACAATTCTTTCACTCATATCTGCACCTACTCTCCGTAAAGGTACATAGGTGTTGTACCTTGACGTTTAGACATCAGTTCTTTGATCGCTGATAAATCATCATTACCCATCATCTTCTGAACAAATGAGTTCGCAGCAAATGGATTACTGCCCCAGAATGAATCAGCTGGCGCAAATTCAATGACTTCTGCATCATTTGCTTTAATTTCTTTTTTCAGGGCGCTTAAAGCGTCTTCTTCAAGTCCAAGCTCGTCAACTAAGCCATTCTTTTGCGCCTGAAGTCCTGAATAAACACGGCCATCTGCAAGCTTGCGTACTTCAGCCTGTGACATTCCACGTCCGTCAGAAATGACTCTGACAAATTCGCCATAACTTTCATCAACTAACGACTGAAGAATTTTACGTTCTTCAGCATCCATTTCTTTTGTCGGGCTCATGATATCTTTATGAGCACCACTTTTGATCGTGTTGAATTTGACGCCATACTTATCAGCAAGTTCTTTATAGTTCATCGACTGCATGATAACACCGAGCGACCCAGTCAGTGTCTCACGAGAAGCGAAGATTTTGTCGGCAGGAGCTGAAATATAGTAACCGCCTGATGCTGCTATATTTTTCATCGTGACATAGATTTTCTTGCCGGACTTTTTCAGTTCTTCTATTTTATTATGAATTTCAGCACTCTCGTAAACACCGCCCCCTGGAGAATTGACAACCATCAGGACGCCTTTGATTGACTCATCTTCTTTGATCTGCTCAAGTTCTTTCATCATCGTCTCATGATTATATCCTTCTTCAGCAAAAAGACTTGGACTACCTGTATCCTGAATAACACCATCTACTTCAATTCTAGCAATTCGATGACCAAGATCGTCTCCTTCAAGAGAACTTTCTGCCAGTTCACCTGTATCAAGCTGTCCTTCAAACTCCTGAGTGAAGCTATCCATGAAGTTCGTTGTAAATAACGACGAAGCCGTTGCTAAAATCAGTAATGCGGCAGCAATTAATAATGCAATAATTCTTTTACTCATCTTATCTCCCTTTCCAACATTTAGTATCTCCTTATAATATAACAGAAACCACCCTAAAATTTACAGCACTTATCAAAAGTGCATTGAAATATAGTCATAGGCATTTTTTCCGATCAATAAAAGAGTCACGATGATGAAAAGCATTTTGACGTATGAGACACCTTTTCTCAATGCGAACTGACTGCCTGCGTAACTCCCTGCAATCATTGAAGCACCCATCACAAAACCCACCATGTAATCCACTTTGCCTACCACCATGAATAGTAAGAGCGCACCGATATTAGAAGCAAAGTTCAGAAACTTGGCATTGCCGGCAGCACGCAGAAAATCGAAACCAACAAATAATAAAGCAAATAAAAGAAAGCTGCCTGTGCCGCCACCGATGAATCCGTCATAATAACCAATCAGCACTAGAATCGAACAGAACAGCAGCATTCTTAACGGAGAGAACTTCTTGTAAGTCGTTTCATTTCCCCAGTCTTTTTTGACAAGTGTGTAGACAAGAACGATTGACAACATCACGATAATAATCGGTTTCAACAGTGCGGGTGGCAGGACCGTGGCGGTCAACGCACCTAATATAGAAGCAATAAAAGACAGCGGAAAGAGCTTCCCGACTATATTGAAGTCTACTTTACCGGACTTGATGAAAGAAATCGTCGACGTTAAAGAACCGAAAGAACTGGCTAGTTTATTTGTTCCTAAAGCCACTGCAGGTGGCATACCTGTCGCGAGCAGTGCAGGCGTTGATATCAGTCCTCCTCCCCCTACGACTGCATCAATAAAAGCTGCTAAAAAACCAAATATAATAATCATGATCAGCATCTGTATATCCATTTTTTATCCCCCTTGTTAAAAAAGCGCTATTCATTCGAATAGCGCTTATCCATTATAAGAAGTCGCTGAAGTTTTCTTCTGGACGTTCTTTCGTAATAGTGAGTACTTCTATATGGTCTATTGCGGCGTTTAAAAGCGGTTCAAAATCAAAGCGACTTTCAAACTTCTCCATTTTTTCGAGCTTCGGATTCGTCTTTGGATTTTTAGGCGTGAAAATCGTACAGCAATCTTCAAACGGTTTAATAGAAGTTTCAAACGTACCGATGTCTTTCGCTTTTATAATAATCTCATCTTTATCAAGGGTGAGAAGCGGTCGTAGGATAGGCATGTTCGTCACTGCATTGATGGCGTGCATACTGCCGAGCGTCTGGCTCGCGACTTGCCCAAGATTTTCCCCGTTGACAATTGCCTGCGCATTAATGTTTCCTGCTACGCGGTCAGCAATTTTGAGCATCATACGACGTGTAGATGTCATCGTCATATTCTCCGGCACCACTTTATGGATCGTTTTCTGAATTTCAGTGAATGGTACGAGATGAAGTTTAATTTCTCCAGCCGTCTCAGCCATAATACGTGTCAGATCGATGACTTTCTGTTTCGCTTCTTCGCTTGTGAATGGAGGTGAATGGAAATGAATCGCTTCAATGGTCACGCCCCGCTTCATCACTTCAATACCGGCAACAGGCGAGTCGATGCCGCCTGACAGCATGAGTAATGTTTTGCCGCCTGTGCCTACAGGAAGACCGCCTGCTCCTTTTTCGATACGTGAGTACAGATATGCACCATCCTGTCTGATTTCAACCGTCACTTTATAATCCGGCTGTCTGACGTTGACAGTCAGGTGTTCGATATCTTTTAAGATGGCACCGCCGATTACCTGCTGCAGTTCAAAAGTCTCCATTGGGTAGTTCTTATCATAACGCTTCACATCTACTTTGAACGTCCGGCCTTCCTGGTCAACATCCTTTGCGACTAAAACAGCAGCTGCCTTGATTGTTTCCAGTTCTTTATCGACTCGCATGACCGGGCTGACCGAATGGATACCAAATACTTTCGATACACGGCGGATCACTTCTTCAACATCGATATGCTCGTCTAAATGAATGTACATCCGGTCACGGTTCGCATGCACCTGGTACCCTGTTAACGGAATCAATGCATGTTTGACGTTCCCTTTTAATTGGTTGACGAATGTATGGCGGTTCCCGCTTTTAAGCGTGAGTTCACCGTATCTTACTAATAACTGATCATATCTCATTTCTTCAGTAACTCCTCTACTTCTTCATATATTTCTCTGAACACTTCATTGAAGGTATGCACTTCTTCAGCTGTGTTATTTTTCGATAACGATATTCTGATGCTGCCTGTGATGGCTTCATCTGATACGTGTAGTGCAGTCAGCGACTCATTCAGTTTAGCACGTTTTGATGAGCATGCACTTGTTGTTGATACCATGATGTCCCTTTTAGAAAAAGCATTGACGATGACTTCTCCTTTGACACCGACAAACGACAGGTTAACGATGTGCGGCGCACCATTTTGCTGTGAGTTCAGCTGGATACCTGGAAATTGTTTAACGTACCGTTCTATCTCTTCTTTCATCTGATAGAGACGGGCACGCTGCATCTCATAGTCATCAAGTGTCAGACGTATCGCTCTGCTCATCGCTACTGCGGAAGCCACATTGACCGTACCGCTTCTGAAGCCATACTCCTGGCCACCACCGAACAATGTATGTGCGATAGTCTTCAGCTGACTAAATACAAGAATCCCCTGACCTTTCAGTCCGTTGAATTTATGTCCGCTGAGACTGAAGCTATGAACACCTTCCAGCTGCAGCGGCACTTTACCAAATGACTGCACACAGTCAACATGGAAATGAATCTTCGGATAGTTGTGAATCAATGACGCTACTTCTGCGACCGGCAGAATAGCGCCCATGACATTGTTGACATGCATCATGGCAACCAGTATCACATCACTTGTCAGCAAACCTTCCAGATGCTCCAGATCAAGCGTCTCGTCTTCTTTAAATCGCATGTACTTCACAATGAATCCTTCTTCTTCAAGTGCACGGACAGTCTCAAGCACAGATGGATGTTCAAGTTTAGTTGTAATAATCGTACGACCAAACTGTTTTTTTGCACGTGCCATCCCTGTCAGTAGAAGGTTATTGGATTCAGTCGCCCCGCTCGTAAAAATAATCGACTGCTGATCAAGCTTGAGCAATTTTCTGATCTGCTCTCTGGCAGAATCCAGTAATTTCTCTGTCTCGAGTCCTTTAACATGAGGACTTGCGGGATTGAAATAATAATCTTCATTCACCTTATTAAAGGTAGAAAGTACTTCCTTATCCGGTTTTGTTGTTGCGCTATTATCAAAATAGATCATTCGTATTCTTCTCTCCTCTCACAAAAAAGAAAAAAGACTTAGAAGAAAGTCTTTTTTCTGCGTTAGTTCATCTCGTTCATTCTTTTTTCAATCTGTACAGGTGCACCGGGACTGACGCGTTCAATCGCAGTTTCAGCAATCTCTACTGCGCGTTTATATCGATTGTTGCTGAATAATCGCTCTGCTTCAATTAAATCTTTATTGAGGTCAGCATGGTCCTTACGATAACGGTTACCATACTGGATAAGAGCTTCAGCATACGACGCCTGCTGGAGCATTGTCAAGACTTCCTGCTCAAAGGTATTCATCATAGACAACACTTTCTGCACTTTATCTCGTACATGCTCGACATGCATTGGACGTTTGTTGAATAATGCATGCGCCTCGCGCGTTTCAATATCGATCTCATTTTTCATAATGATAAAACGTTCAGGGATACTAGATAAGTTAGAGGCCATCAGTTTGCGGAAGACGTCTTCTTTTCGGCTCTGAATCTTAAGCGTATGTGACTGAGCCTCCCGCTCATATTCACGCAGCGCTGTCAGATGCTGCTGCAATTTCTCCTGCTCAGTATTGATTGTCCCTACATGGTCTTTGATATAAGTCAGGTTGTCTTCAACTTCTGAGTAGCGGACAGCTGATTTTGCCATCTCGCTTAAAATCTCATCATAAACAGCAATCAGACTTTGAATTTCATTATCATATTGACGTACTTTCTGAATATCTTCTTCATCGATATAATAATTATCTCGAACATATTCTATTTCAGTACGCAGTGTATAGTTCATATCTTTTGCGTAGAAAAGTTCATCAGTGATCAGCTCTTTGGATTTCTCCACATTATTCTTTGCCATCACTTCGATTTCAACTAATTCCAGCATCTCATCTAAAGTGCCGTTAATATCAGCAATAATTTCTTCTGCCTCGTCAAGCTGCAGTCTCGCGATCAGTGGTTCAACTAAGTTTAACTTTCCTTTTAAAGTCTGAAGGTTACTGTCCACTTTAACATGGTCCAGGTTATACCCTTCTACTTTAAGGTCGCGACAGCCGTATCGGATTTCCTGAAACTGTCCCGGCAGTTCTTTTTGAACATCACGGATCAAGAGAGGAATCTCTTCCATATCTGATTTCAGACGCGTCATCTGATCATGAACTTCTGTAATTTTGAAGTGCGCTGATTCATAGTTCCCTTCACTCGTCAGCTGTTCATACTCAGTCAGAGCCGGTAAGAAGCGTTCGATATTCTCTTCAAGCGGTCGCGCAGCTTCACCGTACTGATGTCGATTGGCCAGTACATCACGTTTCGCCTCGCGATAAATAGTCCGGCATTCTTCATATTTAATACGGTCTTCTTTGGCACGACTCACATAATCATCAATCTCTGCAGACAGCGTCTGATACTTCTGTTCAATGCTGTCAAGTGTCTGATGACTTTCATCAATTCGTTCGCTGCTCTCTTTAAATCTAAAACGATCCAATGCCTCATCCGCTTCGTTAATATGCAGTTCACTTTCATCGAGGTCATTTTTCAGCACATTCTGCCAGCTGTACTTCCAGTCCTCAAACTTCATTTTCGCTTCGCCTTTAAGCTGGAGATCTTTCACTTTAACAAGCTCATTCTGAAAAGGCAGCGCCTTGATTTCCTCTTTACGTAGTTCAACTTTTTCAACAGCCGTACGTTTCTGGTTTCTTAAATAAAACAGGACGCCGACTCCAATTAATATCAGTACGATCAGTAACACAATCATGTAAATTATCAACGTTCTTCCCTCCAACTTGTTCTTTAACATTATAACGTAAAAAAGTGTTGCAAAAAACTATTTTATTGTGAAAATATAAGTCGATGTATAAAATGAAGTTCAGACAAATATTTTCATTCTATTAACATGAGGTGGTCCTATGTTTCAACCAGGTCAAATCAAAGATTATCAAGCGCTGAATACAGCACTTGATCATTTACTTACAGGTGAATCAGATGTCATCAGTCATCTGGCCAATGCATCAAGTTTACTCAATTACTTTCTCGACGATGTGAACTGGGTGGGCTTCTACACGATGAAGAATGGTCAGCTTCAACTGGGACCTTTCCAAGGCTTACCTGCCTGCGTAACGATACCAGTCGGTCGCGGTGTATGCGGGACAGCTGTCAGTGACAACCGCACAATGCGAATTGCAGATGTTCATGTATTCCCGGGTCATATCGCCTGTGATGCGAACTCCAAGTCAGAAATCGTGATACCCATAACAGTGAACGATGAAGTTTATGGCGTACTGGATATCGATGCACCGATCACTGACCGTTTTACTGAAGAAGATCAGACAGGGCTTGAAGCTTTCGTCCGTGTACTTGAAAAGCATCTGGCCCAGGCAAATTAAATTATCATATTGACATGCATGGCAGAACAAACTATAATAGACAAATGTGAATAAACGAGAGTAGCAGATAAATATTAAGACGCTCTATGGTGTCCCCTTAGTTGGCGTGCTGTGTAACCAAAGCTAACAGGCGAAGGCACGGAAAGATACTATATCGCTTTAAGCATTTATCATATTTTTGTTTTTCGCGAAAAAAACAAAAGAGGAGGAGTCAATCCATGGCTCGATTTACAGGTTCAACTTGGAAAAAATCTCGTCGTTTAGGTATTTCTTTAAGCGGCACAGGTAAAGAATTAGAAAGACGCCCTTACGCACCAGGACAACACGGTCCTAACCAACGTAAAAAAATGTCTGAATACGGTCTTCAGTTACAAGAGAAACAAAAATTACGTTACATGTACGGTATTAACGAACGTCAATTCCGCACAATCTTCGACCGCGCAAGTAAAATGAAAGGTATTCACGGTGCTAACTTCATGGCACTTTTAGCATCTCGTTTAGATGCAGTGGTATACCAATTAGGTTTAGCTCGTACTCGTCGTCAAGCACGTCAGTTAGTTAACCACGGTCACATCTTAGTTGACGGCCAACGTGTAGATATCCCTTCTTACACATTAAAAGCAGGTCAAGTCATCTCAGTTCGTGAAAAATCTCAAAAATTAGATATCATCGCTGAATCAGTTGAATTATCTAACCACGTACCAGAATACTTAACATTCGATGCTGACAAATTAGAAGGTACATTCGTTCGTACACCAGAACGTTCAGAATTATCTGCTGAAATCAATGAACAGTTAATCGTTGAGTACTACTCACGTTAATATCCATTCAGTCTTAAGCGCTTGCTTAAGGCTGTTTTTTTATGGTTTTATAAGGTAAAGGAGTGATTTGATGAAACACCATTTTGAAGGTACTGCTCATTTTACCGGCGGCTATGACTCACACGGCACACTTGAAACCCAAAACATGAAAACAGACATCTCTATCCCCGCTTCCATGGGGGGCATTGAAATCGGCACTAATCCTGATGAGATGCTGCTCGGCGCTGCGACGACCTGCTTTATTATTTCTCTATCTGTACTCTTTGAACGCAACCGTATTCCTCTGACTGATTTAAAAGTGGAGTCCAGGGCAACAGTCGATCAGTCGAAAGGCATCCTGACTTACGAATCAATTGATTATATAGTGACGATCCAGACAGATGCGCCTGACAGTAAGCAAAGTCTGCTCCGACGCTTCGTGCGTAAAGCAGAAGAAAGCTGCATGATCACCCGCGCGTTGAAAGGGAATGTCAATGTGAATATCTCTGAAATTCATATCAATCCATAATAAGGACAAGATACTTCTTTTAAATAGGAAGTATCTTTTTAAATTAGAGTGCGAAATAGTCTGAAAAATGGTATGATACATAAGTATCCGCTTTCAGAGGACATCCGCTGAGCCTTGTTGTCATCGTGCTTCTGCTAGTTATTCTTCCATTGACTTTGATACATAAAAGCAATACTATTTATAAATACTAAAGAAATGAGGGATTCGTTTTGGAAACAATCAAAAAACGGAGAAGAGGCATCAGTCTCCCTACCCAGATTATTATCGCGCTAGTCCTCGGGGTCGTAGTAGGTTTTCTCCTTTATGGTCAAGATGACTTAAAGAACTATATTCAACCATTTGGGGATGTTTTCCTTCACTTAATTAAGATGATCGTTGTCCCTATCGTCTTCTGTTCACTTGCTATTTCTATCGCAGGTGCCGGAGATATGAAAACTGTCGGACGTTATGGCTGGAAAACGCTTCTTTACTTCGAAGTCATTACGACATTCGCTATCGCGCTCGGCATTATTTTTGCCAACATCTTCAAGCCGGGTTCAGGTATCGACCCGACTAAACTGCCTAAAGGCGATGTATCAAAATATACAACAAATGCAGAAGCTGCTGCACAGTCTACATATGGTAACCATATGATTGATACCATCGTAGGTATCATCCCGACCAACATCATCGACGCAATGGCTCAAGGCCAGTTACTGCCTGTCATCTTCTTCTCAGTGTTCTTCGGACTTGGGATTGCAGCTGTAGGTAAGCGTGCAGAACCTGTTAAGTTACTTTTAGAAGGCGTACTTGATGTCATCTTCTGGATGACGAATCAGATTATGAAATACGCGCCGATTGGTGTATTTGCCTTTATGGCTGTTACAGTGATGACGTTCGGTATCGATGCTTTAATTCCATTACTGAAGTTAGCCCTTGTCGTTATGGGTTCAATGATTTTCTTCATTATCGTTGTACTTGGTGCTGTTGCGGCTATCTGTAAGATTAATATCTTCCATTTACTTCGCATCTTAAAAGATGAGCTGCTTCTTGCATTCTCTACTTCAAGTTCAGAAACAGTACTGCCAAGTATTATGGATAAGATGGAAAAGTTCGGTGCGCCAAAAGAAATCGTGTCATTCGTTGTACCGACAGGCTACACATTCAACCTGGATGGCTCAGCTCTTTATCAGTCTATCGCGGCGTTATTCATCGCTCAGATGTATGGTGTCCATTTATCACTAACTGAACAACTGATTCTTTTACTGACACTGATGCTGACTTCTAAAGGGATGGCTGCTGTACCGGGTACTTCTATCGTTGTATTAATCACTACGTTATCAGCGATGGGTCTTCATCCGGAAGGTTTAGCCCTTATTATCGGTATTGACCGTATCCTTGATATGTCCCGTACTGTCGTCAATGTTGTAGGGAACTCTTTATCTACACTTGTTATCGCAAAATGGGAAAACCGTCTGGATTACGAAAAAGGACGCAAGTATTACGAGACTTATGTAAAATAATATATGACAAAAAAATAAAAGTTAACATATAGTCTATATTTTATTATCCGAATGCTTTATACTAAATATACTAACTTAGTTAAGGGTGATAAATTTGAAACACCTTTCCAATCTTTTTAGCGGTAAGTTAACAGCCTATCAGATAGCTACAGCGACTGATGTCGATATTCATATTATAGAAGAATTGATGGAGAATGCGAATGCTGCGGATGAGCTTGATGATTCTTCATTCAATAAGCTCGTTCAACTGGAGAACGAACTGTTTACTCCATCCGTTAATAAAAATGAGACAAGTGCTTAATAGCACTTGTCTTTTTTTATCTCTAATATAAAAATTATATCTAAAAGTGGACGTCAAATAGGTTTAATGTCATCTTTTACGGGCTATAGTTAAATACCATCATAATTCGAAAAGGAGGTTATTCTGATGCCTGCCATACTTTTAAAAGCATCATTACCTACTTTGCTGAATCAGAGCATACAGTTTCAGCTTTTAAGAGATGAGTCTGAGAAAGAGACATTCATCGACCATTATAGAAAACAATCCAAAGAAACTGCTAAACAAACAAATCGCCCGCATGTCTGTACGCTGCAATTTATTTATCCAGATGAATACACTGAAACCATAGTCATGAAAGCAGAATAAAACGACGATTGTTGATACAATCGTCGTTTTATTTTTTTTCGAGCTCCGCACTCATATTCTTCATAGCGACATCAACTGCCTGCGTGATTTCAGCTATTGCTTCATTTTTAGGGAGCTGATAATCTGTCGGCTGAATCGCTTCTCCGAACTGAATATAAGCTTTCTCTTTTTCGAACAATAAATCCTTGAATGTCAGCGGCCCTTTATAGACAGCCGGCACAATCGGTTTCTTGCTCATCACTGCAATGGTAGCCGCGCCTTTTTTGATCGGTGCACCTTCTGTACGGGAGCCTGAAGGAAACATTCCCACTGTCTGATTGTTACGCAGCAGTTTAACAGGAATCTTCAGTGTAGAAGGACCCGGGTTCTCACGATTGACTGGAAACGCACCGACACTTGTAAAAAGCCAGTTCAGAAAACGGTTTTTGAACAATTCCTTCTTCGCCATATAATGGATTTCAAGCGGATACACCGCCATGGCAAGCACGATGATTTCAACCATGCTTCTATGCGTACAAGTCAGGATATAAGCTGGGTCTTTCGGTAAATACTTTTTATCGATAACTTTTAGTTTTCTTCTGAAAATAACGATAACGAAGTAAAGAACAGTCGCAATCAATTTATACATTGATATCTCCCTTTTTCATGAAATTTTCATTATTATCTGTTATTAATATATAATAACATAAACAAGGAGGCTACTATGAACACAGAAGAAGAACATGTTGAATATATTGAAGAACGTCCCGCTGCAAGACAGCAGCCTAAATTTCTCCCCCTCTTACTGGCAGGTGTCCTAGGGTCCGCTTTAACACTCGGGGCAGATTATGTCATCGAGCAGAACACTCAGCCGGACACGCAGAACTCTGTGCCACAGATCGTTGATAATGCGACTGTTCAGAATAAGGAGAATGCGACATTACCGGATATGCTCGAGAAAGTTTCACCTGCTATTGTCGGAGTCGTCAATCTCCAGAAGACCAATGGCATCTTTCCTGACGCCAGCAGCACAGAAGAAGAATCAGGTACAGGTTCAGGCGTCATTTATCAGGCTGATGACCAGGCCGCTTATATTGTGACCAATAATCATGTTGTCGAAGGCGCTTCAGACATCAAAGTGCAGCTCGCTTCAGGCAATAAAGTGGATGCAGAGCTTCTTGGGACAGATGCGCTGACTGATATCGCAGTCCTCAAAATAAAAGGTGATTTTAATATTAAACCTATCGCCTTCGCTGATTCAAACAAAATTCGGACAGGTGATGCTGTCTATGCAATCGGTAATCCACTAGGACTGGATTTATCAAACAGTGTGACAAGGGGTATTATTAGTGCGAAAGAACGTACAATGACTGTCTCTACTTCCGCAGGTACTTCTACAGTAAAGGCCATACAGACTGATGCAGCTATCAACCCGGGTAATTCCGGCGGTGCACTCATCAATACAGCAGGTCAGCTCATCGGCATCAACTCGATGAAGATTGCAGCGGCTGAAGTAGAAGGCATCGGTTTTGCCATTCCATCCAATGACGCTCGTACTGTCATCTCAGAAATTATCAAGAACGGCAAAGTGATTCGTCCTTATATGGGCGTCGCCCTCGTCTCATCGGATTCGATCCCTGAACAATATAGAAATGAAATGACTGCCAATAAAGAAGGCGTTGTTGTCATTCAGACGGATGAATATGCAGGCAAGACGCTTCAAAAAGGTGATATTATCACAGCAGTCGACGACAAAAAGGTCACTTCTGACAGCGAGCTGAAAAGCTATCTCTATCAGAACAAAAAAGCTGGAGATTCACTTAAATTCACGATTTATCGTAATAACAAAGAGATGGAAGTTTCTCTTATTCTCCGCGATGATGAAAACGTCCGTTAGTACATGAACACTCTGTTAACCAGAGTGTTTTTTTTTATAAATATAGAGTCGTTTCGTTCATCAATTGTTAACAATTATCTCTTTGACTATGTGAAGATTTTCACTTATGATTAGGTCATCAATCATTTGTGAATTCGTTTACAAAATCTTATCTTTTTTGCTTAAAATGTGATATTATCAATTGGGCAGTATTAAGCATTTTATTTAATACTTATAAACTGACTTAGTATAATAAATAACATATAAACAACTAACTATTGGGGGTTATAATTATGGCAAGAACGGCAGACTATAGAAGCGCGTTTGATGTAATAGGACCAATCATGGTAGGTCCATCTAGTTCACATACAGCAGGCGCAGTAAGAATCGGCTCTGCAGCACGTACTGTACTGGGTGTTGAACCTGAAAAAATTCATATCTCTTACTATGAATCGTTTGCAGAAACTCATTTAGGTCATGGTACTGATTTAGCGATCATCGCAGGTCTTCTCGACTTTGAACCAGAAGATCCACGCGTTAAAACATCAATTGATATTGCAAAAGAAAAAGGAATTGAGATTGAATTTGTTGAAGAAACGGGTACTAGTATTGGAGACCATCCAAATACAGCGCTTGTTAAGCTTGATGCAGGCGGTAAACACGTTGAAGTATTAGGCAATTCAATCGGTGGCGGTACAATTAAGCTACGTAGTATTCATATTAACGGTGCATGTGTTGTCATGAATCACACATTACCTATGCTTGTCCTTTATGGTAACAGCCCGATGTCTGAATTTAATGACTGTATCGCTAAAATGTATGATTTAGGCGTAAAAATCAACGAAGAAATTAAATCTAGTCTGAATGATTACCATATTATCGCGATTCAATTGTATAAACCAATCAAAGAAGAAGCATTCGAAGAGATTAAGAATGCTTATCCAAATATCGATTTTTCAAATATTATCTAATTTTATGAGGGGGACTCATCTATGTTTAAATCTATAAAAGAAGTCGTAGATCATGCGACTGAGACGAATCAGTCATTAGCTGAGATTATGATCCAGATGGAGATGGAAACATCTGATATGACGCGTGAAGAAGTTCGCGCTAAAATGCTTAAAAATCTGCAAGTAATGAAAGATGCCGTTAAACGCGGCTCTACTGGTGAAGGTGTTAAATCTGTAACAGGTCTGACAGGACAGGATGCTATCAAGATGCAGAAGTATCGTGATAATAACCAGTCTTTATCAGGTGATGCTGTCGCTCTTGCGATTCAAGGGGCTATTGCAACAAATGAAGTCAATGCTGCGATGGGTCTTATCTGTGCGACACCAACTGCCGGTTCTTCAGGCACTATTCCAGGCGTTTTAACATCTCTTGAAGATAAATTCAATCTGACAGATGATCAGCAAGTTGATTTCTTATTCACTTCTGCCCTCTGTGGTCTTGTTATTGCTAACAATGCTAGTGTATCAGGCGCTATGGGTGGCTGTCAGGCTGAGGTCGGTAGTGCTTCTGCAATCGCTGCAGCAGCAGCCGTTGCAACTTTCGGTGGTACACCGCAGCAATCAGCGCATGCGATTGCCTTTGCTTTAGGTAACCTGCTCGGTCTTGTATGTGACCCCGTTGCTGGTTTAGTTGAAATTCCATGTGTAATGCGTAATACAGTCGGTTCAGGTAACGCTCTGATTTCTGCTGACTTAGCGCTTGCAGGTATCGAATGTAAGATTCCAGCTGATGAAGTCATCGAAGCGATGGATAAAGTTGGTCGTAACTTACCTCGTGAACTTCGTGAAACAGGTCTTGGAGGTATCGCCGGTACTCCGACAGGTGAAGCGATTAAAGCTAAAATCTTCGGCTCACAACACGCATTCAGTTAAATATAAAAAAAGTGCTGAACCCATAGGTTCAGCACTTTTTTTATGGCTAGAAACTGCGATCTGCGCCGCCTCCACCGAAGCCGCCGCCGCCAAATCCTCCACCATCAAAGCCGCCTCCACCGAAACTGCCGCCAGATGAGAAGCCACCGCCTCCGAAGCCGCCGCCTGTCGGGAAGAAGATAATAGGACCGACGCCTCTTCTACGTCCACCTCCACGTCCTCCACGACCACCGCCGCCAAAGAACATAGAGAAAATCAGATATAAGAAGAAAAGTGTTAAAAGAATATCAAATATACTGAATGAACCACCGCTTTCAGAATCACTGACTGGTTCTTCACGAGTAAACTTGCTGCCATCATAGCCATAAGAATCTGCTACTTCCTTCCAGACTGCTTTATAAAGCTTAGTCACACCAGAAGCATAGAGTTCTTTAGCCTGTGGGTCCTGCCCTTTCGGATCAATCGCAACTGCCTTTTGGATATCAGGCAATGCATATTGATCAATCAGCGCCCCGACCTTTGCATCATTGAGTACGCCTTCAAGGCCATAGCCCACTTGCACATTTAATCCTCGATTTCTGAATTCATTACCATTATCAAGATTGAGTAAGATGACAATGCCGTTATCTTTTTCTTTTTGACCGACACCGTATTCACGGCCTGCACGTAGCGCATAGTCCCCTTTAGGTTCCTGACCGATAGTCGGCATGGTCATCAGTAGAATTTCAGCTGTCGTTCCTTGTTCCAGTCGATTACCCAGCTCATTGAGTTCATCCACCTGTGTCTGGTTCAGAATACCGATATGATCCTGAGTGTAGACAGGTTCTTCAAGCGTTGGTAGAGGTTCAGCTGCATTCACCTCATAGAATGGACCAAGTAAGACAAAAATCGCGATTAAAAACGCGATTTTTTTTGTCATTATTTTTCATCTCCATTGTTGAAATCAACTTTAGGAGCATCTTTTGCAGCACTATCTGCTTTGAAGTATTCTTTTTCATGTTTACCGACAATACCTGCAAACAGGTTCATCGGGAAGCTTTTCACGACTTTATTATACTCTGTTACCTTATCATTGTAATCACGACGAGCCACTGCGATTCTGTTCTCTGTGCCTGCCAGTTCATCACGTAAGCCTGTGAACTGAGCATCTGCTTTCAGTTCAGGATAGTTTTCACTGATAGCGATTAATCGACCTAAAGCTGAAGTCATCTCAGCATTCGCTTCTGCTTTTTGTGCAGCTGTACCATCAGCTGTTGCTCCTGCTAATTTAGAACGTGCATCTGCTACTGATTTGAAGACATCAGATTCATGTTTCGCATAACCTTTAACAGTTTCGACTAAGTTAGGAATTAAATCAAGACGACGTTGAAGCTGTGTATCGATATTGGATTCTTCTTTATTCACATCCTGCTCGAGAGAGACTAATCTGTTGTAAGGTCCCATTACCATAGTACCTAGAATAGCAAGGACTGCAATAATCGCAATAATCGGAATCAATAATTTTCTCATGTCATTTCTCCTTTAAGTAAGTTAATTCTCTAATACCCAAAAAAGACTGGCTTTAACCAGTCTTTCATCCTATTTATAGTTGACCATGAAGTACTTTTTCTTCCCTCTTCTGATGATGGTGAATTCATCTTCAATTTTATCAGCTGCACTGATTTCATAAGCAGTATCTGTCACTTTTTCACCGTTGATTGAAATGGCACCGTTTGTGATATCTTCTCGTGACTGTCTCTTGCTTGGACTGACGCCTGCTTCAACCAGGTAATCTACTAAATTGGTAGATTCAGAAACCGTACTCTGCGGCACATCTTTGAAACCTTGACGAATTTCGTCAGCTGATAACTGTGATAAGTCGCCTTTAAAGAGTGCATCTGTAATACGGATGGCATCTTGAAGGGCTGTTTCGTCATGCACAAGTTTTGTGACTTCAGATGCAAGTGCTTTCTGAGCTTTTCTAAGATGTGGTTCTGTCTCAAGAGATGTCTCGAGCGCTTCTATCTCCTCTTTAGATAAGAAAGTGAAGTATTTAAGGAATTTAATCGCATCTGCATCCGGTGTATTGATCCAGAACTGGTAAAACTCATAAGGTGAAGTCTTAGTACGATCTAACCAGACAGCGCCTGATTCAGACTTACCGAACTTTTTGCCATCTGCTTTTGTGACAAGCGGAACGGTAATACCGTATGCTTCGACTTCGCCGTACATACGGCGCATAAGATCAAGTCCAGATGTAATATTGCCCCACTGATCTGAGCCACCAAGCTGAATCTTAACATCGTGCGCTTTATTGAGATGACCGAAGTCAATCGCCTGCAGAATCGTGTATGTGAACTCTGTGTAAGAGATACCTGTCTCTAAGCGTGACTGAATGCTGTCTTTACCAAGCATGTAGTTGACGCCGACATGTTTACCGTAGTCTCTTAAGAAAGTCAGGAGATCAATCTGTCCGAGCCAGTCTTTGTTATCGACACGGATAGCGCCGTTATCTCCGCTGAAATCGAAAAGTTGTTCCATCTGTTTTTTGATACCATCCACATTGTGCTGGACCATTTCAGGTGTCTGCAGGACACGTTCATCTGTACGACCAGATGGATCCCCAATCATACCTGTCGCGCCACCAATCAGCACGACCGGGCGATGGCCATGTGCCTGAAAACGGCGTAAAGTCAGAAACGGTAATAAGTGACCAATATGCAGGCTGTCTGCAGTCGGGTCAGCTCCGCAGTAAATGCTGACACTTTCTTTGTTAAGCAGTGCTTCAATCTCTTCAGGATGTGTCTCCTGATAAATCAGACCACGCCATTTCAAGTCATTTAATAATTCATTCGTCATATAAATCCCTCCTGTTTAAAATAAAAAAAGCACCCCTACTAATGTAAGGGTGCTTGAATACACGGTACCACCAAACTTATGATTGCTCATCACTTTGCTGATGAAAAGGTCATCAGAGCCGTCAGACTGTTTCGTTAGGTGTATTCATCCATAGCTTCCCGCCAGTTTCCAGCCCCACTGACTCTCTAAAAGAGAAGATTATGTCTTACTTGTCCTATAGTCTGAAGTATATAATTATGTTACTAGTTTAATGAATGAATGCTTCTAAGTCAAGTCCTTCATATGCTATACTGAATATAATTCAGGAGGTTAGAGATGTCAAAATTAAAGCGAAGTTCTTCTAATTGGAAGAATACTTATACTCAAAATAAGTCTAATCTGAAGACTGTAAAATGGACGCCCTATGTCATATTCAACTCTATTTATAAAGTATTTGCGAATTTATTTCTACTCATACTTGTCGGTGGTTTTCTACTAGCCACTTTACTGGGCGGCTTTGGTATTGGTTATTTTGCAGGTCTTGTCAAAGATGAACCTGTTCCTTCCAAAAATGAACTGAAAAACTCATTATACTCAATGAACCAGAGTTCAACTGTTTATTTTGCCGGGGGCGAATCTTTAGGAAGTTTAAATGCCGATACGCTTCGGACTGTGATTAAATACGATCAAGTCACGCCTCATGTTGTCGATGCACTCATCTCAACAGAGGACGAAAATTTCTATCAGCATAATGGTATTGTTCCTAAAGCTTTTATCCGAGCAAGTGCTCAGGAATTTCTCGGCAGCGCTTCTTCATCCGGAGGCAGTACGCTGACGCAGCAGTTAGTGAAAAACCAGTTACTCTCCAATGAAACTTCTTTTGAAAGAAAAGCTAAAGAAATGCTGCTGTCTTTCAGAGTAGAAAAAACACTTTCGAAGCAGCAGATACTTGAAGTCTATTTAAATGTTGTCAGTTTCGGACGTAATACGAATGGTCAGAATATCGCCGGTATCGAAGCGGCAGCACAAGGCGTTTTTGGTAAGAAAGCTAAAGACCTTAACATAGCGCAAAGTGCTTATTTAGCCGGTATGCCTCAGAACCCTTATACATATACCCCATTCTTAATAACGGGTGAAGTTAAAAAAGATGCGGAACTTAAATACGGGTTTGAACGTCAGAAGTATGTGCTGAAACGAATGAAAGAAGAAAAGAAAATCACAAACAAAGAATATCAGGAAGCACTTAAATTCAATTTAAAGAAATCGTTTGTTGAACGTATTTCTAAACCTGATGTGGAATATCCATTCCTGACGAAGGAAGTTGAAAATCGTGCAGTAGATATTCTTAAATATGAACTCGCCAAGAAAGATAAAGTATCGGCTCAGCAGCTCGATGAAACACCAATACTCAATGATAAGTATACAGCTCTCGCTAATGATAAAGTTAGAAACGAAGGCTATAAGATTCAGACAACTATTAACAAACCTATTTATGATAAAATGAACGAAATCAAAGACAATCCTTATTACTATTCATATGATCGTCCAGCAGAAGTAGACGGTAAGACAGTGAACCTGCAGCAGGAAGTCGGTGTCATGTTAAAAGAGAATGAATCAGGTAAGATCATCGCCTTCGTCGGTGGACGTGATTACGAAAAATCTCAAAATAACCACGTGACTCAGACAAGACGTTCACCTGGTTCTACAATGAAACCACTCGTTGCTTACGCACCCGCTATTGAATATGGTGTCACAACACCTGAAACGATGTTGCTTGATAAACGTTTTGATGTGAATGGCTATAAACCTGAGAACTATGCACGAACAGAGTTCGGCCAGATCACTACTCGTATGGCTCTTATCAACTCATTCAATTTAAGTACGTTAAGACTTTACTCAGGTATTCAGGATAGAAAACCATGGGAATTCCTTGATAAAATGCATATCAACATTCCTGACAATCAGAAACCGAATTTATCTCTTCCACTTGGAGCGACAGATACGACCCTTGAAGATAATGTTGACGGCTTCTCGACATTCGCTAACAAAGGGAATTATCAGGAGCCTTATATGATTGAGACGATTAAAGATAACAGCGGTAAAACAGTCTATAAACACGAAGCAGCACCTGAACGAGTATTCAGTGATGCCACAGCTTATATCATGACGGATATGCTCCGCGGCGTTCTTGACACAGGTAGTGCTTATCAGCTAAAAGGTACATTCCAGTTCAATCAGGACTGGGCAGGTAAAACTGGTACAGCTGAAAATGGTACAGACAGCCTGTTTGTCGCCTATAACCCGAAAGTGACACTCGGTATCTGGATGGGTTACGATAAACTTATTCCGTTTGACGAGGAGAATCACTATCAACTTAAGTTATGGCGTGATATCAATAACAGTATCACAGCGATTGATCCTGAGCAGATGGGTGTAAATGAACAGTTCACTAAACCTGATAGTGTTGAAACACAGAAAATCTGTCAGATTACGAACAGCCCTAATGGCTCATGTAATCAAGGTGAATCCGCTGCAGATAGTTTAGTGTGGAAGAATACTGACCTATCAAACAAATCGATTGATGACCCGCGTGTACTGAATCGCTTAGGTAACAATATTGACAGCAGCACTAAGTCAAAGATTTCACCTAAATCGCCTATTGCAGATCAGTTCAATGAATTACGCGGACAAAATAAGAAAAAAGAAGACGACGCACAATAAAAAATCTCTGCCAGCCGGCAGAGATTTTTTTGATGAAAAAAACGCATCCTAATGGATGCGTCTCTTGTTATTAGAATAAACCGACTGCGTTACCTTCTGCGTCGATATCCATGTTCAGTGCTGCTGGTTGTTTCGGTAAACCAGGCATTGTCATGATATCTCCTGTTAACGCTACGATGAAGCCAGCCCCTGTTTTAGGGATTAATTCACGGATAGTGATTTCAAAGCCAGCTGGACGACCTAATTTTTTAGGATCATCTGTGAATGAGTATTGTGTTTTAGCCATACATACTGGATAGTTATCCCAGCCGTTGTCTTTAATTGTTTTAAGTTGTTTTTTCGCGCTATCAGTGAAGACAACATCATCTCCGCCGTAGATATCTTTAACGATTTTACGGATTTTTTCTTCAACTGGTAATTCAAGCTCGTATAATGGTTTGAAGTTTTGTTCAGTATCCATTACTTCTTTAACGAGTTTAGCAAGCTCTACGCCGCCTTCTCCGCCTTTTTCCCAAACTTCTGTAAGTGCGATTTTAATGTTGCGCTCTGCACACCACTGTTTAACGAAGTTTACTTCTTCTTCAGTGTCAGTAACGAAAGCATTTAATGCTACGACTGGTTCAACACCGAATTGTTTTAAGTTTTCTAAGTGTTTTTCTAAGTTAACGATACCTTTTTTAAGTGCATCAACATTTTCAGCTTTAAGTTCGTCTTTCGCTACGCCACCATGCATTTTCATCGCACGGATAGTTGCGACTACAACGATTGCGCTTGGCTCTAAACCAGCACGACGCGCTTTGATGTCCATGAATTTCTCTGCGCCTAAGTCAGAACCGAATCCTGATTCTGTTACAACGATATCAGCCATTTGACGAGCTGTGTTAGTTGCGATGATTGAGTTACAGCCGTGAGCGATGTTAGCGAATGGTCCACCGTGGATTAACGCAGGTGTTCCTTCAATTGTTTGTACTAAGTTAGGTTTGATTGCATCTTTAAGGATTAATGCTAATGCACCTTGTACCCCTAAATCACCAACAGTAACTGGTTTACGGTCATAAGTGAAACCGATAGTAATTTTAGCGATGTTTTCTTTTAAGTCATGGATATCACGAGATAAACAGAATACAGCCATAATCTCACTTGCAACAGTGATATCAAAACCATCTTCACGAGGTACCCCTTTGAATGGTCCACCAAGACCTACAACAACTTGACGTAATGTACGGTCATTCATATCTAATACACGTTTCCATGAGATACGACGAGGGTCGATGTTTAATTGGTTACCTTGATAAACATGGTTGTCGATGAATGCTGCTAAAGCGTTGTTCGCAGTTGTAATCGCATGTAAGTCACCATTAAAGTGTAAGTTGATCTCTTCCATTGGTAATACTTGAGCGTAACCACCACCAGTAGCGCCGCCTTTCATACCAAATACTGGTCCAAGAGATGGTTCACGAAGAGCAACCATAACGTTTTCACCGATTTTTCTGAATGCGTCACTCAGTCCAACTGTTACAGTAGATTTACCTTCACCAGCTGGTGTCGGGCTCATCGCAGTCACTAATACCACTTTACCTTTAACCGGTTTATCGATTAACTGTGTATTAATTTTTGCTTTGTAAAAACCATAAGGTTCTACTGACTCTTTTGGGAAGCCCGCTTCTTCAGCGATTTCCTGGATTGGACGAATTGTAGAGCGTTTAGCGATTTCTAAATCAGATAAATATTCAGCCATTATTTTGTGTCTCTCCTTTAAATGTTTTTAACTCCTCCTTAATGATATGATAAAGCGGTTTCAATGTCGACCGATTTGCTAAAAAAAAATAAAGAATCAACTTGAGTTGATTCTTTATTTCGTTGTTCCTCTATAATCAATTCGATAAGGAAGCACGACATTCGTATCTTCTATCTCTTCATCGTTCATGAATTTTGTGAGCAGTCTCATACCGACAGCACCAATATCGTAGAGCGGCTGCATGACACTGGACAGCTTAGGACGAACCATCTGCACAAGACGTGTGTTATTAAAACTGATGATCTGCAGGTCCTCAGGAATAGACAGTCCTGCATCCTGGGCTGCATGAACGATACCAATCGCTTGTTCATCGCTGATACAGAGCACAGCTTGTGGTTTTGCTTCTTTAATATGATTAAAAGCTTTCTCACCATCCAGGTACTGTTCGTTGCCGATGTAGACAGCTGAGGAATCTAAGTTGATTTGATGCTCTGCCAGAACAGCCTCCATGCCTGCCTGTACATCAAGACGGGCTTTCTCAGAGTAACCGCCACCTACAAATGCAAAACGTTCGACACCTTGCTCTATTAAGCGCTCAGTGATCTCTGTACTTGCCTTTTTATAATCAATATTAACAGCAGGTAACGTCTCTTCAACATCATGTGTACCAGATACGACCACGGGCACAGATGTCGATTGAATCAGTTGAAGTGTCTCAGATGACAATGTACCTCCTAAAAAGATGATGCCATCGACCTGCTTACTGAGTAAATTATTGAAAATATCATTTTCTTTTTCAGGGTCATTATCTGAGTTCGAGATAATCGTCTGATATTTATACATTTTGGCGATATCTTCCAGACCTCTTGCAAGTTCTGAATAGTAAATATTTGAGATATCAGGGATAATGACACCGACAGTCGTCGTCTTTTTGCTGGCAAGTCCACGTGCGACAGCATTCGGGCGATAGTTTAAACGCTTGATGACTTCATTAACCCGGTCTCTCGTCGCTGGTTTAACGTTTGGATTACCGTTAACTACTCGCGAGACAGTCGCCATTGAAACTTTGGCCTCACGTGCGACATCATAGATAGTAATTGTCATGATGACCTCCTGTAATCGTTTTCTTTCTCATTATATCACGCTTTTTGACAATGTTATATTATAAATATAACTGACGGGCTTTGTCAATTTCAGCGAAGAAAGAATCGAATTCCTGAAGATCCATCTGCTGGCCGGCATCACTCAGTGCAACTGCTGGATCTGGGTGAACTTCTGCCATTACACCATCTGCACCTACTGCAAGCGCTGCTTTAGCGACAGGCAGCATAATGTCTTTACGCCCCGTTGAATGCGTCACATCAACCAGTACAGGAAGGTGCGTTCCTTGTTTCAATATAGGCACCGCTGAGATATCTAACGTGTTGCGGGTCGCTTTCTCATACGTTCTGATTCCTCGTTCACACATAATAATCTGACTGTTACCATTTGAGTGAATATATTCTGCCGCATAAATAAATTCTTCAATAGTTGCAGCTAAGCCTCTTTTCAGCAGAATCGGCTTATTTGATTTACCTGCTTCTTTTAAAAGTTCGAAATTCTGCATGTTTCGTGCACCAATCTGAAAGACATCTACATACTGATCTGCCATCTCAAAATGAGCTGGATTGACAATCTCTGAAACAATATTAAGTCCATATTTCTTATTCATCTCTTTTAATATTTTCAGGCCTTCTTCACCTAACCCCTGAAAATCATACGGTGAAGTACGTGGTTTAAAGGCACCTCCACGGATAAACTTCTGCCCTTTAGCAGCTAAATCACGTGCAACTGCATCAACCTGTTCATAAGACTCTACAGAACAAGGTCCAAATACAAATATCTTATCCTGACCGCCAACTGCTGCGCCGTTAGGAAACGAAACGATTGTATCTTCAGGCTTCATTTTACGAGAAACAAGCAGATGCTTTTCATTCTGTGCCTGCTGCAGTTCTGTAGATGCTTTGAAAATCTCCTTGAATAATTGTTTAATGACGTTATCATCGTAAGGTCCTTTATTCTGTTCGATGAGCTGATTCAACATCTCTTTTTCGCGCTGCGGGTCATAAATATCTGTTCCAGCCTTAATTTTCTCCTGCCCTATTTTTTTCGCTACTTCTCCGCGCTCTGTCAGAAGCTCCAGTATAGCAAAGTTAATTTCTTCAATTCTAGTTCTTAATTGATTGAGTTCTGTCATTATTACACCTCTTCATAAAAAAATTTAAAATAAAAATAGTAGGGCGAGAATCACCCTACTATTTTATCACAGGATAAACAGAATCACTTGCTATTTGTTTTTGCCCTGTTTGGTATTATTTTTGTTATTGTTCGTGTTGTTTTTGTTGTTGTTATTGTTTTTATTGTTTTTATTGTTATTATTATTTTGTTTTTGATTGTTTTGTGTTTTGTTCACGTTACCACTGACGTCAGTATGATTCTTTTTGTGCTCTTCAATATCACTTTTAGTATCTTTATCTACAACAGCTAATGGTTCTGCTAAAGAATCATCATTCACTTCTTCTTTAATTGCACGGCGTTGTGCAGCTAATGCATCAGAATCTGCCACTTTATCTTTTAACTGTGTATCTGTTTTAACGTCTGTATTGTTTTTATCTCTGTCATCCACTTCTACAACTTTAATAGTTGAATGTGCCTGAGTTGTTTCACTTTTGCCCGCTTCTTTTTTTGCTTCTTTTTTCTCTTCTGCTTTCGCTTTCACTTCTTCTTTTTTATCTTGAGCTTTTTCTTTTACTTCGCCTGCTTTTTGAGCGACTTGTTCTTTTACTTCAGGTGCTTTTTCTGCGACTTTTTCCTGAACTTCATTCACTTTTTGAGTGGCCTGCTCTTTTACTTCGCCTACTTTTTGAGCCACTTGCTCTTTTACTTCAGGTGCTTTTTCTGCGACTTTTTCTTGAATTTCATTCGCTTTTTGTACGACTTGCTCTTGAACTTCGCCTGCTTTTTGCACGACTTGTTCTTTAATTTCCTGTGCTTTTTCTTTTACTTCACTGACTTTTTCAGTCACTTTGTTTTTAATTTCATCTGCTTTTGAAGGTTGACCTTGTTTATCAACTGAGTTATTGACTGCGCTATCTTTAAATGTAACCACTTTTGAATTGATATCTTTTTTAAGGTCACGACCTGGTTTCGGTGCAAGCAGTAAACCTGCAAGAGTACCAATCGCAATACCGAATGTCAGACCAAAAGTGAAATCACGAGCAATTGTGTTTTTACATTGTACTTCGTATTCTTTTACAGTATGCGTATGTAAATCGCGGTTATAAGTATTACCACCATTTGATCTGTAAACAGTTACCGATTCATTATTTCTACCATTGTTGAGTTCTCTGTTATAAGTGTTGACCATGTTGTTTCTCCTCCTTAAGGTATAAAAAAATAGGAATATACTTATTTAACAAGTATATTCCCAATTATTTAATAACTAAACTTATTTATTATGAAGTCCTGCATTGATTCTGTCTTCATCTACATTGTTGTAGCGAGCAGTATCATTGTTAAATACTTCTTTGTCATTGTTGACAACCACTTGGTTAGAGAAGTCATAAGCGTTACGACGCTCTTTTCTCATTTTCCATTTGTCTGCAACTTCCATTGCAACGTTAGACCATTGTACGACTTGCGCAATCTGATCTTTGTTGTTTGCAATGTTTTGTGTAATTGATGTTGTCACACGGTCTACATGGCTGTTTAAGTTGTTAACAGTACCACCGATACCTTGAACAGCATCAACAACTGTGTTTAAACGAGCTGATTTATCTTGAACATCTTCAGCAAGTCTGTTTGTTTTGTGAAGTAAGTCAGTTGATTCACGAGTAATCCCTTGAATCTGTCCTTCTACTCCGTCCAGCGTTTTAGCAACGTGGTCTAAGTTTTTCTTAACTGAAAGTAATACGATGACGATACCGATACACAGAATCAAGAAAGCGATTGCTGCGATGATGCCGGCGATTGGTAAAATCCATTCCATATTGAGCCCCTCCTAATGTGGTTATCCTTAATTTACTCTTTTTTTATACCCCTGTTCAAGGGCTTAAAACATGTTAGTTACACCATTATAACAAATTTTCATAGGCTTGCTGAAATTTCTGAATATCACCAGCACCCATAAAGAGTAAGACTGAATCATTGTGCTGTTTAAGCACATCGATTGCTTCTTCAGTCAGTACTTGAGAATTTGGAATAAGGTCAGCCAGGTCCTGAATCTTTAAAGCACCACTCTTCTCACGGGCAGAACCGAAGATTTCACAGAGATAGACTTGATCCGCTTCTTTCAGGCTGTCTGCAAACTCACTCAGAAACTTTTCAGTACGAGAGAATGTATGTGGCTGGAAGATAGCGATGACTGATTTATTCGGATACTTCTTACGGGCTGAATCAATAGTCGCTTTAATCTCTGCCGGATGATGTGCATAATCATCAATCAGAATCTGTGTGCCTTCTTTTTTCTCGCTGAATCGGCGCTTGACGCCTCCGAACAGTGTCAGTGCTTCTTTGATGTTGCAGACATCGAGCTGTTCAAGGTAACATACTGTGATAACTGCCAGTGCATTCAGAACCTGGTGATTACCAAACATCGGCGTCTTGAAATTACCGTATAGCTTATTATCAATCAGTACATCAAAAGAAGTCCCTTCACTGGATGTCACAATATTCTCAGCTCTGACTCTGTTTTCCTGACCTAAACCGTAGTAATAGACCGGCACATCTACTTTAATATCGTGAAGAATTTTATCATCTCCACAGGCAATAATCGCTTTTTTGACTTTATGTGCCATCTCCTGGAACGCATTGAAGACATCCTCTAGATTCTTGAAGTAATCAGGATGATCGAAGTCAATATTGGTGATGATTGCGTAATCAGGTGTATAGCTGAGGAAATGTCGTCTGTATTCGCAAGCTTCGAATGCAAAATACTCACTTTCAAGCTGCCCCATACCTGTACCATCACCGATTAAGTACGAAGTTTTTTTGTCACCATTCATCACATGGGATAAAAGACCCGTTGTAGAGGTCTTACCGTGCGCACCTGTTACAGCGATAGACGTATACTGACTCATGAAACGTCCAAGGAAATCATGATAGCGATAGTATTCAACACCTAGTTCCTTTGCACGCACAACTTCAGGATGGTCATCTCCGAAAGCATTGCCGGCGATAACCGTCATGCCTTCCTTAATATTCGCTGCATCAAACGGCATGATTTGAATGCCTTTATCTCTAAGAGCATCTTCAGTAAAAAAATGTTTGTCGATATCAGAGCCCTGCACTTCATTATCCATATCGTAAAGAATATGTGCCAGTGCACTCATACCTGAACCCTTTATACCGATAAAATGATATAACGTCATAGTTCCACTCCTATAATTGATTTTCACTCACTAATACAGTTCTCGGTTTAGAACCATTTGCTCCACTAATATACCCCATCGACTCTAAACTGTCGATAATTCGAGCCGCGCGGTTGTAGCCGATCTGGAATCTACGCTGCAACTGAGAAGTAGAGATATGCCCTTCTTCCAGCATAAACTGAACCACTTCCTCAAAGAGTTCATCCTGCGGGACTTCATTCACTTTATCCAGCAGTTCTTTCTCCTGGAACAGATAATTCGGTTCACCCTGTTCCTTGATATAATCTACGACTGCATCGATTTCCTCATCAGAGACGTAGCAACCTTGAATCCGAATCGGTTTATTCATACCATTGCCCTGGTAGAGCATGTCACCATTACCCAGCAGCTTCTCAGCGCCACCATTATCGAGAATGGTTCTGGAGTCAATAGAAGAAGAAACCATGAAAGCAATTCGTGTCGGTACATTTGCTTTAATCAGCCCTGTAATGACATTGACAGACGGACGCTGCGTTGCAAGGATCATATGTATACCTGCTGCCCGTGCTTTCTGTGCTATACGGGCGATAGAATGTTCTACATCCTGCGGTGCCATCATCATCAGGTCTGCGAGTTCATCGATGACAATGACAATCTTCGGCATGCGTTTATCATAAGGTGATTTCTGATTAAAAGCGGTGATGTTACGGACATGGACGTCAGAGAAGACTTTGTATCGACGTTCCATTTCTTCAACGACCCATTTCAGACTTTCAGTGGCTGCTTTAACGTCTGTAATAACAGGCGCTATCAGATGCGGTAAGTCATTATAAGGTGCGAGTTCCACCATTTTCGGATCAATCAGCAGCAGCTTCAGTTCATTCGGATTATTGCGGTATAAAAGAGACAGCAGTATCGCATTGATACTGACTGATTTACCCGACCCCGTTGCACCTGCGATTAAAGCATGCGGCATCTTCGCTATATCCATCAGCATCGGTTCATTATTGATTTTAGCACCGAGCGCGACCATCAGTTTCGATTCAGCAAATTTGAAACGTTTGCTGAAGATCACTTCACTTAAATTCACTTTTCGCGTATCAATGTTCGGCACTTCAACACCGACACGGGAAGTCCCTGGAATCGGTGCTTCAATACGAATTTCCTTCGCTGCAAGCGCCATCTTGATGTCATCCTGCAGATTGGTAATCCGGCTGACTTTTACACCTTTTTCAACTGACAGTTCATAACGAGTGACAGAAGGACCGATGACGACTTCTTCTACTTTCGCAGGCACATTGAAATGATAAAAGGCTTCATCCAGCTGTTTGCGCTGTTCTTCTACCCATTCAACATTTTCGTGGGATTTCTCTTCTGGTGACAAAAGACTGACAGGTGGCAGAAGGTACTTCGGTCCGATTCTTTTAGCTTTTTCGGTTTCCGCTTTCTTTTCTTCAGTTGAAGATTCTGAAACGGATTCTTTGACCGTTGCCTGCTCTGACGCTTTATTCATCAGTCGTTTTTTATCAGATGGTGTCATCATGACATTGAAAGGTGATGTTTTACGTTTGGGTTGAGGGGCGGGTTCTGAGTTCTCGCTAGTCTTCACTGGTTCAGTGACAACTGTTTCCTCAGTTTCAGGTTCTTTTATTGCGTCAGGCTGCGGCTCTAATTCAGTTTCTTCAGTTGATGACTCAGATACTGATTCGACGCTTTCTGCCTGAACTTCCAATACCTCTGCTTCTATTACTTCCGACTCAGTTTCCACCGCTTCAACGGGTGTTTCCTCAAGCTTTTCTTCAACTTCTGTATTCTCTTCAACAGGGTCAGTTTCAGTGTTTTGACCGACTTCAAAGACAACTTTTTCTATCAAAGCGTCATCAGCGTCGCTTGAATCTACATCAGTGACTGTCTTCTCTTCTGATACTGGTATTTCATCTGTCTCTATCACTTGATGATCTTCTGATGAATCAGCAGAGATAGTAATGATTTCAATCGGCGCATCTTCTGTTACCGGCGCACTGATTTCCTCCACTTCAAGCGGTTTAAATGATTCCTCCTGCAGATCAATCGTTTCCACTTCTAATTCTGCCGTTAGAATCTCAACCAGTTTCTCCTGTTCTTTCTGCTCGCGTCTTGCTTCTTCAAATGCCTTTCTTGCCAGCATTTTCTTTTCGCGTTCTTTACGGATTTCTGCGACTATCTGTGAAGCATAGATATTCTCTACGTTGACGACATTATCCTTCTGACGATATGTCGGTACTTCCGGCTTCGCTTTTTCTGGTTTTTTGCCTGTCAGAGGGGTAATAACCACTTTTTCCTCGCTAGGCTTCAGGTTTTTGCGTGTACCGAATATAGCTGAAGGGACTTCACTCGCTGTAAACTGCCGCTTCTTGTCAGGAATTCTCGGGGGCTGATATTCCCTCTGTCTTTCCTGTCTAGGTGCTGCCGTCTCCTGTTTGACGGTTCGACCTTTTCTAGCTCTTCTTCGCTCAAAATAGTCATCATTAACGAACTGCTGGCTATTTGATACTTCTTGAACTTCGGACTGTTCTTTTATAACGGTCTCTTTTCTTTCATCACCAAGATCGATTGGAAAACGGAATTTACCGCGCGGTCTTCTATAGATATCCTGATGCTGATGCTCATCTGTCTCTACAGATTGCTGAATATCAGGTTCTTTTTCTTCTTGTCCAAATATTTTATCGAACCAGCTCATCTTCAATCACACCTTTATAATTGATTAAAAAAGTCTGTTCCCGGTGTCATGGCCGCATCCAGAACAAGAATCCCTTTTTTCTCTTCTGAATCTGTTAGCCCTAGTTCACGTTCTGAGCAGATCATACCGCTTGAAGGTACACCGCGTAACTCAGCGTCTTTGATAATCATACCGCTTGGCATGACAGCACCGACTTTAGCGACTACCACATTCTGACCGGCTGCAATATTCTTCGCGCCGCAGACAATCTGCAGCACTTCATCGCCCACATTGACCTGGCACACATTCAGTTTGTCCGCATCGGGATGTTTCTCCATCTCATCAACATGGCCGACAACAAACTTTGGTGATAAATCGACTTCGAGCGGCGACATGCCTTTTGTCTCTAAAAACGCATTGACCTCTGCAACACGTTCCTTATTCAGTTCAACCTGGCCGTCTGTCTGAATGTTCAGATCGGCTACATTGTAGACATTGTAACCCACAACTTCGTCATTTTGACGAATCGTTACAACATCGCCTTCACGATGATAAGTGAATGGTCCTTCTGTCTGTTTAACTGTGATCAGTAAGACATCTCCGATATGCTTGTTATAAAAAATATTCATGTGATTTACTCCTTTTTTTCCTGTTCAAATTTTTTGCGGTTTGCTTCAATTCGTTTAATTGTTTCAGTGTCACGTTTTGCATTGTTCTTACCGAGAATAAAGACAGGTGTCAGTGTGCCTGCCTCATACTGGAATGACAGTGAAGTAATGGGCACAAGCCCATTGCTGAAGAACTGCATCATCATCTGTGCCATGATGTCATACCCTGTTTCGTTCTGAATATCTGCGATAATCAGGACGTCAGCATGAGGTGTCGCAATGAGCAGCTCGCCTTCTTTATTATGATCAAACTCCGCAAGAAGACGTTCGTTTAAAATACGGCTTGCGTCATACCCATCATTGGAATTAAAGAAGTAAAAAGTGTTACCTGCAACAATATCTTTCTTATAAGGGTTATCGAGCTTACGGATATTAAACAGTGCCTGCTCTCTGACATGGTCCTCTGAAAGCTTCATCTCTTCAAGTAACTGCTTATCAATCAGGCGATACGTCGTCCCGAGATCCAGCGCATAGTAAATATTGGTTTCAGCAGTATGCGCTGTAATGACAAAAGGATGACCGTCTGCTTCTTTTGGAAAGCTGGTAGAACGGATGACCGGCATAATTTTGATGGTATCAACGGATTTCTCACGCTCATCTGCCATCGCTTTAACCGTTTCATTAATGTAATACAGGACTTCATCGATGATTTTCTCACCTTGTGCTTTATGTTTGGCGACTAAAGGTGCAAGTTTAATAGTCAGACCTTTCTGGTTATCAGTACGTTCAACTCGCAGTGTTTCTTCTTTACGGTCGAACTTGATATTCAGCTCTGATTGATCCAGTTTTGCTGTTATTGCGTCACGTATTTCAAAGACGTTCATCTCTATACACTCCTCAATTCATGTACTCTTCATTGTACAATAAAACCACGATGAACGGTAGCCATCGTGGTCTGTCATTAAAGGGCGTCAATAAATGCATTGATCTCTTCTTTTGTTTTGCGGTCTTTAGATACGAAGCGACCGATTTCCTGTCCTTCTTTAAATGCAACGAAGCTTGGAATACCCATTACATCATACTCCACTGCGAGATCCATCAGTTCGTCACGGTCGATAGAGACAAACTGATAATCAGGATGTGCAGCTTCAATTTCTGGCAGTGCCGGTTTAATAAAGTGACAATCTGGACACCAGCCGGCTGTAAACATCGCAATCGTCGGGGCATTAATCATTTCTTTGAAGTTCTCTACACTTGTTATGTTTTTCATGTTCTCTCTCCTGTCATAATCTGCTGATCACCTGGTTTGATGATATGCGCATTTTTCATGAGTCTATATACAATATAACTGATAACGGCCGGCAGAATAAAATGAAACACTAAAATCTGCAGCCATGTCTCGATAGATGTTCCCATCGTCCGGATGGTCATAATCTGACCGACGAAACCACTCGTGCCCATGCCGGCACCTGCTGCCACATTTTTCATTGGCCAGAGCAACGTCATTATCGGTGCTGTAATGATACTTGCAATGACCGGTGGTACCAGAATAAACGGATTTCTTAAATAGTTCGGAATCTGAATCTTACTCGTTCCTATCCCGTTGGCGATTACCCCTTGAATCCCATTATCACCGTAACTCGTCACTGCAAAGCCGATCATATGACAGCAGCAGCCGATTGTCGCTGCAGCAGCGGCTGTCCCTTCGATACCGAGCATCAGTGCCAGAGCAGCGCTTGAGATTGGGCTGGATAAGGTCAGTCCAAACACAGCTGACACTAAGATCCCCATCAGGAGTGGCTGCTGGTCAGTCGAAAACGTGATGAAATCACCCAGTCCGGTCATCAGTTTCGCAATAAACGGTCCGATTAGTTTCGCGACGACAGCGCCGATAATTAGCGTTAGCAGCGGCGTCAGCAAAATATCAACCTTTGTTCGCCCGGAATATAACCGACCAACTTCTGATGTGACAAGAGCAACAATATAAGTCCCAGCTGCACCACCGAGTTCGTAGCCATACATACCCGTCACAGCGCTAGAAAAAATCACCAAAGGCGATGCGCCGAGCCCATAAGCGACACTCACTCCGACAGCGGCTCCTGTATAAGTTTTAGCCATCTGTCCAATCGTAATAAAGAGTGATGTATCAAAATAAGGTTTCAACTGTGTACCGATTGTTTCAATAATCAAGCCGATAATCAATGAACTGAATAACCCAAGTGCCAGATAGCTCATCCCATCTATGAACCATCGCTTCAAATATGTTTTCATCCCTTCACCTCACCGTTCAGTATAAATGATTTAATGAGAGTTGTGTATATAAAAAAAGACAGGTCTTTAACCTGTCTTAACGTGTTTCAATAATGTTCAGGAAACGCTTAAGCGGCTCTGTCTGTGGATGATTAAATATATCATCCGGTGTGCCCAGTTCAGCAATCTGCCCATCATGTATGAAAGCGATACGGTTCGCCACATTTTTCGCGAAGTTCATTTCATGCGTCACAATAACCATGGTCATACCATCAGCCGCCAGATCCTTCATGACGTTCAGTACATCATTGACCAGTTCCGGATCCAGTGCTGACGTCGGTTCATCAAACAGCATGACTTTTGGATTCATCGCAAGCGCGCGGGCGATGCCGACACGCTGCTGCTGTCCGCCTGACAGACCAGAAGGATACTGATTCTTAACCTGGTTAAGCCCTACTTTCTGCAGTAGGTTTTCTGCGATTCTTCTCGCTTCTTCTTTTGGCATTTTCTTAACGATAACTAGACCTTCCATCACATTTTCAAGCGCCGTCATGTGCGGAAAGAGCTGATAATTCTGAAAGACCATACCAGACTTCTGTCTGACCGCAATTTGACTTTTTTTGTCTTTGTTGCTGTAAGTCTGCCCGTCCACTGTCACCGTACCTGTCGTCGGAAGTTCGAGTGCATTCATCATACGAAGAAGAGTGGTCTTCCCAGAACCACTGCGACCGATCAGTACAACGACTTCACCATCACGGACATCGAGGTCAACGCCTTTAATGACTTCTTTGTCTCCGAAGCTTTTATGGATATCTCTCATTTCAATCATGACACATACTTCCTTTCAATACGACGTTCGTATCTGCCCTGGATAAATGAAATGATAAAGCAGACGACCCAGTACATCAGGGCGACGAGTGTATAGATAGATAAAAATTCGTAACTCGTGGCTGCAACTTCCTGTGCTTTACGGAACATCTCAGCGACTAATATGAAACCTAGGAGTGACGTATCCTTGATTAAGCTTAGGAATGTATTTCCCAGCGCCGGGATCGAAATTCTCAAGGCCTGCGGTAAAACAATACGACGCATGGTCATCCATTCCGTCATACCGATGGAATAAGCGGCCTCGCGCTGACCTTTAGGAATAGAAATAATACCGCCGCGGATGATTTCTGAGGCATACGCACCTACGTTAAGGCTCAAGCCGATAATCGCTGCAACAAATGGTGCCAGTGTCAGTTGATTATCCGGATTTCCAGTCATCAGACGGCCAATCTCTGGAATACCATAGAAAATAATAAAGAGCTGAACGATCATCGGTGTTCCGCGGATAATCGAAACGTAAATTCTTGCAATTGTGCTTAGAAACTTGTTATCAGAAATTCTGCTCAGTGCTGTAGCAAGCGCTATGATCAGTCCTAAGACAAAGGTAATAATAGTAATAGGGATTGACCAAGTGATCAATCCCTGTAACATAGGCAGAAACGCTTGCTGAGCTGCGTCCAGGGCGTGCTGCTGTTCTGCATTAAGGTTGAGTGACATCTTCACCAAACCATTTTTCACTGATTTTTTTCAGCTCACCGTCTTTTTGAAGTTCGTCAATTGCTTTATTGACTTTATCGATTAAAGATTTATCTGTTTTCTTAGTGAAAACAAATGCTGACTGACTTTTTTCTGCATCGCCTTCAATGACTTTGATATCTGCATTTTTCTTCTGCTTAGTGTAATCCAGCACTGATAATTTTTCGTTGAATGTCCCTTCAACACGGTTAGATAATACAAGTTCCATAGACTGGTTGAAACCTTCTACCTGTGTAATCTGTGCGCCTTTGTCTTTCGCCAGTTTACCGTAGTTTGAAGTTAAAGTCTGTGCAAGTTTTTTACCTTTGACATCGTCGAATGATTTGATGTCGCTGTTTTTGCGTGTCACAAGGACAGCGTTTGTATAAGTATAAGGTTTAGAGAACTGATATTTCTGTTTACGTTCGTCATTGATACCGACTTGGTTTGCGACTGTCGTAAAACGACCTGAGTTTAAACCTGCAAACATTGAATCCCATTGTGTTTCAACGAATTTCACTTTATAGCCCATTTTTTTAGCGACTGCTTCAGTCACTTCTACGTCGAATCCTGTCAGTTTGTCATTCTTGTCGTGGAATGTGAACGGTGAATACGTTCCTTCCGTTCCTACTGTTAAAACTTTGTCCTCTGATTTAGAACTATCAGATGATTGATCTGATTGACCACATGCTGCAAGGAAGATGAGCACTGCCATCATCATTACTAAAAACTTTTTCATTTTGTCCGCTCCTATTCTTATTGATTTACTCGGAATAGTTTCATTTTAGTGGATTGTGACATTAAGTCAACAAAAAGATGCTGAAGTTGAGTCGAAACTTGAATTTTTTTGTTGAAAGATGATAATAGAAGTAAGGAGGATTGACTATGAAACTTAAATCCATTATCGCCGGCACGACACTTTTACTGATTGCGGGCTACTTCTTCTCACTGCGTTACCAGCTGAAGAACCCTGACAAAGTACTCACTGAAATCAAGAAACAATATTCTGATATTGAAGGGGCCTATATCGACTATACCCCGGAAAACTATAGAAAACTCGGACTGGAAACCACTATTTATCGCGGTGGTATTATTACTGCAGCAAAGGAATACGATTTTATAGCAGATGCCTATAGCGGAGAGCTGATTGACACGACAGAAATAACCACAGTTTAATTAACTGTGGTTATTTTTTAAGTGATCAAACGCTTTTTTAATTCGAGCCATTCCTTCTTCAAGACGTGCGCGGTCACAAGCAACATTCATTCTGAAGTGCGTGCTGTCATCATGCATATACGTACTGCCGATGCCGAGCGCAACCTTCCCAACTTTCTGCAGGGCTTCCTGTACTTCTTCTTCGCTGTAACCACTTTTACTGAAGTCAATCCACATCAGAAATGTAGCATCTGGAATATAGACATCCAGTACATCATCAAGAAATTCTTCAGCATAACTTTTAACGAACTTCATATTGCTCAGTATGAAGTCATTGATAGCATCCACCCAGTCAGCACATTCCATATAGCCTGCTTCTATGGCATTCAGTGCCAGTGCATTCGGATTCCCGATGCCGGCAGCCAGAATCTGACGGGATAACTCCATCTTCAGGAAACGGTTCTTCGTCACATAATAAGCATGGGGCAGCCCTGATATATTGAATGTCTTACCCAGACAGGACGTCACAATTATATTGCTGTCCGGCTTCATCCAGTTGATCAGTGACTGATGCTTCTTCTGTCTCGCAAAATCCATATGAATTTCGTCAGCGATGATAAAAACGTCATGTGCTTCGCAAATACTGACGATTTCATCGAGTTCTTCTGTTGTAAATACTTTACCGGTCGGGTTATGTGGATTACAGAACAGGAAGACCTTCATATCAGCACGCTGACAGAGTGATTCAAACGCATCAAAATCCATCTTATATTCCTGACCATCAAATACAAATGGTGACGGCACAACGACTCGTCTGTTCGCTTCTATTAAAGTCAGGAACGTATTATAACTCGGAATATTGACGATAATACCTTCCCCAGGCTGCGTCAGTGCACGGATAGATTCTGTTATCGTATAAAGAACTGTCGGTGAATAAAACAGGTCACTATTCATGACTCGCGTATCAAATCTTGTTCGATACCAATGTTTAATCGGCTCATAGAACTTGTCCTGCTGCCATTTCGTATAGCCGATAATCCGGTGGTCGAGTCGTTTTTGGATAGCGTCCAGAACAGGCTTTGGCGTCGCAATATCCATATCTGCTATCCAGAAAGGCAGCATGTCTGATGTTTCATAGACAAGGTCCATGCCTTCATATTTAATGCTCTGCGTATCACTGCGATCTATCACTTCATTAAAATCATACATTTAAATTTCCCCCTTTTGTTTATTTTAGCACGCACAATAAAAAAAGACCGCTTTAGAGGCGGTCTTGAAATGTAGCTTCTAATCGATTGATTCGGAAACCTTTACTTGAAAATTTATCTTCATATTCAGTTCTGATATTGTCTTCCGGCTCATCCGTGTGAAGGTCAAGGTTGATGTTCTTCAACTTCATACCGTACTGACTCATACTTTCCAGTGAGAACTCGAACAGATGCTGGTTGTCTGTCTTAAAATGAACTTCACCGTCCGGCTTTAAGATCACCTGATAAAGCTTCAGGAAATTCTCATGTGTCAGACGTCTTTTCGCATGGCGCGTCTTTGGCCATGGATCTGAGAAGTTCAGATAAACTCGGTCTACTTCTCCAGCTGAGAAATAATCTGCCAAATGTTCTGCATCTAACGTCAAGAGGCGCAGATTACGGATATTCTGCTCAATTGCTTTTTCGACGATACGAATCATCACATTTTTATCACGCTCAATGCCGATATAATTGATATCGGGATTAGCTTTTGCCATCTCAGTAATAAAACGACCCATACCACTGCCGACTTCTATATGAATCGGACGGTCATTGTTGAACCATTCTCTCATCTGTCCTTTTCTTGCTTCGTCAATACTGACGATTTCAGCATGAGCGAGCAGGAAATCTTCTGCCCATGGTTTATTTCTCATTCTCATGTTGTATCTCCTTATATAAAACGGTTTCTCGACAGCACGTCATCTAAAAAGACGAGCCAGTAGTTCATATCCTGATAACGATTTTTCTCCTCATACCATTCCACCATCGCAATGGCCTGAATCACCGTGTACCATTTCATGCGTTTTCTTAAGTCCAGCGAATCATCTATCCCGTACTGTCTGAGCCACTGCGGCCAGTCCTCAGGCTTGATATAAGTGTATAGAATCATACCGATATCTATCGCAGGATCAGCAATCATAGCCCCTTCCCAGTCAACTAAAAATAGTTCGTCCTGTTCAGATAATAACCAGTTATTATGATTGACGTCACCATGACAGACTGTGTAGAAAGCCTTATCCAGTACAGGCATGTGTTCATCGAGATAAGTGAGTGCTTTACGGACAACGCGATGCGCCATCACCTGTCTTGAGAGCGATGAATTGATCTTAGCCAGAAGCATCGATGGAAACATCGGTTTCATCTCCAGTTTTTTGAGCATACTGGAGAGATGCTTAGAGCCATGAATTTTACGAAGCAGAAGTGCAACACGTTCGGAATTCATTTCTTCCTGTTCGAGCGCTCGACCGTTCTTCCAGTGCTGGGCGGTCACGACTTCTCCTGTTTCAATACGTTTCGTCCAGACTAGTTTAGGTACAATTCCTTCTGCTGACAGGGCAGCGAGGAACGGACTGGAATTTCTTTTAAGAAACAACTTGTGCCCATCCTGTTCCGCCATATAAGCTTCACCGGATGCACCACCAGCTGAGTCGAGCGTCCAGCCCAGTTGATAGAAATGTTCCAACATGTTCACCTCCATTCAGAAAAAAGAAAAGGCTCGAGATAGAATCAAGAGCCTTATCCAAGTATGTTGCCAAAAAAGCGACTTGCTTAAATTTTATATCCTTTGAACTATTAATTCAAGAGTAAAATCAAGAAGCTGGGTAAATCTTCTCTTTAAAAGCTTGCTGAAGCTGACGTGTCACCGGTCCAATCTCAACCGTCTGATCGTCAATCTGAGTAACAGGCGTGACTTCAAGTGAAGTACTGGAAATAATGACTTCATCAGCATCATAAAGTTCTTCTGGCGTAAATGTTTTTTCGACAAAAGGAATATTCAGCTCTTCAGCACAGCGTTTGATCACTATGCGCGTGATACCATTTAAAATCAGGTGATTGGCAGGATGCGTATAAATCGTACCGTTTTTTATGATAAAGACATTGCTTGATGCCCCTTCTGTCACGATACCGTCACGCACCTGAATCGCTTCGACCGCCTGTCCGACATGTGCCTGCTGTTTAGCCAGTACATTGCCCAGTAAATTCAAGCTTTTGATGTCACAACGCAGCCATCGGATATCTTCAAGTGTAATGACTTTTACTCCCTTATCCATACCCTCTACCGGACGCGCTGAATCATAAGAATAGATTAACGTCACCGGCTTAAATGATTCAGGAAAAATATGATTACGTAATGCATTCCCCCGTGTGACCTGCACATAAATCAGCCCGTCTGTCACCTGATTTTCAGTTATCAGATGCTGACATATCTCAATATAATCATCTACAGTTAACTCAAGCTTGATTTGAATCTCTGCTGCACTGCGGACTAAACGTTCAAAGTGCTCCCGAGCCGTAAATAGCATACCGTTATAAACACGGACCACTTCATAGATGCCATCTCCGAACTGGTAACCCCGGTCATTCGGATCAATAGCTATCTTATCGTTGACATATTCACCGTTAAAGTAAATAAGATTCATATCAGTCCTCCACGCAGACGGCATGGATGGCTTCTAAATAGATGGCTGTCGCATCAAACAGCTGTTTTTTCGTGATATATTCATTTTTCTGGTGCATGAGGTCGACTGAATCTTTGAACATGGCACCGAATGCAACACCTTTTTCAAGATTACGCGCATAAGTACCACCGCCAATCGTATATGGCTCTGTCATATCGCCTGTCTGATTGCGATAAGCCGTCAGCAGTTTTTGCACGAATGGATCGTTTTTGTCAACATAGTGAGGTTCCTGGTGTGTATTGACATCAATTTCAAAATGATCTTTGATACGCTCTGTGAAATCTGCGATCTGCTGATTGAAATCAAATCCCGTTGGATAACGTAAGTTGACACCGTAATGACCACCATCTACATCTGTGTAACTGATGACACCAATGTTAGTCGTCAGACGACCCATTTCTTCTGTCTCATAAGCCATATCCAGCTTCTCACCGAAATGAGAATCATAGAGATAACGATCACCAAACTGTACGAACTGTGCTGCTTTAGCATCAAGCTGCAGTGAGTTTAAGAAATGAACAAGGTAGAGACCTGCATTAATACCGATAGAAGGATCCATGCCGTGTACTGATTTCCCTTCAACCTGCAGAAGAAGACTGCCGTTATCAACAGATGACTGACCTGACAGTTCATGCTCAGCCAGGAAGTTTTCAAATGACTGAATCGTATGGTCCATTTTTTCGCGCACGACCATTTTCGCTTCAGCAAAATCAGGCACCATATTATAACGTTCTCCTGCATTAAGAGCTTTGAGTTCTACTTCTGGCGTCTCGCCTTCCGGTGAAGATGTCTGAACGATATCAAACGTTGTAATCCCTTTTTCACCATGAATCAGTGGGAAGTCAGCATCCGGTGCGATACCGAGGTCCGGCATTTCTTCTGTCTGGAAGTAGCGGTCTGTACACATCCAGCCAGATTCCTCGTCTGTACCGATAATCATGTGAATCCGTTTTTTGAAGTCAACATTCATATCATTCAGGATTTTCACAGCGTAATAGGCTGCGATAGTCGGCCCTTTATCATCGAGCGTGCCACGAGCGATGACACGGTCTTCAGTGACCACTGGATCAAAAGGTGCTGTCTCCCAGCCACTGCCTGCTGGAACAACGTCCACGTGACATAAAATACCGAACAGGTCATCCCCTTTACCCATTTCGATACGGCCGGCAATATGGTCGATATCTACAGATTTGAAGCCATCACGTTCAGATATTTTGTACATGTATTCAAGTGCTTCTCTCGGCCCTGGACCGACAGGCGTCTCTTTTGACATCAGGCTATCATCGCGAACACTCTCAATAGCCAGTAAGCCTTTTAAATCTTCAATGATCTGATCTTCATATTGTGCAACTTTTTCTCTCCACATGTTACATTCCTCCTTATATTACTCATTATTTTACATGAAATATTCTGAAAATGAAAACACCAAAAAAGCCGCCCGATAATGGGCAGCTTTTCAGGAAAATTATTTAAGGTCGTTTTTGTCGACTGCTGTTGGGTTGTTGTCCGTTACGTTGCTATGATCAGTCACGATGTGAATGTTGCTTGCGCCACCTTCATCATCAAAAGTAGTCACTTGTTCTCTTGTATCTGCTTGGTTTTTAGGGAAATCGCCTTCGTTACCTTTTACTTTGTCGATAACAGGCGCTGCTTTTTCCATTACTTTATCTGTTAAGTTAGCTTTGTAAGCGTTTGGGTCTTCTTTAGCTTTAGAGACTTCTTCTTTAGCTACTTGTGTTAAGTTGTTTGCTTTTTCTGTTAAACTCGCTTTGTAAGCATTTGGATCCTGTTTCGCTTTGTTAAATTCGTTCACTAACATGTCGCGGTTTTCTTTTTTAGAAAGGATAGCTGCAACAGCAGTTCCTCCAAGCACTAAAGCTGTACGTAATAAACTTGGTTTGTTATTCATGTTCATCCACCTCTGATAGTATATTTGTAGTTTAAATATACCCACTACATTGCCTGCTAAACATGCTGTACGCGATTTATTTCTTCTGCTGTCATTTCACGATAATCACCGATTTCGAGGTCAGCAGGCAGCTTAAGGCCGCCCATCTGAATCCGCTTCAAATAAGTGACTGTACAGCCAACCGCCTGAAACATGCGCTTCACCTGATGGAACTTACCTTCCTGAATGGTCACCTCAATGACATTCGGCTCAATGATGTGAAGTACAGCCGGCATACAGAGATAACCATCATCAAGCGCAATACCCGCTTTGAACTTTGCGACTGTCTCCTCTGACACCGTGCCATCCAGTTCGGCATAATAGGTCTTATTGACATGTTTTTTCGGACTCAGAACTTCATGCGTGAACTGGCCATCTGTCGTTAAAATAAGCAGCCCTTCTGTATCCTTATCCAGACGCCCGACAGGATGCAGGTCGAAGTGTCGGTATTCCGGCATCAGGTCAACTACAGTATCATGTAGATGATCCTCTGTCGCGCTGATGACGCCTGCCGGTTTATTTAAGATGATATAGAGTTCGTCTATATACCGTACGGCTTCACCTTGACAGAGCACAACGTCTGTTTCGGGATCCAGTTTATAATCAGCTTTTTTGATGACTTCATTATTAACTTGAACACTGCCTTTTTTAATCAACTGCTTGACTTCTGTCCGCGTTCCCATTCCGTGGTTTGCCAGAAACTTGTCTAACCTCATTTAAGATGGAGCTTTCTAGCGAGTGTACCGACGCGTTTACCCAGGTAACGTTCAGCATGGCCCGTTTTTAATGTAATCAAGGCGTAGACGATGATACCGACAGCACCGCAGATCACAAGTATGATGAGTGACTGTCCTTTAGATTCTACGCTTAAGAAGTGCAGCAGCAGCCAATAGATGAAACCGACAACTGCGAGCATTATGCCTGTGAATGCGGCGATCTGCAGCATCTCTTTCACTGTGGAACGAAGCGGAAAATGTCCGTATTTACGGATAACCATCATATTACAGATAATGGCAAACAACATCGCTATTGATGTAGAAAGAACAGCACCATTTGTATGGAAAAGAATAATCAGCGGCAAGTTAAGAATCGCTTTAATCGCAATAGAACCGAGCACGATCCAAACTGTCAGTGCCTGTTTATCGATTCCCTGCAGTATAGCAGCCGTTACCGATGTCAGTGACAACAGAATGCCTGCCGGCGCGTAAAACATCAGAATCTGTGTCGCTGTAGCACTATAGCTGTAGAACACCGTGTAAAGAGGTGCTGCAAGGAGCATAATACCGAGTGAGGCAGGTACTGTTAAGTACATGAGTACCCCGAGAGACGTTCTGATCTGCTGATGCATCTCTCTGATTCTTCCTGACGCATACGTACGTGTAATAGAAGGAACGATACTGATGGCAAATCCACCCGCAAGAGAAGTCGGTATCATGACCAGTTTATTCGTCGTCAGATTCAGCATTGTCAGTAACTGGTCATGTAGTTCAGACGGCACTCCTGCAATGGCCAGACCTTTATTATGTGTGAACTGGTCAATCATGATGTAAAGCGGCACACTTAAGCTGACGATAACGAACGGCACACTATAAAGCAGAATCTCTTTATACATAGAACGGTAACCGACATCGATTGACGTCTCGTCCGAATCAATCATCCTATCTATAAACGGCTTACGTTTGCGCCAGTAATACCAGAGCGTGAGAAGTGCAAAGATTGCGCCAATAGCAGCAGCGAACGTCGCTACTTCATTAGCGAGTAACAGTCCTTTGTCAAAGACATGGAGCACAAGATAAGCGCCGCCAAGTAAAAACAGAATACGTGCAATCTGTTCAATGACTGTCGACACAGCAGTCGGCCCCATCGAATCATAGCCCTGAAAAATACCGCGCCATGTTGCGAGGAACGGTATAAAAATCACAGCAAATGAAATGACTCGCATGATATGTGTGATATCATCGACTGACCAGACACCGTTTTGTCCGTCACCTGCTAAAGTCGCTTCTGCTATCATGGGTGACAATAAATACAGTATAATGAACCCTAAGAGACCGGACAGACTCATAACGAGAAGGCTTGACTTATAGAGCTTCTCGCTGACCCGGTAGGCACCCAGCGCATTATATTTCGAGACATACTTCGCAACAGCGAGCGGCACGCCCGCCCCTGCTATCGTCAGCATGACGACATACGGCTGATAAGCGTAAGTATATGGCGCTAAGTTTTCTTCACCGCCAATAATCGCGTAAAATGGTATGACGTATAGAATGCCGAGTACCTTTGTAATAAATATACTTGCTGTTAATATAAAGGTACTTCTGACTAATGAATTACTTTCTGACATATCTTCATCCCTAACTATCTAGTTTTAAACTATCCATATATTATCATCTTTACTTCAGGTTAACTACTTTTAATTATGAAAAGGAGCATCAACATGTATCAGACAATCGTCATCGGCGGCGGGCCGAGCGGACTGATGGCTGCTATTAGTGCCAGCGCACAAGGCGGCAAAGTCCTGCTCATTGACAAAAAAGACAAGCTCGGCCGTAAGCTGCAGATATCAGGCGGTGGTCGTTGTAACGTCACCAACCGCCTGCCTTATGAGGAAATTATCAAACACATTCCGGGAAACGGTAAGTTTTTATATAGCGCCTTTAATACTTTTGATAATGAAAGCATTATCGCTTACTTCGAAAAGAGAGGCGTCAAGTTAAAAGAAGAAGATAACGGCCGGATGTTTCCGGTATCGAACAACGCAAAAGATGTCGTCGATACATTACTGAATAACTTAAGAGATAATCAAGTAGAGATTAAAACAAATCTCGCCGTCAACCATCTGATCTTGGATGGTGACACGATCATCGGCGTCGATACAGAGCGCGGTGTATTTCACTGCCAGAGCGTCATCATCGCAACGGGCGGTAAAAGTGTGCCGCAGACGGGCTCAACAGGCGATGGTTACAGATTTGCTGAACAGGCTGGACACACCATCACAGAACTCTTTCCGACTGAAGTGCCGATCACTTCCAGTGAACCTTTTATCAAGTCCAAAGTGCTGCAGGGCTTAAGCCTTCAGAACGTGGCACTCAGCGTTCTCAGAAAGAACGGCAAGCCTGCCATCACCCATCAGATGGACATGCTCTTCACCCATTTCGGTGTCTCAGGTCCCGCTGCTCTTCGCTGTTCACAGTTCGTCTATAAAGAACAGCAGCGTCAGAAAAAACAGGATATTCAGATGACCATCGATGCATTCCCAGAAGAATCACTGCACGATTTGACAAGACGCGTTCAAGAGATGCTTAAAGAGAGTCCGGACAAATCCATTAAGAACAGCCTAAAAGGACTGGTGCATGAACGCTATCTCCTCTTCTTACTGGAACGTGCTGGAATAGAGGAAACAACAAGTTACCATCACCTGAAACGTGATGCTCTAAGTACTTTTATCGCATCTTTAAAGCAGTTTCAGTTCACCGTCAATGGTACATTGTCCATTGAAAAAGCATTTGTGACAGGTGGCGGGGTCAGCGTCAAGGAAATTCATCCGGCGACGATGCAGTCCAAGCTGCATGATAATCTATTTTTCTGCGGTGAGGTACTGGATATTCACGGCTATACAGGCGGCTATAATATTACAAGCGCACTTGTGACGGGTTATGTCGCGGGTCTCAACGCACAAAAAGCGGCTCTCTTATAGAGAGCCGCTTTTTCAGAATGCTGCCATACCACCTGTGACATTGAATGCTTTAATGTCATGGTCACGTAAATATTCAGTTACTTTTTCGCTGCGGATGCCATGTGCACAGACGATATAATAAGGTTCGTCCTGCTTAAATTCTGGCATATGGTCAGGAATTGTATTCATTGGGATGTGAGTAGCACCTTTCAGCATCCCCATCTGTACTTCATAATCTTCACGGACATCAATGATATGCGGTTCTTCACTATCCATCTTTTTCATCAGGTCCTGCGGCGATATTTCGTAAGTCATAGTATCCTCCTAATTCGCTACAATGTTAACGAGCTTATTCGGTACTGCGATGACTTTGCGTACCGTCTTACCTTCAATCGCTGTTTTAATTTCTTCTTCAGCGAGCGCAAATGCTTCCAGTTCTTCTTTCGGCATATCTTTTTGAATCATTGCTTTCTTCTTCAGTTTACCATTAATCTGAATCACGATTTCCACTTCATCGTCAACTAGTTTAGATTCATCGAATGCTGGCCACGCTGCATAAGTAATAGTCTCTGTATGACCCAGTTTCTGCCAGAGTTCTTCAGCGATATGCGGTGCGATTGGAGACAGCATCTTAACGAAACCTTCAACGTATGCTTGATTGATTTTCTCCTGTTTATAGCCTTTATTGATAAAGACCATCATCTGAGAGATTGCTGTATTGAAGCCAAGAGCTTCGTAATCTTCTGTCACTTTTTTCACAGTCTGGTTATAAGTTTTGTCAAGCGCTGGTGTCGCCTCTGTCGTAATTTTCTCAGTCAGTGTACCCTGCTCTGTGATGAAGAGACGATAGATACGGTCAAGGAAACGACGTGCACCGTCTAAGCCGTTTGTGCTCCAGGCAATCGATGCTTCAAGTGGTCCCATAAACATTTCGTAAAGACGCAGTGTGTCTGCACCATGTGACGCTACGATATCATCTGGATTGACGACATTCCCTTTAGATTTACTCATCTTCTCATTACCTTCACCTAAAATCATGCCCTGATTGAGCAGTTTCTGGAAAGGTTCTTTTGTCGGCACAACGCCGATGTCATACAGCACTTTATGCCAGAAACGCGCGTACAGTAAATGAAGGACCGCATGCTCTGCCCCGCCGATATAAAGGTCAACCGGCAGCCATTCTTTCAGTTTCTCAGGATCGGCTAGTGCCTCGTCATTATGAGGATCAATATAGCGCAGGTAGTACCAGCAGCTGCCTGCCCACTGCGGCATTGTATTGGTCTCGCGACGACCTTTCATGCCTGTTTTCGGATCAACGATATTGACGAACTCATCGATGTTTGCAAGTGGTGATTCACCTGTTCCTGATGGTTTAATATGTTCTGTCTTCGGTAACATCAGTGGCAGTTCTTCTTCTGGCACTGTCGTCATCGTGCCATCTTCCCAAGTGATAACTGGAATCGGTTCACCCCAGTAACGTTGACGTGAGAATAACCAGTCGCGCAGTTTGTAGCTGATTTTCTTCTGACCGATTTTCTTGTCTTCCAGCATCGTAATCGCTTTTTGAATACCGTCTTCCTTATTCAGTCCATCGAGCTCACCAGAGTTGATGTGCACGCCGTCACCTGTAAATGGTGCAGACGAGATGTCGCCGCCTTCAAGCACCTGCACAATCGGCAGGTCAAACTGCTTCGCGAAATCATAGTCACGTTCGTCATGGGCCGGTACTGCCATAATCGCACCCGTACCATAAGAGGCAAGCACGTAGTCAGAGATCCAGATCTGCATGTCTTCGCCTGTAAACGGATTGACTGCATAAGCACCTGTGAAGACACCTGTTTTGTCTTTCGCAAGATCTGTACGTTCAAGATCAGATTTACGTGACGCCTGTTCCTGATAAGCTTTAATCGCGTCCTGCTGCTCATGCGTTGTAATAGCATCCACTAACGCATGTTCAGGTGATAAAACAGCATAAGTCGCACCGAAAATAGTATCAGGTCGTGTCGTGAAGACATCAAATGTATGTTCTGAATCTTTGATGCTGAATGTGACTTCAGCGCCTTCAGAACGACCGATCCAGTTGCGCTGCATATCTTTTAGCGATTCTGGCCAGTCAAGCTCGTCAAGGTCTTCAAGCAGACGGTCTGCATATTCAGTAATCCTCAGTACCCATTGGCGCATCGGCTTACGGATAACCGGATGACCGCCGCGTTCTGATTTACCATCAATCACTTCTTCATTGGAAAGGACCGTGCCGAGTGCAGGACACCAGTTTACGGCTACTTCATCGACATAAGCGAGCCCTTTGTTATACAGCTGGATAAAAATCCACTGCGTCCATTTATAGTAGTTCGGATCCGTCGTATTGACTTCACGGTCCCAGTCATAGCTGAAACCGAGCTCCTGAATCTGACGTTTGAACGTCTGAATATTTTTCAGCGTAAATTCTGCAGGGTCATTTCCTGTATCAATCGCATATTGTTCTGCCGGCAGACCGAATGCATCCCAGCCCATCGGATGAAGGACGTTATAGCCCTGCATACGACGAAAACGTGACATAATATCCGTCGCTGTATAGCCTTCTGGATGACCGACGTGAAGACCTGCGCCTGATGGATAAGGAAACATATCGAGCGCATAGAATTTAGATTTATCAGAATGCTCTTCTGTTTTGAACGTTTTATTCTCAGCCCAGTACTGCTGCCATTTCTTTTCAATTTCCAGATGATTAAAACTCATAATAATTCCTCCTCAAAATAAATAAAGACAGTCATCCCTGTTAAGAGGGACGACTGTCTTCTATAGACAACCGCGGTACCACCCGCAATTCACTGTTAAGTGCAGCTTAATGTGTTAAATTTCAGAACCCCGGCAAGTTCACCTGTACTCAATGCCAGTTCACACCCCCACTGACTCTCTAGAAAATGATTCAAGGTTACTACTCCAGTTAATATCTACTATAAAATGATTAAGATGAACATGCAAGAAGTTTTTACAGTTTAAAAAATTACCGATTACAATAGAGGACAGGAGGTGTGGTGTGGAGATTGTTAAACGTTTAACTAAAACAGAAAGTTTTCAGCAGTTAGAGCAGAAATTGATGCGTACACAAACAACTGAAGAAGACATGCTAAAATGGCAGCGTCGGCTGAGAGGATTTCAAGGCGAAAAACAGTTCGCTTCATTAGTTGAAAAACACCTTACGGAAGGTATTGTCATGTTCGATCTCATATTATCCTTTAACAATAAAGAGTTTCAAATTGACGCCCTTTTGCTAATGCAAGATGATATTTATTTATTTGAAGTGAAGAATTTTAGTGATGATATCTTTATTAAGCAGCATCAATTTTTTTATGTAGATAGTGGTCATGAAATTCCCATGCTCTTAATGCAAAAAGAAAGAACCCTCCAGCTATTTAATCAATTTCTTCATGCTCATGGACTTAATTATACTGTTCATTATTACCATGTTTTTATTAATCCTGATCAGCAGATTTTCGGACATATGCCGGATAATCACTGCTTAAATTTTGTGTCTGCTACTCACTTGATAAAAAACATTTCAAATGTTCCAAATTTCTTCCCTCATAATCATCTTGTAAAAGCCTTGATGGACCGACATATCAAACAATCTCAGTATGAGAAACCCATTCAGCTTTCCTTCGAAGAATGCAGGAAAGGTATTCTTTGTGAATGCGGACTGTATTTTCTACAGAAACAAACGCTTCGTAAAATAACATGTCCATGCGGCAAAACTTACTCTGTTGATGAAGTGATGGAACGAGCTGTTAAAGAAATATCTCTCTTTTTTAATGATAAGCCTCTTACAGTGAGACAAATCCATTTGTGGAGTGATGGTCTCTTACATAAAAAGACCATTTCCAGATATTTAGATAGAAATTTTACCAAGCATAATGAAACAAAAGGCAGATTTTATACGTGTAACTAGGTTATTTAGACTCTCCGCATACATTTGTGATACGAGAGTCTAAATAATTCATTATTTTGGACTCTCAGCATATGGTTTCTCCACGAGAGACTAAATAATACAAAAATTTGGACTCTCACTACATAAATAGTTAGCGAGAGTCCAAATTATACTTTTTTCAAAATTATCCCATCACTTCTCAAGTCCTTTATCATACACTTTCAAAAACAAGAAGCTCACGATGAGGAGCGCAATCATCACCACAAACATCACCTGCATATTGTAGAGATCGACGACGACACCCCCGACAACCGGCCCAATCGCACGACCGAGTGTCGCTGTCGAGTTGACGATGCCCTGATAAGTACCGACTCGTCCTTCAGGCGCAAGCATGTTTGCGATAGTCGGGACAGCCGGCCAGACGAACATCTCACCGATCGTCAGAATTACCATTCCGACAACAAACATCATAAAACTTTCAGCGAAACTGGTCACGACAAATGACACTATAAAAATCGTTATCCCGACCGCAATCTGAGTCTTAATCTTGTCTTCAATCAGACGTACGAACGGTCGGATCAGCGGCTGACCTACTATAATAAGTACACCATTTAGCGCCCACAGCATACTATACTGCTGAAGACTGATACCAATAGTCTGAGTGTAACTTGAAATAGTCGTCTGCCACTGCACATAGCCGATCCAGCAGAGACAATATGCTACGCAGACTATGATAAGCGCATTAAATCTACTCTTATCCACTATCTCCTTTACTTCCTCGACTTTACGGTCTTTATGAAGATTGTCCGCTTCCCTGTAGCCAAAGAAAGCAATAAAAAAGAAGACAACGAAAAGCACTAAATTCGCGATAAAAATAATATTGAAACTGATATCGGCCATAAAGCCGCCGAGTGCCGCGCCGAGCGCCACCCCTAAATTCTGTGCGAGATAGATTGCATTAAACGTCCGTCTGCCCCCTTCCGGCCAGGCCACTCCTGCCATCGCATAAATAGAAGGAAAGACAATCCCTGATCCAAAGCCAACCAGAATCAGCCAGATTGGATACCACGGCCAGGAATGAAGCATGACCATGCCGACCAGACTTACCAGCGCTATCAAAATCCCGGTCATCACAGACAGATAGCCGCCGAAACGGTCAAACATTTTACCGCCGAGCAGATTGCCGACAACAGAAGCACCGGAATTCAACATCAGTACAATCCCTGCAACGCTCAGACTCTTTCCGAGCTCATTATGTATATATATCGTGTTAAGCGGCCAGATAAAACTTGCCCCTGTCACGTTGACTGCCATCCCAATGATAAGAAGCCAGACTAATTTTGGCATCTTCATATTTTTCACCTCACTCTTTCAAGCGTAACTTTTTTCTCACTGTAAGACAACGTTTTGTGTTAAAATCCTACAATAAGAAAGGTGAGACTAAATGGAACAATTTAAATATGCATTAGACAATAAACGTTATCATACATGGAACTATCATCTCCGTCAGAAATTCGGTCAGAAAATCTTCAAAGTCGCACTTGAAGGCGGATTTGACTGTCCGAACCGGGACGGCACAGTGGCCCATGGCGGCTGTACATTCTGCTCTGTAGCAGGTTCCGGTGACTTCGCGGGCGAACGTGTCGACCCGATTCCTGTTCAGTTTGAAAAAATCAAGAACCGTACACATGAGAAATGGAAAGACGGTCAGTATATCGCCTACTTCCAGGCCTATACGAATACCCATGCCCCGCTTCACGTCTTAAAAGAAAAATACGAGGCAGCGCTCGCGCAGGAAGGCGTGGTCGGCCTGTCAATCGCAACACGTCCAGACTGTCTGCCAGATGATGTCGTCGAGTATCTGGCAGAATTAAATGAACGGACTTATCTCTGGGTAGAACTCGGACTGCAGACTGTTCACCAGGAGACTTCAGACCTGATCAACCGTGCGCACGATATGCAGTGCTACTATGACGGGGTCGCTAAACTCCGTAAACATAATATCAATATCTGTTCGCATATCATCAACGGTCTGCCAGGTGAAAACTATGACATGATGATGGAAACCGCAAAGGCCGTCGCAGAAATGGACGTACAAGGTATTAAAATTCACCTCCTGCACTTGTTGAAAGGCACACCGATGATCAAGCAGTACGAAAAAGGAAAACTCGAGTTCATGTCAAAAGAAGACTACGTCAGCCTTGTCGCAGACCAGCTGGAGCTGCTGCCCCCGGAAATGATCATCCACCGTATCACAGGAGATGGCCCGATTGAACTCATGATCGGCCCGATGTGGAGCGTCAATAAATGGGAAGTCCTGAATGCAATCGACCAGGAACTCATCCGCCGTGATAGCTGGCAAGGAAAGCACTATAAGGTGGCCCATGAAGCTTAAAGGCATCCTGCCCTTCTCCAAACAACTCATCGACTTATCAGCGGCAGCTGGAGATATAGTTGTCGATGCAACTTGTGGCAACGGAAACGATACCCTTTATCTTGCGGAAAAAGTATCAGAAAATGGCCATGTTTATGCATTCGATATCCAGGACGCTGCAATTCAGAACGCAAAAGAAAAAACGAAAGACTACTCTAATATCACTTTTATTCAGGACGGCCATGAACATGTCAGCAATTATGTCACTGACACAATCAGCTGCGCCATCTTCAATCTTGGCTACTTGCCAAAAGGCGATAAATCAATTACCACGCTACCTGCAACGACCGTTGAAGCAATCAATGCGCTCTTTAAACTGCTCAAACCAGGTGGAATGATTATATTGGTCATCTATCCTGGTCATGCAGAAGGACAGATTGAAAAAGAAGAAGTTTTGAAATTCCTTTATGAGTTCGATCAGGAGCTGGCACACATCATTCAGTATGGCTTTATCAATCAGAAGAACAACCCACCCTTTATATGTGCAATAGAAAAACGGTAAGCAGCTGCTTACCGTTTTTATTTACATATATTGAGAACCTGATCAAAATAATTCTTGAAATCATTCATATTATTCTTGATTGCTGAACACGCAACATTGACGATTTCTTCTTTATCAGATGTTCTTTCCTCATTGTAATGAATGATGACCGTTCTCTCATCATTCGCAGGACGTTCTTTATAAATCCAGCCTTTCGCCACTAAATTATTAAAAAAGCGGGTCCGCTTATAAGGTTTAATATCCACATACTGATTCAGTCGTTTCATTGACATCGGGCCATTATCCCATAGTGCGACCATCGTCAAATACTCTTCTTTTGACAAATCAAATCGATCAGATATAACATCGAAAATAGTATCGATTTCTTTCTGTAAATCATTTAGTGCGACCATATCACTGAGTTCATTTTTTTCGCGTGACATCTAATGCCCCCTGTCTAAGACAATATTAGCTTATTCTTACCCTTTTATTCAAGAATCAACCCTATATACTCGATTCTTTTATCCATAAAATCAACTATTTCTGTCAGTACTTTTTCGTTTTCAGGTTCCTGGTGGAGTTCATGATAAAAGCCTGACCATTCCTTCACTTCACAAGCCATCTCGCGTTCAAATACCTTGATCTGCGATAAGTCTACGAGCCGGTCTTCCGTGCCGTAATGAAGCTGTATCGCAACCGGTTCAATCCGCTCCAGATTTTCCATCGTTTCCTTCATCGTCTCAATAATTGAACGGTACCAGTGATAACTGACCTGACTCAGCATCAGAGAATCATTCTGTACTTCCGCTATCACATCTTCAGAACGAGTCAGCTGTGCATAATCTATCTTCATATCAAATTTGGCATCTTTAGATGTACCACCGAAACTAGAAGCAAAGAAGTTCTTCCGGGTCGTCGTTGTATGCTGAAAACCGAAGAGCGGCGACAATAAGATGACACCTTCCAGCTTAAGTGTGATATGTTCCAGCAGATTAGTGATGATGAGTCCGCCGAGACCTGAACCAATGACGAAAACCGGCAGATAATATGATTCGGCGACATCTATCCAGTCAAGCACTGCTTCTCTGTAATCAGCGAAGGAATTGATATGCCCTTTTCTGACACGTGACGTCTGTCCCTGTCCAGGCAGGTCGCCCATGACAACATGGTAGCCTTGACGTCTTAACTGTGTAATCAGCCAGGCATAACGTCCGTGATGCTCCAATATACTATGGACGATGACCACAACACCTTTAGCTGTTTTTTTCGTTTCCCACTTCCACATAACTCTGCCCACTTTCCTCTTTCATGATAAAATTAATTATACCAAAAAAAGAAAGGGAGATTCATCATGCTTGTGAACTATCAAGGACAACAACCCGAAATACATGAAACTTCTTTTATCGCACCAGGTGCTGTTGTAACAGGAAATGTTAAGATAGGTGAAGGCTCATCTGTCTGGTACAACGCAGTCATCCGCGGCGATGTCAGTCCTGTCATTATCGGCAAAGAAAGTAACATACAGGACTTATGCTGCCTGCATCAGTCACCGAATAAACCTCTGATCATTGAAGACCGTGTGACAATCGGCCATAAAGTCACGCTGCATTCTGCCATCATCAGAAATCATGCGCTGATCGGTATGGACTCCACTGTGCTTGACGGCGCAGAAATCGGGGAATATGCATTTATCGGGGCAGGCTCTCTTGTCACACCAGGTACCAAAATACCGCCACGGACACTCGCATTTGGACGCCCGGCACGAGTCGTCAGAGAACTGACGCCAGAAGATTATCAGGATATGGAACGTATCGTCCAGGAGTATGCTGATAAAGCACAAGTCTATAAAAAAGAACATCAATAAAAAAACGGTATCGCTTAAGCGATACCGAATTTTTTATGCATAACTGGCAGACCAGCTAATAAGAAACTGAATACAAATTCATAGAACATAGAGAAAGTATTCGAGAAGAAGAATGCCACGTTCTGTCCGAGAATAGTACCAATGCCTTGATCTCCAAATAAGAAGTTAACATCGATTGCATTATCAATGATGTTGAGAAGGATAATGACTAACGCCATTGTCCATGCTTTTTTAGTCACGATTGCGACGAGAACTGCAATAATGGTAATCACAATCGGTTCAAAAATAAAAAGTTGTAAAAACGGATCAATTTCATGCCCGAAAATGTAGAACGCCATATCTTTAAACATAGATACACCTCTTTAGATTATTCATTAAGATATATCTATTCTATCATCCTGTCAGAAGGAAAATTATTAAGAGTTTTTAAAGAATATTGTTCCACCTTTACAATAAATTAATATTTCTCAGTAACCTGCACATCCTGTAGTTTTTTCCAATAGTAGTAACCGTAGACACTATTGATCAGGAAAGCAACCCACATGGTGACAGCTGATAAACCTTCAAATGTCAGTTTATCATTTTGCAACATCAGTCTTGCCCATAGGAAGATAGACACCATATTAATGACAATCCATAATATCCACTGTTCTTTATAACGTAGCGTCATAAGGGTCTGTGCGACTAAACTAAGACCTACAGATAAAGCATCGACAAATGGTTGCTTTGCTTCTGTAAAGTTATCAAGATAATAACCTGTTCCTACATAAACCAGTGCGGTCACTGCAATTGTAATCAGCCAGCCGCGAATACTCAGTCCTCGAGAATCAACTTCCTGAACATCCGGATCATCTGTATGATGATCACTATGCATGTTCTTCAGCCAAGCATAGAGGCCGATGAACTGAAAAATCCCAAATACAACTTGAAGACTTACTTCTCCGAAGAGAAAACTTTTATAGCTGACATAACCATAGGTTGCTGCCTGAATAACCCCGTAGAAGAAAGTACTCAATCGTCCTTTAGCCGACATGATGACACATGCAACACCCGAGATACTTGAAATGGCAGAAATAACGCTAAGGGTATTAAAAGCTTCACCATTATTCCAGAAATAGACAAGGATAAAAATCTGTGCTATTAGAATGAATGCAAATAACACCTTCTCATACGTCGTAAATCCTTTAAAGTCTTTTACTAGAAACATCAGTTATCTTTCCCTTCCGCCAGCAGCTCATCGACCAGGCGATGTGCTTCTTCGTATTTTTCCTGGAAGCTTTCGCCTTGCAGCACAACGGTCTTTTCCATGAGCCCGTGCTGCTCCAGTTCATCCAAAAACATCTGATGCATTTTATTGCGTGAATCTGTGTCTGCCTGCGACATATCACGGAAGCCATCATTAACATATGTGGTCGTCGGTGGAAGCAGGAGAATCAGGGCCCATGTCTGCTGCGAAATATAGAAATCAAAGACGGGTGCGATTTTTGCATAGTCTTCATCAGACAGATAAATCTTAGAATATAGTTTTGTCGTCATCACATCTGTATCCGCAAAGAAGACTTTTCGTGTACCCGGTGAATGTATATGTTTACGGTTCACTTCATACTGTCCGATACCGATTGCCTGCAGGTCTTTAATATCCAGTTCATCATCTTTAACCTGACGTTCCGTCTGATATTCACGTGAATATTCAAGAGAATAAGAAGTGGAATATCTACGTGCCAGGTCACGCGTCAATGTGGTTTTACCGGTACTTGCCGTCCCGATAATCAGTACATTCTGCACAAAGAATCTTCTGAACGGACGTGTAACATAATCCCAGTTAAAAATCGGGTTTTCACGGATAGATGTGCCGCTGATACCCGTAATACGTCTGTCAACACGTGTAATGACGATATCGCGCTCCGGCCATTTCGCTTTAAAGTAAGTGTTCAGCGGTTCGATGTACTCATCCTCACCTACATAGAAAGTGACCGAATTAAATTCACCGCCCCCTTCTGAAATATGGGCTGCCAGCAGTTCCAGCCAGGGCTGCCAGCCGGCCGGATACTTCGGAATATAAGTCTCATCCAGTTTTCTGACCGTTACGTTATCATCATCTTTCAGCAATTCGCGCATAGACTTCGTACGATTGACGAGACTCATGCCTGCCAGGTCTCCTCGGTCACCGTCATAGCCAGATACGATGACAACAGCACGTCTATTCTCCCGTTTTGCCCTGACTATCTGCTCGAAATGACCCACATGGCAGGGTGCAAAGGTACCAAAGTAAACACCTAAATCTCTCATGATCTTGCTCCTTCATCTTTTTTTACATTATACATGAATAAAGCGCTTACTGATGAAAAAGTAAATATTTAATTTACAATTCTTTAAACGTTTCTTTATATTAGAAGGATAAAATGATAATGAAGAGAATAGCAGGAGGCCGTTATGCACTTTATTAAAAAAATGATTATTATACTCTGTTTGATTAATGTCCTTCCACAAGTTATCGATATCAGTGCCCAGCCTCTAGACAGTAAAATCATCGCTGATAAAAGTGTCCAATCCGAGGATTAGGCACTTATTTTTTATGTCTTTGAGTCTAATGAGTAATTTTATACAAAATAACTAGCTCACTTAAAAAGAAAACGCTTAACTTTTTGAATATTTGTAGTAAAATATATTAAGTTATATGAAAACACTAGGAGGTTTATAGCATGGGTTTAACAAGAGATTTCTTTATCATGTTAAGCGAGAATCAGACATTGAATGCGGCAGCAAAAAAATATGGTCTGACACTCGGTGCAAATAAAGTCGTAGCGGGTGTCGATATCCCATCTACTATCGAAGCAATTAAAGAATTAAATCGTAAAGGCATCACAGCGACTGTTGATAACTTAGGAGAGTTTGTATTTTCTAAGGAAGAAGCAACAAAAGCTAAGGAAGAGATCATCGCTATGATCAAAGCGATCGACAATGCCGGCGTCAAAGCGCATATGTCGATTAAATTAACACAGATCGGTCTAGATGTAGATAAAGAATTCTGCTACGAAAACGTACGTGAAATTCTGATGGCTGCTTATCAGCACGGTAACATGCATATCAACATGGATACTGAAGATTACAATCATACCGTACAGACTTTTGAAATTCTTGACCGTTTAAAAGGTGAATTCAAAAATGTCGGTACTGTGATTCAGGCTTACCTCTTCCGCGCAACTGATGAGATCGAGAAATACAAAGATGTGCGTCTTCGTCTTGTAAAAGGTGCTTATAAGGAAAGTCCTGAAGTGGCTTATCAGACAAAAGAAGATATCGACGAGAACTACATCAAGTTGATCGAGCAGCGTCTTCTGAGTGCTAAAGCGATGACTTCTATCGCGACTCATGATCATAACATCATCAATCACGTAAAGAAATTCATCAATCAGCATAACTTAAACAAAGACCTGATTGAATTCCAGATGCTGTACGGCTTCCGTACTGAGCTGCAGGAAGAAATCGCGAAACAAGGCTATCAGTTCTGTGTCTATGTGCCATTTGGTCAGGACTGGTATGGTTACTTCGTCCGTCGTTTAGCAGAACGCCCTCAGAACTTACAGCTTGTGACGAAGTCTATCTTTACACCGCAAGTTAATAAAAACATCGCAATTGGTGCAGGTGCTGTGGCTGCGATTTCAGCAATAGCATTACTCGCAAAACGTAAATAATAAAGAAAACTCGGATGTCTGCTGACATCCGAGTTTTTTTATATCATTTTATTTAAGTTGGCCATCTCAATTGCAGCAACTGCGACTTCGCCACCTTTATTGCCTGCTTTAGTACCGGCACGTTCAATCGCCTGTTCAATTGTTTCTGTCGTCAGGACACCGAAGATAACGGGAATCCCGAATTCATTGGCTTTAGACACACCTTTTGCTACTTCATTGCAGACATAGTCATAATGAGTGGTTGCACCGCGGATGACGCAGCCCAGTGTAATGATGGCATCGTATTTACCCTGTTTCGCCAGTTTCTGTGCGATAAATGGAATCTCAAATGCGCCAGGCACCAGCAGCTGGTCGATACTTTCTTCTTCAACACCATGACGGATTAATGTATCCACTGCACCTTCTACTAAGCGGTCTGTAATAAAATGATTGAATCTAGAAGCGACAATCGCAATTTTAAGTCCTTGTCCTGTTACTTTCGCATCATATTTCATATTAAATTCTCCTCCAGTAAATGTCCTAATTTTTCTTTTTTTGTTGCTAAATAATGACTGTTGTCCGGGTTGCTTGAAAACTGATGGGGAATACGCACTCTGACGTCAATGCCGTAGTCTCTTAAACCATCAATTTTGCGCGGATTATTGGTGATAAGATTGACAGATGGAATGCCGAGGTCGCGGAGTATGGCAGCAGCGACACCATAGTCACGAAGATCTGCATCAAAACCGAGTGCCGCGTTTGCCTCAACTGTGTCGAGACCCTTTTCTATTTTTTCATATGCTTTCAGTTTGTTGATCAAACCGATGCCGCGCCCTTCTTGTCTTAAATATATGAGCAGGCCACCGTGCGCATCGATATGGCGAAGTCCGTTCTCGAGCTGGGTACCACAGTCACAACGTCTTGAATGGAAGACATCGCCTGTCAAGCATTCAGAATGTAAACGGATGTCGGGCACACCTTCGTAAGGTTTCATGTAGACGACATGGTCTTTATCACTGTAGATTTCACTATAGCCGTATACCGTGAAGTGTCCGAAATCTGTCGGCATATCAACGACTGCTTCTCGCTTGACGAGTGCTTCCTGTTGTTTACGATAATGAACCAGCGCTTCTATAGTGATCATCTTCAGGTCATGCTTCTCTTTAAACTGGACGAGATCATCGCGTCTTGCCATCGTCCCGTCCGTCTTGATGATTTCACAGATAATACCTGTTTTTTTAGCGCCACATAGCCCGGCGAGGTCAACACAGGCTTCTGTATGTCCCTGTCTTTCCAGTACACCACCGTCTTTCGCGATGAGCGGAAAAATATGGCCGGGTGAATTAAAGCAGCGGCTGTCTTCGCCCAGTAGTGCACGGACTGTATCAAAACGCTCCTGCACACTGATGCCTGTTGTAGATGACACATGGTCGATACTGATGGTAAAAGCTGTACCGTGCGGATCATCATTACGTGCAGTCATCGGTGTCAGATTAAAACGTTCAGCCAGTTCACGTGATAAAGGCGCGCAGACGAGACCCCGTGCTTCTGAAATCATCAAATTGAGAACATCAGGCGCTGCAAACTCTGTAACAGCGACTAAATCCCCTTCGTTTTCTCTGTCTTCTGAATCGACAACAATCACCGGTTTACCCGCCTTCAGATCGATAAGTGCTTCTTCTATTGTGCTGAACATGCGAGCGCCTCCTGTCTGACAATATATTTGCCGAGCATATCAAACTCGAGATGAACCGTGTCGCCCGGTTTGAGGGACATCAGTTTAGTCGCTTCCTGTGTCTCCGGGATCAACTGTATCTCAAAGTAATTCGCGTTCAATTCAAAGATGGTCAGTGACGTGCCATCGACTGCGATGGAGCCTTTTGGAATGACATATTTCTGGTCATTTTTATCCAGGCTGATGTGATAGACGATAGCATTCCCTTTAGACAGTTTACGCAGCACTTTGCCTGTGTTATCCACGTGACCTGAGACGAAATGACCGCCGAGACGTGTCGTCGGCAGGAGTGCACGCTCTAAATTGACTTGATAACCGGCGCTCACTGCCTTGAATTTTGTACGGTCTGATGTGCCGATGATGACATCCACATCAAAGGACTGAGGTGTAAAAGAAGTCACTGTCAGACACGTGCCATCGACTGCGATTGAGTCACCTACCTTAATATCTTCAAGTATTTTCTTACAGCGGATCGTCATTTTAAGTGCACCTTGCTGCTTGATGCGTTCTATCGTACCTACTTCTTCAATTAAACCTGTAAACATCTTACTGCCCCTTTCGGTAAGTCAGACGGACATCATCTTCAAACTGCTGAATATCCACTAGTCTGAGCTGAGTCATCCGACTTTCTTCTGTATGATAAAAACGATTGTTCAATGTGCCGCCAAGTAGTTTCGGGGCGTAATAAATGACGACTTCATCAAAACAATCCTGTTCTATAAATTCACTGATGACGCCGGAACCACCTTCTATCATCAGCCGGCTGATGCCTGCCTGATAGAGAAGTTCCAGGAGATGTGCCGGACGGAAATCTTGTGTGATTAAAGTCTCCGCATGCGGGATTTCTGCCGGGCTGATAACGAGGATTCTCTGTCCGTTCATTCTATCCGCTTCGTGGAGCGTTACATCTCCCGACTGCGAGATAATCACCTTGGCAGGCTCCTTGTCACTGACATGACGCGCATCGAGCTTTGGCTTATCGATTTCATAAGTTTTTCTGCCGACGAGTACTGCATCCTGACTATGTCTAAGTCGGTGTACATCCTGACGTGAAGCCGTGTTTGTCAGCCATTTACTGTTGTCAAAGTCATCGGCAAGTTTACCGTCAAGTGTCGAAGCCAGCTTCAGCGTGACATAAGGACGTTTCTCCTCTTTTGAAGTAAAGAAAGCCTCATAAAACGCGGAGATGGCAGAGTCAGGCGCATGAATCACTTCTATACCATGTGATTCCATATATCGAATACCTGTATCATCCAGACTAGTATCACGAACAGCAAAGACGACCTTTGTGATACCTGCCTGAATAATCGCTTCAGTACAAGGCGGTGTCTTGCCTGTGTGATTACAAGGTTCAAGCGTGCAGTAAAGTGTTGCGTCTGTTGCATCTCCTGCCATTTTGATCGCCTGCACCTCAGCATGCGCGGTTCCTTCCTTGAGATGAGCACCTATACCGATGATGACGCCATTTTTTACAATGATGCAGCCCACTGCCGGATTACGTCCGGTCTGTCCCGCCGTCATTTTAACGAGTTCAAAAGCTTGTTTAAGATACATCTGTTCCTCCTCAAAATAAAAAGGCGCCCTGAGAGGCGCCTTGAATTTAGGTATCACAAATAAGACCTTGTAAGCATTAAAAAGTCATGGTCAAATAAACCATCTTACAATGGTGTCTTATTCTTTCTCCCATCCAGACTTTAACTGTCGGCTTCAGAATTTCACTGAATCAGCCAATATCGAACATCGATAAAGGGTCGCGGGCTATGACCGCCGGTTGGGAATTTCACCCTGCCCCGAAAGAATGTATGAAGTTATGTTAGTTGCCTAACGTATTAATCGTACAGCTTCTAAGCATTAAATGCAAGATGAAGGTAGTTAGAATAAAAAGTTGATGCAATTGATCGTTTTTGCACCAGCTTTCACCTCTCCCAACAAAAAAAGCACTTTCAACGAGTGCTTCCATCAACCTATTTAATACGATCATAGAACGCTTTGACGTCCCGGCGTGCTTCTAACAACAATTCATAGACACCATTGTTCTTCATATTGACGCCACCTGTCAGCTGTCCTAACGCAACAAAATCGTCAAGTACGCCGTATTTCGGACTGATAACTCGCCCGTCGCCTGGCATCACTTGAATACCACCGTCTGCATGTTCAGCAATCAGACTGTCATTCAGCAGACCTTCAAGCATCGGACTAACCTCAGTTTTACTTAAATATTTAGCTGGACCTGTCGCATTGATGACATAATGTACACGGTCTTCAGAACCATCTTCATATTGAAGACGATATTTACGATATTTATATTCGATAGCTTCCAGCCCTGCTTTAATCACGACTCTGTTATTTTCAATATGGTCGATCAGTTCTTCCGCGCTTGGTTCTGGCATCGGATTTGAATAGTGATCGACGAATGGTGCGTGCTCTTCTTGATAGCGTGCTTTATCTTCCTTAGTCATATAAGGCCAGATTTGCGACGCTTCGAACATGATCTGATAAAACATCGACTGCAGTGCGCCGATAGCTTCATGATTTTTCAGGTCAAACTGCATCGCTTTCACTGGATCTTTGCGTGAGACACCGTAGAATTTTTCAAAATCTACGCCTTGATGATCACATTCTTTCTTAAAGAGTTCCACTACTTTATCCAGAGGAATAAAGTCATTATTTTTCTTACGGATTTTACGGAAACTCGCTGCTGTCCAGTACTTCATTTTGAACGTCACCATCTTACCGCGCACGGATTGCACTTCTCCTGAATGAGAGGCAACGAGCACTTTAGAGCCTTCTTTCGTTAAATAGCGCATACAGTCCAGTCCACTGAGTCCGGCACCAATTACCGCATAATCTTTCTCTGTTTCTACTTCAAGAGTATGAAGCGGATATGGCCATGAAATGAAGTGATCCGTTTCCTTCAGTTTATAAGGATCCTTTGCCGGCAGTTGTCCCGCTGTCATAAAAAGATGATCAAACTGATACTTCTGATCCTGTGTTTCAAGCTCATAGCCCCCAGGACGTTTCTTCACCGCGCGAATATAATCGGTCACCACTGTAACCTTGCCTTTTTTAATAAGCGCTTCAAACTGCGCTTCCATATATTTGCCGAACAACTGACGAGAGAAGTAGATGTTGCCCTCCTCGTTCGAATTATCCCCTTCACGCGCCTGAATTTCTTCTACAGAGCGGTTCTCTTCCACCCATTTCATAAAGTCATCTTTCTTATTCCGTTTCATAGACAACTGATTTGCCGGGTAATTGAGCAGCATTTCCACATCTTCATATTGAAAAGCACGTCCCTTACCCATATACTTTTTGTCATCAAAAACTGTGATTTCCAGTTTCTTGCCGAGTTTATGATTCAGTAAATACTTAAGGACGTGGGTCCCGGCTACGCCACCACCGATAATTGCTACTTTCATATTGTCCTCCTTAAAATGTTCATTTTATCTATCATACCCTACTTCAGTTGCGAATAAGACATTAATGTTATTATACTAAAGAGACTATGAATTTCGGAGGTTCGATATGTATAAAAGATTATCTGCTGTATTCCTTGCATCAGCTTTACTGGCTGGCTGTCAGTCAGAAGAGGCCGTCAAAGTGACAGATACAGCGTCACAGATTAAGGCTGCACAGCAAATGAAAGACGATGTAAAATCTTATGCATCCACTTATAAGACTCAGTCAACAGAAAACAATAAAGAAACACAGACTTATCTCGGACTTAAAAAAGATGAGGATGACAATCAGGAAGTAACCGTCAAGAATTCAGAAGAAGACGGTAAATTCTATGTCTATGATAAGAAAGCTATTCTGCAGAGAGAAGGCGAATGGGTGGATATATCGAAACTCGGTGGTTCTCAGCTGCTTTCGATGACAAAACCGCTTCTCTACAGCGAGCAGTTTCAGCTACTCGACAAGATGACAGCTGCCAAGTACAAAGACCATACACTGACACAGACAATTAACGGCTATGATGAATACCTGAAAGTTTTCGGTCAGAGCAAAGAAGATAAAAAAGCCATCAATAATCTGAAGAAAACTTATCCAGACATTCAAAACGAGATCACTTTTACTTTCGATAAACGCAATCAGATTGAGAAAATTACCAATGACCTGAAACTTAAAAATGACAAAACCACTGTCCATAACAATGGAGTGACAACTTTCTCAGAAATCAATAGTGTCCGCCTCGATATTCCTGGCCCCGTTAAACATGCCAAGGAAGTCGGTGCATAAAAAATAGGCCATCTCATTCGAGATGGCCTATTGTTCTTCAGGTGGTACGCTGCGCGTGATAAACAGTGACATGATGAGACCTGCAACGACCAGTGCCGTCGCAAACCAGTAGGCATGATGAACACCAACCGTCAGGGCATCATTAATCTGCGCCGTTGTCGGTTTCGTAATACCATCGAGCGCTTTTTGCTGACCACTTGTCATAATTGTGATAAAGAGTGATACACCCATCGCTCCTGCAAGAGGCTGCATCATATTACTGATGGCAGTCCCATGCGGATAAAGTCGTTTCGGCAGCTGATTCAGTGCGTTTGTATTACTCGGCATCATAATCATCGAAATACTGATCATGAGTAGAATATGCGCAATGATAAAAATGACTACTGAAATACCCGGATGAATGACAGAGTAAAAGAACATGACCAAAGCAAGCACAAGCATGCCCGGGATAATCATTTTACGAGGACCGATAGTGTCAAAGATCCGACCCATGACAGGTGACAGAAAACCATTCAGCAGCGCGCCCGGCAGCAGAATCATACCGACTATTTTAGCTGAGAACATCATCGGACCTTGCAGATACATCGGCATGACGATATTGGAGGCAAACATTGCCATGACCACTACTGCAAATATCACCATACCGCGACTATAGTTCGTATATTTGAACACCGCAAGGTCAAGCATCGGCTCAGCCAGTGTGCGCTGACGCAGCCCGAAGATGATTAAAGCCGCTGTTCCCAGGATAATCGTCGCTAAAACAACCGGATTCGTAAAACCGCCTGCACTTGTCCCGACTGCACTGAATCCATAGATCACACTCGCTACGCCCAGTGATGACAGAAGTCCTGACAGCACATCGATCTTCGGTCTCGTGACTTCAGTGACGTTTTCAAGATAGCGCAGTGCCAGCAGAATAGAGCCGATGACGAACGGTACTACGACGAAGAATAACCAGCGCCAGCCTAATAAATCAACGATAATACCTGATAATGTCGGACCGATAGCCGGCGCAAACATCATCACGAGACCAAAGTTCCCCATGGCCTTACCGCGTTCATGCGGCTCAAATAACAGCAGCATCGCGGTCATGATGGTCGGGATCAAAAGACCCGTACCTGCTGCCTGGATCATCCGGCCGGCTAACAGCATCGGAAAGTTAACCGAGAAGCCTGCGATCAATGTGCCGATAAGGAAGATGCTCATCAGACCGATAAACATCTGTCTCGTCGTGAACCACTGGACAAGTGAAGCTGATAGAGGCATCAGCATGCCCATCACCAACATAAAGCCTGTAGCGAGCCACTGGACAGTCGGCGCATCAATCTCGAAATAATGCATCAGTTCTGTTAAAGCGATGTTGAGCAGTGTTTCATTTAAAAACGTAAAGAATGCACCTGTCATAAAGATTATCATGATCAGATTAGATTTTTTCATTCAGTTTCCTTTCTATTGCCTCTAATAACTTTCAAGCGATATGACTATCTATACATCTACTTTATCACATTAACAAAGTAAACATCATTTCAATACTCCGTAAATAAAAATGTCGCAGTTCATCTTTAAACTTCGACATTCATCATGCCGGATAAATAGAGGCCAGTCGTGCATAATATGCTTCCACTTGCTGCATCAATGGTCAATATGATTAAAAAAAGGATGTGGGACGAATTATCTCACACCCTTGTTAATTCCAGTTCTTCAGCATACAGTCTGACCAGCTTAAACCCATCATCAACTTTCTGGAACGTCAGCAACCAGGCTACTTTCTCTCTTTTTCTTTCTAGGTCTTTCAGCTCACGACTGACTTCCATAAAAGCAATCACCCGTTCTTGTATGTTTGCCTTATATATAATATCAAAATCCCAGTGCTCTGTTTCAGCTATCTTGCTTTCAATGCGTGCCAGGAATGCAGCACGTTCCAGATTAAGTCTTGTACCGTCCACTTCTACAATTGAGGTGAAAACTTCATCAGCCACGATGTTATCCACGGCTTTCATATCCTTTTTCTTCACAGCGATTAAAAATTCAAAATATGGCATGTCTGTTCCCCTATCGTCGTTGTTATAATGTTTGATTTATACCATGATGATGCTTGTCGTTGATATAATTTCAATCATTATATCAAGAACACAATTCATTCTATATTATATTTGTATGACAGAAAGGGTAATAGCATATTATCAAATGCATTTATATTACATATAAAAAACATTGTGCTGTACATAATTATATATTAAATAATTTTATCAATTAATGAGATGATCTATTCAAGTTCATCAAGCATTGAACTATATTTCCTGTCCATTAGTCGCTATGACATTCTGATACCAGTAGAAGGAATCCTTTTTCATTCGTTCCATCGATCCCTGTCCCTCATTATCCCGGTCGACATATATCATGCCATAGCGTTTTTTCATCTCGCCTGTCGTAAATGACACGACATCAATGATGCCCCACGGTGTATAGCCGATCAAATCCACACCATCTTCAAGCACCGCTTCTTTCATAGCTGCTATATGTTTGCTGAAATAATCTATTCGTGTCTCGTCATGTATGCCATCTGCTTCAACAACATCCACGGCACCGAAACCATTCTCAACGATAAAAAGCGGAAGCTGATAACGGTTATATAACGTGCTAAGGACATAGCGCAGACCATGCGGATCGATCGTCCAGCCCCAGTCAGAGGATGCGAGATAGGGATTATCAACGCCATTCTTTAACCCGCCGTTGATCATACTGTCACTTGCTGTATGAACTGCATCGTGTTTGACAACTGTTGACATATAATAGCTGAACGCCAGATAATCAACCGTCCCGGCTTTAAGATCTGCTTCATCTCCTGCTTCAACCGGCAGAACAATACCCAGTTGTGCCAATTCCTTCAAAGCATACGCTGGATACTTGCCTCTGACCTGCACATCCGGGAAGAAGAAACGTTCGCGGTTCGCGATTTCAGCTGCCATGATATCTTTCGGATGACAGGAATAAGGATAGACAGGGACATGCGAGACCATTGCACCGATCTTGAAATCAGGATTGATTCTCCGCCCTGCTGCTACAGCTCTGGCACTTGCCAGCAGCTGATGATGTGCAGACTGGTACATGACACTTCGCGCATCTTCTCCTTCTTCTACCTGGATCCCTGCATTAGTCCATAAGAAGAGCGGATTATTGACGTCCATCTGGTTATTGATCTCATTGAACGTCATCCAGTATTCCACTTTATCTTTATAACGTTCGAATACGACCTCAGCAAAACGAACGAAGAAATCAACGACTTTACGACTGCGGAACCCGCCGTATTCACGCGCCAAGTGTAACGGAATCTCAAAATGGCTGAGCGTGATAACAGGCTTGATGCCATGCTTCAGCAGTTCATCAAAGACCTTGTCATAAAACCTCAGACCTTCTTCGTTCGGTTCAGCTTCGTCTCCTTTCGGGAAAATACGTGTCCAGCCGATAGAGGTCCGCAGAACCTTCAGCCCTAACTCTGCAAAGAGAGCGATATCTTCTTTGTAGTTGGAATAAAAGTCGATGGCCTCGTGATTCGGATAGAATTCATCCGCTTCCACTTGATCAGTGATACGACGCGGCACACCATGCGCACCCGCTGTCAGCACATCCACTACAGACGGCCCCTTCCCTCCTTTATTCCAGCCCCCTTCAAACTGATGAGCAGCGAGTGCACCGCCCCATAAAAAACTTTCAGGTAATTGAGTCATCCCATATTCCTCCTCTTTAATATAGACAGTCACATATCCTGCCTAATGTCCAAAAATAAGCCAGCCTGCAAGTATCAACAGCAATAAGAAAACAATGCCCATCCCCATCATCTTTGTACTTACACTACCTGTCAGATCGTTCAATCCATGCTGTGCATCATTAAAAGTATTACCTGCTACATTACGTTTTAGTTCTTCCTGTCTTAGACGTTCTCTTTCCTCTTCTGGTCTCATCTTCCCATCCCCTTTTAGTTTTATCATACCAGAGATTGCCAGTCGCTTATCATAAAAAAGACAGATATGACTATCTGTCTTTCTCTTCAGAATTATTGAGTGGCTTCAATATTTTCAGCATATTATGATCATAGAAACAGAATAAAATGGTCGCTATATATTTTTGAAGTACATGAGTGATAAAATAAAGGATATCAGTGCGATTAAAATGATCGTTTTTGAGAGAATCAACCATTAAAATTACTTGAAAGCTGTTCTTGGCGCAGTTCAAAGAAAAGCCAGACAGCAGCCACTCGACTCTCTACAGGTATTTAGAGAAATAATTTAAAAGGAAGATCATCATGGACAAACTGTTTTTTGACAACTTCAATGTCATCATCAGAACATTTTTAATCGGGATTATGGCCTATACGGCCCTTATCATCCTGCTGAGAGCAAGCGGCAAACGCACACTGACGAAACTCAATGCATTCGACCTCATTGTGACCATTGCGCTTGGTTCTACACTAGCAAGCATCATGACCAGTAAAGACATCGCATTACTCCAGGGAATCGTCGCATTCGCCACATTGATCGGCCTGCAGCTGCTCCTGACCAAACTATCACTCATCAATCCGAAAGTCAGTGAAATCATCAAATCAAATCCTACGCTACTCTATTACAAGGGCCAGTTTCTGAAAGAAGCGATGAAGAAAGAACGTCTGCTAGAAACAGAAGTTAAGCAGGCCGTGCGTTCACAAGGTCACGCCTCACTGTCAGAGATAGAAGCCATCATCCTCGAGACAGATGGAACCTTATCCATCTTAAAACCTGATCAGTCCCTTGAACAAACTTTACTAGAAAAAGTCAGCTATCCATCTAAAGATGACTCAACTTATGACAATTAATTTATGATCTCAAAAAAGTACTTTTCGTAAACATGACGAAAAGTGCTTTTATATAGTCACTTATAAAATTGCCTCTGCACTCAGACGTCGCAATACAACAATATCTGTTTTTCTGTCATAAAACTGCACGATTGCTTCAGCACTTTTCAAATTCACCCTGTAATTATTCCGGTTCCTGCTGAAAGGAAACTTTAAGGCAGAAGACTCACACACCCCACCACAGATGATTTTTCTTATAATAGTCTCCATGTATCGTGATTGACTGAACCTGGTCGTTTAAAGATAAGATTTCAACATGATAGCCGTTTGTTTTATTTGTGTCGTAGACAGTGTATTCGCCGCTTTCGCTGTTAATAATCTGATAGTCATAGCCCCAGGCAGTGCGTAATTCATCAATATCAATATCTGATTCTGTAACATCCAGTGAAATAAATTCGAGTTTATCATCTATAAAAGTCATTCTCTTCAGACCGTATTCAATGTATTCTACACCGTTCTCGTTTTGATGCCGGGAATCAGGCTCGCCTACCGCTTCAATCACTTCCTGTAACGTAGCGTTATCACCTGCATGGTAGCCTGCAATGTTATAGTCGTTACTCAATATAGAATAAGCAAAATCTTTATTAAGAATCATCTCTTTTGTAAAGCGGCCTGTATCAGCTTGTTCCAGCGAAGGGCCGGCATAATTTTCTCTGTAAATCGTAATGCCGGAAATACCAGCAGTCGGACCTATATACGGGTAAACTTCTACATAGAAACCATTGTCCTTCACTTTATCGAAACGCATATATTCACTGCCGGTATTTTCAGATTGGACCCCCCAGATTTCCTGTATATCAGGTGAGACATTTTCCTCCAGGACATTCAGCGTAATAGCGTAGATTTTATTGTCAATGATCATAAAACTGAAGTTGTCATAGTGATAGACAGTGCCCTGATCTCCGTCTTCCTTACTTTCATACATACCTAACTTTTCTATCAGATCTCCTGCATCATCACCTGCATGATAACCCATGATATTAAATGAGTTTGACAGAACACTCTGACCGAACTCACGACTATCAATCTGAGGATAGTTGTAGTGAGCGATGCCTCGCTCCATAGAAATATTTTCATCACCTGCATGTTCATTCATGACCTGCTTCATATCATGCTTAGTGAGCCATACAACCTGACCGCTATGAATAAGAGCATCTATACTCCTGCCATTGACGGTATAACGATACAGCATGGAAATACCACTCGGCGAAATACTTTCCCGGCTGTCCTCTTTGCCCCGTGCCTCAAAAAACTCACTCGCGTCGAGGGTCTTCGTCAGGGGAAATAAAAACATATTTTATCTTAGAGTGATCACTCAACTGGTTCTCCTCAGTCACGCCATCAAACACTACAGCATAATCACCGAACTTAACATGCAGACCTCCCAGCATTTCTGCAGTACCGTCATAGGCGCCTAACATCTCTTTTATCTGACTATAAGTAAGTCCTGGTTCAATTCCTTGATACCCTGATCCTTTATCCTTTGTAAATTCATTAATGAGATCCTCAGACATGATATCAATAGTCTTATTCACTTTTTTGACTTCTTCAGTCACTGGATTCTCCGTCGTTTGAGCTTCTGTCGGCGGCTTTTCTGTTTTAAGAGTCACACTTTCTTCCGATGATTTTTCAGAAGCGGTTTCTTCTTTTTTAGACTCTGAATCGTTGCCACAAGCTGCCATAATCATGCTCGTTCCCATTATCACTAACGATAGTTTTCTCATGAATTTCTCCTTAAATGATGAATTATTACTATTATTATGCATCAGTAAACTTTAAATATCTAGATTATCTAGAAAAATATACAAATTTATAGCAATTTCATACATTTTAGCAAATTATATTGAACGTGATTGATGACTGATAAAATAAAAAAACGACAGATTCCAATATCTGTCGTTAAAAAATATAGCTTACAGCACATGTCTGGAAATCAGTTGCTGAAGTGCGATGATGTTAGTCTTCTCAGAAAGAACCTCGCTTCAACCACTTCATCGGGAAGTAAATAACCTCCAAACTCATTCTATACTTCTTGAAGATTCTGCTCGCTTGAGTTGCCCATCAACTGATCGAAAAGACCCATCTACACTTCCTCATTTTTATTTATCATAGCACTCAGAATATGATAAATAAGGAAACCTAGACAGTTTTAAGGGAATTTTAAGGTAAAGAAATGTCTCACTTTTCTCCTTAATTATTATTCAAAGTCCACCAGATACAAGTCACTCTTTACATAACCGTGTCTATCCACTGCATCCATCTGATAAATAGTCTCCTCAGCCAGATTACGGCAGTTCCATGTTACTTGAGGATTCTGCTCTTCACGCGGCACTTTGACATAATGCAGCCTTTTCTACACATAGTACTGACTGGTCAGCTGAACCTGCAGCAGCCACCCTCTTAAATCACAGACAACAGGACGCACATAATCAAAACGTGCTAAATCACGACTCATCATTGAAAGATGGAGAAAAAGAGAACTTCTTAACCGAATCATGACACGATCTCTTACCATCTAACTGCGCCTGAAGAAAATGAGTGCGGTAAGTGAGCCAGAACTTAAAGTTATCGTGCGTGATCATTGATGCCCCTCCCTATGTTAATTCACCATTCCTCTTCTGAAATCGGCAGAACACCATCGAAATCAGTTACCCTGTTACTAAAAGAAGATCTTAAATGCGCAATTAAAGTGACGTCATCAGAAATAATATCAACATAAAAAGGGCTGATCCTTATGAAGGTGTCCTCATTGTAAAAATACGTCACAAGCGGCATATGTACTTTGCGTCTATACGCTTTATAGAACTGCTCTATATCACGCTGACGCAGATTCCTGACAACAGCAAAGTACAGCCGATCAATTGCGCATGAATGGACACTCCAGCTGGGAATTCTCATAAAACGATACAGATAATAAGGCTTAACCTTGCCCCATCCTACTTTACGTTTAGAGAATGCCATCGTAGATAAGTTCCTATTCAGAGCAAGCAGCAGCAATTTAAATTCCTTAAGTGACAAATCGTCTATAGAAAAGCGAATACGATTCTCATCTTCCACCTGAACAAACGGTGACAGAGAAGTATTCAGAAAATCAACACCAGCAATAACAGTCATCAAAATCGCCTCCAGCCATCAGCCTTCTTACAACCATAATATACTATCACTGCTAAAATAAAAAATACCATCAATTGACAATGAAAAGAGCCAAACTAGAATGAAAGTGTTCAATGACTAAATAACAGTAAGACGACCATGGACAGTACAATGATGATTGTAGGTCTGGCGATTGTGATACTGTATATTTTGTTTGGATTCGGACAGATGAAGAAAAAATAAAAAATCGGACAAATCCGATTTTCTTTATATCCATTATTAAATTTTCCTTTATCGTTTCCTCTTCGGTATGGTTGTCAGCTCCTCCACACTCATCCCAAAATATCTGGCTATCGCTAAAAGCTCCCATCCTAGAATAGGTTGCTTGTGATTCTCAAGTCTCGAGTATTTAGAAACACTATACCCTATTACCTCTGCGACTTCAGTTGAGGTATACCCTAGATTCTCACGATGATACTTAATAGCCTCCATAATTTCAGTGTTGTTCATCAAAGAAACCTCGCTTTTTTAGCGAGGTTATCAACTAGTTCAAAGCAAAAGAAAATTCTTGCAGCTTCCGCAAGAATCCTCTCAAACCCTTCTATTTGTTATATAATTTAAAGTTTAATCAACCCCAGTCACAACTTAAAAAGAATTCTCTCATCTTTTCATCATCATGGTTGGTCTGAATCATTTCCACTAAATCTTCAAGGGTCTCTTCTCTGACTTCACTGCCTAACCCGCACTCCCAAATGACAATGACATTAATACCAAGCTCTGTTAATTCTTCGATGTTCCTTTCGTCTCGGGCCACATTGCGCTCAAACTTAGCTTGCCAGAATTTCTGATTCGTCTTGGGCATATTGAACTTGCCGCAATCGTGGACATGCCAGAAGCAGCCGTTCACAAAGATAGCAGTATTGTATTTCGGCAGATAGATATCCGGTGATCCTGGCAGTTCTTTATAGTTCTTTCGATATCTGAATCCTCTCTTGAACAGATAACGTCTGACAATCTCCTCCGGCTTACTGTTCTTCCCTCTGATTCGAGACATATTGTAACTTCTGGCAGACGGATATTCACTTTTCTTCATTGTGCTCACTCCTTTCAACAATTCTTAATTGAAATACGAACGATCGTTCGGTATAATCTTAGTAAGATAAAATATAATATCATCAAGAAATATGTTAATATTAATAAGTTAAATATAGAGGAGGTCCATTGATGAAAAAGCTTAAAGTTGGAGAAATGTTTGCCGGTGTCGGAGGATTCCGTCTAGGTTTAGAAAATACGGAAAACAGAATGTTCGAAATCACTTGGGCAAATCAATGGGAGCCTTCTCGTCGTGTTCAACATGCTTATGATTGTTATACCCATAATTTCAAGACGGGTATACATAGCAATCAGGATATCACTCAGGTGACTAATCATGAACTTGCAAGTACGAATGTCGATATGATAGTAGGCGGATTCCCTTGTCAGGATTATTCAGTAGCGAGATCACTCAGTGGAGAACTAGGCATCCAAGGTAAGAAAGGTGTGTTGTTCTGGGAGATTGCAAGATATATCCAGAACGTCGCTCCTAAGTATATTCTTCTTGAGAATGTAGACAGACTTCTTAAATCCCCCGCTTCTCAGCGTGGTCGTGACTTTGCAGTTATGTTATCTACACTTAATGAACTCGGCTATGATATCGAATGGCGCGTCATTAACGCCGCTGATTATGGTAATGCGCAGAAACGTCGCCGTGTATTCATCTTCGGCTATAGAAAAGAAAATCATTATGCACAGTCTATCACTAAGAAATCAGCGGAAGATATCGTCTTCAAAGAAGGATTCTTCGCAAAAGCATTTCCAGTGACTGATGAAGTCTATAAGGACCGGATCGGAACTGTCACACTTTCTCATGATATTGTAGAAATCTCTGACAACTTCTCTTATACCTTCCATCCATCTGGTTTCATGCGTAACGGGGAAATCTATACGGTACACACTGTACCTCAATATGAGAAACCTGTGACGTTAGGTGAAATTCTGGAAGAAGCAGTCGATGACCAGTATTATCTCTCTGATGAAAAAGTAGAAAAGTTCAAATACCTGCGTGGTGCTAAGAAAATCGAACGGATTACAAAAGATGGTCATAAATATACGTTCAGTGAAGGTGGTATGTCTGAAACAGATGCACTAGATTCACCTGCCCGCACGATGCTTACGAGCGAATCCAGCATCAACCGCAGTACACATCTAATTAAAGATAGCAAAGGTTATCGCACACTTACGCCAGTTGAAGCAGAACGATTGAATGGCTTTCCTGATAATTGGACTGATACGATGGCAGGCAAGATGCGCTTCTTCTGTATGGGTAATGCGCTAGTCGTCCCATTGATTACACGTATGGGAAATGAAATAGAGAACATCGAAATGCAGTATCCTGATGAAACTACACAATTAAATCTTTTTTAAGATTCAAGTCCATTTCATATGAAGTGGACTTTTTTTATTGTAAGTATTATGATATAGAAAAATTTCACATTTTAAATAGGAGTATATATGAAATTCAGAACTTATTCACATAGATATGGCATTGAAATCATAAGTACAGACTCACGCTATAACGAACCGTATCGTAACCTCTTAAAAATCATAGAATCAATCACTGATCAAGAAATCATCAATAGATTTCAACATAGAAAATATGTGGACATGAAAAGTGATACTAGCATCTCACACGTCATAAATGGCATTTTTAAAGAAAAATTACGTGCTGCAGGCTGGCACAGTGAATCACGCATTTTCAAAGAAAAAGTGTACAGTAAAGGAGCAACTGACTGGAGATTAGATTTTACATACAACCACATCTATTCTCTTGAAATTGCGTTTAATCATGCATCTGCTACTTGTGTAAATCTTCTCAAACCTGTCCTAGCTTCCGAGTTAAATCATGTGGAAAAGGAATTTAAGACTGAACTTGGATTAATTATAACTGCTACGGATGAATTAAAGAAAAAAGGGAGATTCGATAATGCTATCGGCTCCTTCGAAGGATATACACTTCAGTGCATACCTATGATGAATCAATTGACAGTACCTATGGTCATCATCGGTCTGGAAGCTCCAGAGACATTTGAACTGGTCAGAATTAAAGAAGGTCAGAGAAATATCGGTCATATTAAGTTATTGAGTCAAGACAGAGTGTTAGACGCTGAACATTACGATAATGAAGGGAAATTAGTAAAAATGTTACTTTATTAAGGAGGTAACTTTATGAAACCTTTTGAATATAAGAATGAAGCTGACTTGATTCAATATGCGAAAGAAGCTGAAGGAAAATATCTTCATGAAATAGACAAAGAAAACATGCTGGAGAATACCAATGTCAAAGGAAAAGTCGGCCATATCATCGAGAAAAGTTATTTCGGATATGATATCAACTCAAATGCAGAAGCTGATTTTGCTGATGTCGGAATTGAGCTTAAAGCAACAGGCTTCACCCGGATGAAGAATGGTCAGCTTAAAGCGAAAGAACGACTTGTTCTGAATATCATCAACTATTTAGAGGAAGCGGATAAAACTTTTTATACATCTAGTTATTGGACGAAGAATGCACGTCTCCTCCTCTTCTTTTATGAATATAAGAGAAATGAAGCAGGTAAAATGGATGTCTGGAATACGCAGATTGCAAAAGTCGATTTATTCGAGATCCCTGAAGAGGATCTGAAAATCGTAAAGCAAGACTGGCAGCTGATCCATAGCAAAATACTTCAAGGGGAAGCTCACCTTCTATCTGAGGGGGACACCTTAATATTAGGAGCCTGTACTAAAGGCACCACGGCAGCATCCTCTATGCGAGAGCAACCTTATAGCAATGAACTAGCAAAACAACGAGCATACTCAATTAAGCAAGGATACATGAGCGCACTAGTACGTAAGTTAATCACAGAGGAACATCTTGTCTCTATTACATCATCAAAAGAAATAGCAGAAAAATCAATTGAAACTGTTCTTGAAGAGAAGTTCAGTCCATATTATGGTATGACCGACCAGGAAATCGCTGAACAAGAAGGTATAGTATTATCAAAAAGCAAAGCACGTGCTGCCAACCTGATCAGTGCAATGCTTGGTATTAAAGGCACACACCTATCTCAGATAGAAGAATTTGAGAAGTATAATATTAAATTTAAAACCATCACCTTGCAAGAAAATGGAAAGCCAAAAGAGCATATGTCTTTTGAAAATATAGACTTTAATGAATATGCTAACGTGCCATGGGAAGAAAGTTCATTAAGAGAAAAATTTGAAGAAACAAAGTGGTTGTTTATTGTATTTCGGAAGAACACTGAGAATGAAAATGTTTTTAAAGGTATCAAACTGTGGAACATGCCTGAAACTGTGATTGAGAATGAATTAAAGCAGTTCTATATGGATACAAAGAGAATTCTTAATGATGGCGTCATACTTGAAGAAACTAAAAGAGGAGTAAAAAATAACCTACCAGGTGCAAAAGACAATTCAGTCTGTCATTTAAGACCGAAAGGACAAAATGCATCTGACAAGGTTAAATTACCTGATGGACAATGGATAACGAAGCAATGCTTTTGGTTGAATAAAGTCTTCTATATTAAAATCATTAAATAAAAGGAGAATAAAATTAATTCTATATCTTAACCCTTTAGCAAATAAATACTTTCTAACCAAAATTTCAGGCTTAGTATTTGCTGACTTTATATTTCTCATATTTTTTAGACGTTTCTCTGGAGTAAGAGTGTCCATATGATCACTTTCCCTTTTTACCTAGATTTTTCCCTTTAAAAACAATAAAAAACAATGATTATCGAATGAATCGTTAATCATTGTTTTCAATTTCATTAATTTGTTTAAAAATACTTTCCAATACTTGCACCACAATACTATTACCTGCCATTCTCACTAATCGTGACAATGGTAAAATTTTCTTTCCTTCTGTCAGATCGATATTATGCTCAATCAAAAGATTAAATTGTTCTTCTTCAAATCCCATAAGCAAGAAGCATTCTCTTGGAGTAAGATTTCTATAATTTATGTTCATTGGAGTAAGAACTTCATCCTCATACTTAATTATCCCTGAATTAGGATTCCGATCTTGCTTAGTAGTAATGGTGCGTGCATATTGATTAGGTTCAACTTTTCTATCTACTGCTAGTATTACATTATTTTCATATATCTTCTCTCGTGAAGGCGACCAGGTTGGTGTACTCTGTATAGCTTCTTTTCTATAGACGGAATTATCATAATTTAACTTCAGATAATCGCTTAATGGGCGTATATTCTCTCTATCCAAAACAATGTTTTCCAGATTATTAAAAAAGAAGTAATCGTTTACTGCACTATATTCTTCTTCATCTTTAGCAAGAACACTTAACATGTACGTTCTCTTCCTTGATTGAGGTACACCGAAGTTACGTGCGTCTAATGTATAAACCTGATTGTAATATCCGTATGCTTGCAGGAAATCTTGAAACTCTCTGAAATTTTCTATGTGTTTTGATGAAAGGATATTACTTACATTCTCCATTAAAAGAAATTTCGGAAGTGGTTTATCCGCTTCTTTATACTCCATCAGTATTCTCTCTATCTGCCATAAAAGTGTAGACCTATTATTTGCATCTCTATTAATCCCACCAGAGTTTTTGTGCCAATGACCACTCACAGATAAGTCCTGGCATGGAAATGAGTATGTGAGAAGATCAGCATCCGGCAAATCGACTGCCTTTACTTTTGTAATATCGACAAGGTTATTATTTCTTTCTATAGAACAAAGAATAGATTTAAGCTGAAGAACGCCCATTGCTGACAACGATCGTTCTGATAAGGGCTCTTTGCCATCTCCGGAAAGAGTGTACTTTGATAGCTCCTTTACTAAAGATTCTTTTGTATGGTGTCGATATGGGCTTAAATCCTGAGGGCCATTGTGCATAATGTCATAGGCGTACATTGCACCTATTTCCCATTCGACTATCGCCTCTATAGAATGTTCAATACCAATATTTTTTAACGCTTGAGCCTGGCTACCAATGCCACTGAACGTTTCTATTACTTTTAACATTGAATAACCAACTACTTTCATTTATTATTACTTATTACTTGTGAAAAACATCCGAAACAGATGTTCTTCAATTTTTTCAAATACGATTAATTCCATTTGATTTTCTTCCAGCCTTTTTCTAGTGATTGGCTGGAATTCTTTCATTCCGAGTTTTTCTTTAATTAGCAGATACCAGTCTCCATTTAAAAGGCGTAATTCACGATTGAATTGGCCACTTAGTTCCATCTGATAACATCTCTCTTCTTCATCGATAACCTTGAAAGTCGCATCAGTAGGAAAGAACTCGTTTAGATATGGACGCTTATTAGTAGTTATATATGCTTCCTTATTATCAAAGGCTGCATTTATTTTACTAAACTGCCAGTTAGGATCTGATTTTTCATCAAGCATGATTTCAATCACTTTAACTTTAGAAGAATCAATAAAATGTCTGTTCCTGATTTTCAAAATAAGATTCAATTGATTATGATTGGTTTTATATACTTCCTCATTATCATTGATTTTAGAGATAATAGGCACAGAATGATAAAGTTCTTCATAACTGATTTTAGCTATATCTTCTTGCTGTTCAATGAATGCGACTTTTTCATCAACATTTTCTGAATCACATCTAATAGACAGAACTTTCTGCGCTTCAAATAATCCATGAAGAGACTCCTGAGTTTCTGTCAGCAATTCACGATGATGGTAAAATCCATTTTCACTGAAGTTTGCAGAACCTATTAATTTTATCTCATCTTCTGAATTAATGAAATGATAAATTTTCATATGAGTTGGTGCACCTTCAATTTGATAGTATACAACAATATTTTCATTGATAGCCATTAACTGCAGGTATTTTTCATGATCATACCTAGGAACGCCCTGATTGGTCATTCCGATAAATAGATTTATTGTTAAATGCGGAAAGTCATGTACAACTTGCTCTAGAAACTTACCGCTCCCATAGCCTGAAATAATATTCAGTGTTTCTGCTTGGGCAGCATACCTGCTCAGTACGTTGTCATATAGTTGATGATAGTACATCTATTCTTTACCTAAAGCAGTTGCAAATAAATTATTTACATATCCCTTTATACCACCTTCAGATAATTCAGGTGTGACAACTGCCAATCTAGCCGTATTAAGTTTTAATACAGATCTAAATAAGTTTCGGTCATTATCTTCATGGTCATTATATTGCAACATAATCTCTCGGTAGAGTTCAATATGATATCCGATTCCTGGTCGTTCGACTAAGTTCATTATTGTGTCAGTCGTATTGTTCTTGAGCAACTGATAAGTTTCTTCTGCATTATTATGCCAGGAGAGCGCGACATACCACCAAATTGTTTTTAACCATATACGTCTGGAGTTCCTAAAATATCTATCCTCATGCTTTCCCCATCGGGCATGCACTACATCAGGAATCACATTTACAGATAAATAGCGCCATATATCATCTTTAGCAGCAATACGATTTGTGAACCCTATAGCTTCATTAAGAAGTGAGTAAATCGCAATACCATATTTTAAATCAAATTCGTATCCGAGCTTATTCGCACCATCCAGATTCAGGTCTTCAAATATACGATCGCGTGCTTCAATCATCTGATTGCGCAGTTCTCTCATAGATTCCGGGGGATTAATTGGATTTACTTCATCTGTTAATATCTCAATTTTCGAAAAGTCTTTCTCAGCATTTGCCACGCTATAATTGTTATTTTCCCAGTTAATCATTTTCACTCGCTCCTTTCAGGAAGCTCTGACTGAAATAAGCTCTTAAAGAATTTGTTATGGTGAACATATCAGTTGTATCAACATTAAAAGTCTTCACCCAATACTGACATGCTGACAGAATGCTTCCCTCAACAATGATTTCTTCTGAATGCAAGTCACAATTTTCATTTTTGACTTGCGTAATAATCATAGCCATTGCCTGAACCATAATGTCTCCCATCATGGTCCGGCTGATAGCTGTTTTTCCTTCTTTAAGTTGTGGGAATAAGTAATGCTTAATGTTCAGACTTAGACAAACATTTGAACTATTAAATGAATCCGATTCAGCATCAACCCAATGTTTTTCAAGCTTCCAAAGAGGTCCTTCTTTATCTTCAAATTCATTGATCGGAAATGAGGATGCATCGCCATCAACAATAACCATATAATTATGCAGGTCAAATTCTGTCAGAATCATACCCGAGTGATTAGCATGTTTAAAATAATGATTGTTATATTCTTTTAGATAGAGAAAATAATCTAAAGATAACTGCCCATTTAATTCACCGGCGTTAAATGTCTGATTAAAATCAAACTTTATATCTTTCATATCAGATGTAATTTCAAATATTGTTAATGTCTTCTGAAAAAAAGAGGATTTAGAATGTATATGTACTGCAAAACCAATTGTATTTTCCGGCATAGTGACACCGTTGCTGCCAAAAAGAACCGAAGCATCTTTAATAGAGAGAGTCGAATGTACTTTAAGGTTATTTTCAGCAGGTGTCCAATTATTATCATAATCGTTTACTACAATCATTCCGTCAAAATCAGGCAGGGGATTTAACTTTACTGTTTCATTTTCAGATTGATAGGAAAGACCTTTGAATTCTATAAAGAGTCCGCTATTTTCGATCAATTGTTCATTAATCTTTTTATATAACGCTATCTGATTTGAACTCATTATAATTCCTCCCTTTTATCATTCTGCTTTTCCGTTTTAATACCTAGTAATGGTTGATACTGATGAGAGTTCATTTGAATAATAAACTTCACCTTTATTTCTCGTTTATCAGTATCTTTTGAATCAAAATGAAGTTCGCTAGTGATACCTTCACGTGTTTTAATAGCCGTGTATTGATTACCTTCAGTAACTTCCACTGATTTAATGACATAAGGAAACTGAACTGTACCTTCAAATGACTGTTCCCAGTTATGCGCATCAATTTTTTGATCCTGCCCCATAATATATATATAGACCTTATTAGTACTTTTAGGAACAAGTGTAATATCGACTGTTAATTCAATATGTCTGTCATCCAGAATATCCGTCTTCGTGATAAGTAACGTCGGTTTAGGACCTTTTTTAGGGCCCTCTACGCCTCCACCACCGCCAGGTGGCTTTCGACCACTTTTACCAAATCCTTTAGGCGGCATAAGCATCGAGCCGAATTTTCGTGATAATGCTGAAGTCGCACTTGAACTGTTGTTCTTTTCTTCACCTATATATGTTTTTTGTATCGAGGACATTGTATATGTTTTAATACGTTTAATAATTGTTATACTGTCTTCATCTGCCCATGTAGCGTGATCAGCATTTTCAGTAGCACGAAGGTAAGCTTCCAGGTTATTATACCCCATCTCCTTGTAACTTGTTTTCAGTTCACCAGCTGAATTGGGAACAAAAAATGCAAATAAATAATGATCTTCCTTAAGCGTAATATTTGCAGGCAACCAGTCATTCGTTACACTGTATTCAATAACCATTCCAGGTTTACGAGAGTAAGCCAGTACTTTATTTATTCCTTCAATTCCATTTGCACTATCATTATAATCAAGTCCAAGATGCACTAAGGCAGAAGGTTTGTTCTCTGGAGCGGTCATTTTTAAATCATCATAACTTACTTCCGTGAAAGCAATATGCCCCACTGCACCTTTCAGTTTTAAGACGTTTGATAAACCGTCTATAGGAATAACTTTAATATTGGCATCAACAGGTTTATTTATTAATGCGGAATTATAAAGTTTCTGGATTACGTTAAAAACAGGCTCAGTATTGGAATTAGGCATTATAACTTCCTGATTTACCTTGCACATTAAATACGAATTTCCGTGAACAGCACGATATGCTTTATTCATAAGACGAGGCGTATACCAGCGTTGAACTGCCATCTTAATCGCTTCATGATAGTCTTCCATCCATGGATACTTCTGCTGTTTTTCAATTTCGCCTTCGTTTAAATCTTCTACAAAAGGAATAATAATTGTTGTACCTGTCTCTTCGTTTTCATATGGTTTTAAATTAAATATACTCAGAATTTCAGCTATTTGATCATGATCAGTTATTGGCAGTAATTTATTAGGGTTCTCACCGTATTCACCCCACCAGGCTATTCCCCTGTGATTTTCAGGCAAAATTCTTTGGGCTTGTTTGGGACTCTCTATTAAAGAAGCTATAAGACGCTCTTCATAATTATCTTCTAATGATACACGAGAATAGTACAGAACAATACCTTGTCCCAACCTGAAATAACTTGTTTTGCCTAATCCCCAGCTTCCTCCAGCACCCGCTTTATCTTGGTTCTTACCGATTCCAAAAACAAGCTTCTGAAAGTTACTGCGATTGAACTCATCATTATCATCAGATTTATAATCACCTGTCAGACCCAATGTATTTTTATCTGAAACAGCAATGACTCTTTGCGGCCCTCTAAATCTACGGTTTAATGTTTCTTCAATTCCTTCAAAATGTTTTGCAAGTTTTTCTGTATCAAAAAAATCAACATGGAATGTTACATTTGTAGATTCTACGTCTGGTAAAGTGGCATCGAGACTGTTCTGCAAGGACTCGCGTACCATTAAATCAATAGTAGGCATCGTTTTATTCTGAAGCGAGCGTAAAATAGCGTCTCCATCTTGTGACATACTCTGTAAATCATTATTGGCTTGTTTTATTTTCAATCTTCTTCGACCTCTTCTTCTACTGATTGACTACTTAAATTAATATGCGCTGTTACATATTTAACATTTGTATCGCTGTTTGCAATACCTGGAATCATGATATTTAAACCGATAATATCCACTGGGAAATTCAATGGTTCACGTCTTGAACTCTCTTTATTAACATCCGCTAGATACTCTTTTTTTGTACGCTGATCTTTATCAAGTTTATAGATAATGAGTTGAGGTACTGTACTTAAACCTGCTTGCTCCCGTATCTGATATACATCCTTTGTGCTACTAATATTTGCGCCCTCATAATTTGTATCTGCCACTAAATCCGCAGGTGTACGTAGTGCACCAATGTTAGCAATCTCTTCATTACTTCTGGAAGTTAATTTAGTACGGATGTTTGCACCAGGATTCTCACCTTGAATCTGCCATTCGAGATCTGCATTCTGCTGATTTTTAGAGGCGTTTCTATAGGAATAGATAATATTCCAGTTATTAAATAAATCATTATTTTCTTCAATCCAGTCCATCAGAGCAGGAATGCATGACATTTGTATATCCTTTTCACAGACTTGATAATTCTTTAAATAATCATGAACCACTTGTTTATCTATATCCCTGAATATCATTTTATTAGAACTGATTTCAGGCTTCGGAAGACTATTAAGAAAACTCTTAGTCAAACTTAAGTTATGTTCTAGTTTGTTGACGTTTTTCTCAAAGTAAATGGTCTGAGAATTAAAACCTGTAAAATCAAATTCAGCACCTACTGCAGCCTGCATTTTATTATTAGAAGTAATTTTAATAAGATTATTTTTATAGGAGTTCTTAATTTTGGGTCCAAATTCACTTGGAGATTTTCCATTTACTGCGTACTCGGCTACATCTTCACGTAGTTCTTCGTTCATTTGAGAGAGAAATTCGAATCGTTCGCGAGCTATATTTTCAAGCCAGACTCGTGGAAATAATTCATAACCTTTTCTATAACCGAACCATCTACCCATCTGCATGAGGGTATCTGCCTGGTTCGTTGTTCTGAGAAAATAGGTAGAAGTTAATCCTTCTAATGTTAATCCTCGAGAAAGTGTATTACCGCCAACTACTATAAATGCCGGAGCCATATCAGGCATCTGTTTTTTATCAGGATAGACAAGTCTTACTATTTGCTGATCGGCCTGAGATTTACTGTTATCAATAGCTAAATGGAAACCTTTATGATACTTAGGTGCTCCAGATTCTCCGATTGGAATGTGACTGATTAGCTCGTTATCATTTAATCGGAAAATAAAATCGAGCTCTGGTTTAATCTCTTCAAATAATGGATAATCAGGTACTTGATCTGGTGTTGAGTAATCTTTCATTCCTCGCAAGAAATAATTTCTCTTAAACTCTATTTTCTCATTTTCGTACAATTCACGCAGCTCTTTTAAAGTATCTTCGTAATTTTCTTTCATATATTTAACGTATTGTTCAATCTTATCAGCAATAATCTGATGCTCAATAATCTTAAAACTAGTATGAACGAGCATTGAAATTGGATTTTTATATTCAAGATATCGCATAGTAGCAACTGTTAGAACAAACCATTGAATAGATTGTTTAAAGCTCCTCGGAATATCTTCACCTAAATCCTCATTTTGTATTTCTCGTATTAAAGCAGCATCAGCGTCACTTATTTCTCTAATGATATTAACGGTAGGGACTGCTTCAGGTTCTTCCATTCCAAAAATTTGTTTTGGACCGATATAATCTTCTGATGGTTCAAGAGAAATAATAAAGTCCTTAGGATACAAGGAATCTATAGTTGTTTCATTTAATACATTCGCATAGGGAGTAGCGGTATATGAAATATAATTCATGCCACCAAATTTGGAACTGTGAACCAGTTCTTTTATCAGCCGATTAATAGCAGTACGATCTTCTTCTTCAATCTTCAGGGTGTTAACACTAGCTTGATCTGCTTCATCATCAATAACTAGGATTTTCATTTGCTTAGCTTTCTTTTCATCTTCAAGTAACCATTTAATAAGATTTTCAAGTCTCTTCTTATTTTTAAGGACGACAGTAAAATATCTTTTTTTGCCATTTTCCTCTAGATTATATGAAGAAATATTATGTTCTGGCAACCTTGAATTTGGTGAAGGTTGATTAATTGTCTGCCACTGGAGGTTACTAGAACCTTTAGGGGTCATATCATTATACAAACGTGTAGCGGTCTGCTGTCTTAAATTCTCAATAACTCCAGAAAGAATGATAAATACATTAAAGCCATTATCAGCTGCCATTGCCATCAAGCCAGCCATATTTGCAGTTTTTCCTGATTGAACATTCCCTATTACTAATCCTTTAGTTGGACCGGAATCACTTGTATCCATTGACAAATGCTGGAGTATTGAGAAAGAGGACTTTTCTATATTAAGAATAGAGTTTTCTGAAAGACCCTTCTGCTCTAAACTTTTTTTATATAGCTGCCAGGAGGATCCATAATCCCCAGGTATTTTAGCATCATTTCTAATCTTATCTCCTAATTTAACTACCTTTACCTTCTCATGTCTTGCATGAATCTCATCTACAAGGTGAACCCATAAATCTTCAGTTATTTCTCCCTGTTGCATATTAACATTAAATGGTATAAAAGAATGAAGATACATATCTTTATCCGGAAAAATCTTCAGACTTCTTACACCTTCCCAATCATAGTTATGACTCTGAAGTAAACCTTGAATATATGTTTTTAAATTATCATATTTTTTATCCATGTAGTTTCCACATCCTATGTAAATTTTGTAAGCGTTTAATATATTTAGATTAACATAAATATACACTTCGATTACATAAAAAAACAGCTTTATCATAGAAGCTGTTTTTACACATGATATGAGGAAATTCAAATACTAAATAGAAATTATGAGTACTTTTTACGTGTCAAGATCATTCTTCCACACTGTCTCTCCAATTGACAGTACATCATCCTGCCATAGATTGAACTGGTAGTAATACCCTTTATCGACCAGATGCGTGACTTTGAGTCTCGGTGTTGTATTAAAGTAGCGCAGGTAATGTCTCTCTAAATACTTTTCGATTTCCCTGTACATCAATTGTCTCAGCCCCTTCTCGACTGAACATATCAGTTTTTATGATGGATTATCTTTTCATTTCCAATTTAGCAAATAATCACTTTTAACTATTATTTTACACTATAATTAATGTTTAATGCTCGTCATTTAAGACTGATTGAATATCTCTGAACATCATATAATTTGAAATTTCCAGTGAAATAGGTTACTTTTTAACTGAGCTTATTCCATTATGACGAAGGAGATGAACATCTTGAATATCAGTACGATTATCGAGTACTTAAAAGAGAAACAGTGGAACAGCACAGATATCACTTACGTTGTACTTTATATGATTATTGCGAGCCTTTTAACAACACCTATCTTCGGAATACCTATCGGCCTTGCTTGTTTCCTGTATCTGAATGACAAAGAGAACCTTAAAGCGTTCCAGCGTGACTATGACCGTAAATAAAAAGACTGCTTCGGCAGTCTTTTTTATTTATGAATAAACATTATAAGACTTCAGTTCGAACATCCAGTCCACCGGCATGTCTACAAGTCTGTCTGCTGTCAGGTCTTCTATTCTGATTGTATGTTGCCCTTTTACGATGAAAGGATAGCGGTTGCTGTTCAAGCCATAGGTTATTTCAATCGAATCATAACGGTTCTTCTTCAAATGTTCGTGACAAATTTCAATAACTTTCTTTAGTTCCTGCTCCTGCAGATGATAGTACAATTCATACTGAAAATCATAGCGGTTTTCTTCTGCCTTCCATTGGTACGCTGATACTTCAGTGCCATATTCTTTTAAAGCTTCAGGTAACTTACTTTTAGCACCTATATATAAATAATGTGTCATAATACCTCCTATAAAAAAACAGCCTCACAGAGAGACTGTTTCCGCTTAGTTTTTGTAAGTATCGTTGTAGAAATAACGTTCATTCTTTTTAGGGTCTTCGCCGTATTTATTCGGCCCCGGCTTGCCGTCCATTACTGTAAAGACGAAGAAGACAATTGCCATAATAATCAAGATCAAACCGCAGATAATCAAAATAATAAGTGGTGTAGATTCTGCTCCACCCATTGCAAATAAAAATACTAATGTAATAATCAAGCCAATACCAAAAACAATTCCTCCTACATTAGGTAACAGTGCCCACCAACCGTTAATATTAATATCCTGTAATCTTCTTGCCAGTACTGTGAATCCTGGAATCAGAATAATCAGTGACCAGATGCCATTGACGATATCTGACGGCTTAGTGAATGAAACATTCGTCATCTGGTCATTTGCCATAAAATCTGTACTGAATCCCATCGCACTATCTACAAAGGAAAAGATAATACTTAAAGCAATGGCTATTAATCCATTAAATAACTGTGGTACCCAGTATTCTTTTCTTCTTGCTCGTCCACGCATCTTGAAGGCGTTCTGCCAGAATCTTTTATAAGCTTCCATCCATGTCATCTTAAATCTCTCCTTTATAAAAATAACGTTCTTTTTTCTTCGGATCTTCTCCGTATTTGTTCGGTCTTGGATTGCCATCCATAACATTGAAGACAAAGAATACAATGGACATCACGGCAAGCATGACCCCTATAATTGTACTTGTCGTTAATGCTGCAGTAAGTCGCTCAGGCTGACTCAGATAGTCTACAACACCTGGTATTATCAAGATAGCGATCATTGAACCTAGCGCTATATACCATCCGAATATCGGAAGAACTGCCCACCAGCCATTGATGTTGATGTCCTGCAGTCTCCTTGCAGTCACTGTAAATGACGGAATAAGAATAACGATTAGCCAGATCAAACTACCGTAGTCAATAATGGCTTCTTCGTCCATGCGTATTGAAAACTTAGTTGTAGCGCCACCTATAGTAAAAATGAGTTCGATGACTCGACTGATTACAGTATTCAGCAGCTGTGGAATCCAAAACTCTTTTCGTCTCGCGCGTCCTTTCATTTTGAAAGCATTCTGCCAGAATCTCTTATAAGCTTCTATCCATGTCACGTCTCTATCCCTCCTTTTTTTCATCATATCATACTTAAATTTCCAGTTATCTTAAAGTTTTCTTAAAAATCCTCTAAAAAAGCTACTGAATATTCAAGATTACCAGCTTTTATTTCTTAGTTCTTTTTTGCATCTCTCTGAACTGTCGGTCCAGTAAGCCATCAGGTTCTTCAACAAATTTCATCGTTAACGGCATAATAAATATAATGATGCCTAGAAGAAAGATTAATACAATAATAAAGCCCATAAAACCGATTTCATACAAGTTAGCAATCAACATGAAGATAAATTCTATAAAGAGCAGCAATCCATAAGACAGTGCTATTCTTTTACTCGACATATAATAAGTCTTTCCACAGTCCGGACAATGTACTTCATTATTGAAGGTGATCCGCCAAATCATTTTGGACTTGTCTTTAAACGTAAAATGGTGTCCGCAATTCTGACAGTTTTGCATATAGATTCTCCTTTGTGTTTTTGATTCAATTATAGCATATATGGATATTTTTTACTTTTTACAGATATCTATAGCAGTTCTCTGTGTAACTTTGGATGTGTATATTGTGATAAAATGAACATATTATAAAGAAAAACATCATGAACCAGTATATTGCCTTATTATTTAACAAAAACACCGGATAACTTCTGTATCGTCGGCGCAAAATCAATGGGTAACATCGTGATGAGTCTTGAGCAGTAATCAAGTTCATTTTATATAGACGTTATGGCGTATATTCCTTAAATACGCGCCAAAATGTTTTTTATTTATGGCAAACAAAAAAAGCACGAGAGTCTCGTGCTTACTTCTTATAATGGTGACGCGTATAGAACTTCCCCTCAATCCCCATCTGCTTATAATACTTCGCCATCTGTCTCGCATTATGATGCGCCCACATCACATCGGTTGCATACTGATGTCTACCGGGATCGACTGGATTGAAACGCATTGAATAGAGTGTGTATTGATTATCTCTGGACAGATACTCTTCAGCAATAAACTCTGCACCACCTTTAATCGCTTTTTCTGGTGTATCCCATCCATGCTGCTGCGCATACTTCGCCCCTTCTGCTACAGCATTATAATCAAAAGCACCGACACCGAAGAAATTATAATAAGTCTTTCCTTGTGGATCTAACTGGCCTTTATCATTCACTTTCAGTCCTTTTGCCAGTTCACTGACACCTTTACTCGTCTCTAGCTGTGCATGACTGATCAAATATATCTCATTTAAATCAGATTCATGCGCGGCATCACGAAATACTGCCCCCTGCCCTTCAAGTATGCCTTTTCCTCTGAGCAGTTCATCCAGCTTACCTGCACTGATACCCTGCGGCTTACGCAAGTTTAAGAACTGATACTTCTGTTCCGAGTGATGATAGAAAGGTTCAGGATGTAAGTACCGATTAATCTGAGAACGATCCGCTTTTGACCATTTCACCCCATCAGAAGCTACAGCATCCGTATGCATCTGCCGCGCCAGAGCCTGGTTATAAGTATAATCAACCACAACATGCTGATCCTTGAATTTCTCTTCCTGTGCTGCCTTCGACATCAGATAGATCAGATAGATTGCAAGTGCAACGAGCAGTAAAATACAAACTAATATCAATTTATTACGCATTTCGAGTTTTTTTATCGAAGTCCTGTTAGTCGCCAAATTTAACCTCCTGCATTCAGTCTTTCTTCTCATACCCAAAAAAGACCACAAAAAAAACCGAACCAGAGAAGGTTCGGTTATTTAGTTATTTAATGTACGTCTAAGTCTACTTTAATCGATTTAACTTGATCAAAATTGTGAGAATCGAATGAAGTACCGCCTAATCCTAGGAATACAGCAAGTACTGATACAGATAAAATACTTTTAACAAAATTTCTTTTCATTTAAAACACTCCTTAGTTTTTAAGATTATAATCTTTTAATTCTTTTTCATACAGTTCAATCTGAACTGTATTATTTTTTAATTTCGAAAGCCCATATCCTACTTTGCATAATTCTCTATCTTTAAATGAGATGACACCTAGTTCTTGTTTCGCTCCACAAGCAACATAAATTAGATTATCAAGTAAAAATAGAATATTATGTCTAATACATATATTGATTCCTTCATTCGCCATTTCTAAAGCATCTTCATAGCTTTCCTCACTTATTAATAATGCAGAGTATTGATAATATATTTTAGCAGCTACTTCATTAAATAAATTATTCTCATTAATAATACTGCGCGCTATCCTAATTCTATTTTCAGCCTTTTCATTGTCTTTTAACTTTTTATAAAAGATTGAAAGTGAGCTGTTTATACTTGCCTCAAGTTCATAATCCTGATGTTTAATTGGGTTATCCAATAACTCTTCCAGCACTTTTATGGCGATTTCTAAATCCGGTTTCGTATAGCCCGCGCATACTGCTTTGACCCATGTCAGATAGCGATGCTCATATTCTGTCAGGATGGTCTGCAGCTGTGCATCGACGAATACTTCAAGTGTTTCAAATTCTTTTGATTCCAGATAATCTTCACATATTTTCTTGCCGCGTATCGTATTGTTGACAGGTTCAACGCCAAAGAAATAATCCATACTGACGTTTAGTCGACGCGCTATTTGATAGAGTGTTTCTGAACTCGGCATAATTTCATTTTTTTCAATTCTACTGACCTGACTTTGTGTACAGATATTTTTAGCAAGATCGGCTTGTGTCATTTTGAGTTCTTTTCTGCGACCGAGAACTTTATCTCCGATCTTTGATGCCAAGCTCATCATCCTTTCTTGTATTATTAATTCAAATATAACATTTGCATATTATGCATGCAATATGTAATATTCAGAAAATTAAATTTTCACATAAAAAAACTCTCTCAGATGAGAGAGTTCTATTTTTACAGGATTGCAAGGCCGCTTGTTTTAATATCTTTAGCAAAGCCTTTCACTGTATCTACTGATAATTCGTTGATATCGCGGCCGATGTTTGGTAATTTCTTCACGACGTCGCCAGGACAAGTGATGATGTCACAGCCGATTTCGTCTGCCTGAATGACATTGTAGAGTTCGCGGCAGCTTGCCCAAAGCAGTTTAACGCCTTCTTTACTGTAACACACTTCAACCGCTTCTTTCATGAGCGGCATTGGATCTACACCTGTGTCAGCGATTCGGCCAGCGAATACTGATACATAGGTTGGTACGCCTTCTTTTACAGCATCCACGATTTCTTTGACTTGTTCAATCGTATAAACCGCAGTGACATTTAACTGCACATTTTCAGCTGATAATTCTTTGATTAATGAAATCAATGATTCGCCTTGTGTATTCACTACAGGAATTTTAACGAAAACATTCTTGCCGTAGTTCATCAGAATTTCTGCTTCTTTACGCATTGTTTCGATATCGTCTGCGAATACTTCGAATGAGATAGATGCATCCGGGATTGCTTTCACTGCATCTTCAGCAAACTGTTTGTAGTCTTTGATACCTGCTTTTGCCATTAATGATGGATTAGTCGTGAAACCATCTACTTCTTTGTTGTTGTAAGCTGATTTCATCTGTTCAATATCTGCACCATCTGCAAATACTTCTACATTTAAGTCTCTCATCTTCATTTCCTCCTAGCGCTTTAGTCAACCTCACTATAAAGCTTCTAAAATACAAATACAAGCAAGATGCTATATGCTAAAATAACCCTATACTAATTATTTAGAGGAGCATTTTATGAAGCATTCACGTCGCTATTTTATCATATCTGTTGTCCTGGTCATTCTGAGCATGCTGCTCAGCGTGAAGAATCCCCTGCTTAGTCAGATTTTCGGTTCTGTAACTTCAATTATCCTGTTTTCCGGTCTGGTCAATGCCATCATATTAATCATCAGTGTCATCATGCTCGACCGTTATATGAAACAGCCTGATGAAGAATTTCAGTTAGCCGCTAAGATCTGGCAGTTCGTTATTCTGGCCGTCATTATCTATCATTTGATCAGTGGTATGCTGCTGTTCGGTATTATTTAAGATTGTACATATGTACAATCTTTTTCTAATGGAGGTTTATCATGAAATATTTATATGTAGCTCTATTCGCATTTGTCGGAGCTACTCTTCGCTACAGTCTTACTCTTTTAGCGGGCGACATTTCTTATATTGGGACACTTGCTGTTAATCTAGCAGGTTCATTTTTCCTGGCTTTCTTAGCCAGTTACCCATTCAAAGATCAGAATTTGAAGATAGGGGTTACCTCTGGTATGCTGGGCAGTTTTACAACGTTTTCTACATTCAGTGCAGATAGCATTCACTTGCTAGAAGCCCAGCCAACAGCAGGTATTGTTTATATCACTATCACAATGGCGGGCGGTCTCTTTTTGAGCTATACCGGTCTGAAATCAGGGAGGTCCGTATTTTGCTGATGGTAGGTCTAGGTGCAATGCTCGGCGCCATCATTCGTGTCTACTTAAGCCAGTTCAACGGCCAGTTTCCATGGGTAACGTTAGGTATCAATATCACCGGCTCATTGATACTGGGACTGATTTCTCATTTTGATTCTGTCTATCTCTTTATCGGTACCGGAATGATGGGTGGACTCACGACATTTTCAACATTTGCACTGGAAAGTATTCAGCTTTTTGAAAATGATCGAACCAAGTCTCTGCTTTATGTTTTGCTGTCTATCATCTTGCCCATCCTTGGTTATCTGACAGGAATGTTAATATTGTAAATTTTATTTAATATTTTCTAAATTCAAATGAATATTTCCCGGAAATTTATTATGATAATAAAGTAAATTATTATTTAATAGGAGGATTCATTTGTGAAGAAAATCAGCTTGTTCCTTGCCTTTATCCTGATTCTTTCTCTCTTTGTTTCAGGACAGAACGTATCTGCAGCTGTAACACCAACGACAGAAGCACCATCAACTGAAATAGCAACAACTGAAGTACCGACTACTGAAGTACCATCAACTGAAGCTGTGTCGACAGAAGCAGTATCCACAGAAGCACCAACGACTGAAATTCCGTCGACAGAAGCGCCGACTACTGAAGTTGCAACAACTGAAACAGTATCAACAGAAGCTCCAACAACTGAAATCCCTACAACTGAAGTGGCGACTACTGAAGCACCCGCTCAGGTAACATTTGTTCCTGATACAACAACTGAAAAAGAAGTGACTATCCTGCATACCAATGACATTCATGGTCGTCTGGATGCAGAACCAGGACGCGTTATCGGAATGGCGAAAGTAAAAACTGTCAAAGAGCAGGAACAACCGACTTTAATGCTTGATTCAGGAGATGCCTTCCAAGGGCTTCCGCTTTCAAACTATTCTAAAGGCGAAGATATGGCTAAAGCGATGAACGCTGTTGGTTACGATGCAATGACAGTCGGTAACCATGAATTTGATTTTGGGTTTGAACAAGCGATGCATTACAAAGACTTACTGAATTTCCCTATTATCAGTTCTAATATCTATAAAGACGGCAAATCTGTCTATGCGCCTTCTACAATCGTAGAAAAAGATGGTATCAAGTTTGGTATCATCGGTGTTACGACGCCTGAAACAGCAACTAAAACACATCCAAATAACATTGTAGGCGTGACGTTCCTCGATCCTCTTGCATCTGTTACAGCAGAGATGGAAAAGTTAAAAGGTCAAGTTGATTCATTCATCATTCTGAGTCATTTAGGGATTGATACAGCAACTAAAGAAATCTGGAGAAGCAGTTATTTAGCAGACCAGTTAGCAGCGAACAAATCATTCCAGAATGATTCTATCGTTTTACTCGATGGTCATTCTCACTCAGTCATTGAGCACGGTATGGTCAATGGCAATACATTACTCGCTCAGACGGGTACAGCACTTGCTAACATCGGTAAAGTGACTTACACACTTGACGGCTCTAAACTAGAAGCGAAAATGATCACAGAAGCAGAAACAGCGAATCTAGTAGGTGACGCTGAAATCAACGCAATCGTTAATGATGCAAAAACTAAATTCAATACATTAACGTCTGAAGTGGTCTTCCGCAATCCAGTGACACTTCAAGGTGAGCGTGAATATGTGCGTACAATGGAAACAAACTTAGGAAATGCCATTGCTGACGCGATGGAAAAATATGCACAGACTGGTTTCGCAGCAAGAGGTGATTTCGCAGTCACAAATGGTGGCGGTATCCGTGCAAGCATCGAAGGTAACAAAGACGTGACGATGGGCGACATCATCAAAGTGCTGCCTTTCGGTAACCGTATCAGTCAGATTCAAGTATCAGGTCAAAATGTTCAAGCGATGTTCGAACATGCATTAAGCGCAACTGTCGTTGAGAAAAACGGTAAAACAGGCCTGGATGCAAATGGTGGATTCCTCCAAGTGTCTGAATCAGTACGCGTACACTTCGATTTATCTAAACCAGCAGGTGAACGTGTTTATGGTATTGAAATCTACGATCCTGCACTGAAACAATTCGTTCCACTTGATATGAACAAAATTTATAACGTGACAACGAACGACTTCACAGCAGCGGGCGGAGATGGTTATACTATGCTCGGCGGTGCACGTGAAGAAGGTCCTTCACTTGATGTTGTATTTGCTAATTACTTAAAAACAGCTGATATGACTAAATACGAAACAACTGAACCTATCCGTATCATGCCAGGAGACGCAGCAAGCTATGTACCTCCAGTTGTTTCAACTGAAGAACCGGCTACTACTGAAGAACCGGCTACTACTGAGGAACCGGCTACTACTGAGGAACCGGCTACTACTGAAGAGCCGGCTACTACTGAAGAGCCGGCTACTACTGAAGAACCAGCTACTACTGAAGAGCCAGCTACTACTGAAGAGCCAGCTACTACTGAAGAGCCAGCTACTACTGAAGAGCCAGCTACTACTGAAGAGCCAGCTACTACTGAAGAGCCAGCTACTACTGAAGAGCCGGCTACTACTGAAGTACCATCAATTGAAACACCAACTAAAGAAGTTCAGCAGCCAGCAGCTGTAATGACAACTTCTACTCCATCACCAGCAGCCCACACTAAAGAAGTGACTTCTACAGAAAAAGAAGAAGGACTTCCAACAACAGGTGAACACCAAGGTGCCCCAATCGCCGCTGGTGGTTCACTCCTTGCAGGTGCTTATATGGTTTACCGTAATCGTAAAGCAGCTTAATCAATAAAAGTGCAGATAAACCCCTGTTTATCTGCACTTTTTTATTTTATTCAAGAATGAAGATATAAATTTCACTATTATGGGTAGAGATTATAAACAAAGTGAAAGGATGATATTCATGGCTGAAGATCAAAAAGAGAAAACATTAAGAGAATTAGATGAACATAAAGAAGAAACAGGTATCAAATATACAGATACACAGGAAAATACAAAAGAAGCGGCGCCTGGTGTCGTTCAAAGTGGTTCAGATAGCATTAAGACAACGCCAAGTGTAAACGGCGACAAATAAAAATATCGAGTATCTCAAGGATACTCGATATTTTTTAGTGTCCGTTATATTCAGCTGGATCCGGTCCGTTGCGGCGGTCTTCATTCAACTGATCCAGTTCATATAAATCTTCTTTTGTCAGCTCGAAATCAAAAATATTTAAATTCTCTTCAATACGGCTTGGTGTCACTGATTTCGGAATAATCACGACATCTTTTTCGATGTTCCAGCGGATGATGATCTGTGCTGGTGATTTACCATGTTTCTCTGCGATATTCATCACGACTTCATTCGTCAGTATTTCACCATTCATCAGTGGAGACCAGGATTCAGCCACAATAAACTTTTCTTTTAGATAGTCACGCAGTTCCTGCTGATTTAAATAAGGTGTGAACTCTATCTGGTTGATGACAGGTTTTACAGATGCTTCTTCAAGCAAGCGGTCTAAGTGCTCGATATTGAAGTTACTGACACCGATATTGCGCACTTTACCGTCATTATATAGTTTCTCTAAGCCTTTCCAGCTGTCGATATAGAGCTGTGTATCCTGACCCGGCCAGTGGAGTAAATAAAGGTCTGCATAATCAAGTCCGAGACGATCAAGTGATGCCTGATAAGCTGTCTGAGATTCTTCATAACCGTAGTCATCCAGCCATAGTTTGGTGGTAATGAATAAATCTGCCCGGCTGATGCCGGCTGCTTCTATTCCTTGACGAATGCCTTCGCCGACTGACTGCTCGTTATCATAGATACGTGCTGTATCGATACTTCTATACCCCGATACAATAGCATGCTTGACTGCTTCTACTAGTTCCTGACCTTCTTCTACGCGGAAAGTACCGAGACCTACTTTCGGCATCGTATTGCCATTATGAAACGTCACTGTTTGTTCCATCTTCCAACACTCCTTCATTCATTAATAATCCTCTATACCCTTTCATGAACCATAATAAAACAAGGCGGTCCTTCTGACCGCCTTGTTTTATGGGTTAAATCGTTCTATTTCATCCAGCATATGTGCCAGTTCTTCGACAGAATACTGGAAGCGACCGTGGAAGACATATTTCTCAAAGAATGTTTCTAACTCGTCTTCACCGACGATGACTTTAACATTTTTATCACGGGAATAGTTATCCATCGTGCCAGCGTCATGGCCCTCTTTATTAAAATACATGATAGGCGTTACCGGGTATTGCAGATGCAGTGTTTCCTGCAGCAGCTCTGCACGACGTTTTAAATCTTCGATATTGTGATTCAGTGATTTGAAGTAGACCACATCACGTTCTGCATCACGCTCCATTGCGATGGTCTGTTCGATATATTTATCCAGGTCAAGCAGACTGAATACATGCTCAAACATTGGGTCAACTGAAAACTGTGACTGGTCCACACCATGATAGATATGGCCTTTCCAGTAATGAGACTCTAGTAAATAGACACCTGTACGTGTCATCACAAGATGGGCAAGGCGCTCTGTCCGTTTTAAATCACGGCCAGGCAGAAAGATATTGGCAAGTACATGCATATCTTCCGGACGAATGCGTTCATTGCGCACAAGACGGTCTTTCAGTTGAATCAGCGTGAAGTCCGTCAAATATTCACCGCCATCTTTTGTCAGCAGCTTCAGACTATCAATCTGTGTTGCTTTCTCTGACAGTTTATTGTTCAATTCTTGACGTTCAGCGTCAAAAGCCTCAGCCTGCGCTGCTTTTTCTTTAGCCGCCTGTTCTTCGAGTGAAGTAGTCAGAGACTGACGCTCTGATTCATGGCGTGCTGCCAGTTCTTCCTGGTCACGTTTACGTTTAGAGTTTGCCATCAACCACAGCACAAGGAAAATCAATGCCAGTACAGCAAGCGCAATCAGCCCGTAATGCAGGGGTGTTAATTCAGATAAGTTCATATATCTTCTCCTTCTTTAGTGTCTTACTCATATTATAAAGAAGTTTAGCGGGAACTTCAGTAATTTTCATATATAAATTCATATAGACTTTCGCTTTAAAATTTCTTCTGTTATTTTAAAGTTTAGTTTTACACCAGATGGGTATGGATGATTAACCTCACCTGAGGAAAACTTTATGATAGGAGCCAATTTCATGACAAACTATAAGAAGTTCTTACTGACAGGTGCATTTGCTTCTGCTTTATTACTCGGTGCTTGTGACAGTGCAGAAGAAAATCAAGCAGAAAAAACAGAAGACTCAGCTGAAGAAGTTGAAGATAACACTGAAAACGATTCAGTGGAAGATTCTGCTGAATCTGTAGAAGACGCTGCTGACGAACAGGAATAATTCAAAAGGAGGCTTTCGCCTCCTTTTTTATTTTGAAATGTGATCGACAAAATCATAAAGATGCTGGATATCATCCAGATTATCATTACAGACTTCGCTGTGATGACAGATGTAATCCCCTTTTTTTGTATAAGTGCCGTCAGCGGATGCTTTCGTCTTGTTCAAGAACAATGAAACGTCTGATTCTTTGTTGCAGATTTTGCAGAAACCTTTTACTTTAGTCGGTGAAAGTTCACCGTAGATCCCATGTAGCTGCTCATCCTGGTCTTTATAAATGATGAATTTGCGATGCGCTGAAACATCGTTCCAGCCGATATAGCTGATGAGCTGTGTGTCGATTGTTTCAGGATTCGGCACTTTCAGTTTCTTCACTTTCTTGAATAACCGTTCCATCTCATTCTGCGAAGGCATCTCGAAAGGTTCCACATATTGTTTTAAATGATGCAGCACTTGTTCTGCCTTCGCTTTAGACAACTGTTTATCATCTAGTTTCATAACTTCTTCTTTAACATCGATGTCGTGTACTGAGAAGACTGCCTCTATTTCGTCAAGCAACCGCTCCTGTTCTGCCTTATTCGTTCTAAGATCATTTGTCTTATAAATTCTTAAGAGCTGTCTGACATGGTTCTTTACTTTTATGTAGTCATACACTTTAATCTGATTCATATCAGTTCCTCATTTCACAAAAATAGACAGGAAGCCTGTGCTTCCTGTCTTCATTATACGCTATTATTTTGCTAAAGCAGATTTCAGTGCTTCAACTTTATCGGTCTGTTCCCAAGGTAATTCAATGTCTGTACGACCAAAGTGACCGTAAGCCGCTGTCTGTTTATAGATTGGACGACGGAGGTCAAGCATCTTGATGATACCTGCTGGACGTAAGTCGAATGTGCCGCGGACTGCTTCTACAAGTTCTACTTCAGAATAGTCGCTCGTACCGAATGTATCAACTGAAATTGACACTGGATGTGCCACACCAATCGCATAAGCAAGCTGTACTTCTGCTTTATCTGCAAGACCAGCTGCGACGATGTTCTTCGCTACGTAACGTGCTGCGTAAGCGCCTGAACGGTCAACTTTCGTCGCATCCTTACCAGAGAATGCACCGCCACCGTGACGTGCATAGCCACCATAAGTATCAACAATAATCTTACGGCCTGTTAAACCAGCATCCCCTTGAGGTCCACCGATAACGAAACGGCCAGTCGGGTTGATGAAGTATTTTGTTTCTTCGTCGATTAGATCAGCTGGTACGACAGGTTTGATAACGTGTTCTTTAATATCCGCCTGAATCTGCTCAAGCTCGATTTTCTCGTGGTGCTGAGAAGAAATAACGATTGTATCCACACGTTTTGGTTTGTTGTTCTCATCATACTCAACAGTCACCTGCGTTTTACCGTCCGGACGTAAGTAATCAAGCGTGCCATTCTTACGCACTTCTGTTAAACGACGGGCAAGTTCATGAGATAAAGAAATCGGCAGAGGCATTAAGCTCTCTGTTTCATTGCAGGCGAAACCAAACATTAAACCTTGGTCACCCGCACCGATTGATTCGATGTCTGAATCTGATAAGTCTTCGCGGTCTTCAAGTGCACGGTCAACACCTTGCGCGATATCCGGTGACTGTTCATCGATTGCCGTTAAAACAGCCATTGTCTGATAGTCATAACCAAATTTTGCGCGGGTATAGCCGATTTCCTTAACTGTCTCACGTACGACTTTCGGAATATCGACATAAGTAGACGTCGTGATTTCACCGGCGATAAGTGCCATACCAGTTGTCACTGATGTTTCACATGCCACACGTGCTTTAGGGTCTCCTGTAAGAATAGCGTCTAAGATTGCGTCAGAAATCTGGTCTGCAATTTTATCCGGATGTCCTTCTGTTACTGATTCAGAAGTAAATAATTTACGATCTGCCATAGATAATTTCTCCTTTTATATATGATTACGGTTCAATCCATAGAAAAAAGCCTTTCCCTACAGTTAAGAGAGAAAGGCTCGACAATACAAGTCCATTCACTCTTATCGTTCAGAATAACTCTGCAAACGGTTTGGCACCTTACTTAAAAGGTTGCTGGGCTTCAAAGGGTCCATGTCCCTCCACCACTCTGGATAAGAGAATCCGCAAGTAAGATAATACTAAACTTTGTGTAAACCGTCAACATGTTTAACTTAATTCTTAAAATGAATTATTTTTATGAATTTTCAAACATTAAATATGTGAGATGGCATATAATTTTCATTATGCTATACTTATGAGTGAAAATGCTTACATCAGCATATCAATCAATAAATGGGGGATTATTTTATGAGTGCAAATTACGCGGCAGAAGTCAGACAACTGCTGGAAAAATCGTCTACGTTAAAACAGTTATCACGTACACAGTTGATCAATGAAATCATTCTGAATAACGAAGGCGAATTAACTGAATCAGGTGCTGTGCGTACTGAAACAGGTAAATATACAGGTCGTTCACCAAAAGACCGCTTCATCGTACGTGAGGCTGATACAGAAGATAAAATCGACTGGGGTGCTGTCAATCAGCCGATTGAAGAAGAAGTCTTTTTGAAATTAGTCGATAAAGTGCTGAACTACTTAAACGAAAAAGAAAAAGTATATGTTTTTAACGGCTACGCAGGGGCAAGCAAAGCGTCACAGTTAAAATTACAGGTTATCAATGAACTTGCATGGCACAATATGTTCGCCCGTACCATGTTCATCCGTCCTGAAACAAAAGAAGAAGGACTTGCGATTGATCCGGAATTCACCATCATCTCTGCGCCTCACTTCAAAGCAGATCCTGCAGTAGATGGCACAAAATCAGAAACATTCATCATCACAAGCTTCAAACATAAGATCATCTTGATCGGTGGTACTGAGTATGCCGGCGAAATGAAAAAAGGGATCTTCGGTGTCATGAACTACTACTTACCGGTACAAGGCATCATGAGCATGCACTGTTCAGCGAACGTCGGTGAAAATAAGGATGTCGCGTTATTCTTCGGTTTATCAGGTACAGGTAAAACGACGTTATCTGCAGACCCGCAGCGTAAACTGATTGGTGATGACGAGCACGGCTGGAACGATGAAGGTGTCTTCAACATCGAAGGCGGCTGCTACGCTAAGACAATCGACTTAACACGTGAGAAAGAACCACAGATCTATGATGCAATCCGTTACGGCGCCATCTTAGAGAATGTCAAAGTCGAAGAAGACGGTACACCGGACTACTCTGACAAATCACTGACAGAGAATACACGTGCAGCTTATCCGATTGATAATATCGACAATATCGTCTTACCGTCTTATGCAGGACATGCAAAAACAATCATCTTCTTAACAGCAGATGCATTCGGTGTGCTCCCGCCGATCTCTAAATTAACGAAGGAACAAGCGATGTATCACTTCTTAAGTGGTTTCACTTCTAAACTTGCAGGAACAGAGCGCGGCGTGACAAGCCCGCAGCCTGTCTTCTCAACATGCTTCGGTTCACCGTTCTTACCGCTGCACGCAACTGTCTATGCCAATATGTTAGGTGACCTCATTGATAAGCACGGCGTGAAAGTCTACTTAGTCAACACAGGCTGGACAGGCGGCGAATATGGTGTCGGCAGCCGTATGAACCTTAAATATACGCGTTCCATGATCCGTCGTGCAATCAGCGGTGGCCTTGAAGACGTAGAATATGTACAGGACGATATCTTCGGCTTAAATATTCCTAAATCAGTCCCTGGTGTTCCATCTGAACTGCTGTTACCTCGTAACACATGGGTATCAGACGATGCTTATGATGAAACAGCTACAAAACTTGCGAAGATGTTCCAGGAGAACTTCAAGCAGTTCGAGTCACCAGAAATCGAAGAAAAAGGCGGCTTCAAATACCGCGGATAATATAGATGAACCCCTTTCACTGTAATGGTCAGTGAAAGGGGTTTTTTATAGCAAGACTTCCGAGACCTGGTGCAATTATCTGTTTTTGCACCAGCTTTCTCTGAGACCTGGTGCAATTACTTGTTTTTGCACCAGCTTTCTCTCTCTTTGAATGTCTGAAGTTCTTTTTCGTAATCAATATTTGTCATGGTATATCCTCCTGATGTTTATCGTTATCCTTATTATGTCACTAGTCTTTACGTAGTAAAAAGAATAATGTAGGCCACCTAGAACAATTCATATGAATTCGATATAATGAGTAAGCCGTCTTCACTTCCATAGGCGAGATCTTATGGAAGGAGGTGGACAACTATGGAAATCTTAATTGTTAACATAATTGCGCCATTGTATGTAGGCGTAGCACTTGCGTTGTTTTCTCACTGGTTAGATCAACGTAAGGATTAAGACGGCATACCAGCACCTAAAAACCCCCTAACTGTTCCAGCAGTCAGGGGGTTCGGTGTTTCTATGGAAATCTTAATTGTTAACTACATTATATCTCATTAAATTTTTTTTGTAAAACTAATCAATGACATAGACATACTTCATAGCATGTTTGAAAATCGTCAGTTCCTTACCTTCCTCTGTTTTGATGTAAATCTCATATTTTGCGCCGAATAAATATGTTCCAGTCACAGCTTTGCCATCAAGGAAAACAATCTTGATCTTTTCACCTTTACGATGATAAAAACCAAACTTTCTCTTTGCTTCTTCTTTAATTTCTTCAGACATTGTAATGCTAGAAGACTAAATATAGAATTAGAAAAAGTAGATAATGCACTTGTTATAACTGATGAACAAGCATTAAAAATAGGAGAAAGCATCAATAACCAAAAACCATTAAATGAGAAAATAAATCTAAAAATGATTTTTGATATGGACAATCAAGAAGATGAACAGCCTACTCAAAAAGAAGAAGCTAAAGATAAAGTACTTCAGGACGATATTATCAATCTCTTAAAGCAGCAGTTAAATGATAAAGAGAAGCAAATATCTTTCTTAGAAAATCAAATGAATGTTAAGGATGTACAGATCAATAAGTTAAATGAAACTTTAGACAATCAGCAAAAATTACTACATAATCAGCAAGCATTAGCGTTGGAAAGCAATGATAGAATAAAGGCGCTTGAAGTTAAACTTAAAGAAAATGACAAAAGACAGGATAAAGACGGTAAAGATCAGCTATACGTGGAGACAGAAACTCAAAGATCTGACATGAAAGAGAACAAAGTCGATGATTTCTATAAAGATTTAAGGGAAGACACTCCAAAAGGATTCTTCAGCAAGTTCTTTAAGAGGTAATCCAATGTAACACAATGGTAATTATGTTACATGAAAAACCCCGACACCAAAGGGGTTTCATTTTTGTGACTGAAATAATGTATCATAATGATAATAATATATACATTATACGTATCATATAGGAGGATTTTTGATGAACAGCGTGGAACCGATTCGAGACGTGAAAAAGATCCAGGAGATGAAAGAGGCACTTGCTTATTATGGATCAGAAAGAGATGTTTTTCTGTTTAATCTCGGGATTAATTGCGGACTAAGAGTAAGCGACATGTTAGGTCTAAAGAAAAAAGATATTAAAGACTATACCATCAAGCTCAGAGAGCAAAAGACTCGTAAGCAGAAACAAATCCCCCTTTATCACTTAAAGGAGGATATTGATCGTTATATTCAGTTTTTAGAGGACGAAGATTATCTGTTTAAAAGCAATAAACTCGATTCTGACGGTAATGATAAACCGATTAGTCGTGTACAAGCCTATCGAATACTCAACCATTCAGCAAAATCTATCAGATTAAGTGAAATAGGCACACATTCTATGCGTAAAACATTTGGTTACCACTACTATAAAAAAACGAAAGACGTGGCTTTGTTGATGGATCTATTTAAACATTCCTCTCAATCTGTGACCCTTAGATATATAGGCATTAATCAAGATTTAATAAATGATTCTATCAGTAGTACCATGAATGATATCTATAGATATTAGCGATTTCTATAAACGTTCAAATCATCAAATAGATGAAACATTTGTTTATTTTGATTAAGAATTTGTAATTGAAAGTTTAAAGAAGGATTTTTCAATTTTTCAATATCAAAATTAGTGTTAAATTCATCAGTGATAATAATTTTTTTATTTAGTACCTGATTATATGAAGGAGAGAATTTAATGGTTTTACTATTACTTTTATTACTACTTTGTTTTATTTCCTCTGGATAAGAAATATTTAAATATAAAATCGGCTTATTATTTTTTAAATAAGCATTTGCACTTGAATCTATCACATATTCTATTACATATGATACTTTTTGATTATCATTTAATTTTATATCAAAACTTTTTAATACAAAATGAAGAGGATTAAAAAAATCTTCTTTAGTTTGTACTTGATTACTATTTTCAACTTTTTCGACTTTTATCACTTCTGTAGTAGAATCTTCTGTAATAATATTCTTTTCTTTATCAGACTCACTATGTGTAGAATCTTTATTCACATTACAGCCAGTGGAAAAAAGAAGAATCATAATAAAAACTATAGTTAGTTTATTCATTTATATCCCCGCCATTTTATTGCTTAATTTTATCTGAAAATCCACGATAAGACCAATCACCACTTACATATTTCTTACTTGAAACGAGACCATTGCTATATCTTACAATGTATCCGTTAGTTTTAACCTTTTGACTTCCCACCCGTAAAAGATAACTAGTATAGGGAGGGATGCTATAAGTAACTGTATAGCTTACAGTTGTTGAAGTATTTAAAGACATTTCGGCTGCAATTCCTACACCAGTTTTCATAATTCCAAATTCAGTAGAACTGCTAACAGAAGCAGTGGCTGATTTCGTTCTACTTACATTGTAAGAAACTGTATCAGTAACAGAAGAAGGATTTTTATGTAAATAAGTCCAACCTACTTGAGAATAGGTATTAGTGCTAGAAGGTTCATAATTAGTTCCATTATACGGAATTACTTTTTCGGGCTCGTTCAAATCTGTTGAAGCCTTTGCAGTTCCGTTAAAAATAGGAAATAATAAAGTAGTAGCGACATCAACAACCACTATTTTTTTACTTTTTACCATTTAATAACCCTATTTCAATTTTATTTTATATTTATACAATATATTGATTGTTGAATAAAAGCAAGAAAATTCTGAATTTTTTTATTTGCATATTCTCACTTATCAACTGTATAATTAAGACAAATAAAAAAGACCGGCAAGAATGAAAGAAGCGACCAACTTCTATCAGACCTCATTCTTACGTTACTAGACCTAACGTAATCATGATTTTACCGATCTTTCTTATATTATATCTTATGTAGCAAAAATAATCTTTGCTGTATAAAACTATTATATAGGGAAAATCGAGAAATTTCAATATACATGTATTGCTTTTGTACATACATCGGCAGACGGTTTAGATTACAAAGACAGGTAGCGTAGGATCGCTACCTGTCTTTTTGTTTGCCTCAATTTCATACGGCAGTACATGTTTCGGGTGTTCTTCATGTAAAAAAGGAACGGTGGGCTGGAGCCATTGACCAACAAATTCATCCAGCATGTCTACGGGATTTGTCACTTTGACCGTAGGCATATGCGGTAGTTTGCATGATTCCACTCTTCTACCACTCGTGAGTCACCCAGGCAGTGACGAGCAGATACAAAAAAGACATGGATAGGGTTTGTCAAAATAGTTAGGGAACATAGGGCGTTCAGACGGCTTTACGGTGCATCACAGGCCGTCCGAGAAGTTAGGGACATAATGGACAGCTCAGGCAGAGATAACAAGTGCTATGGCCAGGTGAGAGACCTGGTGCAATTACCATCTTTTATCGTTTTCTACAGCAGTCATCCACTCCTGGACTTTCCTTAAGATTTCCCGTTCATGCGGCGGTGTGAAGACATGTCCTTCTTCTTCGTAGATATGTAATTCATAGGGAACATCCAGCTCCTTGAGCCTTTCTTCAAGTATATAAGCATGTTCAACCCCGACCTGTACATCAGCTGTACCATGAATGATCATAACAGGCGGGCTGTCCGCTCTCACATGCCGATAGCCGTTCCGTCTGTCATATGCATCCGGGTTGACGTCGGGCTTGCCGATCAACCGCTTCATCATACCGCGTAAGTCCGGCCGCTCTTTATACATGTAATAGATATCGCTGACCCCGCCCCATATAATGAACGAAGTGGCGCCGACATCCTGATAGGTGAGAAGCCCCTGGATGCCGCCTCTTGAGAAACCGACTAAGTGTATCGGCAACTCGCCGTACTGACTTCTCAGTTCTCTTACCAACGCGCGCACGTCCTCGAGATCCGCGCCACCGAACTCATCTTTACCCTGGCCTTTTGTGCCGCGGTAATAAGGTCCGATGACCAAGGTCTGATCATTCGCAAACTGCATCAGTCGCACCGGCCTGACCATGCCGACGCCACCCTTACCACCGCGCAGATAGATGACGATGCGTTCAGGTGCCGGATGGACAAGAAGCATCGCCGTCACTTCCAGCTCATCAGATGGATAGGTCACCTCATAGAAGCCGCGGTCAAAATAATCCGCAGCTACTCGTGTTCTGCTGAGCCACATACTATCATCTCCCGTACGATATATTGAATACAGTCATCCTGTAACAGTCGGCTTCGCTCAGATTCCACTACATCATCCAGTGAACCCACAATCACAGGCCCCTCCGTCTCGTGATAATGCCTCTGCTCACTGATGGCGGTGATTTCCGCCTTGAAGACGTCTTTAGTGAAAGAACGCTCGGTCATGACAGTATAGCTCGTGACATATTGGAGAATGCCTGTAGCCCCTGTCTCCTCAAACAGCTCGCGGTGCGCCGCTTCTAAAGACGACTCCCCTTTCTCTCTCTTACCACCCGGGAACTCGATGCCCCGCTCCTTATGCTTCGTCAGCAAAAACTGCTGCCCCATAATCGGAATGATTAAGACATGATGATGTACCGGTTCATCCGTCTTCAGAATCACTGTATTCCCTTCAACATCCTTAAATTCCATCGCCCTACCTCACACTCAGTCTTTTCTTTAGTTTATCATAGTAAGCATGAGAACTGAAAAGTCCATGCAACTGCACTATAATAGATAAAACAACTCTAAAAGGAGCCTGACATGAAACAAATCCTACTCGCCATCATCCGCTTCTACCGCAATTATATCTCACCGATGACCCCGCCGACATGCCGCTTCCATCCGACTTGCTCCCAGTACGGAATGGAAGCCATCGAGACACACGGCGCACTGAAGGGCAGCTACCTGACCACCCTGCGCATCCTGAAATGCCACCCCTTTCATCCAGGCGGCTATGACCCCGTTCCGCCGAAAGAAGAGCATAGACATTAAAAACCACCAATCTCTTCACTGATTGGTGGTTTCAAGTTACTACTGCTCTATTTTACTGATTTCTTTCATTTTTCTAATGTCTAATGATATTTTGTAGGTAGCAAAGCTAAGTAAAATAATGAGAATCAGTATCGTAATACTAACAAAAATATTGGCGGTATTACCGTTATTAAATCCCACTATGGCATTAAATATAAAAATAATGATTTCTAATAAAGTCATAATCATTAACATATTAAGAACACCATTTAAATGCTTCACCCGTGACTCGTAATCAGAGAACATTTCAAATGGTGGCTCCCCTGGTATGTCCTCTTTGCGAAAATAACCCCAGTTGCTAATTGTAGCCACATGTTCTATTCCCATATCTTTCACAAACTCAATAAACTTCTTACGCTCCTGTCCCAGATATACCATCCGTATCGTCTCATGTTCATCGGTTTCTTCAAAAATATATTTACCTAATCTCGCTTTTACAAGTTTATGTCCTGCATTTGCCATTTCATTCAACCAGTCTTCTTCCTTCTGATAGTTATGTACTAAAAACCATTTACGCACTACTTTTGTCATCGACTATCACCTCTTAAGAATTTTTCGCCATTCAGACTTAGTTCTTTCAATCTTGAGATCTCTTGTATCAATACTTCTCGTCCTGCTCTTGTCAGTACATATTCCTTCTTACCTTTCGGTCCGTCTTCACTGACCAGTTCAATCCAATCCTTTTTAATCAATGTATTTAATGCACCATACAAAGTACCTGCCGCCATATTAATGCGATTGTTGGAAAGCACTTTGATGTTCTGGATAATGCCATAACCGTGAAGGGGTTCATCCAATGACAATAAAATATAGTAGATACTTTCTGTTAAAGCTGATTGATTATTCATATCGTCATCCTTTATATCGTTTAACTATATATCGTATAACGATATAATAAACCCTATCTGATATATTTGCAAGTCAAAATAAAAAAGCCACAATCTTTTTTCAGATTGCGACTTTATTTATATTTCTTCAAGCTTCTCAGCATCTACTTTTGGGAATGTCATCGTCAGCTTGCCATTCTTCACCTGTTCCTCGTAAAGGGCATAGTCCTCTGCAAAATAGGTGCCCCGCGGTGTGACGTCCGGAATGGTCTTGAACTCACTCGCTAAGAGAGCTGTGAAGTATTTGCTGAGGCCGTATTCGTACATGCCGCCGACTATCACTCGTAAATCGGGTATCGCTTCTTTAATCGCGAGCAGCGGATAGCCGCCACCGAGCCGTGCATATTTTGCGACGATGATTCTGACGCCTGCCCCGTAGTATCTGATGATATTGTCAATACTGGATGCTGATTCATCTATCGCGAGTGGCAGATGCCGGTTGGCGGCGTAGAGTCTGAGGTCGCTGAACGGCTCCTCAAAATAATCGATGTCAAAGGCCAGCAAGGCTTCAAGTGTCGGTACGTCCTTCTCGCCCAGGCTGCCGTTCGCATCTATCACGATGTTGATATCGGTATCACCTGCTCTGACTGACCTGACCTCGTCTAAGACATGTTCGCTCCACTTGATTTTCACACGGTTCTCTGGCTTGATATGCTGTCCGCTATGCAGCGTGTAACCTAACGGCACAGTGACTGCTGCCCGTTCATTCAGGCTCTGCCAGCCGATATAGTCAAAGAGCGCCATCGCATGAGGGGTACGGCGAAACGGTGCCAGTAATGCACCGAGTTGAGCGTAGTCCTGCCATTCGCTTGCCTTAATCTGTTCATATATATGCTGGACAGACTGGTAAACCGTCTCAATCGTCTCCTCATGATACCAGTCCGTCTCAAAGGCATTGGATTCTGCATAGTAAGTGGTACCGGCCACCTCAAGTGAGATCACCAGCACTTTTCTCGTCGTCAGATCTGCTTTGACGGTCTTAATCGGATGCTTGAAGGGGGCTTCATAGGTATAGCACTTCAGGTTACTGAATTTCATCAAGCAGCCATTCCTTTACGCGATGTCTAGAAACCTTGCTGTTACTCGTGCGGTGTAAGTGCTTGATCCGCTTGTACAGCACGGGTCGTTTATATTTCGCAATCTCTTCCAGTGTCTTAGTGATCTTATCATCAAGGTCGCTCTCACTTTCATAGACGAGGGCAGGCACTTCACCCCATTTAGCATCCGGAATACCGACGACAGAACACGCACTGATATCAGGGATACTCAAAATTAGTTGTTCGATTTCACTCGGATAAATATTTTCCCCGCCTGATATGATCAGGTCTTTTCGGCGGTCCAGAACATAGAGATGGCCATTTTTAATATGACCGACATCGCCAGTCATAAAATAATCGCCGCTGAATGCCGTGTCATTCGCCCCTTCCGGGTAAAGATAGCCCTTCATGACGTTGTCACCGCGTACCAGTATCTCTCCAGCGCCGTTCAGCGGTGCCGCCACTTTAATATCATCTGTCACAGGCCCGACTGAATTCGGATGATTCACCATATCGGCAGGTGATGCCGTGATAAATTGCGAAGCGGTTTCAGTCATGCCGAATGAAGTATAGACCGGAAGATCACGTCGCAGACATTCTTCGAGTGTACGGTCATCGAGCTTCGCACCACCGATCAACAGCCCTTCAAGCTGGTGACGTTCCAGCCCTGCGTCCAACAGCCATTCAAGCGTCTGCGGGACAAGTGAAATATGTGTGATGGCATCTTCAGCTATAGACTGATTGATGGCCTCCGCATCAAATTTATCAAACAGCACAATCGTAAATCCATCCATCATACTTCTGACAAGGACACTGAGTCCTGAAATGTGGTAGAGCGGTAAAGCGAGCAGCCATTTAGAGTCTCTGTCAAACGGAAAACTGATTTTACAGCGTTCTGCACTCGCAACATGGTTCAGGAAAGTGTGCGGTACGGCTTTTTGAACACCGGTTGTTCCTGAAGTGAACATGATGGACATGATATCCTCGGGATTATAGGTTGTAACTGCTGAGCGTTCTGCCATTCCCTTAAATAACGTTTCAGGCATGATGCAGCTGAGCGATGTATAGCTGTTATCTGTAATAATCACATCGACACCAATAGAATCAAGCTGACGCTTCACTTCTGATTCTGTCAGATGTGTATTGACCAGCACCATCTCTATATGAGCAAGCACTATCGCATGCATAATAATGACAGAATTCAGCTGGTTCGTCGGCTGAACTGCAATCCGACTGGGAAGTTCCATTTCAAGGAGCTGATCTTTCACAGCGCTTGCCTGTTCATATAATTCGGCAAAGGTCAGTGTACTCTCATTAAACTTCACTGCAATGTGGTCCGGGCGTTCTTTTGCTTGTTTTACTAAATTATGTTGCACTGACCTTCTCTCCTTTAACTTTAAAATACGCGCATGCTTTAGAAGCAAACGCGTAAAATAGAACTTATGGGAATTTAGGGAACTGATCGAAGTCCGGCTGACGTTTTTCTTTGAATGCGTCACGACCTTCTTTCGCTTCATCTGAAGTATAGTAAAGTAATGTTGCGTCACCAGCAAACTGCTGCAGACCTGCTAATCCATCTGTATCTGCATTCATTGCTGCTTTCAGGAAACGAAGCGCTGTTGGTGAATGCTGAAGAATTTCTTTACACCATTTCACTGTCTCGTCTTCAATATCAGCTAAAGGTACAACTGTATTGACTAAGCCCATATCAAGCGCTTCCTGTGCGTTGTACTGGCGGCATAAGTACCAGATTTCACGCGCTTTTTTATGTCCGACGATACGAGCAAGGTAACCAGAACCGTAACCTGCATCAAATGAACCGACTTTAGGACCTGTCTGACCGAAACGAGCATTGTCAGCAGCAATTGTTAAGTCACAGACGATATGAAGGACATGTCCGCCACCGATCGCATAACCACGAACCATCGCGATAACCGGTTTAGGGATGACACGAATCAAACGCTGTAAATCAAGTACATTTAAACGTGGAATGTTATCATCGCCTACGTAGCCACCGTGACCGCGGACTTTCTGGTCACCACCAGAACAGAATGCCATATCGCCTTCACCTGTTAAGATGATGACACCGATACGCTGGTCGTCACGTGCACGAGAAAACGCATCGATCATTTCCATTACTGTGTTAGGTGTGAATGCGTTACGAACGTGAGGACGGTTAATCGTGATTTTACCGATTCCCTCGAAGTATTCATATTTAATTTCTTTGTATTCTTTAACTGTTTCCCAGACTCTAGACATGTTATGCCTCCTTAATGAATTCTAATACTATTGTATCAAAAATTTCGGGATGTTCCACATGAATTGAATGGCCTGCACTCACTTCGATGTGCCGGCTGTCTTTAATACGCTGTGCCATATCTATATTGATGGTTTTAAATTTCTGGTCCAGTGTGCCTGTCAGCAGCAGCACCGGACAATTAAGCTCTGCTAGTTCAGGCCATAAATTCGGCTGACTGCCTGTCCCGTAGTCCATAAGTGCTTTCTTAAGACCAGCCGGTTCCTGACTTCTTCTGATCGTGCTGAGTTTCTGCTGTTGCGCTTGATTAAGGGGCACTGCAGGCTTAAAGAGCGGTAAGTTCTCCCAGTGCTGCACAAACTGCTCATAGTCCAGCATGAGACGGTCTCCGCGCGCCTGGTCTATTCGCTGACGTTCTTCTCTTTCTTCAGCCCGTTCAAGTCCAGGAGACGTACTTTCCAGAATCAGAGCGTGTACCGGATACTTCAGCGCGTAATAAAGAGCAATCCGGCCACCCATTGAATAACCATAAAGAATGACCTGCTGATAGCTTTCACGACTGATGACTTCATGCAGTTTTTCAGCGATCCAGTCAAAGGACCATGTCTCAGATAGATCGCTTCTGTCAGCCCCGTGACCCGGCAGATCAACTCTCAAAATATCTGTCTCAGTGCGCAGGCGTCGAACTGCGTCGGTATAAGTGCGGCTGTCCCCCATAAAGCCATGCAGCATCACAAGAAGCGTGCCATGACCTTCCTTTGTCCAGTGGCTATTCATTAAGCGCCGCCTTCACTTTCTCATTCAGCGCCTGATGCGCCTCGAAGTTGTTATGACGGTCCGTTCTAACCTCGTAGAGCACATGTGTCGCTTCAGGTAGCTTAATATCGTCATCTGCCAGACTGTAGGCCAGCTCATATAATGCAGCTACATGCCTGAAATCAAGACCAAGCGGCGTACCATATAACCGCTCAAACAACGCCTCTTCTTTACGCTGCGGTAAGTAACTGAATATACCGCCACCATCATTGTTCAGCACTATTATCCGTATATTCGACCGTTCAAGTTTGTGCATAATCAGCCCGTTCATATCATGATACATAGAAATATCGCCGATAAAAAGATTGACTGTGTGATGTGCCGCCATCCCGAGTGCCGTTGAGACAACACCGTCTATGCCGTTAGCACCGCGATTACAATAGGCACGGCCATGCTGCATAAAAGTGTCACCGTCCCGTATCGGCATACTGTTACCGAAAAACACCACTTCATCATCCGGAATCTGCTGCAGCAGTTTAGCAACAGCGGTCCCTTCGTCTGTGACTGCGTCAATATGGGCCTCAATCACTTCACTCAGGGTATGCTCTAAATGCTGAAATACGCTGACAAGGTCATTCCTGACATCTAAATCAAGCTTCAGCATCGATTTAAAGAACTCGGCCGGCTGCATATTGAAGTGATGCTGCGGCACGACCGGAAAGGTATCAGGTTCACTTTTCTCCTGAACTAATATCTGCGGGCATGTCTGCTTAGTCAGCCACTGATTAAGCTGTTTAGAGACGACCGGCTTACCGATACGGATAATGTAATCAGGCTTGAGCGTCTGCTGACTTTTAAATAGGGTATCGGCCGTCCGGATGAGCTGCGGATGATTCAGCCCTCTGAGCTGACTCAGCACATCGGCAAGAACCGGCAGCTTGAACTGCTCAGCTACTTCCATTACATAGTCAAGTTTCTGATGCTGGCAGTCGCCGACAACCATAACGCCGTTTCCTGCTGCAAAGAGCGCGCTGAGAGAACTCAAATCCACCGTCCGTTCTTCTTCAAAAGTAATGACCGGTTCAGGTGCCAGCAGTTCGACTGCAGTCAAGTCCGGAATCAGGGGTTCACGGAACGGCACATTGAAATGGACTGGTCCTCTGTCAGACCCTGTAAAGTAATGCGACGCCTGCAGCATGGTTGCCTCAATCAAATCATGAGGTGCCTCGTATAGATCAGCCAGCGGAAAATCGATGTCGAACTTGACGAAGTTTGAGTACATTCGCACTTGATCGATTGCTTGAGGCGCTCCGACATTTCTCAGTTCATGCGGGCGGTCACCAGTCAGGACGACAAGCGGCAGCTGACTGATATAAGCTTCTGTTATTGCGGGTGTGAAGTTGCTCGCTGCTGTCCCTGAAGTACAGATAATCGCTACCGGTCTTTCCGTTGCCTTGATCAGACCAAGCGCAAAAAACGCAGCACTTCTTTCATCAGGATGAATATATGTGATTAACTCCGGATGCCTTTCACTGGCCATCGCTAGAGGGGTCGAGCGGGAACCGGGCGAAATCACCACTTCTCTTACGCCGTAATCATAAAGTCGTTTAACCAGGTGATAGACTTGTCTTGTTAATGCTTCATTTTTCATTCTGTCACTCCTAATAGCTGCAGCATCGGCTTGAATTTAGTTTCAGTTTCATCGAGCTCAGACTCAGGTATACTGTCTGCTACCACTCCGCAGCCTGCAAAGAGAACAGCAGTGTTTTCCTTGATAAGCATCGAGCGGATAGCAACGATAAATTCACCTTCAAATTCAGCTGTCACATAACCCATAGGCGCACCGTAAAAGCCGCGATCTCCTTCTGCCTGTTCAATAAATGCTGCTGCTGCCTGCTTCGGAAATCCACCGAGTGCCGGTGTCGGATGCAGCGCCTGGCTGATGTTCAGCACGTTCCCCTTTTCTATTTTTGCCGTAATCGGCGTATAGAGATGATAGACGAACTGGTTTGTCATAATCTTCGGTGAATCAGGGACGTTCATACAAGTTGTAAAAGGCTCAATATCTGCTGTGATGCTTTTGACGACAATATCATGCTCCACTAGATTTTTAGCATCCCTCAATAATTTCTGAGCGGCATGGTTAAAGCCTCTGGCCATCGTACCGGCAATAGCATTGGTTGACAGCTGGTCCGCCTTGACTTTAACCAGCTGCTCCGGTGTACGTGATACAAAGATGCTATTCTGCCCTTCCATCAGTAGAAAATAACTGTATTCATCGTTCTTCAGACCACGCTCGATCAGCCACGCGCTGTCAACCGACTCGTTCATGACCACTTTCTTCTGTCTCGATAAGACGACTTTGTCAAATTGATCAGCTTTCATCGCTTCAACTGCGGTCGCAACGTTACGAAGAAACTGCTCTTCATTCTGATTGCTGACAGACTGAATGACAGGCGCTTTGACCTCGCTAACTGAACGCCAGTTTAAGATTTCTTCTTCTGTCATATCCGTATAACTGTATGTCAGCTGGTTATTCTGGCAGAGTATCTGAATCTTCGGCCAGATGAAATGGCTATGACCAAACTCGTCAAATAACGGACTGTTCCCCGCATCAAACTGAAACCCACCAAACAGGCGGATGTGATGCGGTTCTTTTGTCTGCTCAAGCAGTGTCTGAAACTGCTCTGTGATCCGTTCAGGACTGCGGCTCTTCTCTTTAATCATATAAGCATGTCCGAGACCGATCAGCCATTCACTTTTATCTTTATTCATATAGAAATAACGCTCACCCTTATAGCGGGCAGCGGCCTTGAACAGCTCAGCGGGTGATTCATACGCGCCTGTCTGTTCTGTGATTTGTATATTTCCTTTCGACATACGTTCAGCTTCCTTCAAATTCTTTTTAGTCTTATCTATTTTACCATTTTTAAGTCTTCTGCGTAGGATTCTCGCTCCTGCATTGACTAAGATTTCAATAAAGCATAAAATTTAAGCAGATATGAAGGAATAGGAGCTTAAAAATGTCAGAACATCTTGCTACACAAACTGGTTTCAAAAAATATTATCATCTGATGCGTCCACATACCCTTACCGCTTCATTTGTTCCGGTACTGGTCGGAACAGCGGCAGCTAAAGTATTTGGCGATATCCGTCTCGACTTGCTCATCGTCATGCTGATTGCCTGTCTGCTGATTCAGGCGGCAACCAATATGTTCAATGAATACTTCGACTATAAACGCGGACTGGACGATCATACTTCTGTCGGTATCGGCGGCGCCATCGTTCGTAACGGGATGTCACCAAAATCCGTTTATAATCTGGCGGTCGCTTTCTATATTATCGCAGCCATTCTTGGTCTTTATATTTGCTGGCAGTCATCATGGCTTATCTTACTCGTCGGCATTATCTGTATGGCAGTCGGCTACTTCTACACAGGCGGACCTGTTCCTATCTCATGGACACCATTCGGCGAAATTTTTGCTGGTTTCTTCATGGGCTTTGTCATCATCATGATTACTTTTTATATTCACACGGGTCATTTAAGTGTCTATCCTGCTGTACTCAGCATCCCCGTGTCAATCAATATCGGTATGATCAATATGGCTAACAACATACGTGACCGTGTTAAAGACAAGATCAGCGGCCGTAAGACATTTGTCATTCTTGTCGGAAAAAATATCGCCATTATCACAATAGCCATTCTTTACGCACTCAGCTTCATCATTATTCTTTATGTGACTTTCACAAAAGATTATGGCTCACTCTTCCTGCTCATCGTTTTCCTGAGCGCGAATCTGCCAATCAAAGCGGTCAGACGCTTCTTTAAAGGTGACAAGCCAATCGAACTGATGCCTGCCATGAAAGTAACCGGACAGTTCAACACTGTATTTGGCTTTCTGCTTGCTATCGGCATCTATCTATCAGCTATTACAGGTATATAAAAAAGACCGAATCCACGGAGAGGTCACTGAAAATCTCCTTTAATAATCTACGATTATTCTGATAATTAAAGAAGAATCGCAATTGAATAAAAATCTTTTAGAGAACATGAATTTTGAAATTCATGTTCTTTATTTTGTTCTCATCATTTAAACTTAAGGAAACAGGGGGGAGTCGTTCAATGATCAGACCGGATTCACAGAAGATGAACAGTAATTATTCAGACCTTTATGACATAGTTGTACCTAAAAATAATAAACTGAGAAGAATGAAAGACATTATCGATTTTTCATTCATCTACGATGAAGTAATAGAAAATTATTCGATCACAAAAGGAAGAAGTGCCGTAAGTCCTGTCAGAATGTTCAAATATCTGCTTCTGAAAGTTATTTTTGATTTATCAGACGTTGATGTGGTGGAACGCTCACGTTATGATATGTCTTTTAAGTTTTTTCTGG
>NZ_SCWA01000040.1 GCF_004359615.1 Macrococcus brunensis
CGGACTGACCCCAATTAATGGGACAGAATAAAAAACACTCTTGTTGAATTCATATAAAATGAATTTGATAGGAGTGTTTTATTATGCAGAGAATTGCTTATTCAAGTGAAGTTAAATGGAAATGTGTAAAAATGAAAGCCGAGGGCTTTTCCACAAGAGAGATTATGGATGAGCTAAATATCAGAAACAGAACCCAGGTCAACACTTGGTGGAGATGGTATAAAAATAATGAGACCCATCGTTTCGATCAGAATGTAGGAAAACAATATAGTTATGGCAAGGGCACTGAGGAATTATCTGAGATCGAACAGCTTAAACTGGATAACAAGAGAAAAGCAGCTGAAATTGATGTTCTAAAAAAGTACAGGGAGTTGGAAAGGAGCTGGTACCAGAAATAGTTGTTAGTTTAGTCGAGAGTCTGAAGAATGAACATCCATTATCACTTATTTTATCCACACTGGAGGTAGCAAGATCTACTTATTACCGCTGGAAGAAACAGTCGGACAGAGCAAAAGATGAAATCACGATAAAAATAGGTGAGCTGTGCAAAAAATATAACTACACCTACGGTTATCGTAAAATCTGTTACCTCTTAAACAAACAGACCAAGCAGCGTGTTAATCACAAGCGAGTCCAGAGAATTATGCAGAAAAATAAATGGAACTGCAGAGTCAGAGTCAAGAAGAAAACGCGTATAGGCCGGCCCTACCATCTTACAGACAATCTGTTGAAGGGTGATTTTAAATCTGATCAACCTCTGACCAAGCTCGTGACAGATATCACTTACCTGCCTTTCGGTAATACGATGCTTTATCTTTCATCAATTATGGACCTTCACAATGGTGAGATTGTGGCATTCACCATAGGTGATGTACAGGATACAAACTTCGTCCTTGATACACTGAATCAGCTCAATATCCCGAAGGGATGTATGCTTCACAGCGATCAGGGAAGTGTCTATACTTCAAGGGAGTATTACCTGGCATGTAAGGAAAAAGGCATCATCCGTTCGATGTCCCGTAAGGGGACACCGTCAGATAATGCCTGTATAGAATGTTTTCATTCCACACTAAAGTCTGAAACATTCTACTTAAACAGTGAGCAAAAGAACTCTAACTTTATTGTAAAAGAGATTGTGAGTAATTACATCAAAAATTATAATGAAAATAGAATTCAACAAAAATTAGGCTACTTATCTCCGGTTCAATACCGAATACAAGCAGCCTTATAAAAAGTGTTTTTTATTCCGTCCCATTTTCAGGGTTCAGTACC
>NZ_SCWA01000041.1 GCF_004359615.1 Macrococcus brunensis
CCGCCGGCGCATAGCTTGTGCCTGCCGGTGGTGCTGTGCCGTCTGAATTGAGCGGCGCTGCGATCGTTGCTGCTGTACCCGGCTCCACTGTCGTATCCACGTAGTCCGGCTGGTTGTCTACTGCATCGGTCGTACCTACGGTCACCACTACATCGATCACACCGCCTGAGCCGTCCGGATATGTCACTGCCACCGGGATTGTCACCTGACCTGCTGGGACGCTGATATCCGGATTCACCGTGATGGTGCCGTCCGCGTTCACCACTGCCCATGCTGGCAGGGTTGTCGCATCCGCCGGCGCATAGCTTGTGCCTGCCGGTGGTGCTGTGCCGTCTGAATTGAGCGGCGCTGCGATCGTTGCTGCTGTACCCGGCTCCACTGTCGTATCCACGTAGTCCGGCTGGTTGTCTACTGCATCGGTCGTACCTACGGTCACCACTACATCGATCACACCGCTTGACCCGTCCGGATATGTCACTGCCACCGGGATTGTCACCTGACCTGCTGGGACGCTGATATCCGGATTCACCGTGATGGTGCCGTCCGTGTTCACCACTGCCCATGCCGGCAGGGTTGTCGCATCCGCCGGCGCATAGCTTGTGCCTGCCGGTGGTGCTGTGCCGTCTGAATTGAGCGGCGCTGCGATCGTTGCTGCTGTACCCGGCTCCACTGTCGTATCCACGTAGTCCGGCTGGTTGTCTACTGCATCGGTCGTACCTACGGTCACCACTACATCGATCACACCGCTTGACCCGTCCGGATATGTCACTGCCACCGGGATTGTCACCTGACCTGCTGGGACGCTGATATCCGGATTCACCGTGATGGTGCCGTCCGCGTTCACCACTGCCCATGCCGGTAGGGTTGTCGCATCCGCCGGCGCATAGCTTGTGCCTGCCGGTGGTGCTGTGCCGTCTGAATTGAGCGGCGCTGCGATCGTTGCTGCTGTACCCGGCTCCACTGTCGTATCCACGTAGTCCGGCTGGTTGTCTACTGCATCAGTCGTACCTACGGTCACCACTACATCGATCACACCGCCTGAGCCGTCCGGATACGTCACTGTAACTGGAATCGTTGTTTGTCCGGCTGGCACTGTCGCGTCCGGATTCACCGTGATGGTGCCGTCCGCGTTCACCACTGCCCATGCCGGCAGGGTTGTCGCATCCGCCGGCGCATAGCTTGTGCCTGCCGGTGGTGCTGT
>NZ_SCWA01000042.1 GCF_004359615.1 Macrococcus brunensis
TCACTAGTGTTGCATAAATAAATACAGAATTTTCTGAACTTTTATTTTCTACGAAAATTTAAAAATTGAAAACACCTAAACAGAGGTAGCGATCATCCATTTTTTTACTGATGTAATTACGTAATAACTAAGCGACATTTTTTAGTAACTATCAGGGGATAGGCCCCCTGATTCTACGAATCAGATGGTGTCCCTTGCTCCATATAGAGGCTTTAAGTAACCTGGTGATCTGCAGAATACTCTTTCTACTATTATTCTTCAACTTAATCAGCATATTCAAACAGTAGACAATCAAAGCGATATAAACCTGATTGGAGACAGCTGTCTCCGAACAGCCGTAAAATGTTTTGACGTTCAGATGCTGCTTGATCCATTTAAAGAACAGTTCAATCGCCCAGCGTGATTTGTAGATTTCGCCAATCTTCTCCGGAGATAAGTCAAACCTATTGGTCACTAAGACAAGGTTTTTGCCTTTTTCATCCTGAACAGTCACACGGCGAAAGTAATGCTCTGTCCTGTTAGTCGTTGTTCCAAGAACCACCATCTCATCTGAAATGACGCTGCTCTGTTCGCCGGCACCAAAATCGTGAATGACTCTATGAACCGCATTACTCCGTAATCTGGATACAAAGAAGTAGCCTTCATCAGTCATTTCATCAAATCTGCTGTACTGTACATATCCACGATCAAAAACGTACATACATTCCTTGTCATCCACTAAAAGCTCAAGATGATTCTGATCATTCTCACAGGCATTGGTAAGGTAAAAATCATCTGGATATGAATCATGATCTTCCATATGAACCAACCGTAAGTGCAGCTTGACACCTGACTTTGTTTTTCTGAACTTTGCCCAGCGATAGTGATGAAGGTTCAGAGGCAGTGTACTTGAGTCAATGATCTTCAATGGTGTAGTGATCTTTCTCTTCTGATTAAAATGCGTCTCCCTCTGGATCTGGTCTAACAGCTGACTGAAGATATCCTTAAAAATCTGTGTGGGAACGTCAGATAGTTTTCTACTAAGCTGAGAATAGCTGATAGAATCAAAACCTAAGGTTTTCTGAAGTTTCTCTGAAAAAACACTGTCACTGATAGCTCGTAGACTTTCGGTCTCAAATAACTGTGAATATAACAGGAGTTTAATGAAAGCACAGGTATCTAGCTTCTTTGTATAGTAGTCTAAGTTCAGGATTTTCACCT
>NZ_SCWA01000043.1 GCF_004359615.1 Macrococcus brunensis
CACTGGTACTGTTACCACATCTTTTGTACCGTCTGGATATGTCACCACTACTGTGCCTGTTGTCGCGCCCGGCTTGGATACATCCGGTGGTGTCTGCCATTCCACTGTTGTGCCTGGCGGGAATGTACCTTCATTACCGATGCCCTCTGTTGCTGGCGGTACTACACCTACCGGTGTTGTGATCGGTGTCACGATTGGCGTGTTTTCAACGGCATCCGTCGGCCCTGCAGGTACTTCTACTGTCACTGGTACTGTTACCACATCTTTTGTACCGTCTGGATATGTCACCACTACTGTGCCTGTTGTCGTGCCCGGCTTGGATACATCCGGTGGTGTCTGCCATTCCACTGTTGTGCCTGGCGGGAATGTAGCTTCATTACCGATGCCCTCTGTTGCTGGCGGTACTACACCTATTGGTGTTGTGATCGGTGTCACGATTGGCGTGTTTTCACTGGAATCTGTCGTACCAACAGTTACAACTATATCAATAATTCCTGCCGAGCCGTCCGGATATGTCACTGCCACCGGGATTGTCACCTGACCTGCTGGGACGCTGATATCCGGATTCACCGTGATGGTGCCGTCCGCGTTCACCACTGCCCATGCCGGCAGGGTCGTCGCATCCGCCGGCGCATAGCTTGTGCCTGCCGGTGGTGCTGTGCCGTCTGAATTGAGCGGCGCTGCGATTGTTGTCGCTGTACCCGGCTCCACTGTCGTATCCACGTAGTCCGGCTGGTTGTCTACTGCATCGGTCGTACCTACGGTCACCACTACATCGATCACACCGCCTGAGCCGTCCGGATATGTCACTGCCACCGGGATTGTCACCTGACCTGCTGGGACGCTGATATCCGGATTCACCGTGATGGTGCCGTCCGCGTTCACCACTGCCCATGCCGGCAGGGTTGTCGCATCCGCCGGCGCATAGCTTGTGCCTGCCGGTGGTGCTGTGCCGTCTGAATTGAGCGGCGCTGCGATTGTTGTCGCTGTACCCGGCTCCACTGTCGTATCCACGTAGTCCGGCTGGTTGTCATGCGCATCTGTCGTACCTACGGTCACCACTACATCGATCACACCGCCTGAGCCGTCCGGATATGTCACTGCCACCGGGATTGTCACCTGACCTGCTGGGACGCTGATATCCGGATTACCACTGCCCACGCCGGCAGGGTTCACCACTGCCCATGCCGGCAGGGT
>NZ_SCWA01000044.1 GCF_004359615.1 Macrococcus brunensis
TTTATAAAAAAAATACGCCATGACGAATTCATGTTAATATTGTAGTTCTCACACCGACAATAAAGGAATGAATTCGTATGACGCATATCAATGGTAACACGAAAACCGTTAAGGGCAAACACCTTTCTAGAGATGAACGGGTCATCATACAGACGTTGATCAGTGAAGGACATTCAAACAGACAAATAGCTAAAAAGTTCGGTAGAGCGCCACAGACCATTAATAATGAGATAAAGCGTGGCACGTACACACAAAAGATCCGGCAGGTACATAACAATAAGACTTACACTTACTACAAGTGCGTCTATTCACCTGATCTTGCCCAGGATAGATACTTTGAAAATCGTATCAAGTCAGGACGTCGTCCTCTTCCCGTTACAGATAATCCCTTTGTTGAATGGGCGGATAATCTGATGATACATGAGGGATTGTCTCCGGCTTCCGTTATTATGATGGCTAAGAAAGCTGAGCTCTTTCCAGAAAGATTCATCCCCTGTATAAAGACACTCTATAACTGGATTGACAGAAAGCTGATAAAGACGCGTAATATCAATCTTCTGATGAAATTAAAGCTTAAGAATAAGAAGCCGGCAGGCTTTACTCGCATCAATAAAAAAGTACTGGGACAGTCCATCGAACTACGTCCTCGTGCAGTAGATACACGTACGACCTTCGGACACTGGGAGATAGATACTGTAGTCGGTCAGAAGTCTGCCGAAGATCAGGTTCTCCTCACCATGGTTGAGAGAAAAAGCCGGTATGAACTTATCTTAAAGATTGATGGTAAACAGAGTTACCATGTAGTCAATGCACTACGTCACCTGATAAAGGAAACAGGGGATGCTTTCCCTAAGATATTTAAGTCCATTACATCAGATAATGGATCTGAATTCAGCGATCTTTCTGAATCCCTGAGGGGATTATCAGAGGTCTACTTCACTCACCCCTATGACTCCTGGAAAAGAGGTACGAAAGAAAATCAGCACAGATTTATTCGCCGGCACATCCCTAAAGGTATGCCCATTTCAACTGTAACAGCTTCCCATGTCCATAAAATCCAGGAATGGATGAACAGCTATCCACGTAAGATACTGGGTGGACAGTC
>NZ_SCWA01000045.1 GCF_004359615.1 Macrococcus brunensis
CGCGCTTTTCTAACGGCTAACTGTCCTGCCGGACATACAAACATACCTGCATCCTTATTATATTCAAAGGCCTGATTCTCTTTACGGACACCATGAACAATATGGGGATGGAGCTTTGAAACCAGTTCGATATTATCATTAAAGCAGTAATCCAGATTGTCTCTTGATGAGTAGGCTGTGTCACCTATAACGGTGTCCACTTCTACACCATTTTCACGTGATTTCTCAATCAACTGCGACAGGTAACATCCATCGGATTTCTCTCCGGTAGTTACAACAGCCGCTGTGATGATGCGGTCGGTGTTCATTGCGAGATGGCTCTTATAGCCAAAGAACGACTTATCTTCTGATTTGTGCCCAACACGTGCATCTTCATCCACCGATACTGTATAGGTTGACTCACAATCCTCAATTGTTTCTTTGAAATAGTTTATTTTTTCTTTCACGGATGGAATGGACAGATACTTTTCTTCTTTTAACAGATCATCCAGAAAAGATTTTGACAGATCCAGTGCTTCTTTTGTAGAACAATCATTAAGCTTTAGAGGTTTTATCTTCGTGTCATCTATTTTGCCTGCGGCATCTACAATCTGATTTGAACGTTTCTGAAGAATCTCCTTCGGAAGGTAAGCATTGTACCTCGACTGACTATGGGTGGCATCAACGATTAAGGTGGATCCATTTAGAACGCCCTGATTTTGTGCTGTTTCAACAGAAGTTTTAATCAGCAGATCCAGCAGGTTCATGTCCTTGAGACGAAGCTTTCTAAACTTTGTGAGAGAACTGGAGTGAATCACTTCTTCTTCAGGCGCCATATCCAGAAAAAACTTAAAAGACATATCATAACGTGAGCGTTCCACCACATCAACGTCTGATAAATCAAAAATAACTTTCAGAAGCAGATATTT
>NZ_SCWA01000046.1 GCF_004359615.1 Macrococcus brunensis
CCGGATTCACCGTGATGGTGCCGTCCGCGTTCACCACTGCCCATGCCGGCAGGGTCGTCGCATCCGCCGGCGCATAGCTTGTGCCTGCCGGTGGTGCTGTGCCGTCTGAATTGAGCGGCGCTGCGATTGTTGCCGTTGTACCCGGCTCCACTGTCGTATCCACGTAGTCCGGCTGGTTGTCTACTGCATCGGTCGTACCTACGGTCACCACTACATTAATTTCTTCTGAAGAACCATCTGGATAAGAAACTGTTACCGGAATCGTTGTTTGTCCGGCCGGCATCGTCGCGTCCGGATTCACCGTGATGGTGCCGTCCGTGTTCACCACTGCCCATGCCGGCAGGGTCGTCGCATCCGCCGGCGCATAGCTTGTGCCTGCCGGTGGTGCTGTGCCGTCTGAATTGAGCGGCACTGCGATTGTTGTCGCTGTACCCGGCTCCACTGTCGTATCCACGTAGTCCGGCTGGTTGTCATGCGCATCTGTCGTACCTACGGTCACCACTACATCGATCACACCGCCTGAGCCGTCCGGATATGTCACTGCCACCGGGATTGTCACCTGACCTGCTGGGACGCTGATATCCGGATTCACCGTGATGGTGCCGTCCGCGTTCACCACTGCCCATGCCGGCAGGGTCGTCGCATCCGCCGGCGCATAGCTTGTGCCTGCCGGTGGTGCTGTGCCGTCTGAATTGAGCGGCGCTGCGA
>NZ_SCWA01000047.1 GCF_004359615.1 Macrococcus brunensis
ACAGCACCACCGGCAGGCACAAGCTATGCGCCGGCGGATGCGACAACCCTGCCGGCATGGGCAGTGGTGAACGCGGACGGCACCATCACGGTGAATCCGGACGCGACAGTGCCGGCCGGACAAACAACGATTCCGGTAACAGTTTCTTATCCAGATGGTTCTTCAGAAGAGATTAATGTAGTGGTGACCGTAGGTACGACCGATGCAGTAGACAACCAGCCGGACTATGTGGATACAACAGTGGAGCCGGGTACAGCGACAACAATCGCAGCGCCGCTCAATGCGGACGGGACAGCACCACCGGCAGGCACAAGCTATGCGCCGGCGGATGCGACAACCCTGCCGGCATGGGCAGTGGTGAACGCGGACGGCACCATCACGGTGAATCCGGACGCGACAGTGCCGGCCGGACAAACAACGATTCCGGTAACAGTTTCTTATCCAGATGGTTCTTCAGAAGAGATTAATGTAGTGGTGACCGTAGGTACGACCGATGCAGTAGACAACCAGCCGGACTATGTGGATACAACAGTGGAGCCGGGTACAGCGACAACAATCGCAGCGCCGCTCAATGCGGACGGGACAGCACCACCGGCAGGCACAAGCTATGCGCCGGCGGATGCGACAACCCTGCCGGCATGGGCAGTGGTGAACGCGGACGGCACCATCACGGTGAATCCGGACGCGACAGTGCC
>NZ_SCWA01000048.1 GCF_004359615.1 Macrococcus brunensis
TGGTCTGTCAACATAATATTGGACAGTTTTTATAGAATATTTCTTTATATTCCCTTGGTGTTAGATAATTTAATGCGCCGTGCGGCCTGACATTGTTATACCAGTTCACATAATCAAAAAGTTCAATATTCAAATGATCAGTAGATTGAAAGTTATATTGATTGATAAATTCAGTCTTCATCGCTTTAAACGTAGTTTCAGCTACTGCATTATCGTATGGGCATCCTTTCATACTTAGCGATCTCTGGATACCAAAGGTATCAAGCACTTCATCAATAAGATGATTATCAAACTCTTTGCCTCTGTCTGTATGGAACATCTGTACCTCTCTTAAATCATGTCTGATAGTACTAAGAGCTGCTGAAACAAGACGACTATCTTTATTGGGTCCTGCACTGTAGCCAACAATTTCGCGGTTAAAGAGATCAATAAATAAGCATATGTAATGCCATTTTCCTGCCACCTTTACATATGTCAGATCACTCACAAGCACTTCCATCGGTCTTTCTCTATAGAATAATCTGCCCAGACCATTAGTAATATTGCGTTCATTCGACCGATCCGGAAAGGCTCTGTAACGCAGGGAAGTATATGTGGAGATAAGATTTTTAGATTTCATAATACGACCAATCCGTCTCCTGGAGACTTTCAGACCTT
>NZ_SCWA01000049.1 GCF_004359615.1 Macrococcus brunensis
CCATTAGTAATATTGCGTTCATTCGACCGATCCGGAAAGGCTCTGTAACGCAGGGAAGTATATGTGGAGATAAGATTTTTAGATTTCATAATACGACCAATCCGTCTCCTGGAGACTTTCAGACCTTGTTTATCTAATGCTATCTTGATTCTTCTCGTGCCAAAACAACGCCTGTTTGTATTGAAGATATGAATGATCTTCTCAGTGACGTCTTCATCAGGCGGTTCTTTTTCTCTGTCACTCAGCTTGTTGACTTCATAATAGTAGGTACTTCTAGGAATCCGCAGGACTTTACACATTGCTGATACTGAATATTTCTCGGCATTCTCACGAATGACGGCTATCTTCGTCCCATGATCAGCGCTGCTTGCTTTAAAATGTCATTCTCCATCTTCAGCCGCTGGTTCTCTTTACGTAATTTCTTGAGTTCCTTCTCTTCATCACTCATATTGTCGTTGTGCAGAAATGACCCTGTGGACTGATGCTGTTTGATCCATTTCCCTAATGCCGAAGGCGTCAGGTCATACTCACGTACAATTTCATTTCTAGGTTTACCATTCTCATAAAGTTTGACCATCTGTAATTTGAATTCTGGACTGAAACTTCTTCTTTCACGT